>JBILIK010000107.1:0-2610 GCA_044350025.1 Polaromonas sp. | reverse complement strand
CTGCACTTGAGGCACGCGGCTTGCGCGTGATACCCGCTTTTGCCAGTGGTCTGGATTCTCGTCCCGCCATTGAGAACTTCTTTTTGAATGATGGCAAAAGCCGCGTGGACGCTCTGGTGTCCCTGACAGGGTTTTCACTGGTTGGCGGACCTGCTTACAACGACGCCAAGGCAGCCGAAGAAATTCTGGCCAAGCTCGATGTGCCGTACATTGCAGCCCACCCGGTGGAATTTCAATCACTGGACCAGTGGGGCGGCTCACAACGCGGCCTGTTGCCGGTTGAAAGCACCATCATGGTTGCCATTCCCGAGTTGGATGGCTCCACCATACCCATGGTCTACGGCGGCCGTCCTGGCGCTCCAGGCACCAGCTGTACGGGTTGCGAGAGAAACTGCACGTTCACACAAGAGCACCAAACGCAGGATATGTTCACCTGTGCTGAACGCACAGACATGCTGTCCAAGCGGGTAGAAAAGTTAATCCGCATGCGCCTGAAAAAGCGAAGCGAAAGAAAAATAGCACTGGTTATCTTCAACTTCCCACCCAACAGCGGCAACGTTGGGACTGCGGCTTATCTTTCGGTCTTTGAGTCTCTTTTCAATACCTTGAAAACGCTCGCCAATGAGGGCTATGACATCGAGGTACCTGCCAACGCGGACGATCTTCGTGATCGCGTGCTCAATGGCAACCGCGAAACCTTTGGCGCTGACGCCAACGTTCATCACATTATTCCAACATCAGAGCACATCCAAAATGAGCGTTGGCTAAAGCAGATTGAAGCGCAATGGGGCCCGGCACCCGGCAAACAACTGACCAACGGACAAGGCATGTTTGTGCAGGGCGTGCAGTTCGGACAAGCCCTGGTTTGCATCCAACCCGGATTTGGCTACGAAGGTGATCCGATGCGCCTGCTGTTCGAAGCAGGTTTTGCACCGACGCACGCCTTCAGTGCTTTTTATCGCTACCTGCGCACCGGCTTCAATGCTGACGCCGTACTGCACTTCGGAACACACGGCGCCCTTGAATTCATGCCGGGCAAGCAAGCCGGTTTATCGGGCAACTGCTGGCCAGACCGACTGATTCAAGACTTGCCGAACCTGTATTTTTACGCTTCTAACAATCCCTCAGAAGGCACGATTGCCAAGCGCCGTGGCAGCGCCACCTTGTTGAGTTATTTGCCTCCTACTTTTGCGGAGTCAGGTCTGTACAAAGGACTGCTGGACTTGAAGCAGACGCTGGACCGTTGGCGCGCACTGGACGATGAGATCAGCGAAGAGCGCAGTGACCTGGCAACCATGATTCACCAACAAGCTCGCAGCCTGGAGTTGCGCGTTCCTGAACAAATTCAGTCGCAAGCCAACTTGGTTGAGCCTTGGATCACCGACTTGATTGATCAACTTCTGGAGCTCGAGTACGCCTTGATTCCAGAGGGTTTGCACGTCATTGGGCAACTGCCGACACGCGAGCAGCGCCTGACCACCTTGAAAGCCATGTCGATGGCCATGGGTATCGAGGAGCCTGCTTTGCTGGAGGAATTGGTTGATGGGGCCAGCGAAGAATCATTGAACCGCCATGCCAAACACCTTAACGATGCCCAGAGAGTATCGCTGCACCAACTGGTGCAATCCAACCTCCTCTTGAGCCAGGAAAGTGAGCTCAACGGCCTGCTGCGCGCGCTCGACGGCCGTTATGCCCTGCCGGCACCGGGCGGTGATCTGTTGCACAACCCGGACGTCTTGCCCACAGGCCGCAATTTGCACGGACTGGACCCTTTCAAACTGCCTAGCGCTTTTGCAGTGCGCGATGGTCAAAAACAAGCTGCCAAGTTGCTGGAGCGATACGCGCAAGACGGCTCTGGCGTACCGGAATCTATCGCCATGGTTTTGTGGGGCACTGACAACCTCAAAACCGAGGGTGGCCCGATGTCACAAGCCTTGGCTTTGATGGGTGTGACGCCAAGGTTTGACAGCTACGGCAGGCTCGCAGGTGCTCAATTGGTGTCGCTCGATGTACTTAAGCGTCCTCGCATTGATGTGGTGATCACTCTGTCAGGCATCTTCCGCGATTTGCTGCCCATGCAAATCAAGCTACTGGCGGAAGCCAGCTTTCTGGCCGCCAGTGCAGATGAGGCGCCTGAAATGAACTTCATCCGCAAGCATGCCCTGGCCTATATGGCTGAGCATGGCGGCGATCTGGAATCTGCCTCGCTGCGCGTTTTCGGCAACACAGAAGGCGCCTACGGCTCCAATGTGAACATGCTGGTCGACAGTTCTGCTTGGCAAAAAGAAGATGAACTGGGCGATGCATTCACTTCGCGCAAAGGCTTTGCCTACGGCCGTGAAGGCAAACCAGTGCGTAATAACCAATTGCTCAAGAGTGTGCTGGCTGATGTGTCACTGACGTACCAGAACCTGGACTCAGTGGAATTGGGCGTCACCAGCATAGACACCTACTTTGACACTTTGGGCGGTATCAGCAGAGCAGTTTTGCAAGCCAAGCACGACCGCGATGGTGACGCGGCTTCGGCTCCCCCCGTCTACATCGTGGACCAGACGCAAGGTGATGGTGTGGTGCGCAGCCTCTCGGAGCAAGTCGCGCTGGAAACTCGCA
>JBILIK010000070.1:0-10015 GCA_044350025.1 Polaromonas sp. | reverse complement strand
CCAACATGAGTTTGCAGCGCTTGAGACACACGACATGGCCACCCGGCCAGCGAATTGCTGCAAAGCCGCAGATTATAGCCCGAGACACAGCCAAGCGAGCACCCATGACTATCCTGCGCCCAAGCCAAGAACCAGACCTGCCGGCCATCACCGCGATTTACGGCCACCACGTGCTGCACGGCAGCGGCACCTTTGAAACCGAGCCCCCCACGCTGGCCGACATGAGGGCCCGCCGCGCCGAGGTGCTGGCCCGGCATCTGCCTTTCCTGGTGGCAGAGGAAGGCGGCCGTATTCTGGGTTTCGCCTACTGCAACTGGTTCAAGCCGCGGCCGGCTTACCGCTTTTCGGCTGAAGACTCCATTTACCTGGCTCCCGATGCGCACCGGCGCGGTCTAGGACGCGCTTTGCTGGCAGAACTGGCGGCACAGGCACAAGCAGCCGGCGTGCGCAAGCTGATCGCCGTGATTGGCGACTCGGCCAACGCCGGCTCCATCGGCGTGCACCGCAGTGTCGGTTTTGAGCAGGTGGGTGTGCTGAAGTCTTGCGGCTGGAAGTTTGAGCGCTGGCTTGATGTGGTGTTGATGGAAAAAACCCTGGGCGCAGGAAACAGCCGCCCGCCGCAATCAACTGCGGTGTAATGCACGGGTCGCTTAAAAGCAAAAAATCCTCGTTCCGATTGGCCCGCATGAAAAACAAAACTCTGACCACCTGGCTCACTTTTCTGGGGGGACCTCTGGGTTTGCACCGCTTTTACCTGCACGGACTGAGTGACACACTGGGCTGGGCCATGCCCATACCCACCGCGCTGGGCATCTACGGCATCCAGCGCATGCAACAGTTCGGCGTTGACGACGCGCTGAGTTGGCTGCTCATTCCGCTGCTCGGCTTTACCATGGCCGCTTGCGCGCTGACTGCCATTGTTTACGGGCTGACTTCCACTGAAAAATGGAATGCCCGCTTCAACCCTGCTGCCGCACCGGATGCGCGTGCGGGCCAGACCAGCTGGCTGACTATTTTGGCCGTGGCAGCGGCATTGCTGGGCGGCACCACTGCACTGACGGCCAGTCTGGCCTTGAGCTTTCAGCACTATTTCGAATTCCAGGTCGAAGAAGCGCGCAAGATCTCTCAGTAAGTATCAGCCCCGACACGCTGCGCTTTAGCTCACCAGCATGAGCGCCAGAGTCAAAGTCAGCACAGACAAAACGGTAGACACGGCCACGCTGGCAGTGATGAGTTCCTGGGCGACGCCATAGCGCTGCGAAAATAAAAACACATTGGCACCCATGGGCAGCGCTGCAGCTGCCACCATCACCGCCATCGGCAGGCCGCTCACATCCATCCAGAGGCACAACGCAAAAACCAGCAGCGGGTGCAGGATGTTCTTCACACTGGCCAACACCAGGGCCGCCCGCCAATGGACACCCACTTGCGTGAAGGCCAGCGTGATACCGACCAGCATCAAAGCCACCGGGCTGAAGGCCTTGGCCATCAGCTCCAGCGGGGTTTGAATCGCCGGAGGGAGTTGCCAACCGGTTTGGGCAAACAGCAAGCCCAAGAGCAGGGGCAGCGTCACGGGATGCAAGATGCTGTTTTTAAGGGCATGCAGCGCCGTGGTCAGCGCGTGGCGCGTGGAGGCACCGGGCAACTGCTCGCGCGCCACAGCGAGTTCCAGCATCACCGTCGCACTGGTCAACAGCACCAGTGAATGCACGGCCACCAAAGTCAGCAGCGTAACCAGCCCGTCCGGGCCGTAGACCAGAAAGACCAAGGCAATGCCAATCATGACGGTGTTGGAGTACGTGGCTGCGAGGGCCAAAACCGCGGCGCGGCGGTTAAAGCCTTGCAACAAAAAAGTGCTGCCAAACAACAGGCCGACGGCCACAAAGTAAGCTGCCACGGGCTTGAAGTCGAGCTGCTCAAGGTGCACTCGACTCATGGTTAGAAACAACAGCGCCGGCGTGAGTAATAAAAACACCAGCTTGGACAGATCCTTGACTGCCGTCTCGCGGACCCAGTCCAGTCGTGCGGCGGCAAAGCCGGCGCTGATCAGCAAAATAACGGGCAACAGCGAGCTCAGCACCAGTGAATTCATGGCGCTGATCTTAGCTTTGACGCTGTTACGGCAGCCCGGTTGCGCTGCGCTGCCTGCGGGAAGCTAGGCCTTGACCAGCCTGGCAAAGGTCTTGCGAAACTTCTCGACCTTGGGCGCCGCCACGGCCATGCAATAGCCTTGAAAAGGATTGCGCTCAAAAAAGTCCTGGTGATAGTCCTCAGCCGGCCAGTAGTTGCTCAAGGGCAGCACCTCGGTGACGATGGGCCGGCCGAACAGCTTGGCCTGCGTCATCTCGGCAAGCATGATGCTGGCGATCTCGCCCTGCTCAGGTGTAGAGAAATAGATGCCGCTGCGGTACTGCGTGCCGGCATCATTGCCCTGGCGGTTCAGCGTGGTCGGGTCGTGGATCACAAAAAAGATTTCCAGAATCTCACGCAGGCTGATCTGCGCCGGGTCAAACACCAGCTTGACTACTTCGTTGTGACCGGTGTCGCCGCTGCAAACCTGTTCGTAGCTTGGCTTGGCCACGTGGCCATTGCAATAGCCGGATTCCACATCGGTCACGCCGCGCACCTTCACAAACACCGCTTCGGTGCACCAAAAACATCCGCCGCCCAAAGTGATGGTCTGCAAATCGCTCATTTAACTTTTTCCTTGAAGAGTAGTGTCTTTGCCTGATTTTGCCTCTCACCGCGCCCACCGTTAGAGCGCGGCCGGCAAACTCGCCTGCACCGCATGGACAAAGGCGCTCAGGGCCGGGCTGTCACGGCTGGTTTTCCAGAGGCATTGCGTTTCGTAGCGCATGCGCTGGTCTTGCAGCGGCACAAACACCGCACCGGCCAATGCCGACTGCGCCAGTGCTGCGGGCACCAGCGCCACACCCATGCCTTGCGCTACCAGCGAGACCACGCTCAGCCAATGCCGCAATTCAAAGCGGATCTCCGGGTCCAGCCCCGATGCGGCGCACAAGGCCAGGATGCGCTCATGGTAGTCCGGCGACACCGCCTTGGACACCACAGCAAAGGGCTCGCCCTTGAGCTGCGCCAGGTCCAGGTCTGTTTGCGCGGCCAGCGCATGCCCCGCCGGCAAACACGCCACCAGCGGCTGGCTGGCCACGCGAATTTGTGACAGCTCGGTGGGCACACGCGTGGTGTGCACAAAACCCAGGTCGATGCGGTCCTGCGCCAGTTCCATCAGTTGCTCACTGGAGCTGAGCTCTTTGAGTAGCAGCCGCAGCCGCGGGTGGCCGGCTTGAAAACGCGTCAGGATGGCCGGCAGGCCGCTGAACAGCATGGTCCCGGAAAAGCCGATGGTCAGGCTGCCGGCCATGCCTTCTCCCACATCCTTGGCCAGTCTGGCGGCCTGCGCGGCTTGCGCCAGCAAGGCGCGCGCTGCCGGCACAAAGGCCAGCCCGGCAGCCGTCAGCTGCACCGACTTGCTGTTGCGCGTGAGCAGGCGCGCGCCCACCGAGGCTTCGAGCTGTTGAATATTGAGCGACAGCGGCGGCTGTGAAATCGCCAGCCGCCGGGCCGCCCGGCCGAAGTGAAGTTCCTCGGCCAGAACCAAAAAATAACGCAGGTGGCGAAATTCCATAAATATAAAAAATGTATTGTTGGATCGATAATCGGTATTAGACAGCTATTCATGACTGTCAAACAATCAGCTCTACACTTTTCGAATCTACACAGGAGACAGCCCATGGCCACCAAATTCAGCTGGGAAGACCCGTTCTTTCTGAGCCAGCAGCTCAGCGACGACGAGCGCGCCATCGCCGATGCAGCGCACAACTTTTGCCAGGAAAAGCTGCAAACCCGTGTGCTGATGGCCGCGCGCCACGAAAAATTTGACCGCGAGATCATGAACGAAGCCGGTGCCATGGGCTTTCTGGGCTCAACCATTGAAGGCTACGGCTGCGCCGGCCTGAGCTATGTGGCCTACGGCCTGATCGCCCGCGAAGTCGAGCGCGTGGACAGCGGTTACCGCAGCGCCATCAGCGTGCAAAGCTCGCTGGTCATGCACCCCATCAACGAATATGGCAGCGAAGAGCAGCGCCAGCGCTTTTTGCCCAAACTGGCCACCGGCGAATGGGTAGGCTGCTTCGGCCTGACCGAACCCAACCACGGCTCGGACCCGGCCAGCATGCTCACGCGCGCCAAGCCGGTGGACGGCGGCTTCATCATGAAGGGCGCCAAGATGTGGATCACCAACAGCCCGATCGCCGACGTCTTCGTGGTCTGGGCCAAGCTCGAAGACGCAGACGGCCAGGTCGGCGGCCAGGAAAGCATCCGCGGCTTCATCCTTGAAAAAGGCATGAAGGGCCTGAGCGCCCCGAAGATCGAAGGCAAGATGAGCTTGCGCGCTTCAATCACCGGCGAAATCGTCATGGACGATGTGTTTGTGCCCGAAGCCAACCTGCTCCCGAACGTCAGCGGCTTGAAGGGCCCGTTTGGTTGCCTGAACAAAGCCCGTTACGGTATTGCCTGGGGCGCACTGGGTGCGGCTGAAGACTGTTGGCTGCGTGCCCGCCAATACACCATGGACCGCCAGCAGTTCGACCGCCCATTGGCGCAAAACCAGCTGATCCAGAAAAAGCTCGCTGACATGCAAACCGAGATCGCTCTGGGTCTGCAGGCCTGCCTGCGCGTGGGTCGCTTGATGGACGAAGGCCAGGCCGCGCCGGAGATGATCTCGATGATCAAGCGCAACTCCTGCGGCAAGTCGCTGGACATCGCCCGCATGGCGCGCGACATGCACGGCGGCAACGGCATTCATGACGAATACCACGTGATCCGCCACATGATCAACCTGGAAACGGTCAACACCTACGAAGGCACGCATGATGTGCATGCGCTGATCCTGGGCCGCGCACAGACCGGCCTGCAGGCTTTTTACTGAGCAGCGGGGCTTCGAAAACACCGCTCACAATCCAATAGTGAGCGACCACTGCGCATACTGAGCCCAGGCAGGGATTGCTTGACCGCTCTGTGCCGGAGGGCTACATTACTAACCAATCAGTCAGTAATAGCCTATCTACCGCATGCCGCTTTCTCAAATTTGCTGTGAGCCCGGTGCCACCCCGCCCAAACGGGCCAGGCGCAAAGAAGCGCGCCCGGGTGAACTCCTGGATGCGGCACTCGACCTCTTTGTAGAAAAAGGCTTTGCTGCCACCCGCATGGAAGAAGTGGCCGAGCGTGCCGGCGTGTCTAAAGGCACGGTGTTTTTGTATTTCCCCAGCAAAGAAGATCTTTTCAAGGCTGTGGTGCGGCACAACATCTCGGGTCAATTCCCCCAGTGGAATGCCGAATTCGAGAGCTTTCAAGGCAGCAGCGCCGACATGCTGCGCTATTGCATGCAGACTTGGTGGGACAGGGTGGGCGCTACCAAGGCCTCGGGGATCAGCAAACTGATGATCAGTGAAGGCCGCAACTTTCCCGAGATTGCAGCTTTCTACCAGCTTGAAGTTGTCACCCCCGGCCACAAGTTAATCCAACGGGTGATGCAACGTGGCATTGACCAGGGCGAATTCCGCGCCATCGATGTGGAACAGGCCGTTTACGGGGTCATTGCGTCCATGGTGTTTTTAATCCTGTCGAAGCATTCAATCGGTATGTGCTTGAAAGATGACATGACCCTAGACCCCCAGGCCTACATTGCCTGTCAGGCCGCTATTTTTGCGCGAGGTTTGTCGCTTGGCACCAGCCCAGAGGCCCAGTTCGCAGGCACACCAAGTCAAGGGGGCCTTCAATGAAGCGCGCCCTAGGCTGGGCCTTAGCGGCTCTTCTTGTGCTGGCGATTGCCTTGGCCTTGGGGCGCGCCTACACAGCGCGCAAGGCACCTGCTCCACAGCTTGCCGTCTCCCCGGTCGCCGGCCAGATCGAGTTAGCGGCCACCGATGTGACATCGATCCAACTCATGGACATCACCCAGGGTCTGCGTGTGACAGGTGCCCTCAAGGCGGTGAATTCAGCGATTGTCAAAGCGCGCGTCGCCGGCGAGCTGCAAATGCTGAGCGTGCGTGAGGGCGACACGGTCACGGCCGGTCAGGTGCTCGCCAAAATAGACCCGAGTGAATTTCAAGCCAGACTGCAGCAAGCGCAACAACAGGCTGATGCCGCGCTGGCCCAGATCGATATCGCGCAACGCCAGTTCGCCAACAACAAAGCCCTGGTTGACCAAGGCTTTATTTCTAAAACGGCGCTGGACACTTCGCTGTCGAACTTGCAGGCGGCGCAGGCCACGCACCGGGCTGCTCTGGCTTTCGCCGACATTGTTCGTCAATCGCTGAACGACACCGTGCTCAAAGCCCCGATCTCCGGTCAGGTCGCGCAGCGCCTGGCTCAAGCTGGCGAGCGGGTCGGCGTCGATGCACGCATTCTTGAAATTGTGGACCTGCGCCAGATCGAACTCGAATCCTACTTGCCTTCTGTGGACGTTCCCAGACTCAAACTGGGCCAGCTGGCTCAACTGCGGGTGGAAGGCGCTGTGGGCCCGGTGACCGCGCGTTTGGTGCGGGTCAATCCCAGCGCGCAAGCGGGCACACGCAGCGTTTTGATTTACCTGAGAGTTGAGCAGCCTGCAGGGCAGTCACTGGCACTTCGCCAGGGACTTTTTGCGGAAGGCTTGCTGAACGCCAGCAGCACGCGCGTGCTGGCCGTGCCGCTCAAGAGCGTGCGGACAGACCAGGTTCAGCCTTTTGTGCAACTGGTCCGTGAGGGCAAGGTACATCACCAGACCGTGACGCTGGGCCAGCGTGGCATGGCTGGCTCCGAAGAAATGGTGGCCGTAGAGGGCCTGGTTGAGGGTGAGCTGTTAATCAAAGGTGCCATCGGCCTGCTGCGTCAAGGCAGCACGGTGCTGTTCACGCCCAACACGCCAGCGCCAGCCGCCGCTACGCTGCCGCCTGCAAGCGGCGCTGCACGCTGAGCCGCACGCCATGTGGTTCACCCGCGTCAGCCTTCAAAACCCTGTTTTTGCCACCATGGCCATGTTGGCCATTGTGGTTCTGGGCCTGTTTTCATACCAGCGCCTGAAAGTTGACCAGTTTCCGAACATCGACTTTCCTGTGGTTGTGGTCACCACCGAGTACCCGGGTGCGTCGCCGGAAATCATTGAAAGTGAAATCAGCCAGAAAATTGAAGAAGGCGTCAATGCCATCGCCGGCATCAGCAGCCTGATCTCGCGCAGCTACGAAGGGCAATCGGTCGTTGTCATTGAGTTTCAGCTCTATGTGGACGGCCGCAAGGCAGCCGAGGACGTACGCGAAAAAGTCGCAGCATTGCGCCCTAGCCTGCGCGCTGAGGTCAAAGAGCCGCGGGTTCTGCGCTTTGACCCTGCCAGCCGCGCTGTCTGGTCCGTGGCCGTGCTGCCCGATACGCCAGCCGATCCGGCAAACCAACAATCTGTTCAGCTCACCAACTGGGCCGACCAGGTGCTCAAGAAACGGCTTGAAAATGTGCGGGGCGTGGGCTCCATCACGCTGGTGGGCGGCACCAAGCGAGAAATCAACATCTACCTGGACACCCAGGCCATGGCCAGCCTGGGCGTCAGCGTTGAGCAGGTCGTCAATGCGGTGCGAACTGAAAACCAGGACTTGCCTCTGGGCGCTATCCGCTCGCTGTCACAAGAGCGCGTGCTCAAGATCGATGCCCGCATCAAGCGGCCTGAAGATTTCGGAAAAATCATCGTCTCCCGGCGCAACGGCGTTGCCATCACCCTGGACCGGGTAGCCAGCGTGCGCGACGGCGCACAGGAAGTCGACTCCCTGGCCCTGCGCAACGGCCAGCGAACTTTGCTGCTGAACGTGCAAAAAGCCCAGGACGAAAACACCATCACGGTGGTCGACGGCCTGAACAAAGCCCTCGCCGAAATCCGCACGCAGTTGCCGCCCGGCGTGCGTCTGGAGCCGGTCACCGACAACTCCAGGCCCATACGCGTCGGTGTGGATAACGTGCGCCGCACCTTGATAGAAGGTGCTTTGCTGACAGTGCTCATCGTCTTTTTGTTTCTCAATTCCTGGCGCTCCACCGTGATCACCGGGCTGACGCTGCCTATCTCCATCATCGGCACTTTTTTGTTCATGAACCTGTTCGGCTTCACGATCAACATGATCACGCTGATGGCGCTGAGCCTGTGCGTGGGCCTGCTGATTGATGACGCCATCGTGGTGCGCGAGAACATCGTGCGCCATGTCCAAATGGGCAAAAGCGCTTATCGTGCCTCGATGGACGGCACCTCCGAAATCGGCCTGGCCGTGTTGGCCACCACCTTTTCCATCGTGGCGGTGTTTTTGCCGATCGGCTTCATGGGCGGCATCATCGGGAAGTTTTTCCATGAGTTCGGCATCACCATCGTGGCCGCTGTGCTGATTTCGATGTTTGTCAGCTTCACGCTGGACCCCATGCTCTCTTCGATCTGGCACGACCCGAGCATCAAGCCCAAGGGCGCCACCCCCGGCCCCCCTAACTTTTATGACCGCAGCATAGGCCGCGTGACAGGCTGGTTTGAGCGCGCCACTGAATCGCTGGCCGGCACTTACCAGCGCATCTTGCGCTGGGCGCTTTTTCACAAGCTCAGCACACTGGCGCTGGCGCTGATTATTTTTGTCAGCAGTATTTTCATGGTGCCTCTGCTGGGCACAGAATTTGTGCCCAAGGCCGATTTTTCGGAAACCTCACTGACTTTTTACACGCCGGTGGGCTCTTCGCTTGAAGCCACCGAGGCCAAGGCCAAGCAGGTCGATGCCATCGTACGCAGCTTTCCGGAAGTGCGCTACACCCTGGCCACCATCAATACCGGCAATGCTCAAGGAAAGATGTACGCCAGCCTTTACATACGGCTGGTCGATCGCAAGTCACGCCAGCGCAGCGCCGATGACATAGCCGCCGCATTGCGCCAGCGGCTGCAGCAGGTGCCGGGCATCACCGTCACGCATGCGGGCTTGCTGGACAGCGTGGGCGGCAATAAACAAATCGAGTTTTCCTTGCAGGGCCCGGATTTCAAGGAACTTGAACGGCTGTCGAAGTTGGTGACGGCCAAAATCGTCACCATCCCCGGGCTGGTGGACCTGGACTCCAGCATCAAACCCGACAAACCCACCTTTGAAATCGAAGTGCGTCCCCAAGCGGCCTCCGATCTGGGCTTTTCCGTGGCGCAACTGAGCAGCTCCCTGCGCACGCTGGTGGCCGGGCAGACCGTGGGCAACTGGCGCGCGCCCAATGACCAAACCTATGACGTGAATGTGCGGCTGGCTCCGGATGCACGCAGTACGCCAGCAGATCTGGAGCGTTTGCCGCTGGCCATCACATCGGCCAGCGATGGCACTGTTCGCTATGCGCGGCTGAACCAGCTGGCCAGCATCCAGGCCGGGGTGGGGCCCAACCAGATCAACCGGCGCGACCTCAGCCGTGAAGTGGCGATCAATGCCAACGTGTACCAGCGCGCCAGCGGCGAGGTTTCCAAAGAGATTCGCGCCACGCTGGACAGCATCAACTTCCCGCCGGGCTACCGCTATCAGTTCGGCGGCTCCACCAAGAGCATGGCCGAATCATTTGACTACGCCATCAGCGCCCTGGTGCTGGCCGTGCTCTTTATTTACATGATTCTGGCCAGCCAGTTCAAAAGCTTTTTGCAACCGCTGGCGCTCATGACCGCGCTGCCGCTGACCCTGATTGGCGTGGTACTGGCGCTGATGCTGTTCGGCTCGACCCTGTCCATGTTCTCCATCATCGGCGTGGTAATGCTGATGGGCCTGGTCACTAAAAACGCCATCTTGCTGGTGGACTTTGCCATCCGCGTGCGTCAGGAACATACCGACGAAAACGGCGCGCTGCAGCCAGGTTTGCCGCGCAATGAAGCGCTTTTGATGGCCGCCCGGGTTCGCCTTCGCCCCATTCTGATGACCACACTGGCCATGATTTTCGGCATGTTGCCGCTGGCCTTCGCGCTGACCGAAGGCTCTGAGCA
>JBILIK010000106.1:0-2647 GCA_044350025.1 Polaromonas sp. | reverse complement strand
GCCGCCATCGGGCGCACAGGCGGCGTGACTCTGCTGGCCAAAGCGCTTGTGGCAGGTGCAGAAGAGGCAGCAGGGGTTGAAGAACGCGCCGTACCACGGCTTTCAACGGGGGCACTGTTCAAAGAGCGCGATGTGCAGGCGGCCAGCATGCAAAGCACCAGCGACAGAGACAGCACCCAAGCGGTGCGTAGCGCAGTGTGCTTGCTTTGAAGGGCGGGATGGTTCATCGGTTCATGTCCTCAATCTTCAAGGCCCGCATGGGCACGGTAAAAGCAGCTGTCAGTCAGTGCCTGATTTTAGGGGCACAAAATGAACGGCTTCCAAGACAGTCTGACGCACGCCCTGCGCTGACTTGTCAATCACCACCAAGGCCTGCTGACCTTTGGCGGTTTGCATAGGCGCCACCAAGCGCCCACCCACGGCAAGTTGCTCAATCCAGGCCTGCGGAATGGCTTCGCCGCCGGCAGCCGCAATGATGGCGGCATAGGGCGCACCCTTGGCAAAACCCTCCATGCCGTCACCAAACAGCAGGTGCACATTGGGCAGCCGGAAGTAACGCAGGTTTTCACGCGCTTTCTCATGCAAGCCGCGCAAGCGCTCAATGCTGTAAACCTCCACGGCCAAGTGGCTGAGCACCGCCGCCTGGTAGCCGCAGCCGGTGCCGACCTCGAGCACGCGGCCCAAGCGGCCGCTGCAGCCTTCACGCAATAACTCGAGCATGCGCGCCACCACATTGGGCTTGGAGATAGTTTGCCCCAGGCCGATCGGCAAGCTGGTGTCTTCATAAGCCTGGTTGGCCAGCGCGGTGTCTACAAAACGATGCCGCTCCACCAGGCCCATGGCCGCCAGCACCTCGGCGTCTTGCAAGCCCTGCTTGGCCAGTTTGTCCACCATGCGGCTGCGAACAGTTTGAGAGTCCAGTCCGACACCGGAAGGCAGCGGTTTTTGCAAGCCGACCTGGGTGTTGCGGGCTTGGATGACGTTGGTCTGCGCAGACCGGGCTGGCGTGTTGCTCTTGACGGCAGTAGGTGCGCCCGAATTGGCCGCCAGCTTGACCGGAAAGCCCGGGCGCTTGGCGCGAGGGCCTTCGCTCATGGCTTGGCTTGCGACAGACGGGCGGCGGTCTGTGTCCAGAAAGGCAAGCGCTCGTGGTCCGTCAGGTCCACTTGCAGCGGCGTGATGGCCATGTAGCCCTGCTGCGCCGCATGGAAGTCGGTGCCCTCACCTTCATCCTTGGCCGGGCCGGCACTGCCTATCCAATACATGGTTTCGCCGCGCGGGCTGGTTTGGGTGATGACGCGTTCAGCGGCATGCCGTCGCCCCAGCCGTGCGACTTTCACGCCCTTGATCTGATCATCCGGCAGGTTTGGAATATTCACATTGAGCAACCAGGGTGCTTGCGTGGGCCTTTGCCCCTCATGCAGCAACTCCATCGAAGCCGCCAGTTGCATCACCAGCTCACGGGCACGACGGGCTGCCACCTCAATGTGCGTCCAGCCTTTTTCAGTTTGCGAGAAAGCCAAAGCGGGGATGCCGAAGAGATAACCCTCCATGGCCGCGCCCACCGTGCCGGAGTAAATCGTGTCGTCGCCCATGTTGGCGCCGTTGTTGATACCCGAAACCACCAGGTCAGGCCGGTAACCGAGCAAGCCGGTCAGCGCGATGTGCACACAGTCCGCAGGCGTGCCATTGACGAAACGAAAGCCGTTGGCAGCGGTATGCACGTACAAGGGGGAATGCAGGGTCAGCGCATTGCTTTTGGCGCTGTTGTTGATCTCGGGGGCCACAACCTCCACATCTGCAACCGTTTTGAGGGCTTCATACAAGGCCACGATCCCCGGGGCCTGGTAGCCGTCGTCGTTGCAAATGAGAATTTTCATGACTGAATTCTACGGGCTACAGTCCTGCGAGCACTCACAGACTGCGCTGGAACAGGCAAAAAAAAGCCCCTCGAAAGGGGCTTTTTTGGAAAGAAAAAGAAGGATTACTTCTTCTTTTCGTCTTTCTTGGCGCAAGCCTTGTCGTTTGCGTTTTCTTTCTTGGAGCAATCGACTTTCTTGTCGTCCATTTTGCCGCCAGCATGGCTGCCAGCAAAAGATGGAGCGCTAACCAGCATGAATGCGGAAACGATGGCAGTGAGAATGAATTTCATAGTGTTACCTTGGAATTGAATATGTTTTTAAAAACGTGGAGAATCAGCGCTTAACTCAAACCCCGGCCGTAGCTTACTCGAAACTACGACTTTTCACATTTTTAAAATGAATTTACGTTTCAAAGAAACGACATTTTTTGTCAGGGTTTTCACTAGTTTGTCATTTGTCACCGGCGCTTTGAGCCTGACCGGCCCGGCTGCGGCAAAGTTTTGAGCTCGGCTTGCAGGACATGAACGCCGCCATTGCCAATGAGCCGGCACGCCCTGAATTCCGGTCCAAGCGCTTTACCTTGCAACTGCTGCAAGCCGATGTGACGGGAGTCCGTTAAAGGCTGCGCTTGAACAGGCAAAAAAAGCCCCTCGAAAGGGGCTTTTTTGAAAGGAAAAAAGAAGGATTACTTCTTCTTTTCGTCTTTCTTGGCGCAAGCCTTGTCGTTGGCGTTTTCTTTCTTGGAGCAATCAACTTTCTTGTCGTCCATTTTGCCGCCAGCATGG
>JBILIK010000026.1:0-36515 GCA_044350025.1 Polaromonas sp. | reverse complement strand
TTGAAGAATGCGTGCGCGCCAGCCTGGAAGGCTATTTCAAAGACCTGCACGGCACCGAGCCGGCCGGCATGTACGACATGATGGTGACCGTGGTCGAAAAGCCGCTGCTCGAAGTTGTGATGCAGCAAGCCGATCAGAACCAGTCGCGTGCAGCCGAGTGGCTGGGCCTGAACCGCAACACTTTGCGTAAAAAATTGCTGGCGCACAAGCTTTTGAAATAAGCCCAGTACCCGTCATGAACGCCCTGATTTCCGTCTCTGACAAAACCGGCATTGTTGACTTTGCCCGGGCCTTGCACGCGCTTGGCATCCAACTGCTGTCCACCGGCGGCACCGCCAAGCTGCTGGCCGACCAGGGACTGCCAGTGACCGAAGTCGCCGAGCTCACCGGCTTTCCCGAGATGCTGGACGGCCGCGTTAAAACCCTGCATCCCAAAGTGCACGGCGGCTTGCTGGCGCGCCGCGATGTGCCCGAACACATGGCCGCGCTCAAGGCGCACCAGATAGACACCATCGACCTGTTGGTTGTCAACCTCTACCCCTTTGAAGCGACCGTGGCCAAGCCCGGTTGCAGCCTGGAAGACGCGATCGAGAACATCGACATCGGCGGGCCGGCCATGGTGCGCTCTGCCGCCAAGAACTGGAAAGACGTGGGCGTGCTGACCGACGCTTCGCAATACGCCGGCGTGCTGGCCGAGCTCCAGGCTGACGGCCACTTGAAGGCCGCCACCAAGTTCGCGCTGTCGGTTGCTGCGTTCAACCGCATCAGCCAGTACGACGGTGCTATCAGCGACTACCTCTCCAGCATCCAGCCTGACGGCAGTCACAGCGTGTTTCCGGCGCAGGCTAACAGCCGCTTCATCAAGCTGCAAGACCTGCGCTACGGCGAAAACCCGCACCAGCAGGCAGCCTTTTACCGCGACCTGTACCCCGCCACCGGCTCGCTGGTCACCGCGCGACAGCTGCAGGGCAAGGAACTTTCGTACAACAACATCGCAGACGCAGACGCCGCCTGGGAATGCGTCAAAAGTTTTGATGCACGCCTGGGCCAGACCGCCTGCGTGATCGTCAAGCATGCCAATCCCTGCGGCGTGGCTGTGGGCGTGGACGCGCTGAACGCTTACAGCAAGGCCTTCAAGACCGACCCGACCTCGGCCTTCGGCGGCATCATTGCGCTGAACTGCCCGCTGGACGAAAAAGCCGCGCTCGAAATCTCCAAGCAGTTCGTCGAGGTGCTGATGGCCCCGGCTTTCACACCCGAAGCGCTGGCCGTTTTCAAGAGCAAGGTCAACGTGCGCATTCTTGAGATCGCTTTGCCCGCCGGCGGCGACACTGCCTGGGCGCAGGGCCGTAACCTGGTGGACGTCATGCGCGTCGGCTCAGGCCTCTTGATGCAAACCGCCGACAACCACGAGATCACCGTGGCCGACCTCACCGTGGTGACCAAGCTGCAACCTACGCCGGCGCAATTGCAAGACCTGCTGTTTGCCTGGAAGGTGGCCAAGTACGTCAAGTCCAACGCCATCGTCTTTTGCGGCGGCGGCATGACCCTGGGCGTGGGCGCCGGCCAGATGAGCCGCATCGACTCGGCCCGCATCGCCGCCATCAAGGCCGCCAACGCCCAGCTGGACCTCAAGGGTTCGGCGGTCGCCAGCGACGCTTTCTTTCCCTTCCGCGACGGCCTGGATGTGGTGGTGGACGTGGGCGCGAGCTGTGTCATCCAGCCAGGCGGCTCCATGCGCGACAACGAAGTGATTGCCGCCGCCGACGAGCGCGGCGTGGTGATGGTCACGACCGGTGTGCGGCACTTCCGGCATTGAAGCCGAGGAGCGAATGAAAAAAGCGACCCGCGGGTCGCTTTCTTTTTGATGCAAACGCTTTCAGCGCCCGCTGAAAAACTTTGCTGCTGCTGCTACGGTTTCATCAATGTCGGCTGCCGTGTGCGCCGCGCTGACAAAGCCTGCTTCGTACAAGGCCGGCGCGTAGTACACGCCGCTGCTCAGCATGGCGTGGAAGAACTTGTTGAACGAGGCGTTGTCGGTGGTCATCACGGTGGCGTAGTTTTGCGGCAACTGGCCCAGCAAAAAGAAGCCGAACATCCCGCCCTGGCTGTCGCCGCAAAAGGGCACGCCGGCTTGGGTGGCGGCTTGCGTGAGGCCGGCTACGAGGCTCTGGGTGCGTGCGCTCAGTGCTTCATAAAAGCCGGGTTTTTGCAATTCGTGCAGCGTGGCCAGGCCGCAGGCGGTGGCCACCGGGTTGCCGCTGAGCGTGCCGGCCTGGTAGACCGGACCCAGTGGCGCGAGTTGCTCCATCACGCCTTGTTTGCCGCCGAAGGCCGCCAGCGGCATGCCGCCGCCAATCACTTTGCCCATCACTGTCATGTCGGGTTCAAAGCCGGGGATCAGCTTGGCGTAGACGCTTTGTGCGCCGCCCAGGGCCACACGAAAGCCCGTCATGACTTCGTCAAACACCAGCAGCGCGCCGTATTGGGTGCAGAGTTCGCGGCAGCGCTTCATGAAGGGCACGCTGGCGCGCACAAAGTTCATGTTGCCGGCAATCGGCTCAATCATCAGGCAGGCCAGTTCTTTGCCGTGCAGCGTAAAGGCCTCTTCGAGCTGAGCCAGGTTGTTGTACTCCAGCACCAGCGTGTGCTGCACCACTTCAGGCGGCACGCCCGCGCTGGTCGGGTTGCCGAAGGTGGCCAGGCCCGAGCCGGCCTTGACCAGCAACGCATCCGCGTGGCCGTGGTAGCAGCCTTCAAACTTGATGATCTTGCTGCGGCCGGTGGCGCCGCGTGCTAAGCGCAGCGCGCTCATGGCCGCTTCGGTGCCCGAGCTGACCAGGCGGATCATCTCGATGGAAGGCACCAGCTTGATGATTTCTTCGGCCAGTTCCACTTCGCGCTCGGTCGGCGCGCCGAATGAAAAACCGTCGAGTGCAGCTTTTTGCACAGCTTGCAGCACTGCCGGGTGGCCGTGGCCCAGGATCATGGGACCCCAGGAGCCGATGTAGTCGATGTAGCGCTTACCGTCGGCGTCCCAGAAATAAGCGCCTTGCGCGCGTTGCACAAAGCGCGGCGTGCCGCCCACGGCCTTGAAGGCGCGCACAGGCGAGTTGACGCCGCCGGGGATCACCCGTTTGGCGCGTTCGAACAAAACGTCGTTGCGGGAAGTCGGGGCTTTGGAGTCAGTGTTTGGTGGCATGGGGGTCGACATCAAAAGTAGGGCTTGCAGCCAAAGGGTTGGTCGGGTCGTCAGGGTTTTCGTCGTCTTCGGCCTGGGCCCAGAACATGCGGTCGGGCACCAAATGGCCCATGCCGGGTTGAAAGCCGGCGCTCAGGCTTTGGTCCAGAAAGGTCAGGGCTTCGGCGGTGGCGCTTTGCAGGTCATGGCCGTTGGCCAGCAGCGCTGACAGGGCGGCGCTGAGGGTGTCGCCGGCACCGGCAAAACTCGCCTCAAAGCGTTCGAATTTTTCGCTGTACAAAACGTTTTGCGGTGAGGCCAGCACGTTGTCAATGGTCTGGTCAGCGCCCGGGATACCGGTGACCAGTGTGTAGGGCACGCCCAATTCGCCGGCCGCTTTGGCAATGTCGCGTGGGCTCGGGCTGCTTTGGCCAGCCCAATCGGGCAAGAGCCAGCGCCACAAGGTGCTGTGGTTGCCGATCAGCACGGTGGTTTGCGGCAGCATGAGTTCGCGAAAGGCGTCCAGGTAACTGTCCAACTCGCTCTCGTCCCACCACGACAAGTTGGGCATGTAGGCGACCAGCGGCACGTCGGCGTAGTCTGAGGCGATCTCAGCGATGGTGCTGACGTTCTCCGTGCTGCCGACAAAACCCACCTTGATGGCGGCCACCGGCATGTCTTCGAGCGCGGCGCGCGCCTGCTCGGCAACAGCATCTTCGTCAAATGCAAAGTGGTCCAGGATTTCTGCTGTGTCGCGGGAATAGGCGCCGGTCACCACCGCCAGCGCGTGTGCACCGGCCGAGGAAATGGCCAGCACGTCTGCAGACAAACCACCTGCGCCGCTGGGGTCGTTGGCGTTAAAGCTCATGACGCAGGCCGGTGCGATGTCTTCGTCTTCCGGTCCGGGTACTTCGGGGTCGGTGGGGGTGGATTGAGCTTGTGCCATGAATGAGGAAAGCTGAGGCGGTAAAAGACTTGGCTAACAAGCCTGCCCTCACCGATACAATGACCGGATTCTATTCGCGAAAGTCTTTGCTCTGTGACCACTTCACCTACAACCACCTGGATGTGCCTGATTTGCGGCTGGCTCTATGACGAGGCCGCCGGTGCGCCGGACCACGGCATTGCCCCCGGCACGCTCTGGGCCGATGTGCCCATGAACTGGACTTGCCCGGAATGTGGCGCGCGCAAGGAAGACTTTGAAATGGTGCAAATCTGAGGCGGCTGATGCCGTCTCAAGCCTCCGATTTTTTAACCACTGCGTAGCGCTGCAGTGTGCGCGCCCGCGCTTCATCGTGCCGAACCAGCGGCAGCGGGTAATTTTTCCCCAACGCCACACCGGCTGCGGCCAGCTCCAGCGGCGCCGCCTCCCACGGGCTGTGCAGCGCCTTGCCCTGCAGACCGGCGAGTTGCGGCAGGTATTTGCGGATGAACTTTCCCTCAGGGTCAAACTTCAGGCTTTGGCTGACCGGGTTGAAGATGCGAAAGTAGGGCTGCGCGTCGCAGCCGCTGCTAGACGCCCATTGCCAGCCGCCGTTGTTGGATGACAAGTCAAAGTCGTTTAGCTTTTCGGCAAAGTAGGCTTCGCCGCGGCGCCAGTCGATGCCCAGGTCTTTGATCAAAAAGCAGGCCGCCACCATGCGCAGCCGGTTGTGCATGTAGCCGGTTTGGTTGATTTGCGCCATGGCTGCGTCCACCAGCGGGTAGCCGGTGCGGCCTTCGCACCAGGCGGCAAACATCGCGTCGGCCGCCGGCCCGGTTTCCCAGGCGATGGCGTCGTAGTCAGGCTTGAAAGAAGCCATCGCCACGCGCGGGAAATTGCTCAAAATTTGCGCATAAAAATCGCGCCAGATCAGCTCGCTCAGCCACACCGCCGCGCCCGCGCTGCCGCCGTCCTGGCGCTTCAAGCCTTCGGCCGCCAGCTCGCGGATGGACACTGTGCCAAAGCGCAGGTGCACGCCCAGGTAGCTCGGGCCTTTGACGGCCGGAAAGTTGCGCGTGTCCTCGTACAGGTCAATGCGCTCGAGAAACTCTTTGTAAAGCTGTGCGCCGCCCGACATGCCGGTGGGCAGCTTCATGGCCTCCAGATTGGTTTTTTCAAAACCCATGGCGGCCAGCGTGGGCATGGCAGGCGTGCCGGCCGGCTTGGCGGCCAGGGCCGCGGCGTGCGGGGCCACTGCGTGGGCTTGCAGGTAGTAGCTGTCCACCTTTTTGAGCCAGGCGTTTTTGTAGGGCGTGAAGACGCCGTAGGGCTTGCCCGCTTGCGTCAGCAACTCGCTGCGCTCAAACACCACATGGTCTTTGAAGCTGTGAAAGCCCACCCCTTGGGTCGACAAGCCGGCTGCCACCTCGGCGTCGCGGGCAATAGCCTGCGGCTCGTCGTCATGGTTGGTGAACACCGCTTGCACACCGAGTGCCAGTGCTTGCTGCACCACAGCGCTGCGGGCTGTGTCGTGCAGCACGATCAGTCCGGCCCCGGGCACACCGTGCGGCAGGGCCAGCGCCGCCAGTGCGGCGTCCAGCTCGACCAGGCAATGCCAGATGAACTCGACGCGCCGGTCCGCGCGCGGCAGCCCGTTCAAAATCTCGCGGTCAAAGACAAAGAGGCAAAACACCTGCCGGCAGCTGCTCAGGGCGTGGTGCAGGGCGGCGTGGTCGTGTGCGCGCAGGTCGCGGCGAAACCAGACCAGGCCGCGTTCGTAAGGTTTGTTCATGCGCCGGATGTTAGCTGTACGGCAGCCCTTGGCACTGACCGGCGCGGTCAGCGTAAAATTAGGCCATGGCCCTGGATCTCGAACCGATCAACTTCACGCATCACTTCCTGATCGCCATGCCGGGCTTGAATGACGAGCCCTTTGTGCGCAGCGTGGTCTACATGTGCGAGCACAGTGAACGCGGTGCCTTGGGCCTTGTGATCAACAAACCCAGTGACATCAGCCTCAAAAGCTTGTTTGACAAGGTCGAGCTGCCGCTGCGGCGTGACGACTTGAAGGCAGCGCCGGTGTTTCATGGCGGGCCGGTGCAGACCGAACGTGGTTTTGTGCTGCATGAATGCATGCTGCCGGGCAGCGAATCGGTGTATGCCTCGACCATGACAATTCCGGGGGGGCTCGAGATGACCACCTCCAAAGACGTGCTGGAAGCACTGTCCACCGGGGCAGGTCCGCGCCGCGTTTTTGTCTCGCTGGGCTACGCGGCCTGGGGCGAGGGGCAGCTGGAGTCTGAAATCTCCGAAAACAGCTGGCTCACCGTGGCTGCCGACCCCGCTGTTATTTTTGACACCCCCGTCGAGCAGCGCTACGACAAGGCCTTGCTGCTGCTGGGCCTGCAGCGCTGGATGCTTTCGCCAGAGGCTGGCCACGCATGAGCGCCGGGGCTGCCATCACCCTGGCCCCCCATGTGCAAACCTTTCTGGCTTTTGATTTCGGGCTCAAACGCACCGGGGTAGCCAGCGGCAACCGCCTGACGCGCACGGCCACACCGCAGCCTACCATCACCGCCCCGGGCGACGCGCGTTTTGCACCGATTGCCGAGCGCATCCAAAAATGGCAACCCGACGCGCTGGTGGTTGGCGTGCCTTTTCATCCTGACGGCGCGCCGCACGAGAACACCGCCCGTGCGCAAAAGTTTGCGCGCCAGCTGCGCGGGCGTTTCGGCCTGGAAGTGTTTGAGGTGGACGAGCGTTACAGCACCACCGAGGCGCACAGCCTGGGCGCACAAGATGCCGATGCCGCCTCTGCCTGCATAATTCTTGAGCAATTTTTAAGGAGTCTTGCATGAAGACCACTGCCGTCCATGGCTCCCTGGGTGCGCCATGAGCAACCTGACCCTCAATGCCGAGGCACTCTACCTCGAGCTTTTGCGCAACATGCAGCAGCTGATCGCTGCATCGCCCAAACCGCCCCGTCTGGTGGGTGTGGCCTCAGGCGGCGCCTGGCTGGCCGAGCGGCTTCAAAAAGACCTGGGCCTGAGTGACGCCATCGGGGTCTTGTCTTCGGCCATGCACCGCGATGATTTTTCCAGCCGAGGACTGGCCGCCAGCGGCGCTACCCAGCTGCCCTT
Organism: Polaromonas sp.; assembly: GCA_044350025.1. GTDB lineage: Bacteria > Pseudomonadota > Gammaproteobacteria > Burkholderiales > Burkholderiaceae_C > Polaromonas. Next base: position 29,272 of record JBILIK010000026.1, on the reverse strand, counting down.
TGAAGTCAACGGTGCGCATTTGATCGTGCTGGACGATGTGCTCTACACCGGCCGCACCATCCGCGCCGTGCTCAACGAGCTGTTTGACTACGGGCGTCCGGCCAGCGTCAAGCTGGCGGTGCTGGTGGACCGCGGCGGGCGTGAGTTGCCTGTGCAAGCTGACCTGGCGATGGCGCGCATGGCCTTGCCGGCCACGCAGTCGCTGCAACTGGCCCGCTCTGAGACCGGCCAGTTCAGTTTTCAAGTTCAGGAAGGCTAAGCGTGTTGTACCGACGAAATCCCCAACTCAACAAGCACGGCGAGCTGATTCACCTGCTCTCCACCGAAGGCCTGCCCAAGGCCACGCTGACGCAGATTCTGGACACCGCAGCTAATTTTGTCAGTGTGAGCGACCGCGAAGTCAAAAAAGTGCCGCTGCTGCGCGGCAAGAGCGTGTTCAACCTGTTCTTTGAAAACTCCACCCGCACCCGCACCACCTTTGAGATCGCCGCTACGCGCTTGTCGGCTGACGTCATCAATTTGGATATCGCGCGTTCATCGGCATCCAAAGGCGAGTCGCTGCTTGACACCATCGCCAACCTCAGCGCCATGGCCGCCGACATGTTTGTGGTGCGCCACAGCGAGTCGGGCGCGCCCTATTTGATCGCCCAGCATGTGGCGCCGCATGTGCATGTCATCAATGCCGGTGACGGCCGCCACGCGCACCCGACGCAAGGCCTGCTCGACATGTACACCATCAGGCACTACAAAAAAGACTTCAGCAACCTGACCGTGGCCATCGTCGGTGACGTTCTGCATTCGCGGGTAGCGCGCTCGGACATTCATGCACTCACCACGCTGGGCTGCGCCGAAGTGCGCGTGGTCGGCCCCAAGACCCTGGTGCCCTCAGACATGGCGCAAATGGGCGTGCGCGTGTGCCACACGCTCGAAGAAGGCCTACGGGGCGCCGACGTCATCATCATGCTGCGCCTGCAAAACGAACGCATGTCGGGCGCCTTGCTGCCCAGCAGCCAGGAGTACTTCAAGAGCTTCGGTCTGACGCCCGAAAAACTGCAACTGGCCAAGCCCGACGCCATCGTCATGCATCCCGGCCCCATCAACCGGGGTGTGGAAATCGACTCGGCGGTGGTCGATGGCGCGCAAAGTGTCATCTTGCCGCAAGTCACCTTTGGTATCGCTGTACGAATGGCCGTCATGAGTATCGTCGCTGGAAATGAACCATGAGTGTGGCCCCCACGCTCCCCACTGCGTGTGGTTCGCTGCCCCCCGAGGGGGCCGCTGCGCCTGCGGCCCGGCTAAGCCGGTTCCGCGGCCCTGGCTGGGCTGGCTTTGTCTGAATTAACTTTTTATTTTCACGTCTGAAAAAATGAAAATCCTGATTAAAAACGGCCGTGTGATCAATCCAGTCAGTGGGTTTGACCAGGTCGCCGACCTCGCGATTGCTGCCGGCCGCATCGTCAGCATTGGCGCTGTGCCTGCTGACTTTGCACCCAACAAAACCATGGACGCCAGCGGCTGCGTGGTCGCGCCCGGGCTGGTTGATTTGTCTGTGCGCCTGCGCGAGCCCGGCCATGAACATGAAGGCATGCTTGAGAGTGAACTCGCAGCCGCCGTGGCCGGTGGCGTCACCAGCCTGGTCTGCCCGCCCGACACCGACCCGGTGCTGGACGAGCCGGGCCTGGTTGAGATGCTCAAGTTTCGTGCTGAGAAACTGCACCAGTCGCGCGTCTTTCCGCTGGGCGCGCTGACGCGTGGCCTGCGCGGCACTGCACTGACCCCCATGGTGCAACTGACCGAAGCCGGCTGTGTCGGTTTCAGCCAGGCGGAAGTGCCACTGGAAGATACGCAGGTCTTGCAGCGCGCGCTGCAGTACGCTGCCAGTTTTGGTTTTACTGTGTGGCTGCGTCCGCAAGACATGCACCTGGGCAAGGGCGTGGCCGCCAGCGGTGCGCTGGCCACGCGGCTGGGATTGCCCGGTGTGCCGGTGGCTGCCGAAACGATTGCCCTGCACACCATCTTTGAGCTGGTGCGTGCTACCGGAGCACGTGTGCACTTGTGCCGCATCTCCAGCGCGGCCGGGCTGGCGCTGGTGGCGCGTGCCAAGGCCGAGGGCTTGAACGTGAGCTGCGACGTCAGCATCAACAGCTTGCACCTGACCGACACCGATATTGGTTACTTTGACAGCCGCATGCGGCTGGACCCGCCGCTGCGCCAGCAGCGCGACCGCGATGCGCTGCGCCAGGGCCTGCTTGACGGCACGGTGGACGCGCTGGTGTCCGACCATTCGCCGGTTGACGAGGACGCCAAGACTTTGCCCTTTGCCGAGGCCGAGCCGGGTGCCACCGGGCTGGAGCTGCTGCTGGGGCTGGCCTGCAAGTGGGGCGAAGACAGCGGCGCGGGTCTCGTGCGTGCGCTGGCCGTGCTGACCAGCGAGCCGGCCCGTGTGCTGGGCTCATCGCTGGGCACGCTGCAAGCGAGCGCCGGTCAGCTGCTCAAGGGCGGTGTGGCCGATGTGTGTGTGTTCAACCCGAACCAGGCGTGGACGGTGGAGCCCTTGGCCTTGCGCAGCCAGGGCAAGCACACACCGTTTTCGGGCTATGAGCTGCCGGTGCGTGTGCGCTGGACGGTGGTGGGCGGCCAGCTGGCTTATGAAGCGGCTTGACGCGTCACTGCACAGGCTTGTGCTGAGCTTGATTAAGTGGACCCGGCGGTGAGGCTGCTGCGGGTTAGCTACAGGTTGACGCGAGCGCTCTGGCACATTGTTGCGGGCTTTGTCACCATACGCCGGCATTTCCATAAGCTGTCTGCGCATGAACGCGGTCTGCATGTGCAGGACTGGGCGCGCCGGATGCTGCACATCAGTGGCATTGAACTGGTGGTGCAGGGCGAGCCGCTGGCCAAGGGGCCGGTGCTGCTGGTGGCCAACCATATCTCCTGGCTGGACATTCTGGTCATGCACTCAACCGGCTATTGCCGTTTTGTCTCTAAGTCTGAAGTGCAGCGCTGGCCGCTGGTTGGCACGCTGGCCACAGGTGCGGGCACCTTGTTCATTGAGCGTGCGTCGCGGCGCGATGCGCACCGCGTGGTTCATCACATGGTGGCGCATTTGCAGGAAGGCCAAGTGCTGGCGGTATTTCCCGAAGGCACCACGGGTGACGGCCTGACGCTCAAACAATTTCATCCCAACTTGATTCAGGCCGCCATCAGCGCCAACGTGCCGGTGCAGCCGATGGCGCTGCGTTTTGTGGACCGGCACAGCGGTCAGCTCAGCATGGCACCACGTTTCGTTGACGACGACACCCTGCTTGCATCGCTCTGGCGCACGCTCACCGCCCGCGCCCTGATGGCCGAAGTCACCGTCGGCAGCCCCTCACTGGCCCAGGGCCGGGACCGCCGCACCTGGGCTGTCGACCTGCAGCGCGAAGTCGAGGACTTGCGTGCGCGCAAGGCCTAAGGGGATGGATTCCTGCCCCCCGATCAGGTCGAGGGCAGGCTCCGCAGGAATGACAACTACCTCGTCATCCTCGCGCATGCGGGGATCCATGCCCCCGTTTCCCGTTCGTCCGTCAGGGCACCAGCCGGGGAAATGTCACCACGTGATCAACCAGGGCGCGTATGCCTATCCATTCGCCCAGGGCGTGGTCGTGGTGTGAGGGCACGTGCGCCATGACGGTTTCTCCGCTTTGCAGGCGCAGGGTGTACAAAAATTCAGAGCCGCGAAAGGCCTTGCGTAATATCTGCGCTTTGACTGGCGAGTCGTCGTCGTGCACGATGTCGTCGGCGCGCAGCAGCACGTCGCACAAGCCATCTGCATAAGCGCCGGGCAAGGCGCACTCTTCCATGTCCTTGAGATCGCCCAGCGCGGTAGAAACCACCACCTGCGACTCGCGCATCGAAATCTGCGCATGCGCAAAAACGCCGTGGCCGATGAATTCAGCGACGAAACGGGTGGCTGGCCGGTGGTACAGCGCGTAGGCTTCGTCCCATTGCTGCAGCCGGCCTTCGTGCATCACGCCAATGCGGTCGCCGATGGCAAAAGCTTCCAGCTGGTCGTGTGTGACAAACAGCGCGGTAGCGCCCGCGGCCTTCAGGATGCCGCGCACTTCATGGGCCAGGCGTTCGCGCAAGTCCACATCCAGGTTGGAAAAGGGCTCGTCGAGCAACAGCAGCCGGGGCTTGGGCGCCAGCGCCCTGGCCAGCGCCACACGCTGCTGCTGCCCGCCCGAGAGCTGGTGCGGATGCAAATGACCGGACTGAGCCAAGCCCACCAGCGCCAGCGATTCCTGCACACGCGCGCTGCGCTCAGCGGGCGCCAGGTGCATCAGGCCAAAAGCCACATTGCGCGCCACGTCCAGGTGCGGAAAAAGCGCATAGTCCTGAAACACCATGCCGATGCGCCTTGACTCGGCCGGCAAATGAAGCTGCGGACTGCTGACCATGTCGCCGGCCAAGCGGATGCTGCCGGCACCAGCGCGTTCCAGCCCGGCGACGGCGCGCAGCAGCGTGGTTTTGCCGCAGCCGGAGGGGCCGATCAGCACGCCGATTTCCCCGGCCTGTAGGCTGAAAGACACCTGATCGACCGCCCGCTGGCTGCGGCCGGCATAGTGAACGCTGAGCTGGGAGACATCCAAAAACATGCTGCTGATTGTAGATGCTTACAATTCTCATTTGCACTTACCCCGGGCCCTGACGGGCTTGCGCTCTGAAACCCATGCTTCGTCGTTTGTTACCCTCTTCGCTGCTTTTTGGCCTGGTGCTGGCGCTGACCTTGCCGGTGTTGGCCATCGCGATGTCGTGGACGCAGCTGGACTGGCCAGCCTGGCTGCTGCTGCGGGAGATGGGCCTTACCGTGCTGCCCGAGTACGCCGCCACCACCCTGGTGTTGTGCCTGTGCGTGGCCGCGGGCGTGGCCGCTCTGGGCATGGGAACGGCCGTGATGGTGACTTTGTTTGACTTTCCCGGCCGGCGCACTTTTGAATGGGCGCTGCTTTTGCCGCTGGCCATGCCCGCTTATGTGGTGGCCTACGCGTACACCGACTTTTTGCAATACGGCGGGCCGCTCCAGGTGGGCTTGCGCCAGGCCTTCGGCTGGCAAGGCCGGCTTTTGCCCGAGGTGCGCAGCCTGGGCGGCGCGGTGCTGGTGTTCACCGTCTGTCTTTACCCCTATGTGTACCTGCTGGCGCGCACGGCGCTGAGCGAGCGGGCGGTGCAGCTCATGGAGGCGGCACGCCTGCTGGGCGCGCCCACGTCGCGCCGCATTCGCGAAGTGGCCTTGCCCTTAGCCCGGCCGGCGGTGGCGGCGGGCGTGGCCCTGGCACTGATGGAAACGCTGGCCGACTTTGGTGTTTCCAGCTACTTCGGCATTCAGACCTTCACGGCCGGCATTTACAAAGCCTGGCTCAGCATGGACAACCGCATGGCCGCCGCGCAGCTGGCCACCGTGCTGCTGGTGGTGGTGGCGCTCTTGCTCAAGCTGGAACGCGGTGCCCAGCAGCGCTTGCGCTTTGCGGTCGCCCGTGGCGGGCGCGCCGGTGCGGCAGACGCCTTGCCAACGCAGCTGAGCGGGCGGCAGGCGCTGGCGGCCTGGCTGGTGTGCACACTGCCCATCGCGCTGGGTTTTGTGTTGCCGGTCGCCTTTATGTTGCGCCCCTTGGTGGCTGGATGGCATGAGCTTGCCTGGGGCGCCTTTGTCCAGTGGTCTTTCAACAGCGTCTGGCTGGCTGGTCTATCAGCCGCCCTGGCCACCGTGATCGCTTTGGTGCTGGCTTTTGCCGTGCGCCATCGCCCGCATGCGCTTAACCGTGCCGCGGTGCAACTTGTCAGCCTGGGCTACGCCGTGCCTGGCGCGGTGATTGTGGTGGGCCTCTTGCTGCCGGTGGGCTGGTTGCAGGCGGCGGCCCCGCAAACCAGCGTGGGCTACTGGGTCACGGCCACCGCGCTGGGCATTGTGTGGGCTTACCTGGTGCGCTTTTGCGCCGTGGCCCTGCAATCGGTGCAAAGTGGTTATTCGCGCATTCCCGCCAGCCTGGACGACAGCGCCCGCATGCTGGGCACCACCGGCTTCGGACTGCTCAGCCGTGTGCATTGGCCGCTCTTGCAGCGCTCGGTGGCGGCTGCCGGCCTGCTGGTGTTTGTCGATGTGATGAAAGAGCTGCCCGCCACCCTGGTGCTCAGGCCCTTTAACAGCGACACCCTGGCCGTGGTGACCTACCAGCTGGCGCGCGATGAGCGGCTTGGCGAGGCCGCCTTGCCGGCGCTGGCCCTGGTGCTGGTCGGCCTGCTGCCGGTGGCGCTGCTCAGCAGGACCTTGCGCCAGCGGCCCGGCTGATAGCCCGATCAAAACTGGAAAACTGAATTTCGCAGGCAGATCTTTGAGCTGCGTCAAGTTTCCGTTAAGGTCATTTCAATTGCAGCCTGAAAGCTTGCGGCTGTGTATTGAACTACTTCAAGGAGTACGAAAAATTTGATGCGCAAGAGCCTAAGTCAGCCTGACGCAAAGACAAAAAAGCGGGCTTGGGTGCAGACCCTACAGCCTGTGACCCAGCCCGCTATAAAAAGCTGATTCGCTTAAAAACTAAGACGTCAGGAAACTTGTTGAATCCCAGACAAAAGCCATCCACTGCCGTCCTGACGGGCTTTCATCAAGTGCCAGACTTCGTCAAATGATTCATTCGGTTCTTGGCCACCATCGCTGATCACACCATTGAAGCGGACACTCACCACATAGTGATCAACTTCTTCCACGACCTCGATCACTTCAGCGTTGATGCTGAGTACCTCGGTTTTCTGAACAGCAGTTCCCCGATTGGCCAGTTCCTGTTTGAGCTCGGCAAACATGTCGGGTGTTGTGAACTTGCGGATATCGTCCAGATCGCCCGCATCATTGGCAGCTTGCAAGCGGATGAAGTTGGCCTTGGCGTTGCGCTCAAAACTGACGGAGTCAAAATCTGCGGGCACACGGCTGGCTGCGACGCCTGAACCAATGCCGGAGGCAATGCCTGAGCCGATGCCGGAACCACTTTGAAAGCGACCTGCTGCAGGCATGGCAACTTTGTACGCCTGTGCGCCCTGATCAGCCCGGTGTGCGCCTTGTGACTCACCACCGGTCTCATGCGCGTACTGAAGGCCACCCCTTTGGTTGGCCTGGGCTTGTTGCCCTGCCGCACGCTTGCGCATAAAAAAGCCGATGGCGACCATCACTGCGACGGCCACCAAGCCCATCATCAACATAGAGGCCAACTCCTCCCCAAACCCGAGGTGGGAAGCCAAAGCCGCCAGTCCCAGTCCTGCGGCGAGACCGGCCAACGGGCCCATCCAGGAGCGCGAAGGCGCGGCGGCCGCAGCACCCGCAGCTGGTGCCGCTGCTGGCGTAGCTGCTGGCGTAGCTGCGGCCGGCGCTTTATCGGGCGTTGCCTGGCGCTGCGTGCCCATGGATTTGCCGGAGCCCATGCGCTTGGCGGCTTCAGCCTCCATGGCGACAGTGGTAAGGCCGAGGCTAAAAACCACGGCCAAGAGTGTGAGTAGACGTTTCATGAAGATCCCCTTAAAAAAAACAAAGAACAACGTTGATGGTAGGTGAGAAAATAAACAATAAAAAGCAGTATTTAGATTAATTAAACTTCGTAAAAACGGGATATTTAAGCCCTGATGCCGAGCCTGCTACGTCACTTGGCGGGCCTAAAGCGCTGCTTGCAAAATCAGCTGCACCAGCGGGTGCTGCACTTTCCTTTCGGTGCCGATCGCGAAAAAATGATCTGTCACACCTTCGCAAGGGCCTAAACGCTGCACAGAGTCATGCGCCAACAAATCTTCGTGCGCCCACTCGGCAGCGGGAAAAACGCCCATGCCGCTGGCACCAAAAGTTTTCAAGAGCGCACTGTCTTCAAACTCGCCAACGATACGGGGACGAACACCGAGTTGTTCAAACCAGTGATCGAGCCTGGCCCGCACAGCCGCATGGGCGGTAGGCAAGAGAACGGGCACTGTCGCCAGGCTGTGCGGAAAGTCTTTGCGCGCAGTCGCCAGCATGTCAGGGGTTCCGTACCAAGCCAGCGAGGATGAGCCGATGCGGTGGCTGTACAGTTTGATGTTGGGGTTGCCTGGTGCCGCACGGTCTGACAAAACAATGTCCAGACGATGCAGCGCCAGGTCACCGAGCAGATCATCGAACTCACCTTCATGGCACAGCAAGCGCAAGTTAGGCTCATGAATGACCGGTTGCAGAAGGCGGCGCACCACAAGCTTCGGGAGGCCATCCGAAATACCCACCTTCAAGTGCACGGTCGGAGCGCTCACCGCATCACGCACCAAAGCCGGCAGGTTCTCGCCCAATTGAAAAATCAGGTCTGCCTGCTGCATGGCGGCCAGACCGGCTTCCGTCAGCACCAAACCGCGCCCGGCAGGTTTGAGCAGGGCGTAACCCAGCGAGCGCTCGAGTTCACGCACCTGGGCGCTGACGGTTTGAACCGCCATGTCCAACTTTTCCGCAGCCCGCGAGATGCCCCCTTCTTTGGCCACAACCCAAAAGTAATACAGGTGCTTGTAATTAAAGGCGGTACTCATATTTAGCTTTTTCAAGAGTTTTGCTAGGAAATTCTCTGGTTTTTAAATGCCTATTAGACACCTGTCCTTAAGGCCCGACGCGACCGCCGAAGGCTATGGAACGCCTTCTCTGAACCTTAGGAAAGCCCCTGTATGAAATGCCCTGCCTGCCCCAATGGCCACCTTGCTCTTTCCCACAAGTTGTTCATCACTGGCGCTGGTTAGAATTTCTGCATGAAATGGATTCGCATGCAGGGCCGCCAAGGCCAACCCACTTACGCCCACTTGAACGGCGATGGGGTTCAGCCGGTGCTCGGCTCCCCTTTTGCCGACTGGCAAGACGATGGCGATGCGATAGCGCTCGAACAGGTGCAGTGGCTGCCACCCGTCCTGCCTTCCAAGGTCATTGTTTTGTGGAAAAACTTTCATGCGCTGGCCATCAAGCAGAACCAGAGCATTCCTGAAGAGCCGCTGTACGCCTTGCGTGCACCCAGTAGCTTGGCGGCCCACCGGCAAGCGGTGATCAAACCCGCCAGCTACGACGGTGCGGTGTTTTATGAAGGCGAATTGGCCTTGGTGGTGGGGCGGCGTATGCGCGCAGTAGCACCTGAGCATGCCCGGGATCACTTGCTGGGATGCACGATTGCAAACGACGTGTCGGCCATGGAACTCATCAACCGTGACGACAGTTTTGCCCAGTGGTCCAGGGCCAAAAGTTTCGATACCTTTGGCGTTCTGGGTCCTTGGATTGACACGGCGTTTGACTGGACTTCTGCCAGTGTGCACACCCGTGTCAATGGCCGCGAGCGGCAAAATTACCCGCTGTCAGACATGATTTTTGAGCCGCTGACGCTGCTTTCGCGTTTGTCGCATGACATGACACTGGAGCCCGGCGATGTGGTGCTGTGCGGCACCTCCGTGGGTTCCCTGCCCATGCGCTTGGGCACCGATGTGGAGATAGAAATAGACGGCCTGGGTGTGCTCAGCAACCGCTACGGCTGAGAGCGGCACCGCGCCCTTGGTGTCTTGACTCAGGTCTTTTGCAGCGCCAGCTTGCCACCTTGCTGCGTCAAGGTGTGAGACAACAAGGATGTGACCGCGTAGATGGCGTCCAGGGTCGGGGTAGGGGAATCGGTGATACGCGCCAATTCCACGACGCTGCCCAACAGCGCTTCCAACTCCAAGGCGCGACCCTGCTCGACGTCTTGCAGCATGGATGTCTTGTGCGCACCCACCGCTTGAGCGCCGGCAATGCGTTGGTCGACGGACACTTTGAAGGTCACGCCCAGCTTTTCACCAACGCGCTGAGCTTCCTCCATCATGCGCTGAGCCAATTCCCGCGTGAGCGGGTAAGTACAAATGTCTTCCAGCGTGGCGTGGCTGAGCGCACTCACAGGGTTAAAGGTCAGGTTGCCCCAGAGCTTGACCCAAATCTCTGAGCGGATGTCGCGCGAAACTGGCGCTTTAAAGCCTGCGGCCATCATGGACTTGCTCAGCGCTTCAATCCGTGGCGTGCGTTGGTTGTCCAGCTCACCCAGTGTGAAGCGGTTGCCTTCAATGACTTTGACTACGCCGGGTTCCAACAATTCAGCAGCCGGGTAGACGATGCCACCGATGATGCGTTTGACCTCGATACCAGCGCCCAGTGCACCGTCAGGGTCTACGCTGGTCAACTGGCGAGATTCGTAGGCGCCATCGAGCTTTTGAAAGTACCACCAGGGAATGCCGTTGACCATGCTGACTACCATGGTCTCCGGGCCAAAAAGTGCTTGCATGCCAGGCACCAACTCGAGCAGCTGATGCGCTTTGGTGGTGAGCAACACCACGTCCTGCGGGCCAGCCTCCGGTGCATCCTGCACGGCCCGAACATTTTTAGCCTGCTCGGTAGTGCCATCCGGCAAATGCAGCGTCATTCCACGGGCATTGATGGCCTCAAGGTTGCGGTTGCGGGCGATGAAGGTGACCTCTTCCCCGGCCAGTGCCAGTTTGGCGCCCAAGTAACCGCCAATCGCACCCGCTCCGACGATGGTGTACTTCATGGCTTAGAACTCACCCTGCACAAACGATCCAAAACCAAGGCCGATGCGCTGCGCCAATCCAATGCGTTGCAGTTTGCCGGTAGCGCCCTTGGGCAACTCCTCAACAAACAAAACTTTCTTGGGTACCTTGAAAGCAGCCACGCGGGCCGAGACAAAAAGCTGAAGTTCGCGCTCAGAACACTCGTGCCCCTCATGCAAGACCACCATGGCCGCCACCTCTTCGCCCAGGCGCTTGTGAGGCGCACCAAAAACCACCACCTGAGCAACCGACACATGGTCGAGCAAAATTTCATCAATTTCCCGGGGACTGATCTTCTCGCCGCCGCGGTTGATGATTTCCTTTAACCGGCCTGTGATGCTGAGATAGCCCTCAGCATCCAACATGCCTTGATCGCCTGTGCGAAACCAGCCGTCAACAAAGGCATCCGCATTGGCCTTGTCATTGTTTTCATAACCCGGGGTGACATTGGGGCCGCGTATGACGATCTCGCCAGTTTCTCCCGCGGCCAAGAAGCTGCCATCTTCGCCAAGAATGCGGATTTCCGGCCCAGCGGCCTGGCCTACAGTTCCAGGCTTTCGTTTGGCAGGCGGCAGGGGGTTGGCCGCCATTTGGTGACACGCTTCGGTCATGCCGTAAGACTCCACCAAGGGCGCGTTGAACAATTGCTCGATCTGCTCAATCAGTTGAGGCGGAATGGACGATGAGGACGAGCGTATGAAACGCAAGGGGTGCCTGGCGATGGTCTGCGCATTGTGTTTGGCGCGTGTGGCAATCGCCAGGTGCATCGTTGGTACAGCGGTGTACCACGTGGGTTGAGCCTCTTCCATCCATTTGAAGAAGCGCAGGGCGTTGAAGCCCGGGGTACAAAAAACGCTAGAACCCGCAGAAAGGGGTGCCAGCAGACCCGCGATCAAGCCATGAATATGGAACAAGGGCATGATGTTCAGCCCGCGGTCTTGCGGCGTGAACTGCAGCGTGGCAGCGATGTGCCTGGCCGATGCGCCTAAATTGCCCACCGTGAGCGGCACGCGTTTGGGCTTGGAGGTGGTGCCCGAGGTATGCAAAATCATGGCAACGTCGCCGCCAGAAGCAGGGCCACCGTGGTCGCAGTGAGCGGGTTCACCGGCAGCCAGAGTGAATTGGCCGGCACAAGCGCCTTCAGGCACGCTCAGTTCAATGATTCGTATGCCCAATTTCTGAGCCGCTGCCACTGCTGGTGATTCGCTGCCTTTTTCAATAATGAGCGCACAGGCTTGCAAGTCATCCAGGTAGAACTCGAATTCTTCAACACGGTAAGCCGGATTCAGCGGCGCACTGGTCACAGCACAGGCGCAGGCCAGAAAACATGAGGCCATTTCAGGGCCATTGGGCAGCACGATGGCGACTCTGTCGTTGCGTCCTATACCCGCATCGTTGAGGGCCTTGGTGGTGCTAGCGATCAATTGCTGCAAACCGCGAAAGTCCATTGAGACTCTGGAAGGGGCAGAGATGGCGATGTCTTCACCGGAGCCGGCATTGAGCAAGTCTGTGAGCTTCATGGGTTTGAAAAAGTTGAGTCAATTTATAGATAGACATTCCAATATACCAGCCCTCGGTATGGGTAAATATTCGTCAATCCGGCCAACTTTCGTTGACAGACCCCGTCTAAACTCCGACCAAACACACGCAACATCCATGGCCATGACAACAACAACTTCTCAGGACAACCTGGCCCTGGGCATTGCCCGCGCCATGTTGGAGGGGTTCGAGCGGCACTACAGCATGTTCAGCGAGACCAACCGCGCAGCGAAACACCGCTTTGAGACGGGTGATTGGCATGGGCAACGGCGTGCCATGCGAGACCGCATAGAGTTCTACGACAAACGTGTGGGCGAAGCCACCCAGCGCTTAGAAGCAGATTTTGCGGTGTCGAGTTTGCCTGTAGAAATATGGCGGGATATCAAGCGGCTCTATGTGGGCCTGTTGGTGGAGCATCAACAACCTGAGTTGGCTGAGACATTTTTTAATTCAGTCACCACCAAGATCCTGCACCGCAGTTACTTTCACAACGACTTCATCTTTGTTCGGCCTGCGGTTTCGACTGAATACCTCGAATTGGAGGATGGCAATGGACCCGGTGTGTACCGCGTTTATTACCCGAACTTTCCCGTTTGGCATGAGACCTGGGCGCAGCTATTGCTCGACTTCAAGCTGGACCTCAGGTTTGAAGACTTGGAGCGTGATGCCCTTGATGTTGCAGAAGTCTTAAAAGGCGTTTTGGGTGTCTCATTTGTTCCCAGAGCCAACTTCCAAATTCAAATTCTTTCTAATTTGTTTTACAGGAACAAGGGTGCTTACCTTGTCGGCAAGATCATCAACGGCTACCGGGTGACCCCTATCGCATTGCCCTTGCTGCACACAGCCAGCAGCGAGCTGGCGGTAGACACCGTCTTGCACACCGAAGACGACTTGCAAGCCTTGTTCAGCTACGCACGGGCTTATTTCATGGTGGACATGCAAATTCCCAGTGCCTATGTTCAATTTTTGCGCACTTTGATGCCCCGCAAACCCAGAGCAGAAATCTACAGTGCGCTGGGTTTGCAAAAGCAGGGGAAAAACAGCTTTTACAGAGATCTGCTGCACCATCTGCGCCACAGTACAGACCGCTTTCGCATTGCGCCAGGTATCAAAGGCATGGTGATGCTGGTCTTTGATTTGCCGTCTTTTCCATTTGTTTTCAAAATCATTCGCGATGAATTTCCGCCGCAGAAAAAGACCACACGCGAGGAGATCAAAGGCAAGTACCAGCTGGTGAAATACCACGACCGGGTGGGCCGCATGGCAGACACCTTGGAATACAGCAAAGTAGCCTTGCCCTTGTCCAGGTTCGAGCCGGAACTGCTGGAGGAATTGCGCAGCAGTTGCAGCCAGCATATTGAAATCAACGACGGTGCGCGAGAGGCAGAGTTGGTTATAGAGCACGCCTACATTGAGCGGCGCATGATTCCGCTGAACATCCACTTGAAAGAAGCGGATGCTGCGGGTGACACTGCCAGCGTAGAGCGTGCTGTTATTGAGTATGGCAACGCGCTCAAAGATCTGATTGCGGCCAATATTTTCCCGGGCGACATGATGTGGAAAAACTTTGGCATCACGCGACTGGGCAAGGTGGTTTTCTACGACTACGACGAAATTGAATACATCACGGACTGCAATTTCAGACGCGTTCCGCCCCGTGATGATCAGGCAAAAGAGCTTGGCCCCGGCGAGGTCTGGTTTGACGTGGGCGCTAAGGATGTTTTCCCGGAAACCTTCGGCCCTTTTTTACTGGGTAATGCGCGTGTGCGACAGGCTTTTATGAAGCATCACGCGGATCTGCTGGACCCCGGGTTTTGGAGCGACAACAAGCAACGCATCCTGGCTGGTGAGATGCCAGACATCTTCCCGTATGACGTGCAACGACGCTTTGGCTTTCTTAGGCGCTAGGCGAAAGCTGGTACCACCAACAGGAATCGAACCTGTATCTAGCGCTTAGGAGGCACTCGTTCTATCCATTGAACTATGGCGGCTGGAACGGGTTGGATTGTATTCGCGGGGTTGGCGCTGGCTTATTTGGTGAGCAGGCGCATCGCTTCTTCCAGCCCTTTGAGTGTCAGCGGGTACATGCGTTGGCTGACGAGTTGCTGCATCAGGCTGATGCTCTGGCGGTACTGCCAGACGCCTTGCGGCTCGGGATTGATCCAGGCAAATTTCGGAAAGGCGTTGGTCAGGCGCTGCATCCATTCGGCGCCGGATTCTTCATTGTTGTACTCCACGCTGCCGCCGGGTTGCAAAATTTCATAGGGGCTCATGGTGGCGTCGCCCACAAAGATCAGTTTGTAGTCTTTGTTGTACTTGCGGATGATGTCCCAGGTGGCAAATTTTTCGGCAAAGCGGCGGCGGTTGTTCTTCCACATGAAGTCATACACGCAGTTGTGGAAGTAATAAAACTCCAGGTGCTTGAACTCGGTCTTGGTGGCGCTGAACAGTTCTTCCACCCGCGCAATGTGCTCGTCCATGGTGCCGCCCACGTCCATCAGCAGCAGCACCTTCACATTGTTGTGCCGCTCCGGCCGCATTTTGATGTCCAGGTAGCCGGCATTGGCCGCAGTTTTGTGGATGGTCTCGTCCAGGTCTAACTCGTCCTCATGGCCTTCCCGGGCAAATTTACGCAGCCGGCGCAGCGCCACCTTGATGTTGCGTGTGCCCAGCTCCTGCGTGTCGTCGTAGTCCTTGTAGGCGCGTTGATCCCACACTTTCACCGCGCTCTTGTTGCGGTTTTTTTCCTGCCCGATGCGGATGCCTTGCGGATTGAAGCCGTTGGCGCCAAAAGGTGAGGTGCCGCCCGTGCCTATCCATTTGCTGCCGCCCTCGTGGCGCTCTTTTTGTTCTTCAAAACGCTTTTTCAGCGTTTCCATCAGCTCGTCCCAGCCCATCTTCTCGATCTTGGCTTTCTCTTCTACGCTGAGTTCAAGCTCCAGGTTTTTGCGCAGCCATTCGAGCGGAATTTCCTGGCTGAAGTCGGCCACCATCTCAATGCCCTTGAAGTAAGACGCAAAGGCGCGGTCAAACTTGTCGTAGTGCTTTTCGTCTTTCACCAGCACGGTGCGGCTGAGGTAGTAAAAGTCATCGATCTTGTAAGCGCCTTCGCCTTCACCATGCCCATCGCCACCGCTGTTCGGCCCCACCACGCCGGCCTTCAGCGCTTTGAGCAGCACCAGGTATTCCTTGACCGAAACCGGCAGCTTGGCCGAGCGCAGGGTGTAGAAAAAATCAATCAGCATGTGCAGCTCTTTAACGCGCCAGCAGGCTCAGCAACTGGGCCTTGGCTTCAGGCCACTCGCCGGCTGTCATGCTGTACATCACGGTGTCGCGCACCGTGCCATCACGGCGCAGCGCGTGGCCGCGGATCACGCCGTCCAGCTTTGCGCCCAGGCGTTCGATGGCGCGCTGCGATGCAAAGTTGAAGTTGTCTGTGCGCCAGCCCACCACCTTGGCGCCCAGGCTTTCAAAAGCGTGTGTCAGCATCATCAGCTTGCAACTGGTATTGACGTGCGTGCGCTGCACGCTGGCGGCGTACCAGGTGAAACCGATCTCCAGCCTTTGGACCGCCGGCAAGATGTCGTGGTAACTGGTGCAGCCCAGCACTTTGCCGCTGGTGCTGTCAGTCACCGCGAAGGCTAAGCGGTGACCGTCCCGCCAGGCTTGCAGTGCGGTCTCGATGTACTGCCGCGTGTTTTCGGGTTCGGGCACCGAGGTCACCCGCAGCCGCCACAGTTCGCCGTCAGTGGCCGCTGCGACCAGCCCGGTTTCGTCATCCAGCGTCAGCGGGCGCAGCGTGATACCGCGGTCCGAAAGCGTGATGGCTTGTACCCAGGGCATCGTCGTGCTCACGGGGCCTGGTCGTCTTTGTTGCGCGACTGCCGCCAGCGCCGCACGCCCTGCAACCCCATGCCGCCACCCAGGCCGACCAGCACGATACCGCCAATCACGCTGTTGCTGTAGCCATTGGCAAAGATGTCCAGCCCGAACAAGTGCCCCAAGCCGAAACCCAGCAAAGAGCCACCCAGAAAACCCACGGCGTCGGTGAGACCTTCAAACAATAAGGAGTTGTTCATGTGTTGCCTTAATCAGCGGTTCTGGCGTTGCATGAACACCAGTTTTTCAAACAAGGTCACGTCTTGCTCGTTCTTGAGCAGCGCGCCCACCAGCGGCGGCACGCTGACCTTGTTGTCTTTGCTTTGCAGCACGTCGAGCGAAATGTCTTCCGCCACCAGCAGCTTGAGCCAGTCCAGCAGCTCGCTGGTGGATGGTTTTTTCTTCAGGCCCGGCAGGTTGCGCACGTCATAAAAGGTTTTCATGGCGGCGGCCAGCAACTCTTTTTTGAGGCCGGGGAAGTGCACGTCCACGATCTTCTTCATGGTGTCGGCGTCGGGGAATTTGATGTAGTGAAAAAAGCAGCGACGCAAAAACGCGTCAGGCAATTCTTTTTCGTTGTTAGAGGTAATAAACACCAGCGGCCGGTGTTTGGCGCGGATCAACTCGCGCGTTTCGTAGCAGTAAAACTCCATGCGGTCGATCTCTCGCAGCAGGTCATTCGGAAACTCGATGTCGGCCTTGTCAATCTCGTCGATAAGCAGCGCCACCGGCGCATCGGCGGTGAAGGCCTGCCACAGCACGCCCTTAACGATGTAGTTGTGAATGTCTTTGACTTTTTCTTCGCCCAGCTGCGAGTCGCGCAGGCGCGATACCGCGTCATACTCATACAGGCCCTGCTGCGCCTTGGTGGTTGATTTGATGTGCCACTGCAGCAAAGGCAGATTCAGCGCCTGCGCCACCTCTTCGGCCAGCATGGTCTTGCCGGTGCCGGGTTCGCCCTTGACCAGCAGGGGCTTTTTGAGCATGGCCGACGCATTGACGGCCAGCATCAGGTCATCGGTGGCAACGTAGTTGTGGGAGCCTTGAAATTTCATGTCTGTTGGGCCTTGATGCGGCATCACCGTGCTTGAGCTTGTCAGTTGGCTGTCAGCGTCCTGCGCACCCGAACACACAGATATAATCCGCAGTGTTTTTAAGTTGAATCTCACCGGATTGTGCTCGCAAAATGACCAAGTTGTTCACCACTTTTTTTGCTCTCTTTGTGGCTGTTGTCACAGTGACTGCTCAGGCCCAAGAGCTCAAAGGCGACGCCAAAGCCGGCCAGGCCATCAACGCCATGTGCATTGGCTGCCACGGCATCAAGGGCTATCAGGCCAGCTTTCCTGAAGTCTACAAAGTGCCCATGATCTCCGGCCAAAGCGAAAAATACATCGTGTCGGCCCTCAATGCTTACAAAAAAGGCGAGCGTAAACACCCCAGCATGCGCGGTATTTCTGAGACCTTGACCGACCAGAACATGGCCGACCTGGCGGCTTACTACAGCGGCCACGGTGTTGTCGAAGGCAAGTCGGCCCCCAAAGAAGTCAAAGCCCCCAGCCCCCAAGTGGCCGCACTTTTGGGCAAAGCCAATTGCGCTTCATGCCACGGCGCGAACTTCAGCACCCCGATTGATCCTTCGTACCCCAAAATCGGCGGCCAGCACGCGGACTACCTTTTTGTGGCCCTGAAGGCCTACAAAAACGACGCCAACGCGGTTGTTGGCCGCGGCAACGCCATCATGTCCGGCATGGCCAAGCAGTACAGCAACGCTGAGCTCAAGCAAATAGCCAACTACCTGGCAAGTGTGCAGGGCGACCTCAAGGTCGAGCCGCAAAGCCGCTGGCGCTGAAGGCCGCTGGCCTGAGAGAAGAAACCGCCGCAAGGCGGTTTTTTTGTTTCCAGAGTGTGGGGCGGGTTCAGTCCCGCGTGGCTTGCCGCTGCACGCAGTCAATGTAGGCCGCGCCATCGGGCGGGCGACCGGCGCGCTGGCTTTCCCAGACCATCTGGCCCAGGCAGTCCATGGTTTCGTGGTGGGCCGCGTGCAAAGAGTTGCGCTTGGCCGTCAGCAACTCCACCGCCTGCCTAATGCCGCGCGGCTGGTCAATCGAGCATTGCTCGCTGATCGTCAGGTGCATAGACAGGTGCAAAAACGGGTTGGTTTGGCCGCCCTCCACCTCGTACATTTTGTCCACCGCCGCCTCGGCGTCGGCAAAATCAGCGTGGTACTCGGGGTGCTCGTCAATCCACTGGCTGACGATGGTCTCCATCGCGTCGAGTGGCGTGCCGGCCAGGCTTTTGGCATACACCGCGCAAAAGAACTGGCGCACATTGGCTTGGGAAGGCGTGAACATGGGCGAAAGCGTAGCACGCGACGCCTGTCTACACTGGCTCGCATGAGTCCCCGTGCCCCCGAACTTCTTGCCGCCGCCAGCCATGTCTGCTTTTTCAAGAGCGGCCAGGCCCTGCGCAGCCGCAGCGTGAGTGCGCGCGTGCTCACCACCACGCTTGATGTGCCGGCGCCCCCCGACAAAGTCACGGCCGACTGGCAGCGCGAGGTGACGCTGCACTTGGCGCTGGTACCCGGCGACGTTGAAGCCTTGCCGCTGGCCCGCACACAAGCGCGCTGGCCCGAGCTGCGCCACTGCGTGCAAGCCATGTCGGACTGGACGCGCACGCTGGGCCTGCCGCAGCTGGCTGACTGCGAGCTGGCCCTGATGGCCTGCCGCGGCGCCAGGTACCACCACGACGGCGCGCAGTACGGCAGCGCAGCCTTTGCCAACCTGTTTTTAAGCGAAGACCGGGGTCTGGACTTGCATTTCCCCTTCACCGGCCAGCGCATCCCTTTGACCAGAGGCACGGCCGTGCTGTTTGACACCGGCCAGCCGCATGCGGTCATTGAGCGCGGCAGCACAGGCTTTGACGCGGCGCACTTTGCACCCGGGCGCGACTGCACGCAATTGTTTTTAACGTGGGAACTGCCCATTGAAAACGCCGCTGTGGCGCAGGCACTGCAAATTCAGTTCGACACTGACCCTGCTGCTGCCTTGGGGCTGGATGAAGAGCAAGTCTGGCTGAACGGCGAGCCCGGCAGCGTGTGCACGGCGTCGGGCCGGTGGTGCGGGCCGGATGCGAATTAATTACGGCCCTGTGACTGGCCGCACGATTGACAAGCCATTGACAAGACCTTGGCGCGGGAATAACATTGTTGCCACGGAGAAATTATGCACATCACTATTCGAACCATTGGAAACAGCAAAGGCGTCGTGCTGCCAAAGCCATTACTTGCCCAGGCGGGGCTGGATGACCAGAGCATCGCTGACTTGAGTTTTGAAAATGGCGCCATCGTTTTACGAAAGCCCGCCACGTCAGTCAGGGTGGGTTGGGCAGAGGCGGCGCAGGCACTGGCAGCGCAGGGCAACGAGGCTTTGTTGCTGGACGAGTTTGGCAACGCAGGCGACTCGGAGCTTGTCTGGTGAAACGCGGTGACATCTGGCTGGTCAACCTGGACCCGACGGTAGGCAGTGAAATCAAAAAGTCGCGCCCCTGCGTCATCGTGTCACCGGCAGAACTCAATGACAACTTGCGAACGGTGATGGTTGCGCCAATGACCTCAAAGGGCTTTGCTGCCCCGTTTCGCGTGCCTGTGACACATGCAGGCACCAAAGGCGTGATCGTGCTGGACCAAATGCGAGCGGTTGACAAGGCCCGCTTGGTCAAACGGCTTGGAGCGGTTTCCGCCAAAACGCTCACAACCACCCTGACCACCCTGCAAGAGCTGTTTTCTTTGTGAAAACTCGTTTTGGTGATGGGGATGTTAAAGGGGGTCAGATTTCAATGGCATAGGAGCCATTTGATCAGGCTGCGCGAAGCCCTTGCTTGGTAATTGGCGCACCCTTTGCGCCGGCCGTAGTCCGAACCTTGACTGAAGTCTTGGGCCGGATGCTCAGGCCTACACGCATTCCCGCGCTGGTGGCCATGTTGACCAAGGCATCAAGGCTGAAAATTTCAATCTTGCCCTTGAGTAGTTGATTCAAGCGTGGCTGCGTCACGCCCAGCGTCTTGGCTGCTGCCGCTTGCGTCAAACCGCTGGCATTGAACCACTGCACTAAAGCGATCATGGTTTGCGAACGCAACAGCAGGTTTTGCGACTCCTGCGGCCCAAAGCCAAGGTCCGCAAACACATTGGCGCTGCCTTTGGTGATTTTGAGATCTGTCATTTGGAACTCCTTTCCTTGGTTAGCGCCTTGTAGCGATCAATGGACAGGTCAATGTCTTTCTTGCATGTTTTGGGTGTCTTCTTGACGAAAGCATGCAGCACATAAACAGCTTCGCTGAACTTTGCCACGTACAAAACCCGATACGACGACTCAACACGGATACGAATTTCTTTCACCCCGGTACCAACGTTTTCCATCGACTTCCAGTCCAGCGGATCAAGCCCCCATTGAATCAGCCCAAGTTGGTGACCTGCTGAGCGCCGGGCCTCATCTGAAAACGCCTTCAGCTCGTCCAAACTGTCACCAAGCCAGAGCAATTGTTTCGGTTGCGTCTTCATTTCAGAACCCTAATAATATTCCAGTTTTGGAATAAACGTATGGAAAGTCTATTGGCTGCTGGCGCACCGATACGACAGAGGCCAACTGCTCGCCAAACAATGCTCGCTGCTTGTCGGTGGCAAAGGCCACGGCTTGGACAAGCGCGGTCGAGGGGTTGGGGGTGGTTTGCATAGGATGAACTTTTTTAAAAGATGGTGCCAGATACGCTGGCCATGACGTCAGAAAAATGGTGTCGACGGCATAGACACAAATTGGTTGGGTAACTGAAGAGGGTGCTAGTTGGGTCGGATTCCAATTGGCCTAGAAGTCATTTGATGAGGAGGCTCGAAAAGGTGCTGGCTCGCCTTGAGGGCATGCAGAAAGTAATAGAGTCAAACTCTGATGTCGGGCTCAACGATCATCAATAACTTAAATAGGCTGATCAGAGTCATTCGCGGGTGACTGTCGGAGTGGCCGCAGAGCTCATCACCGTACGTTCAAGGACCTGCGGCGCGGATGGCTGCTGTACCTCAAGGCTGAACAGTCAGAACGGAAAGACGTGAGTGGTGCCGTAGATCTCGCGATTACCCATCTCAGCCCATA
This sequence comes from Polaromonas sp., assembly GCA_044350025.1. GTDB lineage: Bacteria > Pseudomonadota > Gammaproteobacteria > Burkholderiales > Burkholderiaceae_C > Polaromonas. Next base: position 8,117 of record JBILIK010000026.1, on the reverse strand, counting down.
AGTTGCGATTCCAGCAACTGGCGCCCGTGTTTAAGTCCTTCTTAACGATATCCATCATCACGTCGTGAACTTCCTTAGTGATCCAAATGGGGTACCCATGCTTACTGGCGAGCTTTGCTGCGTGATTTGCCGCACGGCCGATCCACACGAGATCGTTATCGCCACGTACACCGATACTCGCAGCGTGGATTGAACTGACGTCTATACCTATGGAGTGCGCAACGTTGTAGTCTGCGTTCGTATATTGAGCCCTCAGCGCCGGGTTGATCACCTGCTCTACCGCGTACGCGATCTTCATAGCAGCACGCACGGCCTGCGTATTCTTTGTCTTACCCAGGAAAATCGCCATTACACGGTCTCCATCGTATGCGGTGATAGCTCCCCCTTCGTCGCTGATAATTCTTGCTGCGCACCGCAGGTATGCCTTGTAGACCTCAGCTGAGAATTGCCATTCATAACTGTCAACGAGGGACGTGGAACCGTCTAGGTCCGCATACAGAATAGTCGCTGGATCGAAGGTTCTGGCTACGTTGCCAAGTCCGAGATCACCTGGTACGGGAATTACGCGGCCTTCAGTGGCTGACCACTGGTGGCGGAAGATATCAGTAACGGTGGTGCGGAGATCAGCGCTGGAAGTCATTCGTATCTCACTTGGTCAGCATTACGCCAATGGCGACAACCCAAGCAGGAACGCCGAGGAACGACCAGATCATTGCGACCCTGACCCACTCGAACTTGCTTTTGGCAATCTCTGCATTTCTGTGAACTTGACCGGCCCAGTCATCCAGCAACTGCTCGTCCGAGCTGTCTTTGAGGGCAGCTTGGTAATCAGGCAAATTCATGCCAGAGACCGGTACTGAGAACAGTAAAGATTGCTTCGGTCCGTCCGTTCTGGGGAACATGGCCATAGAGGCGCAGAACACCCCAGAGCCGCTCAAGATTACTGCCATCATGCAGGCAAGGTATGCCCATGAAGTGCGGTGAGCCTCGGACCAGCCAAATGTGCCAGCGAGGCCGCCGAGCATTGCAACGTTAATTGTGACGATCATCGCGACCTTGGCGTCCGCTGCGGCGATCCAGGCCAAGTTCCGTTCAAGAATCCATTGGGCTGTCGTGAGTCGGTCGCGCGCTAGTGGCATGTTTCCTCCTTGTGGCCCAAGTTGGTGGGGGCGGCTGCCTTGCCCGCGGCGGTGTTGCTTGTTTTGTTTTTCATTTCTTCCCTTTGGGGTCTAGCTCTGGCAATTCCCACCGTCCTGCTTTGGTGGAGCCAACGCGGCGGAGCTTGCCCACCTGCTTGAGCTGGTTCAGGTGGTAATTCACCCCATCAACTCCAATTCCGGTGGCTGTAGACAATGCGGCGGCGGTGATTTCTGGTTGCTGTCGAATCAGCAGCAGCAACTTCTCTTTCATGCGAACGGGGCGTTCACTGGTAGTTTCTTTAGTAGTTTCTTTGGTAGTTTCTTTAGTAGTTTTTCTGGTTTCTTTGGTGGTTTTTGCGGTCGCACTGGGCCGTTCAAAACTGGCAACAAACAATCTGGCGATTTCCCGAAACTCCACAGTGGGGGCGTTTTCCAGAATCAAGGGCATGCCGCGCCCCCAGGCTTCGACCATGTCAATGCGCCTGAACAGGTCTGCGATCAGCGGGTTGCGGCGGTGAGAGACGTTGCCCCGGCGCATGGCTTCAAAGGTCAGGCCATCAAACAAGCCGCCGGGGTTACGGATTTCGACCCGGTTTTTGTAAATGGCGATTTGGATGTAATCCGGGTCGCGCCAGTCGCGGTGGCAAAAGGCGTTAATAACGGCTTCGCGCAGGGCCGCACGCGAGATTTCGGGCACATCCACCCGGCGCATGCCTTCCAGGCGCATGCCGATGTGTATGTTCTTGAGGATGTATTTTTCTGCCTCGTCAATTAGCTCCAGGATGTCGCCATCAAAGTCGTGGCGGTCGATGATGGTGGCGCTGGTGGTGCTGGCAAATACGGCGCAGCGCAGCTGGATGGGCTGCTGCGCAAAGAACAGGCGGGCGCCGTTGAGCAGTTGCCCGTCTTGCAGAAGGCCTAGCTTGGTGAGCGCATTGGCGGTGCTTTGGGCGTCATTGCCCCATGGCAGCCCTGCACGCTCCACAAAGCGGCGAATTTTGGTTTCGCTCAGTTCAGCCAGGGCCGTGGTGCTGGGCTCGTTGTCCCAGCGCAGAGCGGCGCTGTTGCGGCTCAATATCAGGCTCTCCAGTTCGCGGGCGCTCATTTGCCGGTCTTCGTCGGCTACGCGCATGTAAGCGCGGCCGTAGGCGAAATAGGGTTTTTGGTGGCCTGTGGCATGGATGCGCAGGCAGGTTTTGCCTGCTACGTCCACTGAGGTGATTTCGGGGTAGAGCCGTGGCTCGATGTGCGCGGCCAGCGCTTGCGACACGTCGCGCAATGTTTTTTCAGTGACCGTCAGGCCCACGGGTTTTCCGCCGGGGGAAATGCCAAACCACAGATCGGCTTGACCGTGTTTGTTGAGCATGGCCACCAGTGAGGTCAGGCCTTGCTTGAACTCGGCCAGGCTGGTTTTGAGTTCAACAGTTTCGGATTCGCCCTGAGGCCACGCGACGGGCAGGGCGCCGCCCCCGTGTTGGGCCGTGAGGTCATGCGCTATGTATTTGGCTTGGTGGGGCGTGAGCAAGGCAAATCGGCCCGGGGCCGTCGAAATGAGTCCAAAAAGACTCACATCGTAATAGTTTTAGTACTTTTAATTTCCATTTAAGTACTATTTAGTATTTATTTCGTCAGGTTTGTGTAGCTATAAAAGACAGGTTTTGTGCGGGTTTCTACGAGGTGCAGCTGAAGCCCCGAGACTTGGTTGTCGGGCGGCCTGGGCGATGGATGACAATCCATCCCATCTTTTATCTGGAGCTTTTGAATGATCAACAAGATTGCCCCGTCGATTGAGGCGGCGCTGGCCGGTGTGAAGGACGGCTCGACCGTGATGATTGGCGGCTTTGGCACCGCCGGCATTCCCAATGAACTGATTGATGGGCTGATTGCGCAGGGCGCCAAGGACCTGGTCATCGTCAACAACAACGCCGGCAATGCCGACACCGGCCTGGCCGCGCTGCTCAAGGCGGGCCGGGTGCGCAAGATCATTTGCAGCTTTCCGCGCCAGGCTGACAGCCATGTGTTTGACGAGCTGTACCGCAGCGGCAAGCTCGAACTGGAGCTGGTGCCGCAGGGCAACCTGGCCGAGCGCATACGCGCCGCGGGTGCGGGTGTGGGTGCGTTTTTCTCACCCACGGGTTACGGCACCGATCTGGCCAAGGGCAAAGAAACGCGTGAGATCAATGGCAAGCACTACGTGCTGGAAATGCCGATTTATGGCGACGTGGCGCTGATACGCGCTGAAAAGGGCGACCGCTGGGGCAACCTGGTTTACCGCAAGGCGGCGCGCAACTTCGGCCCCGTGATGGCAACTGCGGCCCGCTTGACGGTGGCCACGGTGCATGAAGTGGTGGAGCTGGGCGCGCTGGACCCGGAGAGCGTGGTCACCCCCGGCATATTTGTCAGCAAGATTGTCAGGATCGACCGCGTGGCCACCGAGGCCGGCGGTTTTAAAAAGGCGGCATGAGCATGAGCTATCAAAAACGCAGCAAAGAGCAACTCGCCCAACGCGTGGCGCAAGACATTCACGACGGCGCTTATGTCAACCTGGGCATCGGAATGCCCACGCTGGTGGCCAACCACCTGCCGGCCGGCATTGAAGTGATATTGCACAGCGAAAACGGCATTTTGGGCATGGGCCCGGCACCAGCTGCCGGGCATGAGGACTATGACCTGATCAACGCCGGCAAGCAGCCGGTGACCATGCTGGCAGGCGGCGCTTACTTTCACCATGCCGACAGCTTTGCCATGATGCGCGGCGGCCACCTGGACATCTGCGTGCTGGGCGCTTTTCAGGTGAGTGCCACCGGCGACCTGGCCAACTGGCACACCGGCGAGAAAGACGCCATTCCGGCCGTGGGCGGCGCCATGGACTTGGCGATTGGCGCCAAGCAAACCTGGGTGATGATGGATTTGCTGACCAAAAAAGGCGAGAGCAAAGTGGTGGCCCAGTGCAGCTACCCGATCACCGGCATTGCCTGCGTCAAGCGCATTTACTCCGAGCTGGCCACGCTGGAATGCACGCCGAATGGTCTAAAGCTCATCGACATGGTCGAGGGGCTGACGCATGCCGAACTTGAAAAAATGCTGGGCCTGCCGATTGCGGCAGCCTGAGCTTTAAAAACCTTTTTAAAGACAAACCATGAGTTCACAAGCCTTTTCGCAAACCTTTCCACAAGCCTTTATTTGCGACGCCATCCGCACCCCTTTTGGGCGTTACGGCGGCGCGCTTTCGAGCGTGCGCACCGACGACCTGGGCGCTGTGCCGCTGCGCGCGCTGATGGCGCGCAACCCGAACGTGGACTGGCAAGCCATCACCGACGTGATCTTCGGCTGCGCCAACCAGGCGGGTGAAGACAACCGCAATGTGGCGCACATGGCCAGCTTGCTGGCCGGCCTGCCGCTGGAAGTGCCGGGCGCCACCCTCAACCGCCTGTGCGGATCGGGCCTGGATGCGCTGGGCACGGCGGCCCGCGCTATCCGCTCCGGCGAGGCGGGGCTGATGATCGCCGGAGGCGTGGAGAGCATGAGCCGCGCGCCCTTTGTGATGCCCAAGGCCGAGAGTGCTTTCAGCCGCAACAACGCGGTCTATGACACCACCATCGGCTGGCGTTTTGTTAACAAGCTGATGAAAGAAAAATACGGCGTTGATTCCATGCCCGAGACGGCTGAAAACGTCGCCACCGATTTCAAAATCGAGCGCGAAGCGCAAGACCGCATGGCGCTGGCCAGCCAGCTCAATGCCGTGGCCGCGCAGCAAGCCGGTCACTTGGCACGTGAGATCACACCCGTGTTCATTCCCCAGAAAAAGGGCGATGCGTTGGTGGTGGACACCGACGAGCACCCGCGTGCCACCACCCTGGAAACACTGGCCAAGCTCAAAGGCGTGGTGCGGCCCGACGGCACGGTGACGGCCGGCAACGCCAGTGGCGTCAATGACGGCGCTTGTGCGCTGCTGCTGGCCGACGAAGCCAGCGCCGCCAAAAACGGCTTGACGCCGCGCGCCCGCGTGGTGGGCATGGCCACGGTGGGCGTGCCGCCGCGCATCATGGGCATAGGCCCTGCGCCGGCCACGCAAAAAGTACTGGCGCAGACGGGCCTGACGCTGGCGCAACTCGATGTAATTGAGCTCAATGAAGCTTTTGCTGCGCAAGGCCTGGCCGTGCTGCGCCAACTGGGTTTGCAAGACGACGACGCCCGCGTCAACGCCTGGGGCGGCGCGATTGCGCTGGGCCATCCGCTGGGTGCCTCGGGTGCGCGCTTGGCCACCACGGCGGTCAACCGCCTGCACGCCGCCGGCGGGCGCTACGCGCTGTGCACCATGTGCATCGGCGTGGGGCAGGGTATTGCGCTGATTCTTGAGCGGGTTTGACACTCAACAAGCCGGGTCTTTGAAGTTTGGGGCGTTCACAAACACGGGCAGCCATAATCGGGCGTGAATTTCCCTCTCATCACCGACCCGTATTTTTACGCGGTCGCCATTCCTGCGGTGCTCTTGCTGGGCATCAGCAAAAGCGGCTTCGGTACCGGCTTTGGTTCCTTGGCCGTGCCCTTGATGGCCTTGTCGGTGACCGTACCGCAGGCCGCTGCGATTTTGATGCCTGTGCTGCTGGTGATGGACCTGCTCGGGCTGGCCGTATTCCGCAAAAACGTGGACCTGCCTTTTCTGCGCTTTTTGATTCCCCTGGGTGTTTTGGGTTCACTGATTGGCTTTTTGCTTTTCAAGGTGATAGATGCGCACCTGGTCGCGGGGCTGGTGGGCGGCTTCACCTTGTTATTTCTGGCGCAGCGGCTGTTGTTTCCGCCCAAGCCTGACAGCGTGCCGCCGCCGCGCTGGGTGGGCGCTATTTTGACCGTGGTCTCGGGCTTTACCAGCTTTGTGGCCCATGCGGGCGGGCCGCCTGTCAGCGCTTATGTGATTCCAATGCGGCTGAGCCCCATGCAGTTCACATGCACCATGGCCTGGTTTTTCTTTGCCATCAATTTGTCCAAGTGGATTCCGTATGCCTGGCTGGGCTTGCTCGATGCGCGCAACATGGCCACTTCACTGGCGCTTTTGCCTTTGGTGCCCGTGGGTGTCTGGGTGGGATTGAGCATGGCCAAGCGCATCAGCCCCAAGCATTTTTACCGCTTGATTGCTATCGGCATGTTTTTGACCGGTTCAAAATTACTGTGGGACGCTTTCGCCTGACTCGCCTGACTCGCCGGGCCGGGGCATTGCAAAAGCGTTTTGCCGCCAGGCCTCAAACACCGTGACGGCCACGGCGTTGGACAGGTTCAGGCTGCGTTGACCGGCCAGCATCGGCAAACGCAGTCGCTGCGTTGGGGCAAACTGCTCCCGCAGCTCCACCGGCAAGCCTTGCGTTTCAGAGCCGAACACCAGCCAGTCACCTGCCTGAAAGCGCGCATCGTAGACGCTGCCCGAGCCGCGTGTGGTCATCGCGAACATGCGCTCTTTCGCCGGCTTGGCGCTGGCCAGCAGCGCCTGCCAGCTGGCGTGGCGCAGCACGCGGGTGTACTCGTGGTAGTCAAGCCCGGCGCGGCGCATGTGCTTGTCGTCCATCGAAAAGCCCAGCGGCTCAACCAGGTGCAGGGTGCAGCCGGTGTTGGCGGCCAGACGGATCGCGTTGCCCGTGTTGGGCGGAATCTCGGGGGCAACCAGAACAATGTGAAACATGCCGGCATTATGTCGGCGCCGTGCGCGCCAGCACGATGGCACTGACCTCGGCGGCACCTGCCTGTCGCAATGCAGTGGCTGCCGCCAGCAGCGAAGCACCGCTGGTCATCACGTCATCGACCAGCATCACGCGGCGGCCGGCGACATGCAACGCGCGCAGGGGTTCTAGCGCAAAAGCGCCTTTGACGTTGTCATGGCGCTCGCTGCGTTTGAGCTCACTTTGGGGCCGGGTGTGGCGAGTGCGCAGCAGCAGCGTGCTGTCGGCCCTGGCGGCGCAGCTGCTTTGGCCCTGCAGGGAACGCGTTAACTCCCAGGCCTGGTTGTAGCCGCGCCAGCCCAGTCGCTCTGCCGACAGGGGCATGGGCAGCAGCCAGTCGTGGGGGCCTAAGGCATGGAGTGCTTCGCGCACGCCGGGCTGCGCCAGCATCAGGCCGGCCAGAAAAGGGGTCCAGCCGGTCTGGTCGGCGAATTTGTAGCGTGCCACCAGGCCAGACCATGGAAAGGCATAGGGCAGGGCCGCGAAACAGGCGTCCAGCCCGAAGGGCTCGCGCCGGCAACGGCTGCACAGCAGGCGGGCCTGATCAGCGGCGGCCAGGGTGCTCAGTGCGCATCGGTGACAGCGCTGGCATGGCTGGGCAAAGCGACTCATGCATGGCGCGCATACCGGCCCGCCCGGCCAGCCATGGCAGACAGCACACCGGCTGGGCAGGCAAGCCGTGAGCAAGGCGGGCAGGTCGCGCAAAAACATGAGGTCCATATACTAGTCGCAGACCCGGATCTGAGTTCGGGAGCCCTGTTTCCCCTGGCACCCGCATGACTTCGAATCAAAAACCGCCTACCTTGGATCCGCTCGCTGTTGCGCGCTGGCAGCGCAGTGCGCCTGCCTCCACACCTTGGTTGCATGAAGAGGTGGCGCGCCGCATGCTTGATCGCTTGCAGTGGATCAAGCTCGAACCCACTCTTTGGGCGCATTGGTGTGCCGTGCGGGGCGGGCTGGCAGCGCACGCCGAGTTGAGCCGGCGTTACCCCCGCTCACTTGCGTTTGTGATGGAAACTGAACCGGGCCAGGCGCTGCACGCCCGCCGTGCCTTGGGCGCGCCATGGTGGCTGCAAGTCCTGCAGCGCTTGCCGTGGACGGCGCGGGCGGCGCGCTTTGAGGCGCCTGAAGCCGGCAGCCTGAACATGCTGTGGGCCAACATGGCCTTGCATGAGTCGGCTGATCCGCAGGCATTGCTGTCCCGATGGCACCGTCTGCTGGCGGTCGATGGTTTCGTGATGTTTTCCTGCCTGGGCCCAGACACAGC
>JBILIK010000069.1:0-10633 GCA_044350025.1 Polaromonas sp. | reverse complement strand
CCCTCAGCCCAGCTCAAAGCAGACATGAAAAAAGTGGGCGATGTCATGCTCAAGGAATGGCTTGAAAAAGCCGGCCCTGAGGGCAAGGCCATGGTTGACGCTTACCTCAAGTAAAACCTGAATCCATGCGCAAACTGCTGGACGGCATTTACAACAGCGCCGCCGCCCTGGCGGCGCTGTGCATGGTCGGGCTGCTGCTGATGGTGCTGCTGTCCATCGTCAGCCGGCAGCTGCACTTTCACGCGCCCGGCGTAGACGCTTATGCGGGCTACCTGATGGCCGCCAGCGGCTTTCTGGCCATGGCGCACACGCTCAAGCGCGGCGAGCACATACGCGTGACCCTGCTGCTCAACAAGCTGCAAGGCCGCTGGAAAAAAAGCATGGAGCTGTTCGCCTTGGGCCTGGCCGTGCTGCTGGCCCTGCTGTTTGCTTTTTACTGCTGCAAGCTGGCCTGGCAGTCGCATGCCTTCAACGACATTTCCACCGGCAACGACGCCACGCCGCTGTGGATACCGCAGCTGGCCATGGCCTGTGGCGCGCTGATTTTTGCATTGGCCTTCATTGACGAAGCAGTGCTTGAACTCCAGAACCGCCGCGTTGTTCCCTCCAGCGGCGAAGCGCTGCGCAACGAATAAACAGAATTGATCGCATGAACGATATCGCCATCATGGCCCTGCTGGTGCTGTCGCTGTTCCTGATTTTGGGCAGCGGCGTCTGGATCGGCCTGACGCTGTCGGGCGTGGCCTGGATAGGCATGCAACTTTTCACGGCGCGCCCGGCCGGTGATGCCATGGCCGTGACCATCTGGGGCTCGGCATCGAGCTGGACACTGACCGCCCTGCCCTTGTTTGTCTGGATGGGCGAGATTTTGTTTCGCACGCGCTTGTCGCAAGACATGTTCAAGGGCCTGGCCCCCTGGATGCAGGCGCTGCCCGGGCGCTTGCTGCACACCAACGTGGTGGGCTGCACCATTTTTGCAGCGGTGTCAGGCTCGAGTGCCGCCACCTGCGCCACCATCGGCAAAATGACGCTGCCCGAATTGACGCGGCGCGGCTACCCCGAGCACATGGTCATCGGCACGCTGGCGGGGGCCAGCACCTTGGGGCTCTTGATTCCGCCGTCCATCATCATGATCGTTTACGGCGTCACCGCCGAGGTCTCGATTGCCAAACTTTTTATTGCCGGTGTTTTCCCGGGCTTGATGCTGGCCTTGCTTTTTTCGGGCTACATCGCCTTGTGGGCGCTGCGCAACCCGACGCAGATTCCGCCGGCAGACGCCAAGACCACACTCATCGAAAAAATACAGGCCTCGCGCGCGCTGATTCCTGTGGTCTCGCTGATCGCTGCCGTGCTCGGCTCGATTTACGCCGGCATTGCGACCGCTACCGAAGCTGCTGCAGTGGGCGTGGTCGGCTCGCTGATCATCTCTGCGTTGCAAGGCTCGCTGAACTGGGCAACATTCAGGGACTCACTGATGGGCGCTACGCGCCTGTACTGCATGATCGCGCTCATTTTGGCCGGCGCTGCTTTTTTAACGCTCTCCATGGGCTACATCGGCCTGCCACGGCATCTGGCCGAATGGGTGGCTACCTTGGGCCTGAGCCAGGGCCAACTCATTTTGGCGCTGACATTGTTTTTTATTCTGCTGGGCTGTTTCCTGGACGGCATTTCCATGGTGGTGTTGACCATGGGCGTGCTGATGCCGACCATTCAAAAAGCCGGCATCGACCCGATCTGGTTCGGCATCTTTATCGTGCTGGTGGTTGAGATGGCGCAGATCACGCCGCCTGTGGGCTTTAACCTGTTTGTGCTGCAAGGCATGACCGGCAAAGAGCTGACCTGGATCGCCAAGGTCACGCTGCCGATGTTCTTTCTCATGTGCTTGGCTGTGGCCATCATTTATGCTTTTCCCGGCATTGCCACCTGGCTTCCCATGCAAATGAGCAAGTGACGCAGTGTTGACTGTGCTGGCCATTTGCATAGGCGCTTCGCTAGGTGCTTTAGCGCGCTGGGGCTTGGGGCTATGGCTCACACCCGGCGGCTTGCTGCCCTGGGGCACGCTGGCGGCCAACCTGGTCGGCGGCTACCTGATTGGCGTGGCCATTGCTGCATTTCAGGCCATGCCCGAGCTTGATCCGGTCTGGCGCTTGCTTTTAATCACCGGTTTCCTGGGCGGGCTGACCACTTTTTCATCGTTCTCGGCGGAAGTGGTGGAGTTTTTGATGGCCGGCCGCTATGGGCTGGCCTTGCTGACCGCCGGCCTGCATGTGCTGGGCTCGCTGGCCATGACGGTGCTGGGCCTCAAAAGCCTGGCCTGGTGGCTGGCTCGTTAGCGCCGCACGCTGCAGACCAGCTCACCCGGGTCGTTGTGCACAACGGCTCTTTCGTTTTTGGCTTGCGCCACGGCCATGTCACGCGGCAATTCAACACCGTTTTTCACGGCCAACACTTCGGCCATCACACTGACAGCAATCTCTGAAGGCGTCTTGCTGCCGATGTAAATGCCGATGGGCCCGCGCAGGCGTGCCAGTGTCGATTCGCTCAGTTCGAAGTGCTCGGCCATGCGCTGGTGCCTGGCTTCGTTGTTGCGCCGCGAGCCGATGGCGCCGATGTAAAACGCATCGGTGTTCAGCGCCTCGAGCAAGGCCAAGTCATCCAGCTTGGGGTCGTGAGTGAGCGCAATCACGCAGCTGCGGCGGTCGGGCTTGAAGGCGTTGACCACGTCGTCGGGCATGTCGCTCAGCACCACCGCGCCCGCCACCGACCAGGCGCCGCGGTACTCCTCGCGCGGGTCGCACACTGTTACGGCAAAGCCGCTGAACAGCGCCATGGTGGCCAGGTATTCGGTCAGCTGGCCGGCGCCAATGAGCAGCATGCGGTATTCGGGGCCAAAGGTGTTGACCAATTCGGTGGCTGTGACGCTGAGCTCGCTCGGTGCGGCACTCAGGCTCTGGCTGACGGTGCCGTCTGTCAGGCTGACCTGGCGCTGCATCAGCTGGCCGGCTTCGAGTGCGCTCACCAGCGTAGCGAGATCTGCCGCGCTGGGGTCAAACTCCAGCAGCAACTCCAGGGTGCCGCCGCAGGGCAGGCCAAAGCGGTGCGCTTCGTCCGCGCTCACGCCGTACTTGATGAAAGCCGGCGGCCCCGAAGGAATCGCCTTGCCTTGAACCGCTTCGCCCTCAGCCTGGCCGGCCGCATAGGCCTGGGTGTATTGGTAGATCAGGTCGTCTTCAATGCAGCCGCCCGAGACTGAGCCGACCACCGTACCGTCTTCACGCAGCGCCATGATGGAGCCGACCGGCCGGGGCGACGAGCCCCAGGTGCGCACCACCGTGGCCAGCAGGGCGCGCTGGCCCGCCAGTCGCCAGTCGCGCAGGGTGCGCAAAACCATGACATCGAGGTTTTCCATGAGGGTGTTCTTTTGTGTGCGTCAGGCTTTGATTCGCGCCAACTCAGCGGCTCAGCCAGATGACGGCTGCCAGCACCACAGCACCCGCGCCCCAAACCCAGAGGGGCACGCCGCCACTGCTGGCCTCAGCCGGGGCAGCAGCGCCAGACGCCGCAGCGGCCGCATCGCGCGCCGCATAAGACGCGGGATGCTGCTTTTGCATTTCCATGTCAAAGCGCTTGAAAAAATCTTCAGCCATGGCCTTGGCTGCACCGTCAATCAGGCGCTGGCCGAGTTGGGCGATCTTGCCGCCCACCGAAGCCTGCACCGTGTAGCCCAGCTCGCAACCGGCGGCGTTCGGCGTGAGCACCACGGCCGCACTGCCCTTGCCGTGCCCGGCCGGGCCGCCCTGCCCCTCAAAGGACAGCTTGTAACTGGCCGGCGCTTGAATGTCGCTGAGCTCGATATTGCCTTTGAACTTGGCCGAGACGGGGCCGATCTTCAGCGCCATGCCAATGGCGTACTGGTTCTCGCCGGTGGCCTCGACCTTGTCGCAACCGGGGATGCAGACCTTGAGCACCTCAGGGTCGTTGAGCGCGTCCCAGGCTTGTTGTTGGGTGACGGCAAGTTGCCGGCTGGCTTGCATTTCCATGATGGATTCCTTTTATCTCGATTTGATCATGCGAACGCGCAAATGGGGGGCAAGAGGGTGCGTGAGCCGAAAAAAGATGGATTCCTGCTTTCGCAGGAATGACGATGGGGTGATTTTGTGCTGATTCGCCCCTTTACGGCATCCTCGCGAATGCGGGGATCCCTCTTTGGGCTTGGAGGGTGCAGCTTCATGACTTCATCAGCGCAGCCAAACTGGCGGCAAGTTCTTCCAGGCGGCTTAAATTGTGCACGGCCAGCATGCCGTCGGCGTGGCGGTGCAGCACACTGGCGCCGCGGGCCAGCGGAGCGTAGCCCTCAAAACGCAGCAAGGGGTTGAGCCACAGCAGCCGGCGGCTGCGGCGGCGCAGCCAGGCGAGCTCGCGGTCCAGGTCTTCGGGCTCGCCGGTGTCCAGGCCGTCGGTAATGACCAGCACCACCGTGCGCCGCCCGACCAGCCGGCGGGCGTGCTGTGTGCGCAGGCTGGCCAGCGACACGCCCAGCTGGGTGCCGCCGGCAAAGTCCTCGATGGCGGCGCTGGCACGCGCCAGCATCTCGTCGGTGTCGGCCGCTTCAAAGGCCTGGCTCAGGTCGGTCAGCCCCATGCCAAAAGCAAACACATCGCGCTGCGGATGGCGCCGGGTAGCGGCATGCAAAAAGGCCAGCAGCAGCCGGGCGTAGCGCTCCATCGAGCCCGACACATCGACCAGCACCAGCAGCGGCAGCGGCTGCTGCCGGCGTTGCAGTCGCGGCAGGTGCATCAGCTCGCCGCCGGTGCGCGCGGCGTGGTGCATGACCCCCGGCCAATGAACGCGTGCTCCGCTGCCTGCCGGCCGGCTGCGGCGTGACTTGAACTCTGGCAGCGGCAGCTGGATGTCTCGCGCCAGCTTTTCAACCAGCCGGTATTCAGTCGCCGACAGCGAATTGAAATCAGCGTGCTGCAAGCGCTGGATATCGCTGGCCGTCATGACCGCGTCGAACTCGATCTTCTGGTCCTCGGTACTGGGCTTGGCCTGCTGGCCATAGGCTTGCTGCGGCGTCAGCGCTTCGCGAACGCGCGGGCGTCGCTTGCTCGGCTCTGCCTTGCCCTCGGCGCTGGGCAGCAATTGGGCCAGCAACTTGTTGGCGAGTTTCGGGTCTTGAAAGTAAACGTCAAATAGTTCGCGAAACACCAGACGGTCTTGCTCGCGGCTGACCATCACGGCCTCAAAGGCGGCGCTCAGGTCAGCCTTTTCGCTCAGGCCAACGGCCAGCGCGGCTTCTTTGGCCAGGGCGATGCGACTGCTGTCCACCTTGACGCCTGCACGGCGCAAGGCCCGGCCAAAGCCGGTGACGTTGTCAGCCAACTTACCGCTGCGCGCATCGCCCAGGCTCATGGTGCCTTGTCGGTCTCGCTGGCTTCGTCGGGGCGCAGCAGTTCGACGGCCAGCTGGTGCGTCAGCGCCGCCACGTCCTCGCGTTGCTTGAACAAAATACCGGCCGTGTCTGCCACCACCTCGGGGTCGATCACCAGCGTGTCCAGCGCCACCAGGGCCTTGGCCCATTCCACGCTCTCGGCAATGCCGGGCGCACGCTGGAATGCGTTGCCAAAGGGGGAACGCCTCAGCCGGTCTACAAACTGCGCCACCTGCGCTGTCAGTTGCTCGCTGGCCCCGGGCACTTGCGCCCGCACAATCGCCAGCTCGCGGTCGCGGTCCGGGTAGTCCAGCCAGTGGTACAGGCAGCGGCGCTTGACCGCGTCATTGAGCTCGCGCGTGCGGTTGCTGGTGAGAATGGTCACCGGCGTGATTTCAGCGCGGATGGTGCCCAGCTCTGGAATGCTGACCTGGTACTCGCCCAGGTACTCGAGCAAAAAAGCCTCAAAGGGTTCGTCGGCGCGATCTACCTCGTCGATCAGCAGCACCGCACCGGGGGCCGGCGTTTGCAGCGCCTGCAGCAAAGGGCGGCGAATCAGGTAGCGGCCCTGGTAAACCTCGCGCTCAATGTCGGTGACTTCTCCGCGGCCCTCAGAGGCGCGCATGTGCAGCAGCTGCGCGGCGTAGTTCCATTCGTACAGCGCTTCGCGTTGCTCCAAGCCGTCGTAGCATTGCAGGCGAATCAGTTCGCGCTGCAGCGCCAGCGACAGCGCCTTGGCCAGCTCGGTCTTGCCGACGCCCGGCTCGCCTTCGAGCAAGAGCGGGCGTTGCAGGCGCAGCGCCAGAAAAACAGCCGTAGCCAAGCGCCGGTCGGCAAAGTAGCCGGCTTGTTGCAGAGCCTCGGACAGGGCATCAATGCTGGGAAAAAGGGTTTTCAACATGCTGCCATTTTGCGTTCAATTGGGCGGGGGCATGGCAGTGCCCGACGTGGCGCCAGAAGCCGGCCGCCACGACAGGCTCCGCCAACGGAGCCCGGGGGCTGCTGCCTTCAGCCCAGCGCCCGGCTCACGCCGCGCTGGGTTTGCACGCTGATCAGGTTGGCCCGGTAGGCCGCTGTCGCGTGAATATCGCTGTTGAGCTCGCTCGCGTCGATCTTGACCGCCGCAGCCGCCTCGGGCGTGAAGCTCTTGGACAGTGCGGCTTCCAGACCGCTGTGCCGGAACACGCCGCTGGACGCGCCGGTCACGGCCACGCGCACACCGGCGTCAAACTGGGCCACAAACACACCGACCATCGCAAAACGCGAAGCTGACTGCTTGAACTTCATGTATGCGGCGCGTTTAGGAATCGGGAAGCTGATGGCGGTGATCAACTCGCCATCATTGAGCGCGGTGGCAAACATGCCCTGAAAGAAGTCGTCGGCAGCGATCTTGCGGCTGGTCGTGTGAATGGTCGCACCCAGGCCCAGCACAGCGCTGGGGTAGCAGGCCGAAGGGTCGTTGTTGGCAACCGAGCCGCCCAGCGTGCCCATAGCGCGCACTTGACGATCGCCAATGTTGGCGGCCAGGTCAGCCAGCGCGGGGATGGCGGCTTTGAGCTCAGCGTGGTTAGCCACGTCGATGTGGCGCGTCATGGCGCCGATGACAAAGGCATTGCCTTCGCGGCAGATGCCAACGAGTTCCTTGATACCGCTCAGGTCTGCCAGTTGTTCAGGGCTGGACAGGCGCAGCTTCATCGAAGCGAGCAGGGTCTGCCCGCCGGCCAGCGGTTTGGCGCCGGCTGCGGCCAGACGCGTGGCGTCAGCCAGGTTGGCGGGTCGTTCCAAAGTGAATGCGTACATGAAAATTTCTCCTTGGGAATTCGATTATTTTTTAGCAGCTTGGATGGCAGACCAGACGCGCGCGGCAGACGCCGGCATGTCAAAGTCAACCACGCCCAGCGGGCGCAGCGCGTCGAGCACGGCATTGATGACCGCCGGCGGCGAGCCGATCGCACCGGCTTCGCCGCAGCCCTTGGCGCCCAGCGGGTTGTGGCTGCAAGGCGTGCACAGCGTGTCGAGCTTGAAGTTGGGCATGTCGTCGGCGCGCGGCATGGTGTAGTCCATGAAGGAACCTGTCAGCAACTGGCCTGTCTCTTCGTCATAGACGCAGTTCTCCAGCAGCGCCTGGCCGATGCCCTGCACCAGTCCGCCGTGCACCTGACCTTCCACAATCATCGGGTTGATGATGTTGCCAAAGTCGTCGACTGCCGTGAAGCTGTCCACCTTGACCGTGCCCGTGGCCGGGTCGATCTCGACTTCGCAGATATAAGTGCCCGCCGGGAAGGTGAAGTTGGTCGGGTCGTAAAACGCGGTTTCGTTCAGGCCCGGCTCGAGCTTGTCGAGCGGGTAGTTGTGCGGCACGTAAGCAGTGAGCGCCACCTGGCCGAAAGTGACTTTCTTGTCGGTGCCCTTGATGGTGAATTCACCGTTGGCGAACTCGACGTCAGCGTCGCTGGCTTCCATCAGGTGGGCCGCGATTTTCTTGGCCTTGGTCTCGATCTTGTCGAGCGCCTTCATGATGGCCGTGCCGCCCACTGACATGGAGCGTGAACCGTAAGTGCCCATGCCGAAAGGCACGCGGCCGGTGTCACCGTGAACAATGTCCACCGCATCCACCGAAATGCCCAAACGCGCTGCAACCACTTGTGCGAACGTGGTCTCGTGGCCCTGGCCGTGGCTGTGCGAGCCGGTGAACACCGTCACGCTGCCGGTCGGGTGAACGCGCACTTCGCCACATTCAAACAAGCCCGCACGCGCACCGAGCGCGCCGGCAATGTTGCTGGGCGCCAGACCGCAGGCCTCGATGTAGCAGGAGTAACCAATGCCGCGCAGCAAACCCTTGGCGGCCGAGGCCGTTTTGCGCTGCTCGAAGCCAGCGACTTCGCCCAGTTCGTTGCCGCGCTTGAGCAGGGCATGAAAGTCACCCACATCGTATTGCAGGGCGACCGGCGTCTGGTACGGAAAGTCCTTGATGAAGTTGCGGCGGCGGATCTCGTCCTGGCCCAGGCCCATCTCCCAGCCGCAACGCGACACCAGGCGTTCGAGCAAATAGGTCGCCTCGGGGCGACCGGCGCCGCGGTAGGCATCGACCGGTGCGGTGTTGGTGAACCAGGCGTCCACTTCCACATAAATTTGCGGCGTGCTGTATTGGCCGGCCAGCAAGGTGGCGTACAAAATGGTCGGCACGGCCGGCGCAAAGGTGGACAAATAAGCACCCATGTTGGCGTCGGTGTGAACGCGCAAAGCCAAAAACTTACCGTCTTTGTCCATCGCCATCTCAGCGTGGCTCGAATGGTCACGGCCGTGCGCGTCGCTCACAAAAGCTTCGCTGCGGTCGGCAGTCCACTTGATCGGGCGGTTGAGCTTTTTGGAAGCCCAAGTCAGGCACACGTCTTCGGCGTAAAGGTAAATTTTGGAGCCGAAACCGCCGCCCACGTCAGGGGCGATCACGCGCACTTTGTGCTCAGGCAGGCCCATCACAAAGGCAGTCATCAAAAGACGCTCGACGTGCGGGTTCTGGTTGGACACGTACAGCGTGTAGTCGTCGGTGGCGCGGCTGTAGTGACCGATGGCGGCGCGCGGCTCCATGGCGTTCGGAATCAGGCGGTTGTTCGTCAAGTCCAGCTTAGTCACGTGCGCAGCGCCGGCAAAAGCGGCATCGACCTGCGCCTTGTCGCCCAGTGCCCAGTGGTAGCAATGGTTGTCGGGCGCGGCATCGTGCAGGGCGGCGGCCTTGGCGGCTTGGGTCACGTTGACGACGGCGCTGAGCACTTCGTAGTCCACATCAACCAGCTCAGCGGCGTTTTGGGCTTGCTCCAGCGTTTCGGCTACCACCATGGCGACGTGGTCGCCGACATAGCGCACCTTGTCCAGCGCCAAAATGGGGTGCGGCGGCTCCTTCATGGGCTGGCCGTCGGTGCTGGTGATCAGCCAGCCGCAAGGCAGGCCGCCAATTTTGGCGTCAGCCACGTCCTGGCCGACCAGCACGTCGACCACGCCGGCTGCGGCCTGGGCGGCTTTGATGTTGATGCTCTTGATGCGCGCATGCGCGTGCGGCGAACGCACAAACACCGCATAGGTCTGGCCGGCGATATTGATGTCGTCGGTGTACTGACCGCCGCCGGTGAGAAAGCGATAGTCTTCTTTGCGACGGACCGATGTGCCGATATTGGGCAGGTTAACGAAGTCGGATGCACCCATGTGTGTACTCCAGAAAAAACAAAAAATTAAAAATGAAGGCGATGTGCCCGTGATTCACGGACCCGGCGCCAGAGATCTGAATCAGGCCGCTTTCATGCCGGCACCACCCATGACCACCGCCTTGACGATGTTCTGGTAGCCGGTGCAGCGGCAGATATTGCCTTCGAGCAGCTCGCGGATTTCGCCTTCGCTGGCTTTGGGGTGATGGGTGCACAAATCGACCGCGCTCATGACCATGCCGGTGGTGCAAAAGCCGCACTGCAAGCCGTGGCACTCTTTGAAGGCCGCCTGCATGGGATGCATGGTGCCGTCGGCGGCGGCCAGGCCTTCGATGGTGGTGACCTCAGCGCCGGCAGCTTGTGCGGCCAGCATGTTGCAGGACTTGACGGCACGCCCGTTCATCATGACGGTGCAGGCGCCGCACTGCGCGGTGTCGCAGCCCACATGCGTGCCCGTGAGGTGCAGGCTTTCACGCAACACCTGCACCAGCAAGGTGTTGGGCGGCACGTCCACGCTGTGGGCTTTGCCATTGACTTTCAGTTGAACTTGCATGGGGGCGGGTCTCCTTGTGGCGGGTGATGACAGAGCTTGAAATAAGGGTGGATACCGCAGCGCAGAAGCCTTGGTACGGGTATCGGTAGGCCTATTGTTTGGTAACTGTGCGAAGGCAGAACTAGGTTAAACCCTCAGAAGAGGGTCTTGGCAACGCGAAAGTTAAAAAACAAAAAAATGCCTGAGCTTTGACTGCACAAAGCTCAGGCAAGCGCCGCCAGCCTAGTGCTTGTGCTCAGCCGCTTTGACCGGGCTGGCCGCACCCGGGGCCGTGGTGGCCACCGGTAAAAAGACTTCCAGCTGACTTTCAACACCCTTGGCGTCCTTGAAACGCAAAGTCACGGGGACTGTGCTGTCTTTGGCTAAGGGGCGCTTCAGGTCCATCAGCATCAGGTGGTAGCTGCCCGGCTTGAGCAGCACCGCCTGGCCGGCCGGCAAGTCCAGGCCGGC
>JBILIK010000105.1:0-2874 GCA_044350025.1 Polaromonas sp. | reverse complement strand
CAAGACCTGGGCATGGCCAAGCGGGTTCTGGTCATCGGCTTTGAAGACGAATTCACGGAGCACGGCGACCCCGGCGTATTGATGAAGCAATACGGCTTGACGGCCCCCGGTATTCAAAAACGCATGTCGGATTTCTGGCCCGATCTGCAAGCTGAAAAATTACTCAGAAGGGTTGCCTGAATGGCTGTCTGGACATTAGGGCTGAACCACCGCACTGCGCCCATTGACTTGCGCGAAAAATTTGCGTTTGCCTCCGAAAAATTGGGACAGTCTTTGCTGGGCTTGCGCCAGAGTTTTGCAAGTCACAAAGAGGTGGCCATTTTGTCCACCTGCAACCGGACAGAAATTTACTGTGCGGGTGATCAGGTGCAGGGCCCGCAAACGCTCGCCTGGCTGGCCGAAACCGGTCAAACACCGGTCGACGTATTGAAGTCTCACACCTACCAGCTAGAAGGAGACGCTTCAGCGCGCCACGCCTTCAGAGTTGCCAGCGGTCTAGATTCCATGGTGCTGGGGGAGACCCAAATTTTGGGTCAACTCAAAGATGCGGTTCGTATGGCGGCCGACTCCGGGGCGCTGGGCAGCACGCTGAACCAGCTTTTTCAGCGATCTTTTGCCGTAGCCAAAGAAGTTCGCACGACGACCGATATTGGAACGCACTCCGTGAGCATGGCGGCCGCCAGTGTTCGGCTGGCAAACCGTATCTTTGAAAACATCAAAGACACCCATGTTTTGTTTGTAGGCGCTGGCGACATGATTGAGTTGTGTGTGGCTCATTTCGCTGCCAAATCACCAAGCTCGATCACCATTGCCAACCGTACCGCAGACAGAGCCGATGCGTTGGCCGCACTGCACGGAGCGCGCTGTATTGCGCTGGCAGATCTGCCGTCTCAGTTGCATCGATTCGATATTGTGATCAGTTGCACTGCCAGTACATTGCCATTGATCGGCTTGGGTGCCGTCAAAAGTGCACTGCGGGCCCGAAAAAATCGTCCCATGTTCATGGTGGACCTGGCGGTTCCCCGCGACATAGAGCCCGAGGTCAAGCATTTGTCGGATGTTTACTTGTACACCGTTGATGATTTAACGGAAGTGATCAACAGCGCTCAGATGCACCGTCAAGAGGCTGTTGTGGATGCAGAAGTCATCATCGATACCGGCGTGCAAAAATTCATGAGCTGGCTTGAGCACAGAAGTCATGTGCCCCTGATCCAAGAGTTGAGTATGCAAGCCGATGCCTGGCGCCAAACTGAGCTGGCGCGGGCGCGCAAACAAATTGAAAAAGGCCAGCACATCGACAGCGTTTTAGAGTCGCTGTCTGTCGGGTTGATGAAGAAAATGCTCAATGGCCCCTTGCGCGAATTGCATCATGCAGAAGGTGCGCAAAAAGACAAAGCCCTGGAAGCTGTCAAACAGATGTTTTTAAGCACCTAAAATAGCTTTTTTTACAGGCAATTATTTTCCATTTGCCTTTTTATCGTGTGCGCATGTTGTGCAATGATCAAACCACATGCTCACAGCATCTAATCTTTCATTAAGCCGGGGTGACCGGCGTCTTTTTTCTGGTGTCTCTTTCACCTTGGAGTCCGGCCAATGGCTGCACTTAGAAGGTGACAACGGCGTGGGAAAAACCAGTTTGCTGCGTCTTTTGTGCGGACTGATTTCCCTGGAGGAGGGTGAGATCCGTTGGAAGGGCCAAACCACAGCCAAAACCCCTGAAATCTTTCGTGCAGACCTGGCTTATCTGGGGCATCAATTGGCCCTTAAACAAGATTTAAGCCCGCTTGAAAACTTACGCGCTGATGCAGCTATCTCGGGCCGGGAGCTCTCTGTGAAAGATGCCATGGCCGCTTTGGCGCAAATGGGCTTGCGCTCCAGGGAGCACTTACCTGTGAGGGTTTTGTCGCAAGGCCAGCAAAGACGCACCGCCTTGTCACGTTTGATTGTCAGCACCGCTGCCTTGTGGATTCTGGACGAGCCCTTTGTCGCCTTGGACGCAGCAGCGCAAAATGCCCTGGCGGGCGTGATCAACGCTCATTTGTCCAGGCAGGGCATGGTGCTTTTAACCAGCCACCAAGACCTTTCCTTGGCCGGTTCCGGCCGGCGTTACAAGTTAACAGCATGAGTGCTTTTGCCGCCGTCCTCAAGCGTGATTTGGTCTTGGCTTTAAGGCGCAAGAACGAGGTGATTACCTCGGTATTCTTTTTTGTAGTCGTGGCGGCGCTATTCCCTTTGGGGATTGGTCCTGAAATGAACACTTTGCGTCTGGTCGGCCCTGGCATTTTGTGGGTGGGTGCCTTGCTGGCCAGCATGCTTTCGCTGGGAAGGATGTTTGCCGCCGATCACGCCGACGGCAGCCTGGAGCAAATGGCCTTATCGCCCAACAGTTTATCTGCGCTGGTGGCCGCCAAAATTCTGGCGCATTGGTTACTCTCTGGATTGCCTTTGGTTCTGTTGGCCCCTGTACTGGGTCTGCAGTTTGACTTGTCAGCCAACGCACTTTGGATTTTGACTTTGAGCCTGTTGCTGGGTACGCCCGTTTTGTCCTTGATAGGCGCTGTTGGCGCAGCATTGACGCTGGGCGTCAGAGGCGGTGATGTCTTGCTGGCATTGCTTGTATTGCCTTTGTACGTGCCGGCGCTGGTGTTTGGTGCAGGTGCGGTGCAGGCAGAAATAAGCGGTTTAGGTGCCTCTGCGCATTTGTCTATATTGTCGGCCATGGTGCTGGTGGCTGCAGTCTTCAGCCCCTGGGCCAGCGCTGCCGCCTTGCGCGTTGCACTTGAATCCTGAGACCGTGTTGATTCCATGATCCGAAAACTTTTTTATTTTTCCTCGCCGCAAAATTTCTATCCACTGGCTGGAAAGTTGTGGCCC
>JBILIK010000104.1:0-2875 GCA_044350025.1 Polaromonas sp. | reverse complement strand
CGCAAAAGCTGGGCCAAAAACTGGGCCGATGTGAAATACTGCTCTGACGCCTGCCGCGCCCGCAAAAGCGGCATCGACAACAAGCCGGCTGCCACCCGGACCCCACCATGAAACCGCCCTGCCGCCAACTCTTACTTGTTTTGGGCGATCAGCTCGACATCGATTCCAGCTTGTTCGACGGCCTGGACGCCGGGCACGACGCCGTGCTGATGATCGAGGCCTTCGAAGAATCCACCCACGTCTGGTCGCACAAAGCGCGCACTGCGCTGTTTTTGTCGGCCATGCGGCACTTTGCCGAAAAGCTAAGGCAACGCGGAATCACGGTGCACTACCGGGCACTGGAGCACGAGGGCGACCAGACGCTGGCCACCGGCCTGCGCGCGGCGCTGCTGGCGCTGCAACCGGAACGCGTCATAGGGGTGGAGCCCGGTGACCTGCGCGTGCGTGCACTGATAGAACAAGCCTGCAAGCCTGATCAGGGCCAGCGCACCCCGCTGGAGTGGCGCGAAGACAAGCATTTTTTATGCAGCCTGCCGGCTTTTCGCCAATGGGCCGGCCAGTCGGTCAGTCTGCGCATGGAATTTTTCTACCGCACGATGCGCCAGCAATACAAGGTGTTGATGGACGGTGACCAGCCCCTGGGCGGGCAATGGAACTTTGACGCCGACAACCGCAAAGGCTTTGGCAAAGCCGGCCCTAAGGACCTACCCCGGCCGCTGGTCTTTGAGCAAGACGACATCACGCGCCAGGTGCTGCTGCTGGTGACGGAGCGCTTTGCCGATCACCCCGGTGAGCTGAGCCGCTTCAACTGGCCGGTGACCCGCGGGCAGGCCCTGCTGGCGCTGGCTGATTTCATCGAGCACCGGCTGCCGCTCTTTGGCGCGCACCAGGACGCCATGTGGACAGGGCTGGACTTCGGCTGGCACGCGCTGCTGTCGAGCTCGCTCAACCTCAAACTGCTGCATCCGCTTGAAGTGATTCAAGCCGCCGAAGCGGCTTTGCACCAGCGCGGTCTGCCACTGGCCAGCGTGGAAGGCTTCATCAGGCAGGTGCTGGGCTGGCGCGAGTTCATTCGCGGCGTTTATTTTCTGGACATGCCGGGGCTCAAAGAAGCCAACCACTACGGCCATAAGAATCCTTTGCCGGCCTGGTACTGGACGGGCGAGACAAAGATGAACTGCATGCGCCAGTGCATCAGCCAGACCCTGACCAACGGTTACTCACACCATATTCAGCGCCTCATGGTCACCGGCATGTTCGGCGTTACTGCGCAAATCACACCGCAGCAACTGTGTGACTGGTACCTGGCGGTCTATGTGGACGCCGTCGAGTGGGTTGAGCTGCCCAACACCGCCGGCATGGCACTGTTTGCCAATGGCGGGCGCTTCACCTCCAAGCCCTACGTGGCCAGCGGTGCTTATGTCAAACGCATGAGCAACTACTGCGGCGACTGTGCTTACAAGCCCGACACACGCAGCGGGCCGCAGGCCTGCCCCATGACCGTGCTGTACTGGAACTTTCTGGACCGCCACGAGGCCAGCTTTGCCGGCAACCCGCGTACCGCCCTGATGGTCAAGAACCTGCAGCGCATTGAGCCTGAGGAACGCCAGGCGATACGGGACAGCGCGGCCGCCATGCTGAAAAACCTCGATGATTTGTAACCCCCGTGTCAGCTTGCGAACTACTCTCCATTGCCAAAATGACAAATCCCCTATTGGCAGCATCATTTTTTGTGAAAACAAACGATCTGCATCAAGACAGTGCAAAATTCATGCTGCATTGCAATAGAATTTAATGTTGAGCAGGTCTTGCTAACTAACCTGTTACTCAAATATCACACAGAAAGCAGCGCATGTCCGAAACAGCGACAACACCAGCCAAGAAACGGCCCGAGTTCAGAAATATCAACGCTTTCACAGACCTTCCGACTTACAGACTGCCTGCAGCCGGTTGGGTTTCCATCTTGCACCGGGTCAGCGGCGTGATGATGTTTGCCCTCATGCCCTTCATCATCTGGATGTTCGACACCTCGATTTCCTCCGAAATCTCCTTTACCCGTTTCACCAATGCTTTCAGCGTGGGCATGCTGGGCTTGCCGGGCTTTATCTGGAAACTGCTTGCATTGGGCTTGATCTGGGCCTATTTGCACCACTTCACAGCAGGCCTGCGCCACCTGTGGATGGACATCAGCCACAAAGCCGTTGAGTTGCAGTTCGGCAAAAGCTCGGCCAAAGTGGTGCTGACCATCAGCCTGACCCTCACGGCATTGCTTGGCGCCAAACTCTTCGGTCTTTATTAATTCAGCCCATCAGGAACACCCAGCATGTCTGTCAATTACGGCTCCAAGCGCATCGTTGTCGGTGCCCATTACGGTCTGCGTGACTGGCTCAGCCAGCGCGTCACGGCCGCGGTCATGGCGATTTTCACCGTCGTCTTGCTGGCGCAGTTGCTGCTGAGCAAAGGCCCTATCGGCTACGACAAGTGGTCAGGCATTTTTGCCTCGCAAGCCATGAAAACCTTGACCTTTGCGGTCATCTTGTGCCTGCTCTGGCACGTCTGGGTCGGCATGCGCGACGTCTTCATGGACTACGTCAAACCCGTGGCCGTTCGCTTGTCACTCCAGGTATTTACGATTGTTTGGCTCGTGGCATGTTCCGGTTGGGCCGTTCAAGTTTTGTGGCGCTTCTAAGAAAATCATGACACTCTCCTCCAAAATTCCAAAGCGTAAATTTGACGTTGTTATCGTAGGAGCCGGTGGCTCAGGCATGCGTGCCTCACTGCAACTGGCCCGTGCCGGCCTGAACGTGGCCGTTCTGTCCAAAGTATTCCCAACCCGCTCGCACACGGTGGCAGCCCAGGGCGGCATTGGCGCCTC
>JBILIK010000025.1:0-38061 GCA_044350025.1 Polaromonas sp. | reverse complement strand
CTGGGCTGGTGGGAAGAGTTGTCAGAGCCTGAAAAAGCGGCTGCCGAAGGCAAAAACTGGAAGACCGACTCGTCGGGCGGCATGATCCGCGTGTTCATGCAAAACCATGGCTGCCACCCGTTTGGTAACGCCAAGGCGCGCGCCGTGGTCTGGAATTTCCCCGACGCCATTCCGCAGCACCGCGAGCCGCTTTACGGCAACCGCGCCGACCTGCAGGCCAAGTACCCGACGCATGACGATAGAAAAGCGTTCTGGCGTTTGCCCACTTTGTTCAAGACCATCCAGGACAAGAACATCGCCGACAAGGTGCACGAGAAGTTCCCGCTGGTCATGACCTCAGGACGCCTGGTCGAGTACGAGGGCGGCGGCGAGGAAACCCGCTCCAACCCCTGGCTGGCCGAGTTGCAGCAGGAGATGTTCATTGAGATCAATCCCAAAGTGGCGGCTGAAAAAGGCATTCGCAACGGCGACCGCGCCTGGGTCAGCACACCGACAGGTGCGCGCTTGAACGTGCAGGCCATGGTCACGCCGCGCGTCGGTCCGGACACGGTCTTCATGCCCTTCCACTTCTCCGGTCGCTGGCAGGGCGCTGACATGCTGGCCTACTACCCGGCCGGTGCAGCACCGGTGGTGCGTGGTGAAGCGATCAACACGGCGACCACCTACGGTTATGACAGCGTCACCATGATGCAAGAGTCGAAGACCACAGTCTGCAACGTCGAAAAGGCTTAAGGAAAACATATGGCACGCATGAAATTTGTCTCCGACGCTGAGCGCTGCATCGAGTGCAACGGTTGCGTCACCGCCTGTAAAAACGAGCACGAAGTGCCATGGGGTGTGAACCGCCGCCGGGTGGTCACGCTCAATGACGGTGTGCCCGGCGAGAAATCTATCTCCGTGGCCTGCATGCATTGCAGCGATGCACCTTGCATGGCGGTATGCCCGGTCAACTGCTTTTACCGTACCGACGAAGGCGTTGTGTTGCACGACAAAGATGTCTGCATTGGTTGCGGTTACTGCTCTTACGCCTGCCCGTTTGGCGCGCCGCAGTTCCCTTCGCAAGGCACTTTTGGGGTGCGCGGCAAGATGGACAAGTGCACTTTCTGCGCCGGTGGCCCTGAAGCCAATGGCAGCCAGGCTGAGTTTGAAAAATACGGTCGCAATCGCCTGGCCGAGGGCAAGCTGCCGGCTTGCGCCGAACAGTGTTCAACCAAGGCTTTGCTGGCCGGTGACGGTGATGTGGTAGCCGACATTTTCCGCAACCGCGTGGTTCAGCGCGGCAAGGGCGCAGAAGTCTGGGGTTGGGGCACGGCCTACGCCTCTAAGCAAGCGGGTCAACCCCCTGTGGCAGGAGCCAAATCATGATGCGTCTGGCTTGCATTTTGGCCTTGGCCGCAACTTTGACAGCCTGCGGTGACAAGGCGCAGACACTGTCGGGCACCAAGCACGACGGTGCAGCCTTTGAAGGCACCACCAATCCCTACAACGCCCCGGGTTGGAAAGCTGGCGACAAGACCTCATGGGAGCAGCAACTCAAAACGCGCACTCAGTATGGTCAAAACGAATACACCCGTGCCAATTAACCGGGGAGTTCTGATGCAACACACATCACGTTCCCTGTCAGCGCTTTTGTTTGCTGCTTGTGCCGCGCTCGCCAGTGTGGGTGCGCATGCGCAAACAGCTGCGCCGGCCGCAGCCCCAGCCGGCGTCCAAAGCGCCAATATTTTTGAAGTCAAGCCTGACGCCAGTACAGAGCCCGGATATGCCGCGCAAAGCAATGCTGAGCGCAGCAAAGTCCAGCCCGGCAACAATGCGCCAGTGTGGCGACAGGTGGGCGAAGGTGTGTCGGGTTTCACCAGCTTGCCCAGCCGTGAGGCGCCTGAAGCAGGTAACCTGATCCAGCCTTTCGTGCAGTACCCCGGCTCCAGCCTGACCAACGCCGGTGAAGCCTGGCGCCAGGTGCGCAACAACTGGTTGATTCCTTACGGCGGCGCCTTGCTCTTGATCGTCATGGGCGCCATCGCCTTGTTCTACGTCAGCAAAGGCACCCTGAAGCAACACGGTACAGACACCGGCCGCAAGATCGAGCGCTTCACGCCGTTTGAGCGTTCAGCGCACTGGTCTAACGCCATTGCTTTTTGCATTTTGGGCATTTCCGGCATCGTCATGGCTTTCGGCAAATTCTTCTTGCTGCCGGTCATGGGCCTGACATTGTTCGGCTGGCTCAGTTACGCCCTGAAAAATCTGCACAACTTCGCCGGCCCTGTGTTCGCCGTCTCGCTGGTCATTATTTTTGTCACCTTTGTGCGCGACAACATGCCCAGCCGCGGTGACCTGGTCTGGCTGCTCAAAGGCGGCGGCTTGCTGTCCGCCAAGGAAGTTCCTTCGCACCGTTTCAACGCCGGTGAAAAGCTGGTGTTCTGGGGTGGCGTGTTCTTTCTGGGTATTGTGGTGGTGGGCTCCGGCCTGGTGCTCGATAAGCTCTTACCCGGCCTGCTCTATGTGCGCGACACCATGCAGATCGCCCACATGATCCATGCAGCGGCCGCTGTTTTGATGATGGCCATGTTCATCGGCCATATTTACATCGGCACCATTGGCATGCAAGGCGCCTACCAGGGCATGAGAACCGGTTATGTCGACGAGACCTGGGCGCGTGAACACCACGAGTTTTGGTACGACGACATCAAGGCCGGCAAGATTCCCGCCCAGCGCACCCAAGCCGCGCCGCCCACTCAGACCGTTCAGATTTAAGCGAGAAAGCACATGAAAAAATTCCTGATCGCGTGTCTCATGCTCAGCGCCAGCGCTGTGTCCCTGGCTAAATTGCCACCCTTGAGCGATGAGGCCAAGGCCAAAGCGGCTGAAGCCGCCGCCAAAACGGCTTGGGCCGGCAAAGTTGACGGCTACGCGCTGTGCAAAGCACAAGACAAGGCGGCCGCAAAAACGGCCAAGTCCGGCAAAGCCGGCAAGGCCACCGCAACGCCACCTTGCGCTGACCCCGGTCCCTTTGTTTACACACCGGCCGTGGCGGCTGCACCTGCTGCAGCGCCTGTAGCCGCACCTGCTGTTGCCGGTGCACCGGCTGCCAAGGCACCGGCAGCACCTGCTGCTGCGCCTGCTGCACCTGCCAAGAAGTCCTGACAGCCGCGCCGCATTCTTTAAAAGCCGGCCCCGAAAGGGGTCGGCTTTTTTGATGTAGCCTTGCGCTATGACCACGCCTGCCACGACTGTGCACAACGCACACCATTTGCCGACCCTGACCCGCGCCAAGGCCCCCTTGACCTGTGAAGTTGAGGTGCTCAACGAGCATGGCGAGCGCTTGAGCATGTCGATTCCGGCCGAGCGCCCGCTGACGGTGTATGTGGACAAGCGTGAGCTTGTCACGCTGATGACCTTGGGTGCACACCCTGAGTTGCTGGTGCTCGGTTACCTGCGCAACCAGCGTTTGATCAGCCACGCCAGCCAAGTCGAGTCGATCACAGTCGACTGGGATGTGGGCGCGGCAGCCGTTAAAACGCGTGACGGCATCAACGACTTGGACGAAAAAACGGCACGCCGGGTGGTCACCACCGGCTGCGGTCAGGGCAGCGTTTTCGGTGGTCTCATGGACGAGGTCGATCAGCTGGAGCTGCCTGCTGATGCTTGCATTACGCAGCGCCAGCTCTACAGCCTCATCAACACCATCCGGCTGCAAGAAAGCACTTACAAGTCAGCGGGCTCGGTGCATGCTTGTGCCATGTTCAGCTTGCGTGGCGAGGAGCCGGAGATGCTGCTGTTTGTCGAAGATGTGGGACGTCACAACGCCATTGACACCATTGCCGGTTGGTTGTGGATGAGCTTTGCGGCTTCGCAAGAGACATCTGGCGCGCCTTCGCCGGGCCTGGCGTTTTACACGACGGGGCGCTTGACCAGCGAGATGGTCATCAAGTCTGCGCAGATGGGCGTGCCCGTGGTGGTGTCGCGCAGCGGTATCACTCAAATGGGCCACCAGATTGCGCAGTCTGTGGGCGTCTGCGCCATCGGGCGTGCCACAAACAAACGCTTTGTCTGCTACGCCGGTGCCGAACGTTTGTTGCTAGAGCCCGGATTGGCTCAGGCGGGTGCCTTGCTTGGACTGTCATAATGAAAATGCTTTTCCTCAAACTCGGCTGGCAATCGACTTGGCGTGACTTGCGCGCAGGCGAACTGCGGCTCCTCATCGTGGCGGTCACCTTGGCCGTGGCTTCGCTCACTGCGGTTGGTTTTTTTGCCGACCGGCTCAAGGGCGGGCTCGAGCGGGATGCACGTCAATTGCTGGGTGGCGATGTCATCATCAACAGTGACCAGCCGGCACCCGCAGAATTTTTGGAAAAGGCTTTGGCCTTGGGGCTGCGCACCAGCCAGCAGCTGAGTTTTCCCACCATGGCGCGGGCGCGTGACGAAGACGGCGGCGCCAGCAAATTGGTGGCATTCAAATCAGTCTCTGTCGGCTATCCTTTGCGCGGAAATTTAAGTGTCGCCAATGGCCCCGGCCTGAACGCTGAGCTCACGCGTGAGATTCCCGCTGCCGGTACGGTCTGGGTGGAGGCTGCGCTGCTGGATGCTCTGGGCCTGGAAATGGGCCAACCCCTGTTGCTGGGCGATGCAAGTTTGCGGGTCAGCAAGATCATCGTCAGTGAGCCTGACCGTGGTGGCGGCTTCATCAGTTTCTCGCCGCGCGTCATGCTCAATCAAGCCGACGTTGCGGCCACCGGTCTGATCCAGCCGAGCAGCCGCAGCACCTACCGCCTGGCCGTGGCCGGTGAGGACCGGGCTGTCAAGGCTTACATAGCCTGGACCTCGCAAGTACTTGATCAAAACGATGTGCGGGGCTTGCGCATAGAGTCATTGGACAGCGGCAGGCCGGAGATGCGCCAGACGCTGGACCGTGCTGAGAAATTCCTCAACCTGGTCAGCCTGTTGGCGGCCTTGCTCAGTGCGGTGGCCGTGGCCATCGTGTCGCGTGGCTTTGCGGCCAAACACCTGGACGACTGCGCCATGCTGCGCGTGCTGGGTCAACCACAGCGCACCATTGCGCTGGCCTACAGCTTTGAGTTTGTACTCGTGGGCCTGTTCGCCAGCGCCCTGGGCGTGGCCCTGGGGTTTGCGGTGCATAACGTCTTTGTCTTGTTATTGGCCGGTCTGGTCGAGGCGGCGCTGCCGGCAGCGACGCTCTGGCCGGTGGCTTTTGGCATGGGCATGGGCTTGACTTTGTTGCTCGCTTTCGGCCTGCCGCCTGTGTTGCAACTGGCGCAGGTGCCGCCGCTGCGCGTGATACGCCGCGATGTCGGCAAACTCAAGCCGGCGTCCATGGCGGTGCTTCTGGTGGGCGTGCTGGGCTTTGCCGTTTTGCTGCTGGCCGCCAGCAGCGATATCAAACTCGGGTTGATCGCCGTGGGCGGATTTGCCGGTGCGGTACTGCTGTTTGCGCTGGCCAGTTATGGGGCGCTGCGTTTGCTGCGCGCCAGCGTCAACGAGGCCACGGCGCCGAGCTGGCTGGTGCTGGCCACGCGGCAGTTGGCGGCGCGGCCGGCTTTTGCGGTGGTGCAAGTCAGTGCGCTGGCAGTGGGCCTGCTGGCCTTGGTGCTTCTGGTCTTGCTGCGCACCGACCTCATCAGCAGTTGGCGTCAGGCCACACCGCCGGATGCGCCGAACCGTTTCGTCATCAACGTGCAACCCGAGCAAAGTGAAGCCTTTCAGCAAGCACTGCGGCAAGCCGGCGTAAGCCGCTTTGACTGGTACCCCATGATTCGCGGCCGTCTGGTGGCCGTCAATGGCCAGCCGGTCAAGCCCGAAGACTATGCAGACGCGCGTGCGCAACGGCTGGTGGACCGTGAGTTCAATATCTCCAATGCTGCTGCGCTGCCGGACCACAACAAGGTGTTGGACGGCCGCTGGACACCCGAAGAAAGAAATGCACTCAGCATTGAGCAAGGTCTGGCTGACACGCTGGGCTTGAAGTTGGGTGACACACTGCGCTTTGACATTGGAGGCGTACTCAGCGAAGCACGCATCACCAGCATGCGTAAAGTGGACTGGACTTCCATGCGCGTGAACTTTTTTGTGATTTACCCGGTCAGCGAACTCGCTGACGTGCCGCTGAGCTACATCAGTGCTTTTCGCGCACCCTTGCCGCTGCCGGCCACCGCCGGGCAACGCAAGCTCAGCTTTGACAACGACCTGGTCCGCGCTTTCCCCAACATCACCAACATCGACACGAGCAGCACTTTGATCCAAGTTCAGCGCGTGCTCGACCAGGTGATTCGCGCCATTGAGTTTTTGTTCGGCTTCACCTTGGCAGCCGGGCTGGTGGTGCTGTTTGCCGCTGTGACGGCAACGCGTGAAGAGCGGGCGCGTGAGTTTGCGATCATGCGCGCAGTCGGTGCACGCTCGTCGCTGCTGCGGCAGGTGCAACGCGCTGAACTCGCCGGTGTCGGCCTGCTGGCCGGATTTTTGGCCTCGGCTGTGGCGATAGCGGTGGGCTGGGCCTTGGCACGCTATGTGTTTAACTTTGCCTGGACGGCCTCCTGGCTGGTGCTGGTGATCGGTAGTCTGGCAGGTGCCGTGCTCGCGCTGGCGGCCGGCTGGTGGGGTTTGCGATCGGTGCTCAACACGCCGGTGGTGCAAACCCTCAGGCAGTCGCAGTGATGTCCCTGGCGGGCGCAAGAGACAATGTCTGCCATGAACATTGAAGACAAGCCGCCCGGTAACCCACCCTTCGAAACACCGTTTGCCTGGATAGGCGGCGAAAGCCAGGTTCATGCGCTGGTAGACCGCTTTTATGACTTGATGGACCTGGAGCCCGGCTATGCCGCCTTGCGCGCTGCGCATGGCACAGAGCTGGCTAATGCGCGTGAAAAACTCAAAATGTTTTTAACCGGCTGGCTGGGCGGGCCGCAGCACTACACCGAACAGTTTGGTCACCCGCGCCTGCGCATGCGCCACATGCCGTTTTCCATCGGCATTGCAGAGCGTGACCAGTGGGTGGCCTGCATGGACCAGGCGATGCAAGAGACCCACGTGGACGCCACCCTGCGCACGCGCCTGAAGGACTCTTTCATGCAGACGGCCGACTGGATGCGCAACCGCGGCGTCTGAGCACTTGCAAAAAGCCGCTGGGTTCAGGACCAGCCGGCATCCACAGTGAACTCTTGCGCGGTGCACATGGCGGCCTCATCGGAGGCCAGAAACAGCACCATGCGGGCAATGTCCAGGGGCTGCAGTTTGTCGGGCAGGCACTGGTTCTGGTGAAGGGACTTTTCGCCCTCGGCATCCAGCCACAGTTTGATCTGCCGCTCTGTCATGACCCAGCCGGGTGATACCGTGTTGATGCGTATGCGGTGCTCGCCCAGGCTCTTGGCCAGACCGCGCGTCAGGCCGTTGACCGAGGACTTGGCCACGGCATAGCAGGGAAAGCCGGCGCCCTTGGTCTGCCAGCCGGTCGAACCCAGGTTGATGACCGAGCCGCCGCCCAGGCGCTTCATGCCGGGCACCAAAGACTGGATGGTGAAAAAAGCCGGCCGCTGGTTGACCGCCATGCGCTCGTCCCAATACTCGGGGGTGACTGTTTCCATGGTGTGGCGGTCATCGCGCGCAACGTTGTTGACGGCGGTAGAAAAGTCGCCCAGCTCTTGCACCGCCTGCGCGATGCTTTGCTGCAAGGCTGCAACGTCCCGCACGTCGCACAGTTGCCACCAGGGCGGTGTGTGGCCTGCCGCCGTGATGCGGTCAACCAGCGCCTGGCTCTCGGCTTCGGCCAGATCAACAAATGCCACTTGCGCGCCCTGCTGCGCAAAAGACTCGACGATAGACGCCCCGATGCCGGTACCACCACCGGTGACAAAAACGCGTTGTCCGGCCAGGCTCGGGTAAAGTGCCATGTTGCTGGCAGGACGGGCAAGATTTGTCTGCGGGGTCATAAAAAAGCCCTTGTATCCAACTAAAAGCGCGGGCGCGCCGGGTTGAAGTCGGGCCGGTGCTTTCGCATCTCGCTGGCGTCATCGCGGTGCGTGATGCCGCAGTTCACATAATTCTGGTGCAGCCGTGCCAGCGCTGCGCGGTCCAGCTTAACGCCCAGGCCCGGGCCGGGCGGCGGCGCCAGTTGGCCGTCCCGGATGACGAGCTTGCCGCCCTCGATGACCTCGTCTTCCTGCCAGGGGTAGTGCGTGTCGCTGGCGTAGCTGAGGTTGGGCAGGGTCATGCCCACATGCGTCATGGCCGCCAGGCTGATGCCCATGTGCGAGTTGGAATGCATGGAGATACCCAGCCCGAAGACCCGGCCGATGGCGGCGAGTTGCTGCGTTGCACGCAGACCGCCCCAGTAATGGTGGTCGGACAAAATCACCTGCACCGCATTGAGCGCGATGGTGCGCGGCAAATGCCCGAAGGCAATCGTCACCATGTTGGTGGCCAGCGGCATGCTGGCAAATTTAGCAACTTCGCCCATTTCTTCGAGCGTGCTGACAGGGTCTTCCAGGTACTCGAGCAGACCGGGTTCAGACAGCGCCGGCATCAGGCGGCGTGTGGTCTCAACCGACCAGCCGCCATTGGGGTCTATGCGCAGAGGGTGTTTGGGAAAAGCGGCGCGCAAGGCGCGCAAGCCCTCGACTTCGAGCTCGGGCTCAAACACGCCGGCCTTGAGCTTGATGGACCCAAAGCCGTATTCATCCACCATGCGGCGCGCCTGTTCAACCAGTTGCTCCGGGGTGATGGTCTCGCCCCAGTTGTCACTCGGGTAGCCGGGGTCACTGTGGTGCTTGGCAAATTTATAAAAAAGGTAGGCGCTGTAAGCCACATGCGAGCGCACTGCGCCGCCCAGCAAGTCATGCACAGGCCGGCCGGTGATCTGGCCCTGCAAGTCCCAGAACGGCACTTCAAAAGCGCCCAGCGCGCTGGCGCGGGCCTTGTCACCCTTGGGTGCAAAAGCTTTGCCGATGTCGGGCTCATCGCCTACGCAGCGGTACACCGCCTGCGTCAAGGCGTTCAGGTGAAACGGGTCCATGCCGATCAGCGAAGGTGCTATGCGCCGCAGGTTGGCCAACGTGTCGGCTTCGCCATAGCTTTCACCCAGACCGATCCGACCGCTTTCGGTTTCAATCTCGATGATGCTGCGCAATGCCCAGGGCTGGTGCACGCCCGACACGTTGAGCAGCGGCGGGTCTCTGAACGCAATCGGTGTGATTCGTATGTCTGCAATGCGCTCACGCATGGGGCACCTTGTGGTGGTTTTAGGAAAGAGGGGGGGCCAAGCTCAGCGTCATGGGGCCGCTGATGCTTTCGCCGCAGGCTAGCAGCAGGCTGCCAGTGCCGGCAATGCCCTGCGCTGCCAGGTTAAAGGCGTTGGTCACATGGCTGACCGGCTCGATGCACAGGTAGCCGCCTTGTGGCGGGCGATGCACCACCAGGTGTGAGAGCGCGGTGCCGGTTTGCATTTGAAGCACGTCGCCTTCGGGCAGGCTCAGCTCAAGCCGGCCGTCCCAGCCGGACAGGTAATCGGTCATGGTGCCTTCGCGCAGCGCACGGGTTTTGGCAAAAGATTCGCCCGCCGGCAAAGGGCGCGCTGACAGTGCCAGAAAGTCTGCATCGCTGTCCCACAGCTGGCTGGCCTGGTAACGCAGTTGCGCTGTCGGCACATGCAGAAAGTAAGGGTGCCAGCCCAGACCGGCGGGCATGCTGCGCTCGTCCAGGTTGGTCAGCGTCATCTCCAGTTGCAGCGCATCCTCTCGCAGTTGAAAGCGCATTTCGCTTTGGAAATGCCAGGGCCAGGCGGCGCTGGCAGGATGGCCCAGCATCAGCGAGGCCGATGACGCATCGTGCGCCTGCACTGTCCAGGCCATGCCGTGCGCCGGGCCGTGCAGGGTGTGTGGCGCAGCGTCCGGGTGCGGGCTGAGTTGAACCAGGCCATCGGGCGTTTGTACTTGCGCGTTGGCGATGCGGTTGGAGTAAGGCAGCAGCGGGTAAATGCCACCCTTGGCCCAGCGCAGCGGGTCCACGCCTTGCGCGGTGTAGGGAAACAGCACATCGACAATGCGCCCGTCATCACGCGCCAGTGTCAGGCTGCACACCCGGCCACCGGCCGCCGGCCGCAGTACCGCGCAGGCCTTGCCGGCGCGCAGCACCAGGTCGCCGTGGTAAATGCTTGCCTCAGGCATAGGCGCTGGAACCGTCCGGTTTGGTGGGTACTTTGCGTTCCCAGTGGATGTATTGCTCGGTGCCCAGCAGGGCTTCGTCCATTTCCACGCCCCAGCCCGGGCGGTCCGGCCGGAGTTCGAGGTAACCGTCTTTGGGCATGTAAGGGTCTTTCACGTACCGGGCGCCTTCGCTGCGCTCTTCGGCCGTGACGCTCGAGTCGGTGCCAAAGGCATAACCCGGCCCGGCCGGCAGGCGGTATTCAAGAATACGGAAGTTGGGCTGGCTGGCGCAAAAGTGCAGGTTGACCGCTGTGGCCAGCGGTCCCATGGGGTTGTGTGGTGCGATGCTGACCATGTGGGCCTGCGCCAGCGCATTGATTTGCAGCATCTCGGTGACGCCACCCACCACGCAGATGTCCGGTTGAATGATGTCGCAGCCGCGCACCTGCAGCAAGCGCAAAAATTCAAAACGGCTGTAGAGCGACTCGCCGGTGGCCAAGGTGCACTGCAGGCCGCGCTTGAGTTCGCCCCAGGCTTCAAAGTTTTCGGGGCGAATCGGTTCTTCAAAAAACAGCGGGTCGTAAGGCGCCAGGGCATTGCCCAGTTGCATGGCTTGTGCGGGCTCGAAAATCTTAGCGTGCGCATCAAAAGCCAGCTCGTACTCCGGTTTAACGGTCTCGCGCAGCTGGCGGAAATACTCGGCCGACGAGCGCACCACTTCGCCCCAGCGGTGGCGGTGCATGTCCAGCCGGTAGGGACTGAGCTTGAAAGCTTTGATGCCCCACTGCGTATTCAGCGCATCCATGGCGTCACGCGCCTGGGGCGCATCGGGCGCGGTGTACATGCCGGCATAAACCTGCACCTTGTCACGCACATGGCCGCCCATCAACTGGTACACCGGCACGCCCAGCGCTTTGGCAGAAATATCCCACAGGCAGTGGTCGATGGCAGAAATCGCAGCCAGCCCGAGCGCCCCCGGCGGAAAGCGGGTCTGCTTCATCAGGTACTGGTGAATGTGGGTGATGCGCCGCGCATCCTGGCCCCGGATAAAGTGCAGCAGGTATTCAAACAGCGGAAACAAGGCCAGGTCCGGACCATGGTTGTAGCACTCACCCCAGCCGGTGATGCCTTCGTCGGTGTCCATGGCCAGCAGCACGCGCGGGCGGTCTTTGTCGCGCGACATGAAAACGCGCAATCGATCAATCTTCATTGCCATCAGCCTTTGGGGAAATAATGCGCGCGCTTCATGCGCGATTGCACGTAAACATGTTCTTCGAAAGTACCCTCGGCGTACGCGCCGGAAGCCGGCGTCACCGGGATCGACACATTGGCCTGGCTCGGAAAGCGGGCAACAAAGTCTTCGTCAATGTCCACCCCCAGACCCGGCGCTGTAGGCACTGTCAAAAAGCCATTTTCTTGATGCAAGGCGGGCAGGGCGGTGTGGGCCCGGCCGTCCCAGTCGTCTTCGATGCGTTCGAGAAACAGCGTGTTGGGAATCGCCGCCAGCAAATGCAGAGCGGCATATTCGGCCACAGGCCCAAGCGAGCCCGAGTGCGGCGCCATCATGATGTGGTGTGCCTCTGCCATGGCGGCTATTTTTTTCATTTGCGTGATGCCGCCGGCGCGACCGGTGTCCGGTTGCACCACATCCACGAGTTCTTGCTCAATCAACTCGCGCAGTCCGAAGATCGTGCTCATGCGCTCACCCGCGGCCAGCGGAATGTTCGAGGCGTCGCGTATGCGCCGGTAACCATCAAGGTTCTCAGGCGCAATCGGGTCTTCCATGAAGAGCAGTTTGTAGGGTTCAAGTTCACGCGCCAGGGTGGCAGCGTCGGCCGGTGTCAGCCAGGGTGGCCCGTGCAGATCGATCATCAGGTCGATCTCATCGCCCACTGCTTCACGCAAGGCGGCAATTTTGCGCACCGGGTTCGACACGCCGCCGCATTTGAGTGCGGTGACGCCGCGTGCTTTGAGTGCCAGCGCGGTTTCGGGTGTGCTGGCGTGCGCGTACATGCGTACCTGGCTGCGCACCTGGCCGCCCAAGAGGCTCCACACCGGCACGCCCAGTACCTTGCCTTTGATGTCCCACAGCGCCATGTCAATGCCGGTCATGGCGCCGGCGCCTACCGTGCCCGTCATGCCATGGCCCATGATGGCGATCTGCATTTTTTGCCAGAGCCGCTCAATGTGCTGCGGGTCTTCGCCGATCAGGAGTGCCTTGAGGTCTTGCACCGCCGTTTCGATCACGCGCGGCCAGCCGGAGCATTCGCCAATGCCGACCACACCTTCGTCGGTATAGACCTTCACGAACAGCCAGTTGCGCGTTCCCGTGAGGTTGCCTGAAAAAACCTGCGTGCCGAAACTGCCGTCCGCAGCCCAGCTCTTGAGCTGCGGCGAGCCGGCATGCATCAAGAAAGTCTTGATGGCGGTGATCTTCATGGCTGCGCTGCTTTGAGTGCGTTTTCGTCATAGCGAAAGCGGTTGTGAATGCTGCGCGCCCGCGGGTCAGGCCGGGGAATGGCCGATAACAGCGCTTGTGTGTAGGGGTGGTTGGGGTGGTCGCAAATTTGCTCCGTCACGCCCGTCTCAACCACTTTGCCGCGGTGCATCACCGCAACGCGGTCGCAAAAATAGCGGATCACTGCGATGTCGTGGCTGATGAAGATGAAAGACAGGCCCAGTTCGTCTTGCAGCTTGAGCAGCAGGTCCAGCATTTGCGAGCGCAGCGACACATCGAGCGCGGAGGTGGCTTCGTCGGCCACGATCATGCGCGGGTTCAGCGCAATGGCACGTGCTATGCCGATGCGCTGACGCTGACCGCCTGAAAAAGCATGTGGATAGCGCTCGCGCCAGGCCGGCTCCATACCCACCTGCTCTAGCAGGTGCGCTACGCGCTCATCGAGTTCAGGGCCTTTGGCAATGCCATTGACCAGCAAGGGCTCACCAATAATTTGCGCCACTGTCATGCGCGGATTGAGCGAGCTGACCGGGTCCTGAAAGATCATGCGGATGTCGCGGCGGCACTGCTTGAGGCTGGCTTTGTTGGCTTGCATCAGGTCAATCACTGAGCCATCGGCCTGCCGGTAGTTGATCTGGCCGGCCGTCGGTTCATAGACCCGCAGCAGGCAGCGGCCCATGGTGGTTTTGCCCGAACCCGACTCGCCCACAATGCCCAGCGACTCGCCAGGCAGCACCGACAGTGATACGCCGTCCACAGCTTTGATGATGTTCTTGCCTTGTGTGAAGTGCATGGCCAGGTCGCGCACTTCCAAAATTGGCAGTGCATCGGCGCTCAGTTCGGCGCGCGCCACACGCAGATCAGCCTTGCGCCCGAGCTTGAGCACCGAGCCGATCAGCATGCGTGTGTAGTCGTCCTGCGGACTGTGGAAAATCTGGTCCACCGGACCGTTTTCGACAATCTTGCCGTGGTTCATGACAATCACGCGGTCGGCGATTTCAGCGACCACACCCATGTCGTGGGTGATGAACATCACCGCCATACCATGCGATTTTTGCAGGCGGCGAATCAGGTCCAGAATCTCGGCCTGCGTCGTCACATCCAGCGCCGTGGTCGGCTCGTCAGCGATCAGCAAGGCCGGGTTGCAGGCCAGTGACATGGCAATCATGACGCGCTGGCGCATGCCGCCCGAAAACTCAAAGGTGTAGCGGTCTATGGCGCGTTCGGGGTTCGGAATTTCCACCTGAGTGAGCAGCTCGATACAACGCGCCCGCGACTCGGCCTTGGACATGTTGCGATGCAGCCGCAAAACTTCGGTGATCTGATTGCCCACGGTGTGCACCGGCGACAGTGAAGACATGGGCTCTTGAAAAATCATGGCAATGGCCGCGCCGCGCACCTGTCGGATTTCTTTGCTGCGCGGGTGCAGCTTAGCCAGATCCACCGACACGCCGCCGGGCGGGTTGAACAGCATGCTGCCGCCCACAATGCGGCCGGGTTCGTCAACGATTTGCAGAATCGAGCGCGCTGTGACGCTCTTGCCGCTGCCGCTTTCACCGACCACGCACAGCGTCTGGCCATGCTCGACATCGAATGAGACGTCGTCCACTGCTTTGATGATGCCGTTGCGCACCGCAAAGTGCGTGCTCAGGTGGCGTACCGACAAGAGTGCTGACGTTGATGGAGCAGACATGGCCGGGTCCATGGGTGAGTTCGATGTTGTCATTATTTGTTGTACGGGTCAGAGGCGTCACGCAGGCCATCGCCTAAGAAATTCAGCGCAATCACGGCCAGCACCACGGCCGCGCCGGGCGCAAACAGCCAGGGCGCTGTAGCGATGGAGCGGATGTTTTGTGCCTCGCGCAGCAAGACGCCCCAGGAGATGGTGGGCGGTTGCAGGCCCAGGCCCAGAAAGCTCAGCGAGGTCTCTGCCAGAATCATCGCCGGCACCGCCAGCGTCACCGAGGCAATGATGTGGCTTGAAAAACTCGGCAGCATGTGGCGGAAAATAATGCGTCCTTCCGATGCGCCGTCAAGCCGCGCAGCCGTCACAAACTCTTCGGTGCGCAGGCTCAGGAAGCGACCGCGCACCACGCGCGCCAACTGGGCCCAGCCGGTCAGCGACAAAATGACCGTGATCATCAGGTAATGCATGATGGCCGGCCAGTCCTGCGGCAAGGCTGCGGCCAGCGCCAGCCAGATGGGAATGGTGGGCAGTGACAGCACCAGCTCGATCACGCGCTGGATCACGAAGTCGGTTTTGCCGCCGTAATAGCCTGAGATACCGCCCAGCACAATGCCCAGAAAAAGCGAGAGAAAAACCCCCAGCAAGCCCACTGACAGTGAGATCTGCGTGCCTTGCATGATGCGGCTGAAAACGCAGCGGCCCAGCCGGTCAGCGCCGAACAAGAACAGCGGCTGCCCGGCTTCTTCCGAGGCCAGCAAGTGGGTGCGGCTCTTGAAAAGTCCCATTACTGTGTATTCATAGCCTTCGCCAAACAACTGCAGGTAAACCTTGCGGCTGGTGTCCGGCTCGTAAATAGATGCCAGCGTGACCGGGTCGCGCTTGAGTTGGTAAGGGTGGATGTACAGGCGCAGTGCCCAGGAGCCGTCGTCTTTGGTGTCAATCAGATGCACGGACTGCGGCGGATGAAAAATGGCGCGGCGGTTTTGTTGTTCCGGGTCGTTGACGGCAAAAAAGCCCGGCGCTATGGCAATGACATACAGAGCAATGGTCACGGCCAGGCAAACCATGGCCAGCCGGTGTTTTTTGAAGGCCCACCAGACGAGTTGCCATTGAGAGGCGACGGCCAGGCGGCTGGCGCCGGTGTCGGCGGCGGAGTGGCTTGTGATAGAGGTCATGTCTGAAAAGCCCGGTTCATTCAAGGCGGATGCGAGGATCGACCAGCGCCAGCAGGATGTCACTGATCAGTGCGCCCACCACGGTGAGCGCACAGATCAACAAAATGAAGGCGCCTGCCAGGTACATGTCCTGGCTCATCAGGGACTGCAACAGCAAGGGGCCTGCGGTCGGCAGGCTCATCACGATGGCCACGATGATGGAGCCCGACACGAGGTTGGGCAGCAGCCAGGCGATGGTTGAGATAAAGGGGTTCAGCGCCAGCCGCATGGGGTATTTCACCAGCAGCGTGAATTCGGACAGACCTTTGGCACGCGCAGTGGTCACGTAAGGCCGGTTCAGCTCGTCAAGCATGTTGGCGCGCATCACCCGTATCAGGCTGGCGGTGCCTGACACGCCCAAAATGACCACCGGAATCCACAGGTGCTGCAGGAAATCGATGAACTTGTCAAAGTTCCAGGGGGCGTTTTGGTATTGCTCTGAAAACAAGCCGCCCACACTCTGGCCGAACTCGACGGCGGCAAAGTACATCAGCACCAGCGCCAGCAAAAAACTGGGCACTGCCAGGCCGAGAAAGGAAAAGAAGGTGACGACATAGTCACCGATGGAGTATTTTTTAACCGCAGAAAAAACACCGATGGGCAGCGCGATGCCCCAGGTCAGCAACAGGGTCGAAAAAGTCAGCACCAGCGTGAGCGACATGCGCTCCCAGATGAGATCAGAAACCGGTTGCTGCCATTCAAAACTCAACCCGAAGTCACCGTACAACACGATGTTGGTAATCCA
This sequence comes from Polaromonas sp., assembly GCA_044350025.1. Classification (GTDB taxonomy): domain Bacteria; phylum Pseudomonadota; class Gammaproteobacteria; order Burkholderiales; family Burkholderiaceae_C; genus Polaromonas. The sequence goes on along the minus strand of JBILIK010000025.1, from coordinate 21,806 downwards.
CTTCCAGTACTGCACGATCATGGGCTGATCCAGCCCGAAGCGTGAGCGCAGGTCGGCGGCTGTGTTCTGGTCAACGATTTCGTTGGAGGCTGCCAGCGTGGCGATGTAGGTAGTGACATAGTCGCCTGGCGGCAACTGGATCAGCACAAAGGAAATGAAGCTGATGGCCAACAGAAAAGGCAGCATCCACACCATGCGCCAAAGAATGAATCTAAACATGAGAAATTTCCGCAGTGCTGAAGTAAGACATGACAGCGCCGCACAGACCATTCACCCGGGTCGGGTAATGGCCTGTGCTCGCTTCAAGGGCGGTGCTTGAGCCTTAGCTTTTGCTAAAGAAGAACTGCTGCGGCAGCGCCGGTCCGGGGTTGGGCCAGGACCAGGCATTCGGGTAGGACTTGGGCACGTTTTGCAGGTTGTTGCGTGCAATGCCAAAGGAGTTCACCGCCAGGCAAACACCAATCGTCTCGAAGGCATCGGCCGTCAGATCAAACACATTTTTCATCAGAGCGCCGCGCTTTTTCAAGTCAGCTGTGGCACGCGCATCGTCAAACAGTTTCATGCGTTTTTTCTGGCTTTCCGGCGGCTCCTGGCCGTCTTTGCCGCCCGACACATACCACTGCGTCCAAGGGATCGCGTAACGCGAGCCTTGCGGGTGCTGGGCAAAGTAGTCACGCGAGTCGAGCATCGGGTCCAGACCGCCGGGTCCGGGCCAGGTGGCTGCGTCGTGGTCGTTGCTGTCACCGCGGGTGTAATAAAGGGCGCGCTCTATCGTGTTGACCTTGATGTCCACACCGATCTCAGCCCAGTGGCGTTTGATCAATTCAAGTGTGTCTACAGCGTCCGGGTAGAGCGTCGGGATCACGTCGATGGCAAAGAACACGCGCTCGCCGTCCGGACGCAGGCGGAACTTTTGTGCATCGCGTTTGGCGTAGCCCAGTTTGTCCAGAATCGCATTGGCCTGCTTGGGGTCGTGCTGCGTGAACTGGGTGGACAGTTTCTCGTGGTACCAGGGGTGACCGGGCCGCGGGCCGGTCTGGTGAGGCTTGGACTGACCCAGGTAAACCAGATCAATGATCTCCTTGCGGTTGATGCCCAGCGACAGCGCTTGACGGAACTGCTTGTTGGCAAACATCTCGCGTTTTTTCGGGTCCTTGTGCGTCATGTTCAGGTAAATCTGAACCTGTTGAGAGCCCGATGCGATCAGCTCGATCAGGCGGTAGCCGCCTTTTTGCATGTTCTGCGACAAGGTCGGTTTGTTTTGCAGCGAGTCAATGTGGCGCTCCTGGATGTCCAGGTTGCCCGACAGGGCTGCCAGCATGAGCGACTCGACGTCTTGTGCAATGCTGAAGTTCAGGCTGTCGATGTAGGGCAGTTGCTGGCCGTTCTGGTCAACTTGCCAGAAGTGCGGGTTGCGCTGCATGACCACGCGCGTGGCGCCGCCGGTGTAGGCCTCGGTCACCACCCACGGGTCGATGGTCGGCTTTTCGGTGTTGCCCCAGCGCGATGGGATTTCGATGTCACCGCACTTGGCACGGAACAACTGCGCCCAGTCCGACATGTTGGCGGCTTTGGCCTGGTCGGCGGCCTGCGGGTTGTACTTGGGGTGGAACTGGCTGCAGTAGTGCTTGGGGAACAGCGTCGGGTATTGGCCCAGCGGCGTGGCCATCTGCTCGAGGAACAAGGCATAGGGCGTGGCGAAGGTGAACTTGACTGTCACCTCGTCGATCTTGCTGACTTCACAAGGCTTGCCGGCAATCACCAGTGTGGAAGGCACAGACTTGTAGAGCTCTGAATTTTTGGCGCAATCTTCAATCGAGAAAACGATGTCGTCCGCTGTGAATGGCTTGCCGTCCGACCATTTCATGCCCTTGCGAAGGTGAAAAGTGAACTCGGTGGAGTTGGCATTAACGTCCCACTTGTGTGCCACGTTGGGCAGCACAGAAGTGAAAGCCAGGTTCCAGCGCACCAGGCCCTGGTTGCCGACCATGCGCAAGATGCCGTTGTGGTCGGCACTGCCGCGCAGGCCGCGGCGCAGACCGCCGCCGTAGACGCCCACTTTGTCGGCTTTGACCACCATCGGGTTGCTTCCCACTCGCTGAGCCAGCGGCGGTAATTTGCCCTCGCTAACCAGCTTGGCCAGTGCAGGGGCCTCTTTGCCGGCCTGAGCCCAGGCGCTACTGCCGGCTCCCAAACCCGCCAGGGCTGCAGCACCGGCAAAACCTTGAAGAACCTGGCGCCGGCCGGGGTTGCGTGGGGAGGACGTCTGGCGAGAAGATGGCTTCATACAAAAACTCCATGGGTAAATTCGAATGGCCCGGGGCATGCCCTGAACCGCTAACCGAGGGCTTTAGGCGGTTAAAAAAACCGGCTCACGGTGCAAGGACTTTGTTTGACAACTCTCTGTGTGTCAAGCTCAGTCGTATGCAGACAAACCCCTACAGTGGCCATAAAAGCAGGTGTTAAGGTCGAGATCGTCGATTTATTGGGGCTTATTGGTCAGGCAAATTTATATTTGTCTTACGAATTTACAGTTTCAACTGTTTTTTATTTCCTCTTCCAACCTGACCATGAAAACCTCTCCCCTCACGCTTGAAGAGTTTGCCAGTTCCGTTTTGGCCGTTCCGCCGCTGGCCCGTCATGCCGACCTGTCCATCAACGCTGCGGCCAACCAGCAACTCATCCGTCACATCGAGGCAGGCGGCATCACCACTTTGCTTTACGGCGGCAACGCCAACATGTACCACTTGCCCCTGCATGAATACGCGCCCTTGCTGGAGATGCTGGCCGCTGCAGCAGGCGCGCAGACCCGCGTGATCCCGGCCATCGGCCCGGACTTCGGCAAGATGATTGAGCAGGCACAGATCCTCAAGGGCACGGGCTACCGCACTGCCATGGTCTTGCCCATGCAGGGATTCACCACCCCGGAGGGCGTGGCCGACGGTATAGAGCGCTTTGTACAGCTCGCCGGCATGCCAGTCACGCTCTACATCAAGAGCGAGCAATACATCGACCTCGAACGCTTGCAAGGCCTGGTCGAAAGCCAGCACATCTTGTGCGTCAAATACGCCGTGGTGCGCGCAGACACCGGGCAAGACCCTTACCTCAAGGAAATGATTGAGCGCATTTCCAGCGCGCGCATTGTCAGCGGCATGGGCGAGCGACCGGTGCTTTCACACATCGGCGACTGGGGTTTGACCTCGTTCACCACCGGCTCGGGCTGCCTGGCGCCGCGTGCCTGCATGGACTTGTTGCGCGCGCTCAAGGCCGGTGACCGCGCCCGCGCGCAAGGGCTGTACGACGCATTCATGCCCCTGGAGACTTTGCGTGACAACGTCTCCTTGATCCGCGTGTTGCATGACGCTGTGAGCTGGAGCGGCCTGGCCGACATGGGTGCGCAGCTGCCATTGCTCAGCGCCACACCCGCGGCCATGCGTGTGCCGGTGGAGGCGGCGGCCCGCAGCTTGCTGGCCTTTGAGGCGGCCCGCTGAGCGCAGGCCCGAACCACACCCGCAGATGAACAACAAGACCGCTCCCAAAGGCCTGGTTGATCAGGTCTATAGAGGCCTGCTGGAGCTGATCATGCAGGGCGACCTCAAAGAGGGCGACAAGCTGTCGACCGAGCAGGCCTTGGCCGAGCAGTTCAAGACATCGCGCCCCACGGTGCGCGAGGCGCTGTCGCGGCTGCGCTCGGACGGCATCATTGCCAGCCGCCAGGGCGCAGGCACTTTTGTCACGCGCCGGCCCGATCCCGATCTGCCGCGCTTCATGCCGCTCGAGTCGCTGTCGGATGTGCGGCGCTGCCTTGACTTTCGCATCGTGGTCGAATGTGGTGCTGCCGCGCTGGCCGCTGTCATGGCGGACGATGAGGACATGGTGCGCATTGAGCAAGCCTTGACCCGCCTGGAGCAGGCCGTGGCCAGCAACGCGCTGGGCGTTGACGAGGACTTTGACTTTCACCTGGCCGTCGCCCAGGCCAGCAAGAACCAGTTCTTTGTGTCTGTGCTGGTCTCGATCAAGCCGCACATGGAATTCGGCATGAACCTGATGCGCAACTTGTCCCTGAGCAAAAGCGGCGAACGGCTTATTCGGGTTCAGTCCGAGCACCGGGATATCGTCAAAGCCATTTTGCAGCGCGACCCGCTCGAGGCGGAAGCTGTGATGCGGCGGCATCTGCAAGAAACCCGGCAGCGCATGTTCGGCAGTTGATTGCCCGGCCTGCGCGCTTTGACCACCAGGGCCAGACAATATGATCTCCAGACTTCTCATCACCGGCGCGGCCGGCCGCCTGGGCGGCCATTTGCGCAGCAGCCTGCGTCCCTACGCACAAACACTGCGCCTGTCAGACATCGCCGACATGCCCCCCGCCCAAGCCGGCGAAGAAGTTGTGCTCTGCGAGTTGTCTGACAAACAAGCGGTCGACCGCCTGGTGCAGGGTTGCCAGGCCATCGTGCACATGGGCGGCATACCGAATGAGCAGCCGTTTGAGAAAATTCTCGACGCCAATATTCGCGGCGTGATGCATGTGTACGAAGCTGCGCGCCGACATGGCGTAGGTCGAGTGGTTTTTGCCAGCTCTAACCATGTGGTGGGTTTTCACCGGCAGGGCGATGTGCTCGAAACCGACTGCGAGCGCCGCCCCGACGGCCACTACGGACTGTCGAAATCTTTTGGTGAAGACGTCGCGCGTTTTTACTTTGACCGCTATGGTATTGAGAGCGCCTGCCTGCGCATCGGTTCAGCCACAGCCGAACCGCTGGACCGCCGCATGCTGCACACCTGGCTGAGCTACCGTGACCTGACCGAGCTGGTGCGTTGCTGCCTGATGGTGCCGCAACTCGGCCACACAGTGGTCTACGGTGTGTCTGACAACCGTGACCCGTGGTGGCGTAACACGGGGGCCAGCCATTTGGGTTTTAAGCCGCAAGACAGTGCGGAGCCCTTTCGCAGCGTGCGTGAACAAAGCCCGCCGCTGGAACCCGGCGACCCGGCGCGCATTTACCAGGGCGGCAGTTTCGTCAAGAACGGGCCGTTTGATTAAGAGTTGTGGATGCTGGCGCTAAGCCGCCTTAACTTTGCGCCAGCAGCACCATCAGCGCACCGGCGCCACCGTCTGCCGGGCGGGCCTGGGCAAAGGCCAGCACTTCTTTTTTCTGGATCAACCAACTGTGCACCCGGCCTTTGAGCACAGGCGCTTTGCCCGGTGATCCCAAGCCTTTGCCGTGCACCACGCGCACGCAGCGCCAGCCGGTTTTGTGGGCGTCGCGGATGAACTGCGACAAGCTGTCGCGTGCCTCTTCCCGGCGCAGGCCGTGCAGATCAATCTGCCCTTGTACGCTCCAGCCGCCGCGCCGCAGTTTGCGCAGCACATCCGGCCCCATGCCGGGGCGACGAAAGCTCAGTGCGTCGTCGGTGTCCAGCAGGGTGCTGACGTCGAACTCGTCCGAAATGGCTTCGCGCATGACAGCCATTTCATCGAGCTGGTGTTGCACCGGCACCGGTGCGGGCGGCTCGGCGCGCAGGCCTACCCTTTGCCCCGGCGCATGGCGCTCCGGCAGGGCCTTGACCGGGCCGATGGCACGTTTGAAAAGCTCTTTTTCGGCTTGGCGCTGGCGGGCTGCGGCCAGGCGTTCGGCTTCTTGCTGCGCCGCCAGCTGGGCTTGCGCCTGGAGGTCTTGCTTGAGGGCCTTGAGGCCGCGCAGGTCTTTGATAGCGGGCTTGCTGGCTGACTTGCTGGCGGGTTTGTTGACAGGTTTTTGAGCAGGCGTTGGCATGCCCGAACTTTAGACCAAACCCAGCTCCGCCATCGACACCGCTTGCGACGCCGTCACCACAAAATGGTCCAGCACCCGCACATCCACCAGCGCCAGGGCGGCTTTGAGGGTGTGCGTCAAGGCCTCGTCAGCGCGTGAGGGCTGGGCCGTGCCGCTGGGGTGGTTATGGGCCAGAACCACGCTGCTTGCGTTCAATGTGAGCGCCTGCTTCACCACTTCGCGCGGGTAGACGCTGGTTTGGGTCAGGGTGCCGCGAAACATCTCCTCCAGGGCGATCAAGCGGTGCTGGCTGTCTAAAAACAGCACCGCAAAAACCTCATGATGCAAACCGCCCAGTTGCAGTTGCAGGTAGTCGCGCACAGCTTGTGGCGTGTTGAACAAGGGCTTTTGCGTCAGCTGCTGGGCCAGGGCCCGGCGGGCGAGTTCCAGCACCGCCACCAGTTCAGCCCGTTTGGCCGGTCCCAGGCCCTTGACGGTCTTGAGTGCTTCGGCCGGCGTGTGCAGCAGGCCGGCCACGCCGCCAAAGCGGTCCACCAACTCTTGCGCCAGTTGCAAGACGTTTTTGCCTTGAATGCCACTGCGAAGCAGCAAGGCCAGCAATTCGGCGTCGCTCAGTGCCGCCGGGCCGCGGCTGAGCAGCTTTTCACGCGGACGGGCTTCTTGGGGCAGGTCTTTGAGCAGCATGTCTAAAGCTTAGACAAAGGGGGCGGCGGGGCGGGTGAACTTTGTCCGGCGCCGGTTAAAGACCGGACGGGGTGGCGTTTAGGCGGCGCTTCTTACAATGGCTTTTTTGCCCGTACTGAAAGTTGTCATGTTGTCTGCTCCGCTAGAGTCTTTGCCGCGTGTGACCCCGGGTTCTTTTTTGACTTTGCACTACCGCATGGCGGCTGCCGCCGTCAACGGACAGCCCGGCGCTGACATCATCAATACCTTTGAAGGCAAGCCCGCTACCCTGAGCCTGGGCGGCGGCCAGTTGTCACCGGCGCTTGAGCAGCGCCTGCTGGGCCTGAGCGAGGGCGCGCGTGTCACTTTTGAAGTGCCTGCCGGCGAGGCTTTTGGCGAGCGCAACCCCGAGCTGGTTCAATGGGTGGGCCGCAAACTGCTCAACGAGCTGGGTGAGCCTGACGAGCGCTACCATGCAGGCGACGTGGTGCAGTTCCCCACCCCCGACGGCATGGGCCAGTACGCCGGCGCCGTGCAGCAGGTCAAGGCGGATGGAACAGCGGTTCAGTTCGACTTCAACCACCCGCTGGCCGGTCAGGCCGTGGTGTTTGAGGTGCATGTGATTGGAGTAATTTAACAAATGAGCATCAAGCCTGAAGCGGGTCACCCGCAAGAAATCCTGCTGGCTGAGCCGCGCGGCTTTTGCGCCGGCGTGGACCGGGCCATCGAAATCGTCGAGCGCGCCATCATCAAGTTCGGCGCGCCCATTTACGTGCGCCACGAGATCGTGCACAACACCTATGTCGTCAATGACCTCAAAGACAAGGGCGCCATCTTCATTGAAGAGCTGCGCGATGTGCCGCCCGGCGCGACGCTGGTGTTCAGCGCGCATGGGGTGAGCCTGGCGGTGCAGGAAGAAGCGCGCCAGCGCGGCTTTCAAATTTTTGACGCCACCTGCCCCTTGGTTTCTAAAGTGCATGTCGAAGTGGCCAAGCTGCACAAGGAGGGCTACGAGTTCATCATGATCGGTCACAAGGGCCACCCGGAAGTCGAAGGCACCATGGGTCAGCTCGACAGCGGCATTCACCTGGTGGAAGACGTGGCCGACGTGGCGCGCATCCAGCCCGCCCAGACCGCGCTGCTGGCGGTGGTCACACAGACCACGCTGAGCGTGGACGACGCCGCCGAGATCAGCGCGGCAGTCAAAGCGCGTTTCCCGCAGGTGCGCGAGCCCAAGCAGCAAGACATTTGCTACGCCACGCAAAACCGCCAGGACGCTGTCAAGGTCATGAGTCCGCAGGTGGATTTACTCATTGTGGTCGGCAGCCCGACCAGCTCCAACAGCAACCGCCTGCGCGAGCTCGCGGCCAAACTGGGCACCGAAGCCTACATGGTGGACGATGCCACCGAGCTGCAGGAAAGCTGGTTTGAAGGTCGCAACCGCGTGGGCCTGACGGCCGGCGCATCAGCGCCTGAGGTGCTGGTCAAGGCGGTGATAGACCGCATCCGAGCGCTGGGTGCGGTGTCGGTGCGCAAGATGGAAGGCATTGAGGAAACCATCAAGTTCCCGCTGCCCAAGGGCCTGCGCATGAACAGTGAGCAGACGCTCGAAGCCGACGGCAGCCGCCGGCACGAATCCGGCCACTGAGCACGGGGTTCCCAGCCCCTTAAAATCCTTGCATGCTTGACATCAACCTCCTCCGCAAAGACCTGCCCTCGGCCATCGCCCGCCTGGAAACCCGCAAACGCCCGCAGGCGTTTTTGAATGTCGAGGCCTTCCAGGCGCTCGAAGCCGAACGCAAGACCTGCCAGATGCGCACCGAAGAGTTGCAAAACCAGCGCAACAACCTGTCCAAGCAGATCGGCCAGCTCAAAGCCAAGGGCGAAGACGCCAGCGCCGTGATGGCCCAGGTCAGCGCGTCCAAGACAGAGCTTGAAAGCATGGCCACCCGCCTGGACCAGATCCAGACCGAATTGCAGGCGCTGCTGCTGGCTGTGCCCAATTTGCCGCACGAAAGCGTGCCCGAAGGCGCCGGTGAAGCCGGCAATGTGGAAGTGCGCAAATGGACGCCTGCGCAAGGCGCGGGGGGCGTGCCCGCGGCCTTTGCCTTTGCCGCCAAAGACCACGTCGATGTGGGCGAGCCGCTGGGGCTGGACTTTGAAGCCGGCACCAAGCTCACGGGCTCGCGCTTTACCGTCATGAAAGGCCCGCTGGCGCGCATGCACCGCGCGCTGTCGCAGTTCATGCTGGACCTGCAAACCCAGCAGCATGGCTACACCGAATGCTATGTGCCCTACATCGTCAACGCTGATTCGCTGCGCGGCACCGGCCAGTTGCCCAAGTTTGAAGAAGACCTGTTTGCCGCCAAGAAGGGCGGCCAGGAAGGCGAGGCCGAAAACGCCGCGCTGTACCTGATTCCCACCTCTGAAGTGCCGCTGACCAACCTGGTGCGCGACGAGATCGTCGCCGAAGCCGAGCTGCCCATGCGCTTGACCGCACACACGCCTTGCTTCAGGTCAGAGGCCGGCAGCTACGGCCGCGACACGCGCGGCATGATCCGCCAGCACCAGTTCGACAAGGTCGAGATGGTGCAGATCGTGCACCCCGACAAAAGCTACCAAGCGCTGGAAGAAATGACCGGCCACGCCGAGGCCGTGCTGCAAGCACTGGGCCTGCCTTACCGCGTCATGCTGCTGTGCACCGGTGACATGGGCTTTGGCTCTAGCAAAACCTATGACCTCGAAGTCTGGCTGCCCGCGCAAAACACCTACCGTGAGATCAGCTCGGTGTCTAACTGCGAAGCTTTTCAGTCTCGCCGCATGCAAGCGCGCTTTAAAAACGCGCAAGGCAAAAACGAGTTCGTCCACACGCTCAACGGCTCGGGCCTGGCGGTCGGCCGAACGCTGGTGGCTGTGCTGGAGAACTACCAGCGCGAAGACGGCAGCGTTGCTGTGCCTGCTGCGCTGCAGCCCTACATGGGCGGCCTGACCGTCCTGACGCCTGCTGTCGGCTAATCCCCTGGCCGGCGGCGCGAAAGCCCCCAGCATGTCGCCGCTCGTGGAAATTTTTTTATCCAGGCTCCTTGCCGCGCCCGCGGTGCTGGTGCAGGTGCACAGCACCGAGGGCTCGGCCCCGCGCGACGCCGGCGCCTGGATGGCCGTCTTTGCCGATTCATGCCTTGGCACCATAGGCGGTGGGCATCTGGAGCACCAGGCCATTGCACGGGCGCATGAACTGCTGGCAGGGCAGGGTGATGAAGTCCCTGAAATCATGCGCATGGCGCTGGGCCCCTCGCTGGGCCAATGCTGCGGCGGCGTAGTGCACCTGAGTTTGCAGCGCGTCAGCGCCGCCAGCCTGCCGGCGCTGCGTCTGCGGCTGGACGCGCAGCGCATGCCGGTCGCGCTGTTTGGCGGCGGCCACGTTGGCCATGCATTGGCCGAGCTGCTGGCGCGCCTGCCGGTGGCCTTGCACTGGATAGACAGCCGGGAAGGTATATTCCCGGCCAGCGTGCCGGCGCATGTGCTGTGCGAACACTCCGAGCCGGTGCAAGGCGCGGTGGCCAGCTTGGCGCCGGGTTCACGCGTGCTGATCATGAGTTTCAGCCATGCCGAAGACCTGGACGTGTTGGCGCTGTGCCTGACGCGTCAGCGCCAGCGCGGCGACTTGCCCTACATCGGGCTGATTGGCAGCAAGACCAAATGGGCCACCTTCAGGCACCGGCTTGAGGCGCGTGGCTTCAGCGCCGAAGAGCTTGCGCATGTCACCTGCCCGATCGGCGTGCCCGGCATCGAAGGCAAAGAGCCCGAGGTGATTGCGGTGGCGGTGGCGGCGCAGTTGTTGCAAGCTCGCCAATCAAAGCCATCATCTGCAGCCTGACCGGCCCCGACTGATGCAGACACTTCCCGACGCCCCCATCGACATTGTTTACCTCTGGGTAGACGGACAAGACGCGCGCTGGCGGGCCAAGCGGCGCCAGGCCTTGCAAAACCTCAGCGACCCCTGCAGCACGGCGATTGCGCCCTTTGGCAATGTCGAAGGCCGCTTTCGCGACAACGACGAGCTGCGCTTCAGCCTGCGCGCGCTGGAGCGCTTCTTTCCGGAGCACGGCCATGTCTACATCGTCACCGACGGGCAGGCGCCTGACTGGCTGCAGCGCTCCGAGCGGCTGACCGTGGTCGACCATCTGGAGCTGATTCCTGCGCAGGCCTTGCCGACTTTTGATTCGGGCAACATCGAGTCTTACATTCACCGCATTCCCGGCTTGTCAGAGCGCTACTTCTACTTGAATGACGATGTTTTTTTTGGTGCACCTGTGAATGTGGACGACTGGTTCTGGCCCGGTGGCTTTTATGTGGCCTGGTCTGACGAGCCCGAAGTGCTGGGCGAGAAGCTGCGCGAAGACGCCACCTCGCTTGAGAACGCCAGCAGGCTATCGCACCAATGGCTCAGCCTCAAGGCCGCAGCGCCTACGCTGCACCGTCCGATGACACCGCTTTACGAGAAGGTCGCACGCACCTTCGCGCATTCGCCGCGGCCCATGCTCAAGTCGGTGCTTTTCGAACTGGAGCACGAAGCGCCTGAGTTGTTTGAAGGCGTTCGCTCCACCGTCTTCAGGCGCTGGGACAAGCCGACCATCGTGTCTGACTTTGTGCTGCGCTGGGCCCTGGCGCACGACTTGGCGCGTGTCAAGGACTATGAGCACAGTTATATATCGACCGGGGCACGCGGTCACAGCGCGGAGCTTGAGCAACTGGGATTAGATTTTGGCGCGCTTGATTTCTTTTGCATCAACGACACCACCGACGATGCCCACGCCGAAGACCCGCGCCTGAGAAAAGTTCAGGCCATGCTGAAGCGCATATTGCCTCGGCCTTCGCAGTTCGAGCGGGCGTTTTCTGCGGACTCGCAAAGTGTGCGGCGGGTGCCCGTGGCTGACGCTGCGGGGCAGCCCGCCTAACCCTCACAGCCCCCAGGCCTGTTTCAAAATTTGGCTACACTTGCCTGGCTAGACCGCAGCGGAGCCGGAGGTTCACTTCCTGTGTCGCGGTCCATGCTGCTTACAGCGCCCGCAGTGGTGAGCAGTCCGAACTTCATGTCCCGTGCGATGCATGCGCACCCGGGTCATGCGGATTGCCAAGGCTAGACCATGGAAAGTTATCTTCTCGACTGGGCCAACCTGCTTTTGCGTTGGGTTCATGTCATCACCGCCATCGCCTGGATAGGCTCCTCGTTTTACTTTGTCTTTTTAGACTCCAGCCTGACGGCGCCGGTGGATGAAGACCTGAAAAAGCAAGGCGTCAGCGGCGAGCTGTGGGCGGTACACGGCGGCGGTTTTTACCACCCGGTCAAGTTTGCGGTGAGGCCACCCGAGCTGCCCAAGCACCTGCACTGGTTTTATTGGGAAGCCTACAGCACCTGGCTCACGGGTATGGCGCTGTTCACCGTGTCTTACCTCTGGCAGGCCGGCACTTACCTGATAGATAAATCATTGATGGACTGGACACCCACGGCCGCAGTGCTGACGGCGCTGTCTTTCCTGGTGGTGTTCTGGCTGCTGTACGACGGCATCTGCCGCGTCTTTGGTCAACGCAAAAACGGCGACGCACTGGTCGGGTTGGGTGTGCTGGTGCTGGTGTGTGTGGCCTCCTGGCTGGCTTGCCACTGGTTTGCTGGGCGTGCGGCTTTTCTGCTGGTGGGCGCCATGATGGCCACTGCCATGAGTGCCAACGTGTTCTTCTGGATCATTCCCGGCCAGCGCACTGTGGTGGCCGACATCCAAGCCGGCCGGCCGGTAGACCCGATTCACGGCCAGCGCGGCAAGCAGCGCAGCGTGCACAACACTTACTTCACGCTGCCGGTGCTGTTTGCCATGCTGAGCAACCATTACAGCTTCACCTGGAGTCATCCGCAAAACTGGCTGGTGCTGATACTCATGATGTTCGCCGGCGCGGCGATTCGCCAGTTCTTTGTGCTGCGGCACGGTTTCAAACTCGGGCGCAACGGCAACCCGCTGCCCTACGCGTTGGTGGGTGTGGCCGTGATTGTTGGCACCATCGTCTGGCTCAAGCCCGTGCCGCGCGCAGCCACTGCGGCGGTGTCCGGTGAGGTTAGTTACGCCATGCTGCAGCCTGTGCTGGAGCAGCGCTGCTACAAATGCCACGGCGCGCAGGTGCAAATGAAAAACGTGCGGCTGGACTCGTCCGAAGATGTCAAGCTGCATGCGCAAGGCATCTATCAGCAGGTGGTGGTCAGCAAAATCATGCCCATGAACAACGCAACCCAAATCACCGAAGACGAACGCGCACTGGTAGGGCGCTGGTTTGAAACGGGTGCGGCGGTACGCTAAGGGTACGGGGATGGATCCCCGCCTTCGCGAGGATGACGGATCTGCCGGTCGCCCCTGCGCCCTTTAACGTCATTCCTGCGAAGGCAGGAATCCATCCCCGCCAACCGGACACGGCACAATGGACCGTTATGAAGCGGCTCTTTTGAACCCCACAACGCATGACCTCCAACGCCACCGCCAACAACGCTGCTATGCCTTCGCCGCACCAGCAACCACGCGAATTTTTGCAGCAGCTCTACCAGGCTGCCGTGCAGCGCGCACTGCCTTTGCACAACACCGCCGCCTGCTTGCCGCAGCCGCCCAGTGCCCAGAGCGGCGGGCGCACCATTGTCATTGGCGCGGGCAAGGCTGGTGGCTCGATGGCGCAGGCGGTCGAAGCCCTGTGGCCGGCTGAGGCACCATTGAGCGGTCTGGTGGTCACGCGTTACCACCACATTCCACCGCGCCCCGAAGGGCTGCCTAAGCGCATCGAGGTGGTTCAAGCCGCGCACCCGGTGCCCGACGCCGCCGGCCTGGCTGCAGCCGAGCGCATATTGGCCATGGTGCAAGGATTGAACGCCAACGACCTGGTCTTATGCCTGATCTCCGGCGGCGGCTCTGCGCTGCTCACGCTGCCGGGCGACGGCCTGACGCTGGCTGACAAGCAGCGCATCAACCAGGCGCTGCTGAGCAGCGGCGCCAACATTGCAGAGATGAACTGCGTGCGCAAACACCTCTCACGCATCAAGGGCGGGCGCCTGGCCGTGGCCTGCGCACCGGCGCGCGTGGTCACGCTGACCATCAGCGATGTGCCGGGCGACGACCCGTCCATCATTGCCAGCGGCCCGACTGTGCCCGACGCCAGCACCTGTCTTGACGCGTTGGCCATCTTGCAGCGCTACGGCATTGAGTTGCCGCCGGCCCTGCGCGCCGCGCTGGAAAGCGGCGCCATGGAAACGCCCAAGCCGGGCGACCCCATCTTTACCGGCCATGAAGTTCACATGGTCGCCACGCCGCAGCAAAGCTTGCAAGCGGCCGCAGACGCCGCGCGCGCCTCCGGCATCAAGGCCTACATATTGAGCGACGAGATCGAAGGCGAGTCCCGCGAAGTCGGCAAGGTGCATGCCGCGCTGGCCCGCGCCGTAGCGCACAAAAACCAGCCTTTTGAAAAGCCCTGCGTCATTTTGAGCGGCGGCGAAACCACGGTGACCATGCGGCCGCATGCGGCCGGCGCCGACAAGTCAAGCCACAGCCAAAGCGGCCGCGGCGGTCGCGCCGGCGAATTTTGCATGGGCCTGGCACTGGCGCTGCAAGGCCAATGCGGTGTCTACGCCCTGGCTGCCGACACCGACGGCATTGACGGCATTGAAGACAACGCCGGTGCTTATGTGGCCCCGGACACCCTGGCCAGAGCCCGTGCCCGCGGCATGAAGCTCGACCAGTACCTGGACCGCAACGACGCTTATGGCTACTTCGAACCGCTGGGTGACTTGGTCATCACCGGGCCGACGCACACCAATGTGAACGACTTCCGGGCGATTCTTGTTTTGTAAATCTGGACGCCGGCCCTCACACCCCAGCGAATTGCCTCACCTTCAGAACCGGAGACCTGCCTTGTTCAAATATGCCCTGACCATCCTTGCCCTCGGACTGACTCTCGCTGCCCAGGCCCAGAATTTCCCGACCAAGCCGGTGCGCATCATCACGCCCTTTCCGGTGGGCAGCGGCCCCGAAGGTGTGGCCCGACTGGTGGCGGACAAACTGTCTAAAAGCTGGGGCCAGCCGGTCACCGTAGAAAACCGCCCTGGTGGGAACGGCTTCATTGCCATTGACGCCTTCAAGCGCGGCGCAACGGACGGCACCGATTTGATCCAGCTCGACGGCGTTCACCTGACGGCTTACCCGCATCTGTTCAAGAAACTGCCCTACGACGCCAAGGCCGACTTTGACGTGCTGCTGCCGCTGTTCAAGACCTATTTTTTCTTCACCACCGCGGCCGACAGCAAATACAAAAACATGGCCGATCTGGTGGCCGATGCCAAGGCCAGCCCGGGCAAACTCAACTACGGTTCCTGGTCAGTGGGTAACCCGGTGCATCTGGGTTCGGCCCTGTTTGAGACCGTGACCGGCACCGAGATGCAGCACATCATCTACAAAGAAACCACCCAGCTCTACACCGCCGCTTCGACTGGCGAGCTGGCCTTTGCCATGGGCACCAGCGCCACGGCGGGCCCCTTGTACCGCGCCGGCAAGCTCAAGTTTTTGGCCATTGCAGCGCCCAAGCGACTGCCCGCCTTTAAGGACGTACCCACCGTGGCAGAAGCTGGCGGCCCCAAAGACTTCGAGGTCAGCGGCATGACCGTGATCGCCGCTCCCCGGGGTTTGCCCAAGGCAGTGGCGGACAAAATCAGCGCAGACATCGCCAAGGCCCTGGCCGAGGCCGACATGCGTGAGAAATTTGTCTCGTTTGGCTATGAGCTTTTCACGCCCAGTCGAGAGCAGTTTGGCCAGTACATCCAGGCCGAGTCAGCGCGGCAAGCGGCTGTGATTCTCAAGGCTAAAGCGGCTCTGGATTGATGGTGTAAACGGGGAAGCTCGAGAGCACCAAACCCGCTGGTTCGAACTAGCTTATTGCCAAAATCGTAGCCCTGTGGCTACAATCTAGGCATGCACACGGTACTGGAAACAGATGCCTTCATCGACTGGGTGAACAGCCTGCGGGACCGGCACACGCGGATTCGGTTGCGCAGAAGGCTGGGCAAGGCCGCAGCCAAGTAGTCAGCACCATGACCACAACCACCATCAGAACCCGGCCTTTCGACATGGCCAACTACCTTGGCACGGACGAAGACGTGGCCGAATACCTGAGCCAAGTGCTCGCCGACGGCGATCCGGCCGAACTGGCCGCGGCACTGGGGGACATTGCCCGCGCCCGCGGCATGACGCACCTGGCCCGCGACACTGGCCTCTCCCGCGAAAGCCTTTACAAAAGCCTTTCAGGCGAACGCGCCCCCAGCTCCGACACATTGTTCAGGGTGATGAAGGCGCTGGGATTTGAATTGACTTTAAAGGTGGCTAAGGATGGGGCCTAGGGCGGGCACGCCTGCAAGACAGCTGCTCAGTTTGTCCAGCGCATTAAGGACACGAACAGAACCAAAATACCTGTGCCGAGGTTGAATGCGACCCACCTGCGAATCTGCGCCATGGCCGCCGCACCTGCGCTCCACTCCGACGCTGCCACGGCTTGGCCTAGCCTCTTGTAAAGCGCAAAGCGGATGTGCATAAAGATCGCCACCATGACAACACCCAGCACCGCCATGATGGTCCAGGCCAGCGGCATCTCGAAGCTGCCACCCGACTGCACAACTTGCTTGGCTACCCGTCCCAGCATCCAAACACCGCTGACCAAAGTCAGCAGCGAAACCACAAGCACCGCTTTAAAGAAACGGCCGAGCACGTCATGCATCAGCCGCAAGCGGACTGACGCTTCGAGCTGAGCGACTGCCGGCCGCAGAAAGAAGTGTGCAAAGGCCATGCCACCGATCCATAGGACGATGGACAAAACATGAACAGTCTTAAGGGTTGCGTAGATCATTTGTCAGTCCTTTTTTGTGTCAAATCAAGCTCAGAATCCACGCGCTGCCCCATACCCATACCGCCAGCAAGAGGCCCGTCGTTACAAGCAAAGCCACGCCCGACAGCAGCAGCCCGCAAACCAGCACTATGCCATCACGAAACACCATCCCCAGTCCGATGAGTGCCAGCGCTATTGCAGGCAGCAGGTTGCCCAGAGGAATCGGCATCACGACGATGACAGCCATTAACCCGACAGTCAGCGAAATCCCCGAGCGTCGGCCGGGGACAGCAAGATGGCTCATCCGGGGTTTGGCATGGCGTCCGGCCAAGGCGTAGGCACAAGCCAATCCAACCAGCACGCGCTGTGCCCAATAAGGCGGCAGTTGAAGATCAGCAACCCGCGCCGGCAAGACCAGCGGGCACTGACCCCGCCACATGGCTACTGCCAGAGCCACAACACCCAAGCCGAGCACGGTGCCAACGCCAGGCACCGGCAGCAGGCAGGGCATAGCCAACATCAGGAGCAGCGCCCCATGGGCTTCAGAGCCGTGGGCTTGCATGATCGCCCGCATTGACACAGGCTCATCCTGAATACTGGCAGCTGCGCTACGCAGCCGGTGAACGATAGGTGGCGTCATAAGAACTTGGTGGCTGGGCCTGCGCGCTTAACCAGCCCTCAGCCGGCGGATGTTGAATCGGGCTCTACCGCCGCCGCGGCGCCACAGCGCGATCAGCACATTCATACCAACACCCAGCACAAGAAGCAGTCCGCTGCCAATGCCCCAGACCAGCCAGGTGGCCACAGTCACGCCACCAGCGAGTGCGGGTAATGCCGTCAGCAGGGTGTCTATCAATGGCCCCAGGCCCACCACCAGCGCACCCACAGTCTGTGAGACTTCCGCTGGCATCCATACCGCAATCCATTCCGGCAGGCGAAAAGAGGCGGTATTTGATGCGGCGCCGGAGAGCGCGCCAGCACTTGAGACGGACCAGACCGCAACTGCATGCAGCGCCCACGCAGCAAAAGACCAGAGCGCTAGCAGTGCGAGAACAACAAACCAGCTAAGCGCATAAAGCATGATGAATCTTGTGTGGTGTTCAAAAGCTAGAGAGTGTTCAGGCTTTTCAGGTTCGAATAAACCATAGTCTTACGCACATTAGATTCGGTTTTTACGAACCGGCCTGTCAGGCGAACGTGCGCCCATTCTGGCTAATGATGCTTTGTACTAGATTGGTTTAAATGGATCGGGTACGTGTTACGCTTTCAGCCTAGGATCCAACTAGACTCATACCTCATGACTGACCTTGTACGTATTGGCTTATCCAGTGTCAGCCTTATCCGTCAAGGCGAACATCGGTTCTACTCTCTTACGCTACCCAGCGAGCTCTTGGCAGAAACCAGCTTCGTAATTGCGCGCGATGAGGATCCGATTAAAGGCTTCCAGCGCGAGCTCGACGAGAAGCGAGCTAGAGAAATTGCGGCCTATATCGACAGCGGTCTCGGAACCATCCCAAGCGCAATCATTTTGTCTGCGCAGCCCGATGCGGAACTGGAATATGACAGTTCCCGAAAGAGCCTGAGCTTTAAACCGATCCGAAAGGCGTTCCTAATTATTGATGGTCAACATCGCGTCTATGGATTCATGCTCGCTGAAAAAGCGTTTCGCGTCCCAGTGATCATCTACACCGGCCTGTCTCGGCGGGACGAGACGAGACTGTTCATCGACATAAACTCCAAACAGAAGGGCGTACGTGCGGAGCTCCTGCTTGATATCAAAAAACTTGCCGAGTACGAGAAGGACGAGGAAGCGCTTCTTCGTGAGATTTTCGACACCTTCATGCAAGAGCCTTCTAGCGCGTTGTACGGAAAACTTTCACCCGCATCGAAGGCACAGGGAAAGATTTCCCGCTCCATCTTCAACGCAGCACTCAAACCACTGGTTCGCGTCTTCGGCGAAAAGAGCCAAGACGAGCTGTACGGAATCCTTAACGCTTATTTTGTTGCGCTCTCGGAGGGCGTGCTTCGTCGACACCAGCAGGTCGACCTACTAGTCACCGCAATGTTCTTTCGCGCAGCGTGCGCCTTCTTTCTCATCGTCGCACCAAAAGTGAAGGACCGATTCGGCGCAATTTATACCGTCGATAACTTTCACTACTTTCTCGAACAGGTAGGAGGAAACGTCAAAATCACTAAGCTAAAGGGTACCGGCAGCGCATACAAACCGATCGTTGACGCCTTGGAAGACGCGTTAAAGGGCACCTTCCAACTCTGATGACAGCTTTACGCGTCCTATTGCAAAACGCGCGATTGCCGCTGTTTCAGTCAGGTTTAACTTCTGCACTGGACGTTAAGGCATGGGTAGCTAACCAGAACTATTACTTCAGTCAGGACATATCCGGGGCATCCTTCACCCTTCGCGCATCTGATCCTGACCAGCTTAAACAGGCACTAGCGAACGATCTCAATCGCCTCGCTTCTGCTGCATTCGAGAGTGCCGCAGGCGTCGGTCCGGACCCTTCCTTACCTCGAAGTCTTGCCTGGGGTTCTGTGCGTTCTTATTACTCGGCATTCTTCGCGGCCCATGCGTTTATGCGTCTGTTTGGCACAGCTTGCGTTCAACTGGACAACGAGCATGTCCACCAAGTCCTCAAAACTGCCCAAATTATGGGCAGATCTGGTGGTCTAACGGCACTCGACTCAGGCTTCTTCGCTGCCTCGATTGATCCCAAGTTCGAAAATGTAACCTTTAGCCGTTTCAAAGATTCACACGGCGATACCTGGGCGACCCTTGTGTCGGTAATTGATTCGTTAGAGATGTCGCTCCCTTCCACAACTGCACTAAGCAGCCACAAGATCGAGGCGTCAGCGCTGCTTTCAAACCTCAAGGGGCAACTAACCCGTTCGGGATCAACGAAGGGTAGTTGGCTATCGACAATGAGGAACTCCATCAACTATCGCCAATCGCACGGAACTTGGTTTCCTTACAACAAGTTGGCAGACCCTGCCGTACTGGAGTATGCGGCTCGCGCGTGGAAGTCCCACCCTAGCCCCGGAACAAACACGGCACAGAGCGAATTGGACTGCTTTTTCCAAGCGTCCATTGGGTTGGTGGCACTCGTTCGTGAGTTAACTTCAGTGGCAGCCGAACTGAATTCACCTATCAATCCAATATTCGCAAATGGTTGCCTCAAGCTCCTTAAAGAAGCGAAGAAACCGAGGAGATCGTCCACGCAGTTAATCTAAACCCTAATTCGATATATCGCAAAGGGGGTGCGTTCAGGTCCAGTTGCACATGTCCGCTTTTGGCCGGCTGTAGTCCGTCAGTATGTCTCACCCGATGACCGTAATCGCTGCACATCGTCCAGTCATTCAGAATTGTCGGCTTTAGGCTGATAGCAGACATTTCCAGCGCTCAAAAGCTGACTTAGTGGCGGCAATCCAGCTACAAAGGCAATTTGGGGGCAAGAAGACTTCTGTCGACTGCCCTTAAATCAAACTCGCCAACTCTTGTGTCAACTGCGCCGCAGAAGCTTCTTTGCAACCTGACGTATTCTGACCAGCCCATAGAGGTGAAAAGTCGCTTCGGCCTAAGCCTTCCGATTTTTGCCGCAAGACAAACGATGCGGCAGTTGCCTTTGGAAACTCTGGAGCCATAGAACTCATGGGGCCCACCTCACGCACCAAACGATTGACAATTCCACGGGCTGGTCGTCCCGTAAAAACATTTGTCAGCGCGGTGAGTCGTGCACCATCAGATTTCAATGCAGCGCGATGCACTGTACTTGTCGTGGCCTCGGGGCAAAGCATATAAGCGGTACCGATTTGTACAGCAGATGCTCCTAGTTCCAATGCCGCCCTGACACCACGAGCATTTGCAATTCCACCCGCAGCGATGACCGGAATTTTTACTGCTGCGACGACTTGTGGAAGTAGCGCGAACGTACCTAACTGTGAATTGATGTCAGTGGTTAAGAACATTCCCCTATGTCCGCCAGCTTCGAGACCCTGAGCGATGACTGCATCCACACCATGCTCTTCGAGCCATACGGCCTCCTCGACTGTAGTTGCGGATGACAATATTTTTGCGCCACTTCCTTTGACCATTTCCAACAGTTCGCGTGTCGGTAAGCCAAAGTGAAAACTAACTACCTTGGGTCTATATTCACACACCAACTCAGCCATTTCACGATTGAAAGGCAAACGCGCCGCTCCAGTGGGAATCGTCTCCTCGTTGATTCCAAACTCCGTGTAATAGGGCGTAAAAAGTGCATTCCACGCACGTTCCTTTTCCACATTCGGGGCGGGTGGGTTGTGGCAAAAAAAGTTGGCGTTAAAAGGTCTTGAAGTTCGGCTGAGGATGTTCTCGAATTCTCTCCTGATGGCATCAGTTCCAAGCATCGCACACGGCAACGAGCCGAGGCCACCTGCATTAGAGACAGCGATTGCGAGAGCGCTACCCTGCACCCCGGCCATTGGTGCCTGAACGATTGGTAGTTCCGAGCCTAGGAGGGTATTGATTGACATGCGGACTAAAGGGTTGAACTAAAGATATTTGGGGAATGCTAACAAACTGAGTGGCCAAAACAAATGTCCGCAATCGCTGCTAAGCGGTCATAAATCGAGGCTATGGATCGCGCCAATAAAACGGATTGGCGGCGACATCTCGTCACCATGCCCAACACCAATTTGGTTAACAGTCACTGACCTGTAGTCAAAGCAGTGCCAGTCAAACCCGCCAACACGTTCTCCGCCGTAGCCGGCGCCGTCAGCCGCACCGCCCCACCATCCCCCCGCGCATTAACCACCGCGTCCTTCATGGCCTCAAACACGCTGATCCAGTATTCGCATTGTCCTAGCCGAATTGTCAGAGCGACTCGCGCAGGCTCTTAACGATAAAGCAGAACTGAACAATGCACTCGCTCGCTTGTTGCCCAAAGATGCCTAAGGCCCTGTTCAAGAGGGGCGCCAAAGACAGACAACTAGGCCCAGTTCGGTGGTACGCAGTACATTTGAACCAGCTCGGGCTTGGCGCCCTGTCGCCGTTGCCCGATTAGCTAGGACGTTATCCCTCGTCTCTGGCACCAGCAGCAGGTAGACCCCTAGAGCTTTAAACTTGAGATTCCACCAGGAGATCACTATGGCAAACCTCTTCGAAGAACTAAGCGCACAGGGTCGGGCACTGCCTGCGGCGGACCGGGTTCGATTGGCCGAGGAACTTCTTGCGACGGTGCACGAACCAGACGGCGAAGTCGAGGCGGCTTGGGACGAAGAGATTCGAATCCGAATCGCGGATATCGACGCTGGTACGGCGAAGCTCATTCCTGCTGAAGAAGTATTTACACAAGTTCGACGTCTGATGAATTGATGCGCGTCCGATTTCACGAGGCCGCAATGGCCGAGTTAGCGTGGGAGGTTCAGTACTACGCAAAGATCAGTCCCCAACTCGGTGCGCGATTTGCAATGGTC
>JBILIK010000068.1:0-10884 GCA_044350025.1 Polaromonas sp. | reverse complement strand
TGGCATCGTCAGCGCCCTGGGCCGCAACCAGTTGGGCATCAATGTGTTTGAAAACTTTATTCAAACCGACGCCGCCATCAACCCGGGCAATTCCGGAGGTGCATTGGTCGACACGCAGGGGCGTTTGCTTGGCATCAACACGGCTATTTTCTCCCGCTCGGGCGGCTCCATGGGGATCGGCTTTGCCATTCCGGTTTCAACGGCCAGGCAGGTGCTCGACAGCATTCTCAAGGACGGACAGGTCACACGCGGCTGGATCGGCGTCGAGCCGCAGGAGTTGACGGGCGAAATGATCAAGACCTTTAACCTGTCTGCCAAAAACGGGGTGATCATCACCGGCGTTCTGCAAAACGGTCCGGCCGCTGCAGCTGGCATCCGTCCGGGTGACGTTATTGTTGCGGTGGGCAGCGTGCAGGTGCGCACAGTGTCTGAATTGCTCAGCGCCGTGGCCGCACTCAAACCGGGGGTGAGCGAAAACTTCAAGCTGCAGCGACAAAACGAAGTGCTGGCCTTGGCGGTCACGCCGGGTAAACGCCAGCGCCCAGCGATGCCACGTTAAACAGCGATGTCTTTGGGCCGAGGGGCCGGGGCAAGCTCAGGGTTGAACAGTGCTGTCTTCAGCTGCGGGCTCGGGGGCCTTGGTGTGCTTGACAAAAACCTGGGCGGCCACAATGCCGACTTCATAAAGGCCGCCGACCACGCCCAGCAACATGAGCATCGAGCCGGCATCGGGCGGCGTTACAAGCGCCGTACCGACAGAGGCCAGCACCCAGAAGTAGCCCCGGTACTCACGCAGCTGCGCCACGGTCAAAATGCCCATACGGACCAGCAAAATCACGGCAATAGGCACTTCAAAAGCAAGTCCGAAGGCTAAAAACATACCGATCACAAAGTTAAGGTATTCCTCAATGTCTGGCGCGGCAGTGATGGACTTGGGGGCAAAACTCTGTATAAAACCGAACACCTGGCCGAACACAAAGTAGTAGCAAAATGCCACGCCGAAGAAAAACAGCAGCGTGCTGGAGACCACCAGCGGCAACACCAGCTTTTTCTCGTGGCTGTAGAGGCCGGGCGCCACAAATGCCCAGACCTGGTAAAGCACCACGGGCAGCGCGATCATGAAGGCCGCCATGAACAAGATTTTGATGGGCACAACGAAAGGCGAGATGACGTTGGTGGCGATCAGCGTCGCGCCTTTGGGCAAGGTGGCAGTCAAAGGCGCCGCCATCAGGTCATACAAAGCGCCCGGGCCGGGAAACAACGCCAGCACAGCCGCGGCAACGCCGATGGCAATCACCGCCTTGATCATCCGGTCGCGCAACTCCATCAGATGCTGCACAAAAGGTTGCTCAGAGCCTGCGAGTTCGTCAGGCTTGTCTTTGGGGGCGTCGCTCATAGAAAAATCGGATCCCGCTCAAATAGGACGGCTGGCGCTGGGTTTGGGCCGGTAACGCGCAACCCGCGCCGCGCCAGACAATGCCTTGGTGCGAACGCCAGATCGTGATTTGAACCACTGCGGCGTAGCACCTTGCTTGAGTCGCCAGTTTTTCCCCGGGTGTTTGTATTCTGGAAAGCTGATCATGCCGGTTGCTTGCGTGCTGCTGTCGTCAGCGGCCAGCGAAGTGGTTTCGGCCCAGGTCTTTTCAAAATCACTGGCGCTGGTCTGCACCGAACTTTCAACGTCACGGGCAGCGCTCTCCATGCTTTCTTTCATCTTTTTGAGCTCATCGAGCTCCATCGAACGATTGACCTCATTTTTAACGTCTGCTACGTAGCGTTGGGCCTTGCCCAGCAAAGCACCCACAGTCCGGGCAAGACGCGGCAGTTTTTCAGGCCCGATCACGATCAAGGCCACAGCGCCAATGAGCGCAATTTTTGAAATACCGAATTCGATCACGTCAGTCCACTCCAGCGCACAAATCGGCTTGCTGTTGGTGGCTCAAGAGGTTCAATGAAAAACCTGATCAGCTTTTTTGACGTGCTTGCACGTCAATGGTGTTTTGGTCAACCACCGGGGGAGTCGTCGCTGGGGCCGGGGCAGTAACTTGTGCGGTCGTCGTGGCGGTTGCGGCGGCGTCAGCGGCCGGCGCTGGTCCGCCTTCTTTCATGCCGTCCTTGAAGCCCTTGACCGCACCGCCGATGTCGCCCCCGATGTTTTTGAGTTTCTTGGTGCCGAACACCATGACCACGATCAACAGGACGATCAGCCAATGCCAAATGGAAAATGAACCCATGTTTCGCTCCTAAGCTTTGATGCCGGCTAAAAAGCCGGATTGTGTGTGAACAATGGTGATTCTAAGGCGCTTGTACGACGCCAAGCGGACTGGCGGGTCTTTGTGTGGCCAAGGGCCACCCAAAAGAGGGCGCGAGTGCCCTGTGATGATCGATTTTTAGCCTCGCAGCCAGGGCCGCGGACCGCCCATGACATGAAAATGCAGGTGATGCACCTCCTGGCCACCCTCGGCACCGGTGTTGGTCACGACCCGAAAGCCGCCTTCAGGGTAGGGACGGCAACCCTGCTCCAGCGCCAGCCTGGGCGCCAGCGCCATCATCCGCCCGATCAATGCCTCGTGCTCAGGACCAACTTGCGCCATGGAGTTGATGTGCATCTTGGGAATCATCAAAAAATGCACGGGTGCCCAAGGGTTGATGTCGTGAAAAGCCAGTATCTGCTCGTCTTCATAAACCTTGCGACTTGGAATCTGACCGGCCGCAATCTTGCAAAAAAGGCAGCTTGCAACAGCGCTGCCGCTTGAAATGACGGGGGCATTTTTGTCGTTCATGCGCTCTCCTGCATGGGGATAGGGGTCTGCGTCTGGGGCCAACGCTGGTCGTTAAAGCGCAACCAGCCCTTGAGGCAGCGGTACAGATACCACAGCCAAACCAGGGCATAAGCCAGCGCCCCGGGCAAGAAAAACACCAGCCACAAAGGCGACAGCAGCACCAGCCAAAGCAGCGTCCACCAGAAGGTGGCGATCATGTAGCGGTGATGCGCCAGATACAAGGGCTCGCTTTCATCGGTACGACGCAGGTAATTGATGATCAAGGCAACCAGGGCAAAAACCCCCGCACTGAACCAGGCCAAGGTGTGCAGGCCGTACAAAATATGCACGACCAGGCGGTCATTGCCGGTTTTGCCAGCGCTGTCTTTCAAATCAAAATCACCCATGGCCGGCTCCTGCAGATTATTTTTCTGCTGCTGCGCGCTGCTGCGCCTTGCGCAAGGCTTTTTCCTCCATGCCGCTGGTGCCCTCACGGCGCTCCAGCTCGGCAATCACATCAGCCGGTTGCAAACCGTAATAGGCCAAGGCGATCAGGCTGTGAAACCATAAATCGGCCACCTCACCCACCAGCTTGCTCTTTAACTCGGGTGTCGCGCCGCCACGGTCAATGTCTTTGGCCGCCATCACAGTTTCAGTGGCTTCTTCACCGAT
The DNA here is from genome assembly GCA_044350025.1 of Polaromonas sp. GTDB lineage: Bacteria > Pseudomonadota > Gammaproteobacteria > Burkholderiales > Burkholderiaceae_C > Polaromonas. Next base: position 7,450 of record JBILIK010000068.1, on the reverse strand, counting down.
TTTTTTGAGAAAGGCATCCGGCCCCTGGTCCAGCAAGCGGGCCACATAACTTTTGCCCGGGTCGCCGCCGTGGGCCACTTTTCGGCTTTCAATCACGAGCGCCAGGCGTGCCAGTGAGTCGTTGCTTGTGATGTTCATTTTTTATAGATGGTTTGCGGATCTTTGAGCACGGGCTCGGCCACGCGCCATTGCCCGTTTTCATACCGGTGGAAAAAACAACTGTGTCGCCCCGTGTGGCAGGCAATCGCGGGACCGCTCTCCTGGCCCAGCTGACTGACTTTGAGCAAGATCACATCGTTGTCACAGTCCAGTCTGATGTCATGCACGGCTTGAACATGGCCTGACTCTTCGCCCTTGCGCCAAAGCCGCGAGCGCGAGCGGCTGAAATACACCGCCCGCCCGGATTCAGCGGTTTCCTGCAAGGCCTCACGGTTCATCCAGGCGAACATCAGGACGTCGCCAGTGGCAGCCTCTTGAGCGATCACGGGAATCAGGCCCCGTTCGTCCCAGCGAATTTCATCTAACCAATTCATGGCAACTATTGTCGGTGATCAGGCGCCATGCAGCGCTACAGGCCTGCACCGGCTCGCAAGCGCTCACAGCCGAACCGCAATACCGCGTTCGGCCATACGCTGCTTGGCCTGCTGCACAGTGAACTCACCGTAGTGAAAAATGCTGGCGGCCAGTACGGCATCGGCTCCGCCAAGCTGTATGCCATCGGCCAGATCGTCCAGGTTGCCAACGCCGCCCGACGCGATGACCGGCACGCTCACCGCGCTGCTGACAGCGCGCGTGAGTGCGAGGTCAAAGCCGGATTTGGTGCCGTCGCGGTCCATGCTGGTGAGCAATATCTCGCCGGCACCGCGCCGCGCCATTTCAGTGGCCCATGCCACGGCATCCAGACCGGTGTTTTTGCGGCCGCCATGGCTGTAGACATCCCAGCCCGGACCGCGTGTCAGAACCTCTTCGTCAGAGCGGCGCTTGGCATCGATGGCGACCACGATGCACTGCGCGCCGTAACGCGCCGAGGCCTCTTCAATCACCTGCGGGTTGGCCAATGCGGCCGAATTAAAGCTGGTCTTGTCAGCGCCGGCATTGAGCAGGCGCCGCACATCGTCCACCGTTCGCACGCCACCGCCCACAGTCAGTGGAATGAAGACCTGCGAGGCGACCGCTTCAATGATGTGCAGAATCAGGTCACGCCCGTCACTGGTGGCGGTGATGTCCAGAAAAGTCAGCTCGTCGGCACCCTGTTCGTTGTAGCGAGCAGCAATCTCTACCGGGTCGCCCGCATCGCGCAGAGCCAGAAAGTTAACGCCTTTGACGACGCGTCCGCCGGTGACATCGAGACAAGGGATGATTCGTTTGGCGAGCATCAGGCGGTGGCCATGCCGCTTAGCCGTTGAGCTCGTCGGCGCGGGCCTGAGCGGCCGCAAAGTCGAGGTCACCACTGTAAATAGAGCGGCCGCAGATCACGCCTTCCACGCCTTCTTCTTCGACGGCGCACAATGCTTCGATGTCGGCCATGCTGGAAAGACCGCCCGAAGCGATGACAGGAATGCTCAAGGCCTGGGCCAGCCGCGTAGTGGCCTCAATGTTGATGCCGCTGAGCATGCCGTCGCGGCCGATGTCCGTGTAGATGATGGATTCGACCCCGTAGTCCTCAAACTTCTTGGCCAGGTCGACCACCTCATGGCCGGTCAGTTTGCTCCAGCCGTCGGTGGCCACCTTGCCGTCCTTGGCATCCAGGCCGACGATGATGTGGCCGCCGAATGCGGTGCAGGCGTCTTGTAGAAAGCCTGGGTTTTTAACGGCTGCAGTACCGATGATGACGTAGCGCAGCCCGGCGTCCAGGTAGCGCTCAATGGTGTCCAGGTCGCGTATGCCGCCACCGAGCTGCACGTCAATTTCGCTGCCGACCTCAAGCAGGATTTTGCGAATTGCCGCTTCGTTTTTGGGTTTGCCGGCAAATGCACCGTTCAAATCCACCAGGTGAAGTCGCCGCGCTCCCTTGTCCACCCAGCTGCGCGCCATGGCCGCCGGGTCTTCTCCAAAGGTGGTGGACTGGTCCATGTCGCCCTGTTTGAGACGCACACACAGGCCGTCCTTCAGGTCAATCGCAGGGATGAGTAGCATGTTTCTTGAAAGATGAAAAAAGAGTCAAGGCTGCCAATGCAGAAAGTTACGGTACAGGGCCAGCCCTTGATCAGCACTTTTTTCAGGGTGGAACTGGGTAGCAAAAATATTATCCCGCGCCAGCGCCGCTGTGAAGCGCCCACCGTAGTCAGCTTCGCCGACAGTGTGGCGCGCATCAGACGGCTTGGCGTAGAAACTGTGCACAAAATAGAAATAGGCGCCGTCCGCAATACCCTGCCAAAGCGGGTGCGCCATGGAGGGGGCTAGTGCGCAGCCCTGAAAAACCTGGTTCCAGCCCATTTGCGGCACTTTGAAGCGGCTGCCATCGGGTTGCATTCGGCCTGCCAGGTCAAATTTAAGGACTTCGCCGGCAAACAGCCCCAGCGCAGGAGTGCCCACCCCGGCCTGCCCTTCCTGGCTGTGCTCGAGCAACATCTGCATACCCACGCAAACGCCAAACAGAGGCTTATTGGCCGCTGCGTGCAGCACCGCCTGGCGCAAGCCGGACGCGTCGAGCTCGTGCATGCAGTCGCGCATGGCACCCTGCCCGGGCAGCACCACGCGGTCGGCGTCCAGCACATCTTGAACCTTGGCGGTGACGATCACCTGAAAATCGGTGCCCTGTGCCACATGGGTCAGCGCCTGGGACACTGAACGCAAATTGCCCATGCCGTAATCGACAACGGCGACTTTTTTCAAAACAGTCATGTGCGCATCAGGTGCTGCATGTCCGGCCTGTCAAGGCTCAGAGCGAACCCTTGGTCGAAGGGATCACACCAGCCATGCGCGGGTCCAGCTCGAGCGCCATGCGCAGGGCGCGGGCAAAGGCCTTGAACACCGTCTCAGCCTGGTGGTGGGCGTTTTCGCCGCGCAGGTTGTCGATGTGCAAGGTGACAAAAGCGTGGTTGGCAAAGCCTTGGAAAAATTCGTAGGCCAACTGCGAGTCAAAGCCGCCTATCATGCCGCTTTTGAAGGGCACATGCATCACCAGACCGGGGCGTCCCGAAAAGTCAATCACGACGCGGCTGAGTGCTTCGTCCAGCGGCACGTAGGCGTGGCCGTAGCGGCGCAGGCCTTTTTTGTCGCCGACGGCCAGCGCCACCGCCTGACCGAGGGTGATGCCGACGTCTTCGACAGTGTGGTGTCCGTCAATATGCAAATCGCCTGCGGCCTGGATGTCCAGGTCGATCAGCCCGTGGCGGGCGATCTGGTCCAGCATGTGGTCAAAAAAGCCGATGCCGGTGGCCAAGCGCGAAACACCGGTGCCGTCCAGATTGACGCGCACGGAGATCTGCGTCTCGGCAGTGTTGCGCGTGACTTCAGCGGTGCGCGCCGGCAAGGTGGAGGTGGTGGTCATAGGGCTTTTTCCAGGGTTGCCAGCAGCTGCGTGTTCTCGCCTTCTGTGCCGACAGTCAGGCGCAGGCAGTTGGCCAGCAATGGGTGCATTTTAGAAACGTTTTTGACCAGCACGCCAGCGGCCTTCAGGCGCTCGAAAACCCGTAGTGCAGGGTCTGTCTCGCCGGCTTTGGGGCTCAGGCGCACCAAAATCATGTTGGCATCACTGTCCCAAGCCTTGAGCCCCGGCATGGCGCGCAGCGCAGTCAGCAGGCGCTGGCGCTGCATCATCAGCTCAGCAGCCTGGGCTGCAAACACCGGCTGGTGTTCCAGCGCGAACAGCGCGGTCTCGTAATTGAGCACGCTGATGTTGTAAGGGGGGCGCACCTTGTCGATCTCGGCGATCAGCGCCTTGGGGCCCATCATGTAGCCCAGACGCACCCCTGCCAGCCCGAACTTGCTGAGCGTGCGCATCAAGAGCACATGGCTGTGACGCGCGATCCGGTCAATGTAGCTTTTGCTGGAAAAGGGCTGGTAGGCCTCGTCCATCACAAGCAGACCGCCTTGCGCGCCGACGGCTTCGATGATGCGCTCGATCACCGCGTCGTCCCACAAGTTGGCGGTCGGGTTGTTCGGGTAGGCAAGGTAAACGATGGACGGCTTGTGCGTGGCAATGGCCGCCAGCATGGCCGCTTCGTCCAATTCAAAATCAGCCGTCAAGGGCACGCCGACGAAAGCCAGGCCTTGCAGTTGCGCGCTCATGGCGTACATGACGAAGCCCGGCACGGGTGCCAGCACCTTGGCGCCGGGCACATCGCAAGCCAATGCCAGCAAAGAGATCAGCTCGTCCGAGCCGTTGCCGAGCATGATGTCAAAGCCTTCGGGCATCTGCGCATAAGCGGCCAGCGCCTGACGCAGGTCGTTGACGCGGCCGTCCGGATAGCGGTTGAGCGCCAGCGCGCCGAGGCGCCGGCCAAGCTCAGCCTGCAGCTCAGCCGGCAGCCGGTGCGGGTTCTCCATGGCATCTAACTTGACCATGCCGGCCGAGTCCTGGACAGCATAGGCGTGCATGGATTGCACGTCCTGGCGTATGCGTTTTGTGAGTTCGGACGACAGCCCTGCGGGTTTGGAGGTCATGGTTTTTCCCGCATGGGCGGCACGCTGCGTAAGCGGAACTCGGCGGCGCGCGCATGCGCTTGCAGGCCTTCGCCGTAAGCCAGCTCGGCGGCCACCGGGCCCAGCACTTGCGCGCCGGCTTCGCTGACTTCGATCAGGCTGGAGCGCTTTTGAAAGTCGTAAACGCCCAACGGGCTGGAAAAGCGCGCCGTGCCGCTGGTGGGCAGCACATGGTTGGGGCCGGCGCAGTAGTCGCCCAGGCTTTCGCTGGTGTAAGCACCCAGAAAAATAGCGCCTGCGTGTTTGAGCAATGGCTCCCAGCGCCCGGGCTCTTGGCTGGAGACTTCCAGGTGTTCGGGTGCGATGCGGTTGCTCAGGGCACAGGCTTCTTCCATGCTGCGCGTGTGAATCAGCGCGCCGCGGTCAGACAGTGATTTGGCGATGATGGCCTCGCGCGGCATGGCGGGCAGCAGGCGATCTATGGCGGCTTGCACGGCTTCAATGTAGGCGGCGTCGGGGCTGAGCAAAATGCTTTGCGCCAGTTCGTCATGCTCAGCCTGGCTGAACAAATCCATCGCCACCCAGTCGGCCGGTGTGCTGCCGTCGGCCAGCACCAGAATCTCTGAAGGGCCGGCGATCATGTCAATACCCACGGTGCCGAACACGCGGCGCTTGGCGGCGGCCACATAGGCGTTACCAGGGCCGGTGATTTTGTCCACCGCCGGCACCGTGGCCGTGCCGTAGGCCAGCGCGGCAACCGCCTGTGCGCCACCGATAGTGAAGGCACGACTGACACCGGCCACATAAGCGGCGGCCAGCACCAGCGGGTTTTTCTCGCCGCGCGGCGTCGGCACCACCATGATGATCTCGCCCACGCCGGCCACATGCGCCGGAATCGCGTTCATCAGCACCGATGAGGGGTAAGCCGCCTTACCGCCGGGCACGTAAATGCCTACGCGGTCCAGCGGCGTGACTTTTTGCCCGAGCAAGGTGCCGTCTTCATCGCGGTAACTCCAGCTCTCGCCCGAGGCTTTTTTCTGCGCTTCGTGATAGCTGCGCACGCGAGCCGCTGCCGCTTGCAAGGCCGTGCGCTGGGCCGCGGGCAGGCCCTCAAAGGCCGCTTTGAGTTCGGCCTGCGTCAGCTCCAGCGACTGCACGCTGGCAACCGTCAGGCCGTCAAAGCGCTGCGTGTAGTCAAGCACCGCCGCATCGCCACGCTGCTGCACATCAGCCAGGATTTCGGCTACGCGCCCTTCGATGGCAGCGTCTGCCTCGGCCGACCAATGCAGCCGCGCCTTGAAGTCAGCTTCAAACGAAGCGTCTACAGTGGATAGGCGGGCGGGGCGAGCTTGCAGGGTCATAGCGGGTCAGACTGCCACAGCCTTGGCCATGGCGTCGATGATGCGGCGAATCGGCGCTTGTTTGAGCTTGAGCGCGGCCTGGTTGACAACCAGGCGCGAGCTGATGTCCATGATGCGCTCGACTTCGACCAGGTGGTTGGCCTTGAGCGTATTGCCCGTTGAAACCAGATCAACAATGGCGTCGGCCAGGCCCGTCAACGGGGCGAGCTCCATGCTGCCGTAGAGCTTGATGAGGTCCACGTGCACGCCCTTGGCAGCAAAAAAATCACGCGCAATCGCCACGTACTTGGTGGCCACTTTGAGCCTACTGCCCAGGCGCACAGCGGCAGCGTAGTCAAAGCCATCGCGCACAGCCACGCTGATGCGGCATTTGGCAATTTGTAAGTCCAGCGGCTGATAAAGCCCTTGTGTGCCAGACTCCAGCAGCGTGTCTTTGCCGACCACGCCCATGTCGGCGCCGCCGTACTGCACATAGGTGGGCACATCGGTGGCGCGCACCAGCACCACGCGCACGTCAGCTTGGTTGGTGCGCAAAATCAACTTGCGGGATTTTTCGGGGTCGTCCAGCACTTCGATGCCGGCCGCCTTGAGCAGCGGCAGGATGTCGTCAAAAATCCGCCCTTTGGACAGTGCCAGTGTGATCATGCTTTGACCCGTTCAATGTCAGCGCCTATGCCGCGCAGTTTGCTTTCCATCTGATCGTAGCCGCGGTCCAGGTGGTAAATACGCTCGACCACGGTCTCGCCCTCGGCCACCAGGCCCGCAATCACCAGGCTGGCCGAGGCCCGCAAGTCAGTGGCCATGACGGTCGCGCCAGAGAGTTTTGCGACACCCTCCATCAGCGCCACTTTGCCGTCGATCTGAATGTTAGCGCCCAGGCGCACCATTTCATTGACGTGCATGAAGCGGTTTTCAAAAATCGTTTCGGTCACTTTGCTGGTGCCGTGCGAGATGGCGTTCAGCGCCATGAACTGCGCTTGCATGTCGGTTGGAAAGCCGGGGTACTCGGTGGTGCGAAAAGACTGCGCCTTGAGCCGGCCCTTGGACACAATGCGAATGAAGCCCTCGCCCGCCGAGACTTTGGCGCCAGCCTCGCGGAGTTTTTCAATGACCACTTCCAGGTGATCGGCCCGACCGTGGCGCAGCACAACATCCCCACCGGCAGCGGCAACGGCGCACAGGAAAGTGCCGGTCTCGATACGGTCAGCCACCACCTGGTGGTTGGCGCCATGCAGACGCTCAACACCCTGGATACGGATACGCCGCGTGCCATGACCTTCAATGCGCGCGCCCATCTTGATGAGCATTTCAGCCAGGTCGCCAATCTCAGGCTCCTGAGCCGCGTTTTCCAGCACGGTTTCGCCGTCGGCCAAGGAGGCAGCCATCATGAAGTTTTCGGTGCCTGTCACAGTCACCATGTCGGTGGTGAGGTGGCATCCTTGCAGGCGTTTCAGGCCTGGTGCCAGTCGGGCCACCATGTAGCCATGCTCGACGACAATCTC
>JBILIK010000002.1:0-125900 GCA_044350025.1 Polaromonas sp. | reverse complement strand
CCAGGGATGACAACCAGACACGCCAGCCAGCGGCCAATGCCCACCAGACGGACAAACCAAAGAGGAAATAACTGCCATCGGCCAGCCGCGCGCCAAAGCGGCCACCCCAGTTGCGGGCCACCGCACCCGGCGCGTCCGCACCCCGGTCACCGGTGGTGGTCCAGGCCACATCTGCCAGGCTGTGGCTGAGCAAGGCGGCCAGCCAGAAAACCAGAACGACAAAGCCGATCACCAAGCCCAGCTCATGGGCAAAGCGACCGATGCCGGTCACCCCGTTGGTGCCGGAGGCTGGCAGTGCATTGCGTGAATTGAGGGTGTCAAGTGAGTAAGTCATGGGTCGGCTGCAAGCTTACCGCAGTTGCCGCAGGCCCTGCGCCAGCGGCCGGCCGGCCGGGTTTTACAATCAGGCCCTAATTGGCCCCTTTGGCTTAACTGCCCGACTGTGCGGCTGGTCATCTCTCGAGGCGCTTGAAGGCGCTATTGCATTTTTCAACCGGTTTTCACAATGAAACATTCGAAGGTTCTTATCCTCGGCTCCGGCCCTGCCGGCTACACCGCGGCGGTTTACGCCGCCCGCGCCAACCTGCAGCCCGTGCTGATCACCGGCATCGCCCAGGGCGGCCAGCTCATGACCACCACCGACGTCGATAACTGGCCTGCCGACCCGCTGGGCGTGCAGGGCCCGGAGCTGATGCAGCGCTTTTTAGAGCACGCCGAGCGCTTTAAAACCGAAATCATCTTTGACCACATCAACAAGGTCGATTTCAGCAAACGTCCTTTTACCCTCCTAGGCGACAGCGGCACGTACACCTGCGATGCCCTGATCCTGGCCACCGGCGCTTCAGCCAAGTACCTGGGGCTGGAGTCTGAAACAGCCTTCATGGGCCGCGGCGTGTCGGGCTGCGCCACTTGCGACGGTTTTTTCTACCGCGAGCAGGAAGTCTGCGTGGTCGGCGGCGGCAACACCGCCGTTGAAGAAGCGCTGTATTTGTCCAACATCGCCAGCAAAGTGACGCTGGTGCACCGCCGCGACAAGTTCAAGGCCGAAGCTATCCTGATCGACAAGCTGCATGAGAAAGTCGCCGCCGGCAAGATCGTGCTTAAAACGCACCGCACTCTGCAAGAAGTGCTGGGCGATGCCTCGGGCGTGACCGGCGTGCGCCTGCAAAAAACCGATGACGGCAGCACCGAAGACCTGATGCTCAAAGGCTGCTTCATTGCCATCGGCCACCATCCCAATACCGATATTTTTGAGGGCCAGCTCGATATGAAGGACGGCTACATCATCACCCGGGCAGGTCTGCAGGGTTTTGCCACCATGACCAGCGTGCCCGGTATTTTTGCGGCCGGCGACGTGCAGGACCATGTGTACCGTCAGGCCATCACCAGCGCAGGCACCGGCTGCATGGCCGCCCTCGACGCCCAGCGTTTTATCGAGCAAAACGACTGAAGTCCGGGCCCCTGGCTTGCCGGCCGAGGCGCCGGCTTTCCAGGCCCCTGTTTTTCAGGCTATACTCTTAGGCTTAGCCGAGCTTTGGTGGTGACCCATTGAGCCGGCTCCAGATTCACAATTTTTTATACGGAGAGTGCTCATGGCACGCGTCTGTCAGGTAACGGGCAAAGGCCCGATGGTGGGAAACAATGTTTCTCACGCAAACAACAAAACCAAGCGCCGGTTCATGCCTAATCTGCAGTACCGCCGTTTCTGGGTTGAGAGCGAGAACCGTTGGGTGCGCCTGCGCATCACCAGCGCCGGCTTGCGCTTGATTGACAAAAAAGGCATCGACGCGGTCCTGGTGGATCTTCGTGCCCGCGGTGAAGTCTAAGGAGAACGAACATGGCTAAAGGCGCTCGCGAGAAAATCAAGCTGGAATCCACTGCCGGCACCGGTCACTTTTACACGACCACCAAGAACAAGAAAACCACGCCCGACAAAATGCTGATCATGAAATTTGATCCCAAGGCACGTAAGCACGTGGAATACAAAGAGATCAAGCTGAAGTAATTCAGCCTTGTCTTTTGAAGAACCCGCCCTATAACGGCGGGTTTTTTTATGGCCGTTTGGATGTTGCAAGGCTGTGCTTGTTTGAGGGCCGCTGGGGGCAGTGAAGAGGGGGGTGAGGCCGGCGGTCTCATGCTGGGGTACCAGAAATCGACCGCGGGCATCACCCCCCTCTTCACATTGGTAAAGCAATGCCATAGCAAAAGTCATGACGAGAACTACAGGCAGAGCCCAAGGCCGCTCCACGCACGAATCGGACCCCGAACCCGCATTCCAACAAAACCCAAAACGCCACTGAACCACCACTGAGGCCCTATGCCGGGTAGTCGATTTCTGGTACTCCAGCATGAGACTGCACGGCATAGGGCCTCAGTGGTGCAGCCCAGCAAAGCCGGTCGAAAGCGCCCAAACCCGAGTCCGCGTCCGGCCCCCTTCCGCGCGACCCGCCCAAAGCGTACAGACGAAAAAAAGCCACCCCAAAAGGTGGCCTTGGCAAAGCGACATTGGCTCAGCGCATCAAGCCCTGGCAGCGCGCAGCTTGAGAGAGAACTCATGCAAAGCCGCAATGCCGCTTTCTTCAGCGCGGCGGCACCAGCCCTGCAAATCCCCGGCCAGTTGCTCGCGTGAGGCTGAGGTGCTCAGCCACAGCTGGCGTAACTCTTCGCGCATGGTGACCATTTTGTCGAGCACCGGGTGCTCAGCGCGCACCCGGGCAATTTGAACGCGGGCCGCAGCAGGCACTTTGTCGTCATCACGGTGCAACCAGCGGTTGGCCAGCCTGAGTGCCGAGACGTCTGCTTGACGGGCCTTGAGCGCCTGGATCTCGGCATTGCCGGCACGCTGCAGTTCACGGGCGTAACGGGCCATGACTTCGTAACGGTGGGCTATCAGGGCTTCGAGGGTTTTTTCATCAGCCACAGGCTGAATACTGCCGAGTTGCAGCTTGGGCGGAACCTTCTTGACATGGGCCAGGCCCAGGCTTTTCAGAATGGTGATGTACATCCAGCCGATGTCAAACTCGTAAGGCTTGATCGACAGCTTGGCCGAGGTCGGGTAGGTGTGGTGGTTGTTGTGCAACTCTTCACCGGCAATGATGATGCCCCAGGGCGAGATGTTGGTGCTGGCATCCGGTGCCTCAAAGTTGCGGTAACCCCAGAAGTGCGCAGCGCCATTGATGATGCCGGCCGCCATGATGGGGGTCCAGGCCATTTGCAGCGCCCAAACGGCCAGGCCACCAGCGCCGAACAGCGCCAGGTCGATGATCATCATCAAACCCACGCCCTGCCATGAAAAGCGGGTGTACAGGTTGCGCTCAATCCAGTCGTCGGGGGTGCCGTGGCCGTAGCGGGCCATGGTTTCTTTGTTTTTAGACTCGACGCGGTAGAGCTCTGCGCCTTGGGTCAGCACTTTCTTGATGCCATGAATGTGCGGGCTGTGCGGATCATCCGCCTGCTCGCACTTGGCGTGGTGTTTGCGGTGAATGGCCGCCCACTCTTTGGTGACCTGTCCCGTGGTCAGCCACAGCCAGAAGCGGAAAAAATGCGATGCAATCGGGTGCAGGTCCAGCGCCCGGTGGGCCTGATGTCGGTGCAAAAACACCGTCACGCTGATCATGGTGATGTGGGTCATGCCCAAGACAAACAAGATAATTTGCCACCAAGCGATATTCCAAAGGCCGTTGGCAAGCCAGTCAAGCGCCGCATCAAACAAGATCATAGAGATTCCTATAAAGGGTTCGCAGCGGTCAAGACTTGCAAACTCGTCATTTCAAACATGGCGCATTGTAGGCTGTTCAGTGCCAAACGCCAAGCTCCATCAATGAACAAGGCCAAGGGGCGCAAATCGCTAAAAACATCTTAAAAGCCGTTAACTTTTTATATCTTCGGCCTTTTGTTGATTTTTCATGGTCTTGGTTCAGCTCTTTTGCCAGACGGCGGCAAAGAAACCGTCGGTGTGGTGCTGATGCGGCCAGAGCCGCAAATAGGCGCCCGAGCACAAGCCGGCTGCGTTTTCAACGCCCGCCTGGGTCAGCACCTCAGCGGCGGGCAGCAAGGCAAATTCGGGATGGGCGGCGCTGAAGGCCTCGGCAATCTGCTCGTTTTCCTCCAGCAGCAAGCTGCAGGTGGCATAAACCAACCGCCCGCCGGGATTTAGCAGCCGGGCAGCGCTTTGCAAAATGGCGGCCTGGGTGACGCTCAAGGCCTGCACCAACTTCGGGTTCTGTCGCCACTTGAGGTCCGGGTTGCGGCGCAGCGTGCCCAGGCCCGAGCAAGGTGCGTCCACCAGCACGCGGTCTATCTTGCCGGCCAGGCGCTTGATGCGGTCGTCCCGCTCATGGGCAATCGCCACCGGGTGCACGTTCGACAGGCCGCTGCGCGCCAGCCTGGGCTTGAGCGCGTCCAGCCGGTGGCCCGAAGTGTCAAAGGCGTAAAGCCGGCCGGTGCCGCGCATGCTGGCGCCCAGGGCCAGCGTCTTGCCGCCCGCGCCGGCGCAAAAATCGACCACCATCTCGCCGCGCTTGGCGTCCATCAGCACGGCCAGCAATTGCGAGCCTTCGTCTTGCACTTCAATGGCGCCGCGGGTGAAGGTGTCGAGCTTGCCCAGCTGGGCCTTGTCGCGCACGCGCAGGCCCCAGGGCGAAAACGGGGTGGCGGTGGTCGCCACGCCGGCCTTGGCCAGTTCTTTTTGCACGTCGGCGCGCTTGTCCTTGAGGGTGTTGACGCGCAAGTCCAGCCCGGCCGGCGCATTCAGGCTCTCCACCAGTGGCCAGAAACCGTCGCCGAGTTGCAGTCGCAGCGAATCGACCAGCCACTGCGGCAGGTTGTGGCGGTGCAACTCCATCAGGTCTTCGGGTTGGACCTGGCCGCAGCGATGGAGCCAGTCTTTTTCCTGCTCATTCAGCGCACCCAGCAAAAAGTCACGCTCGGCAGCAAAGCCCAAAATGGCCAGCCGGCGCTCCAGCGCACCGCTGCCGGACTGGGCCAGGTTGGTGAACAGCGACTTTTTGCGCAGCACGGTGTAAATGGTTTCGGCCACGGTGGCGCGCTCACGCGGGCCCAGGCGCTGCTCTCGGAAATGGCGCGAGACCACCATGTCGGCGGGATGATCGAATTTAAGAACCTGCTTGAGAAGCTCGGAACAACTGTCTAATAAGGCGTTAGGGTGCATGCCAGCATTGTCCCACCCCCTTCACCAACGAACAGAACATGAACGACAACACCGACGAGCTGCCCGCCCTGATAGAAACGCCCAAGGGCTTGTACCGCCATTACAAAGGCTTGATGTATGAAGTGGTTGGCACCGCGCGCCACAGCGAAAGCCTGGAGCCCATGACGCTGTACCGCGCGCTTTATGGCGAGCGCGGTTTGTGGGTGCGACCTGCGGCCATGTTCAACGAAGAAGTGGTGATAGACGGCGTGCGCCAGCCGCGTTTTGCGCGTCAGCCGGACTGAGCAGACGCCGGCCGGCCACGGCTTGATGCCGGGTCATCGATAATCGTGGGTTATGTCCGACATCACCGAAATCGAAAAGCAGGTCAAGCGCCGCCGCACGTTTGCCATCATCTCCCACCCTGACGCCGGCAAGACCACGCTGACTGAAAAGCTGCTGCTGTTCTCAGGCGCGATCCAGATCGCCGGCTCAGTGAAGGCCCGCAAGGCCGCGCGTCACGCCACCAGCGACTGGATGGAAATTGAAAAGCAGCGCGGCATCTCGGTGGCCTCTTCGGTCATGCAGATGGAATACCGCGACTGCGTGATCAACCTGCTGGACACGCCGGGTCACCAGGACTTCTCTGAAGACACCTACCGCGTGCTCACCGCCGTGGACGCCGCGCTGATGGTGATTGACGCGGCCAACGGCGTCGAGCCGCAAACGCGCCGCCTCTTGCAGGTGTGCCGCGCCCGCAACACGCCCATCCTGACTTTTGTGAACAAGATGGACCGCGAGGTGCAAGACCCCATGAGCGTGATGGACGAGATCGAGCAGGAACTCGGCATGACGGTGGTGCCTTTCACCTGGCCGGTCGGCATGGGCAAGCTGTTTCATGGCGTGTATGACCGCCGCGAAAAGCGCATGCGCGTTTTCAGCCCCGGTGAAGACAAGGCCGGCGGCGACGATGAAATTCTGGCCGGCCTGGACAATGCCGAGGCCGCCAAACGCTTTGGCGCCGAGTTCACGCAGGCGCAGGACGAGCTTGAATTGCTCAACGGCGCTTCACCCGAATTTGACCGCACCGCCTTTTTGAGCGGCAAGCAGACACCGATGTTCTTCGGCTCGGCCATCAACAACTTCGGCGTGCAGGAAGTGCTGGACGCGCTGGTCGACTTGGCCCCGGCCCCGGCCGAACGCGCCGCCATTCAGCGCGTTGTGCAGCCCGAAGAAAAGAAATTCTCAGGCGTAGTTTTCAAGATCCAGGCCAACATGGACCCGGCGCACCGAGACCGCATCGCATTTTTGCGCGTGGCCAGCGGCGAGTTCACGCGCGGCATGCGCCTGAAGGTGGTGCGCAGCGCTAAAGAGTTGCGGCCCAACACTGTGGTCAGCTTCATGAGCCAGCGCCGCGAGCTGCTCGACACCGCTTTTGCCGGCGACATCATCGGCATTCCCAACCACGGCATCTTGCAACTGGGCGACACGCTGACCGAAGGCGAAGCCCTGCAGTTCACCGGTCTGCCGTTTTTTGCGCCCGAGATGTTCCGCGCCGTTGAAGTGGCCGACCCGCTGCGCAGCAAGCAGCTGCGCGCCGGCCTCACGCAGCTGGGCGAAGAAGGCGCGATCCAGGTGTTTCGCCCGATTGCCGGCTCCCTGCTGCTGCTGGGCGCGGTGGGTCAGTTGCAGTTTGAAGTGGTGGCGCACCGGCTCGAGCACGAGTACGGCGTCAAGGCCCGCATCATGGCCAGCAACTTCAACCTGGCGCGTTGGGTCACATCAGAAGACCCGCAGGAGTTGAAAAAATTCATCGACGCCAACGCCCACCGCGTGGCGCTGGACGCAGTGGATGCGCCCACGCTGCTGGTCGACCACAGTGCCACGCTGCGCGCGGTTGAGCAGCAATGGCCGAAGATCAAGTTCCACGCGCTGCGCGAACACGCCGGCCTGGTTTTTCAGGCCAAGATGTAACAGCCTAGGCGCGCAAGACCGGCAGCGGCAAGGCGGTCTTGTAACGCACCTGCTTCAGAGCAAAGCTGGACCGGATTTTTTCAATACCGGGAATCGGCGTGAGCTGCTCCAAAATGAAGCACTCAAGCGCACCGATGTCGGCCACCGCCACGCGAATCAGATAGTCGCTGTCGCCGGTCATCAAATAGCACTCCATGACCTCGTCGTGCTCGACGATGCGCCGTTCGAACTCCCCCAGCGCCTCCTTGCTTTGTGAGCGCAGACTGATCGAGATGAACACGCTCAAGCCCAAGCCCAGCGCCGCCGCATTGGCTATCGCCACATAGCGGTCAATCACCCGGGCAGCTTCCAGCGCCTTGACCCGCGCCAGGCAGGGCGAAGGACTCAGGTGCACTCGCCGGGCCAGCTCCACGTTGGAGAGCGAACCGTCCCGCTGAAGCTCGCCAAGTATCTTTAAATCAACATTATCAAGTTGCATAAACTACCAATTTTTAATTTATCAGCATTTTATGCCGCCAAGAAGAATTAAAACCCTACATTAAAGCAGCACCTTCCAGGCTTGATTGCTTACAGTGGCGCCATGATGAATGACTTCACCCGCCACGACTTTTTGAACACCCTGCCTGCTCAGGATGGCATAGACCCCGACCCCCTGGAAAGCGCCGAATGGCACGAAGCCTTTGCCACTCTGCTCGCTACGCAAGGCCCGGCTCGGGCGCGCCAGATGCTGGACGCGCTGGCGCGGCAGGCACGCGCTGCGCGCATCGGCTGGCAACCCGAGCTGTCCACGCCTTACCTCAACACCATTGCAGTCGATGAGCAGCCGGTGTTCCCCGGCGACCTGGCGATGGAAGAGCGGCTGGCCTCGCTGATGCGCTGGAACGCGTTGGCCATGGTGGTGCGCGCCAACCAGGTTGAGACCGGCGGCTCGGCCGAACTCGGCGGCCACGTGGCCAGCTACGCCAGCGCGGCCGATTTGTTTGAGACCGGCTTCAACCACTTTTTTCATGCGCGTGAAGGCCTGGCTGATGGGCAGCACCGGGGCGATCTGGTTTTCTTCCAGCCCCACAGCGCGCCCGGTGTTTATGCGCGTGCTTACCTGGAAGGCCGTCTTGACGAGCAAAGTCTGGCCCGTTACCGCCAGGAAATATCTTCGCCGAAGCAGAGTGCCTTGGGCGAGGGCGGCCTGAGCAGCTACCCGCACCCTTATCTGATGCCCGACTTCTGGCAGTTCCCGACCGGCTCCATGGGCATCGGCCCGATCAGCTCCATTTATCACGCGCGCTTCATGCGCTACCTGTCGCACCGACGCCTGCTCGATTGCGCGGGCCGCAAAGTATGGGGCGTCTTCGGGGACGGCGAGATGGACGAGCCCGAATCCATGAGCGCGCTGACGCTGGCCGCACGCGAAGGTCTGGACAACCTGGTCTGGGTGGTCAATTGCAATCTGCAGCGGCTTGACGGCCCGGTGCGCGGTAACGGCCGCATCATTGACGAACTTGAAAGGCTGTTTGCCGGAGCGGGCTGGAACGTCATCAAGCTGGTTTGGGGCAGCGACTGGGACGGCCTGTTTGCGCGTGACCACACGGGGGCACTGGCCAAAGCTTTTGCGCAGACAGTGGACGGCCAGATGCAGACGTTCGCAGCCAAGGACGGCCGCTTCAACCGGGATAATTTTTTTGGTCAGAACCCAGAGCTTGCGCGCCTGGCCCAGGGCATGAGTGACGAGCAAATCGACCGGCTCAAACGCGGCGGTCACGACCTGGTGAAAATCCACGCCGCCTATGCCAGAGCCGCTGCCCACAAGGGCCAGCCGACCGTGATCCTGGCGCATACCAAAAAGGGCTATGGCATGGGCAGCGCCGGCCAGGGCAAGATGACCACGCACTCGCAAAAGAAGTTTGACGAGACCGAGCTGATCGAATTTCGCAACCGCTTCAACCTGCCCCTGAGCGACGAGCAGGCCAGACGCATGGACTTTTACCGCCCGCCGGTAGAAAGCACGGAAATGCAATACATGCAGGCCAAGCGGGCGGCGCTGGGCGGCTATTTGCCCAAGCGCGAAACCACGGCAGAGCGCATCAACATCCCCGCGCTACCCACTTATGGCAGCTTTGCGCTCGCGCCCGACGGCAAGGAAATGAGCACCACCATGGCCTTTGTGCGGCTGCTCGGCGGCTTGCTCAAGGACAGCGCCCTGGGTCCGCGCATCGTGCCCATCGTGGCGGACGAAGCCCGCACCTTTGGCATGGCCAACCTTTTTAAGCAGGTCGGCATCTATTCCAGTGTCGGCCAGCGTTACGCGCCCGAGGACATCGGCTCGGTGCTGAGCTACCGCGAGGCGCTGGACGGACAAATTCTGGAAGAAGGCATCAGCGAAGCCGGTGCGCTGGCCAGTTGGACGGCCGCAGCCACCAGCTACAGCGTGCACGGCCTTGCCATGCTGCCCTTTTATATTTACTACTCAATGTTCGGCTTTCAGCGTGTGGGCGACCAGATCTGGGCCGCCGCCGACCAGCGGGCCCGCGGCTTTTTACTGGGTGCCACCTCCGGCCGCACCACGCTGGGTGGCGAAGGGCTGCAGCATCAGGACGGCACCAGCCATCTGGTGGCCGCCACCATTCCCAATTGCAAAGCCTATGACCCGGCCTTCAGCGCAGAACTCGCCGTCATCCTTGACCATGGCATGCAAGAGATGATGGTCGAGCAGCAAGACGTTTTTTACTACGTCACGCTGATGAACGAGAACTACGCCCAGCCCGACCTGCTTGCCGGCACAGAAGGTGACATCATCCGCGGCTGCTACCGCTTCGGCCGGTACCCGGCGGCCCAAGTGGGTGCACCTGAAGTCACGCTGCTCGGCTCGGGGGCGATCCTGACCGAAGTGATCAAGGCCGCGCAGCAATTGGCCGGCCAGGGCGTGAGCGCCACCGTCTACAGCGTAACGAGCTGGAGCGAGCTGGCTCGCGATGGGATTGCACTCGAAAAGCAGGCCCTGAATGGCAAGGCCGCCATCACGCCCTTTCTGGCGCAGAAGTTGGCTGACAGTCAAGGGCCCGTCATCGCCGCCACCGACTACGTGCGGGCCGTTCCCGAGAGCGTGCGTGCCTTCCTGCCGGCGGGGCGCGATTACCTCACACTGGGCACGGACGGCTTTGGCCGCAGCGACACGCGCGCGGCCTTGCGCAGCTTTTTCGGGGTGGACGCCAGCAGCATCGTGCAGGCGGCGCTGCACCAACTGCTCACTAAAAAATCCGCCGGTTAAATCACCGGTTATAGCGCCGGCAGATGCGGCAGCAAGTCGCGCACGGCCTGCGGATAAAGCAAGTGCTCCTGCTCGAGCACGCGCGAAGCCAGCGCTTGGGGGCTGTCGCCGGGCAACACCGGCACCACCACCTGCGCCAGAATCTGCCCGTGGTCCAGCTCGGCCGTGACCTGGTGCACTGTGGCACCGGCCTCCCGGCAACCGGCATCAATCGCACGTTGGTGCGTATTGAGCCCGGTGAAAGCCGGTAACAGCGAAGGGTGGATGTTGACCAGCCGCCCGGCGTAATGCGCCACAAAGCCGGGCGTCAAAATGCGCATGAAGCCGGCCAGCACCACCAGCGTCGGGCTGTGCGCGTCAATGCGCGCTTGCAGCGCCGCATCAAAAGCCGCGCGGCTCTCAAAGCCCCGGTGGTCCAACGCCTGGGTGGCCACGCCCAGGGTTTGTGCCAGCGCCAGCCCTGAGGCATCGGCATGGCTGCTGATCACCGCCACCACCCGGGCGCCCAGCTGGCTTTCCCAGTTTTGCGTCTGCGCCGCCCGGATGATTGCCGCCATGTTGGTGCCCGCACCGGAAATCAAGATAACAATATTTTTTAGACGGGCGCTCATGAGCCTAGTTTAGTTTCTGCACCCGGCGTGCTACAAATGACGCATCGCCTGCCACCGGAGCCCCCCCGCCATGGATTTAGCTTTCACCCCTGAAGAACAACAGTTTCGCGAAGATATACGCGCCTGGGTCCTGGCCAATTTACCGGCCGACATTTCGCACAAAGTGCATCACGCGCTGCGCCTGTCCAAAGACGATATGCAGCGCTGGGCCAGAATTTTGGGCAAAAAAGGCTGGCTGGGCCACGGCTGGCCCAAGGCCTTTGGCGGGCCCGGTTGGAACGCCGTGCAAAAACACTTGTTTGAAGAAGAATGCGCGCTGGCCGGTGCGCCGCGTGTGGTGCCCTTCGGGCCGGTGATGGTGGCGCCCGTCATCATGGCCTTTGGCAACACCGAGCAGCAACAACGCTTTTTACCCGGCATTGCCAGCGGCGAGGTCTGGTGGAGTCAGGGCTACAGCGAGCCCGGCTCGGGCTCCGATCTGGCCTCCCTGCGATGCAAGGCAGAGCGCCAGGGCGCGCACTACATCGTCAACGGACAAAAAACCTGGACCACACTGGGCCAGTACGGCGACTGGATTTTTTGCCTGGTGCGCACCAGCAGCGAAGGCAAGCCGCAAACCGGCATTTCTTTTTTGCTGATCGACATGAAGTCCCCCGGCGTGACGGTACGGCCCATCGTGCTGCTCGACGGCGAGGCCGAAGTCAACGAGGTGTGGTTTGAGAACGTGGAAGTTCCCGCTGAGAACCTGATCGGCGAAGAAAACAAGGGCTGGACTTACGCCAAGCATTTGCTCAGCCACGAGCGTACCAACATTGCCGACGTCAACCGCGCCAAGCGCGAACTAGAGCGCCTCAAACGGATCGCCAAAGCCGAAGGCATTTATGACGAGCCGCGCTTTCGCGACGAGATCGCCAAGCTCGAGGTGGACATGGTGGCGCTTGAGATGCTGGTGTTGCGCGTGCTGTCAGCCGAGAAAACCGGCAAGAACTCGCTGGACATTGCCGGCCTGCTGAAGATCCGCGGCAGCGAACTGCAGCAGCGCTACACCGAACTCATGATGCTGGCCGCCGGCCCTTTCAGCCTGCCCTTCATGGCCGAAGCGATGGACGCCGGCTGGCAAGGCGACCAGGTCCACGGTGGTCTGAAAGGTCTGGGCGGTTTCCCGGGCGGGGCGCTGCACTGCGCGCCGCTGGCGTCGACTTATTTCAATATGCGCAAAACCACGATTTACGGCGGCAGCAACGAAGTGCAACGCAACATCGTCGCGCAGACCGTGCTGGGCTGAGGGACAAGACCATGGATTTCGATTTTTCTGACGATCAAACGCAACTGCGCGAGGCAGTCAACAAATGGGTTGGCAAGGGCTACGACTTCGAGCGTCGCCGCAGCATCGTAGGGGCTGGCGGCTTCTCAGGCGAGGCTTACAAGGAACTCGCCGAACTCGGCCTTTGCGGCCTGTACATCCCAGAGACGCACGGCGGTATGGGCATGGGCCCGGTCGAGGCCATGGTGGCCATGGAAGAGTTGGGCCGCGGCCTGGTGCTGGAGCCGCTGGCACACGCATTGATCGCCGGCGCTGTGATCAATGCCTGGGCGCCGGACGCCGTCAAAACGGTCTGGCTGCCCCGGATTGCGGCCGGGCAGGCGCTGGTGGTGCTCGCGCACCAGGAGCGCGCCGCGCGCTACCGGCTGGACCTGTGCGCCAGCCTGGCCACCAAAGATAAAGATGGCACTTGGCACATCAGCGGCAGCAAATCCGTGGTGCCCGCTGGCGACCTGGCCGATGCCTTGGTGGTGCCTGCCATGGCCAATGGCCGTCAGGCCCTGTTTCTGGTCGAGCGCAGGGCGCCCGGTGTCAGCACGCGCGGCTATGTCACGCAAGACGGCAGCCGCGCCGCCGAGTTGCTACTCTCCAAGGCTGAGGCCATGCTCATCACCATTGACGGGCTGGCTGCGCTGGAGCACGCGGTGGACATCGGGCTGGCTGCCGCCTGCGCCGAGGCCGTGGGTGTGATGGACCGCACGCTGGCCATCACCGTGGACTACATGAATCAGCGCAAACAGTTCGGCGTGGCGATCAGCAGTTTTCAGGCACTGCGCCACCGCGTGGCCGACATCAAGATGCAGCTTGAGCTGGCGCGCTCCATGAGTTACTACGCCAGCCTCAAGCTGCAAGAGCCGGCCCCGGAGCGTCGCGCGGCCATGGCACGCGCCAAGTACCAGATCGGGCAGTCCATGCGCTTCGTCGGCCAGCAGGCAGTGCAGTTGCATGGGGGCATTGGCGTGACCGACGAGTACATCGTGAGCCACTGTTTTAAAAAACTCACGCAGCTGGAGATCACTTTCGGCGACTCCATTCACCACTTAGGCGAGGTGTCGGCCCGGATGCAAGACACGGCTGGCGTGTTTGCCTGAAGCGCAGAAAAAACTCAGCCCAGCAGCCGCGAAGAGCGCGGCACGTGCGCCATTAAAAACTCCATCTGGTCAGCCAGAATGCGCCGGTTGCGCAAGATGAAGTCTTCCCACAAGCTGGGCACATAGGGCGTGAACAGCAGCGGCATGTTGGCCTGCTCGGGCGTGCGACTGCTTTTGCGGTGATTGCAGGCGCGGCAGGCGGTGACCACATTCATCCAGTTGTCGATGCCTTGCTGGGCAAAGGGAATGATGTGCTCGCGCGTCAGATCTTCTTCATGAAAATGGTTGCCGCAGTAGGCGCAGATATTGCGGTCACGCACAAACAACTTGCCGTTAGTAAGGCCCGGCATCAGATCAAACGGGTTGATATTGGGCACGCCCCGTGTGCCGATGATGCTGTTGACCGTGATGCAAGACTGCTCGCCGGTGCGGGCATTGTGGCCGCCGCGAAACACAGCCACTTGCGCGCCGGCCTCCCAGCGCACATCACCGGTGGCGTAATGCAACACGGCTTGCTCCAGGCTGATCCACGATTGTGGCAATCCCTGTGCGGACAGCTTCAAGACTTTCAAACGAACCTCCATGGGCGATGGAAACCGGCATTGAGCATCAGGCCCGGTCAAGGTCACATGTTCTGCACACCCCGCCGTTAATGCACCAATATACAGGCAATTGATGTCAGCGCGCCGGCGCGCAGCCCGGGGCCATGCCGGCCGCACGGGTGGCCGGCCACAAAAAACGATAATGTAGGCAATGAAAATCTTTCGCGGCCACCAGCACCCGGCGCTGTCCCAGCCCTGCGCGCTGACCATCGGCAACTTTGACGGGGTTCACCGCGGCCATCAGGCCATGCTGGCGGTACTCAAAAACGAAGCCCGGCACCGCGGCCTGCCGGCCCGGGTGATGACTTTCGAGCCCCATCCGCGTGAGTACTTTTCGCCCCGGACCGCTCCCACCCGCATCTCGACCCTGCGCGACAAGCTCACCGAACTGGCCCGCTGCGGCATCGACCAGGCCGTGGTGCTGCCCTTCAACGCCCGGCTGGCCTCGCAAAGCGCGGCCGCCTTCATTGAAGTGGTGCTGGTCACGGGCCTGCAGGTGCGCTACGTGCTGGTCGGTGATGATTTCCGGTTCGGCAGCCAACGCGCCGGCGACTACGCCATGCTGGATGCGGCCGGTGCCACGGCCGGCTTTGAAGTCGCCCGCATGGACAGCTACGAAGTCCATGGCGAGCGCGTGTCCAGCTCGGCCGTGCGCCTGGCCCTGGCCCAGGGCCAGATGGACACTGCCAGTAGCCTGCTAGGCCGGCCTTACAGCGTCTCCGGCCATGTGGTGCATGGCAAAAAGCTGGGCCGCGAGCTGGGCTTTCGCACAATGAACATTGCATTTCGCCACGACAAGCCCGCAGCCACAGGGATTTTTGTGGTGCGAACCCACGGCCTGGGCCCTGAGCCGGTAGACGGCGTGGCCAGCCTGGGCATACGCCCCACGGTAGAAGACGCCGGTCGCGTGCTGCTGGAAGTTCACTGCCTGAGCTGGCGCAGCCAGACCGGACTCGACAGTGCCTACGGTAAAATCGTTCAAGTGGAACTGTTGCACAAACTGCACGACGAGCTCAAATACGACGGTCTGGAGGCGCTGCAACAAGGCATTGCCCGGGACTGTGATCTTGCACGGGCTTACTTTGACTCCAAGCACACCCCAAGCAGTCGGCAAACCACGAGCGACCGAATTTAGACCATCTCGCCCCTGCCGATGGCCGAGTGCGCCACCGAGGACTTAACGCAGCAAGCCCCTCACCGGGGCTGAATTTCCAGCCTAGAAGCTTTCCCCCACAACGCCATGTCTGACAACAAAACCGATTACCGCAGCACCCTGAACCTGCCCGACACGCCTTTCCCGATGCGCGGCGACCTGCCCAAGCGCGAGCCGGGCTGGGTCCAGGCCTGGGAAGACAAAGGCATTTACAAAAAGCTGCGCGATGTGCGCCAAGGCCGGCCGAAGTTTGTACTGCACGATGGCCCACCGTATGCCAACGGCAAGATCCACATCGGCCACGCCGTCAACAAAGTACTCAAGGACATGGTCGTCAAGGCGCGCCAGCTCAAGGGCATGGACGCGGTTTATGTGCCGGGCTGGGATTGCCACGGCTTGCCGATCGAAAACGCCATCGAAAAATTGCACGGGCGCAACCTTTCACGCGACGAGGTGCAAGCCAAGAGCCGGGCGTTCGCCACCGAGCAAATCGCCGGCCAGATGGCCGACTTCAAGCGCCTGGGCTTGCTGGGCGAGTGGGACAACCCGTACCGCACCATGGATTTCGGCAACGAGGCCAATGAGATCCGCGCGCTCAAACGAATCATGGAGCGCGGCTTTGTCTACCGCGGCCTCAAGCCCGTGTACTGGTGTTTTGACTGCGGCTCCTCGCTGGCTGAGTTTGAGATCGAATACGCCGATAAAAAGTCGCAGACGCTGGACGTCGGCTTTGCCTGCGCTGAGCCCGACAAACTGGCGGCCGCTTTCGGTCTGACAAGCCTGAGCAAAGAAGCCTTCGCCGTCATCTGGACCACCACCGCCTGGACCATTCCGGCCAACCAGGCGCTGAACCTGAACCCGGCGCTCGAGTATGCGCTGGTCGATACCGAACGCGGTCTCTTGGTGCTGGCCTCGGTGCTGGTCGAAAAATGCCTGGCGCGCTATGCACTCACGGGCACCGTGCTGGCCACGACCCTGGGCGAAAAGCTGAGCCTCATCAACTTCAAGCATCCGCTGCACGACGTGGCCGACGAGCACGGTGTCTACGGCTACAAGCGCTTTTCGCCGGTCTTTATGGCCGACTACGCCACAGCCGACGACGGCACCGGCATCGTGCACTCCTCGCCCGCTTACGGCGTGGAAGACTTTAACTCCTGCGTCGCCAACGGCATCGCCTATGACGACATCCTCAACCCGGTGCAGGGCAACGGCCGCTATGTGGACGAGCTGCCATTCTTTGGCGGCCTGAACATCTGGAAAGCCGCGCCGCTGGTCATTGACAAACTGCGCGAGCACGGCCGCCTGTTTGCCACGCACGACATCACCCACAGCTACCCGCATTGCTGGCGCCACAAGACGCCGGTGATTTACCGCGCGGCAGCGCAGTGGTTCATCCGCATGGACGCCGAGAGCAAGGGCAACGAAGGCGTTTTCGCCAAAGACAAAGCCAGCAAAAGCTTGCGCCAGCTGGCCCTCGCCGCCATCGACGAAACGCAGTTTTACCCCGAGAACGGCAAGACCCGCCTGCGCGACATGATCGCCGGCCGGCCCGACTGGTGCATCAGCCGCCAGCGCAACTGGGGCGTTCCGCTACCCTTTTTCATTCACACCGCCACCGGCGAGTTGCACCCGCGCACCATGGAGATCATGGACCAGGCCGCCGCCATGGTGCAAGCCGGCGGCGTCGAGGCCTGGAGCAAGGCCACACCCGAATCCATCATCGGCGCTGACGCACCCGACTACCTCAAGTGCACCGACATCCTGGATGTGTGGTTTGACTCCGGCACCACGCACGACCACGTGCTGCGCCACAGTCATGCGGCGCAGTCCGCCTGGCCGGCTGACCTGTACCTGGAAGGTCATGACCAGCACCGCGGCTGGTTCCACTCTTCGCTGCTCACCGCTTGTGCCATGTACGACCACGCGCCCTACAAAGGCCTGCTGACGCACGGCTTCACCGTGGACGGCAAGGGCCGCAAGATGAGTAAGAGCGAAGGCAATGTGGTGGCGCCGCAAGAAGTCAATGACAAGCTGGGCGCCGAGATCATCCGCCTGTGGTGCGCCTCGACCGACTACTCGGGCGACCTGGGCATTGACGACAAAATTCTGGCGCGCGTGGTAGACGCCTACCGCCGCATCCGCAACACGCTGCGTTTTTTGCTGGCCAATGTGAGCGACTTCAACCCGGCCACCGACAGCGTGCCGCTGGAGCAGATGCTGGAGATAGACCGCTACGCGCTGAGCCGCGCAGCCGAGTTGCAAGCCGATATCCTGGCGCACTACGAGGTGTATGAATTCCACCCTGTGGTCTCCAAGCTGCAGATTTACTGCAGCGAAGACCTGGGCTCGTTTTACCTCGACATCTTGAAAGACCGGCTCTACACCAGCGCGCCCAAGTCGCTGGCCCGGCGCAGCGCCCAAACCGCGCTGCACCAGATCACGCAAGCCATGCTGCGCTGGATGGCGCCTTTCTTGAGCTTCACCGCTGAAGAAGCTTGGGCCGTGTTCGGCGCGTCAGAGTCGATCTTCATGGAGACCTACACCGAGTTCGGCGCGCCCGATACCGCCCTGCTGGGCAAGTGGGCACGCATCCGCGAGCTGCGCGACATCGTCAACAAAGACATTGAAGTGCTTCGCGCCGACGGCAAGGTGGGTTCATCGCTGCAGGCCGAAGTCACGCTGGGCGTTGACGCCGGTGACCACGCGCTGCTCAGTAGCCTGGGCGAGGACCTGAAGTTTGTCTTCATCACCTCTGTGCTGAAACTGCAAGCCGCCCCAGCGCTTAACGTGACTTCGAGCACCAGCAGCAGCGCCAAGTGCGATCGCTGCTGGCACTACCCGGGTGACGTGGGCCAGGACGCCGCACACCCGACAATCTGCGGCCGCTGCATCAGCAACCTCTTTGGTGCCGGCGAAATCCGCCGGTTTGCCTGATGGCCAAAGGCGGTTTGTCTAAATCCACTGGGGCCATGCTGCCCTGGCTGGGGCTGGCGCTCATTTTGCTGATTGCTGACCAGTTCACCAAGGTGCTGATTTTGGGCTTTTACCAACTCGGCGACTCCAGCCCGGTGACCAGCTTTTTTAATATTGTGCGCGTGCACAACAGCGGCGCAGCCTTCTCGTTCCTGGCCTCAGCCTCGGGCTGGCAGCGCTGGTTCTTCACCGCCGTTGGCGTGGGCGCGGCGGTGTTCATCGTTTACATGCTGCGCTCGCACCCGGGACAAAAGTTGTTTTCGTTCGCCCTGGCCTGCATTTTGGGCGGCGCCATAGGCAATGTTATCGACCGCCTGCTGCACGGCTACGTGGTGGATTTTCTAGACTTTCATTACGCCGGCACACACTTCCCGGCCTTCAACATCGCCGACAGCGCGATCTCCGTGGGCGCCGCCTGCCTGATCCTGGACGAGCTGCTGCGTGTGCGCCGCGGGCGCTGAAGAAAACAGCCGGAAGATGGATTCCTGCCTACGCAGGAATGACAGAGGTAGCAGGAATGACGGCTCTTCATTCGTCATCCTCGCGAACGCGGGGATCCATCCCGCCCCGTCATCCTCGCGAATGCGGGGATCCATCCCCTTCCCAATTTACAGCGTCAGAATGGTGCAACCCGTGGTCTTGCGCGCTTCAAGGCAGCGGTGGGCTTCAGCCACTTCGGCCAGAGGGAAGGTCTGGTCGATGGCGATTTTGACTTGGCCGCTGGTGACCATGCCAAACAGATCGTCTGCCATGGCCTGGGTGCGCTCGCGCGTGGCGATGTGTGTGAACAGCGTGGGGCGCGACACATAGAGCGAGCCTTTGGCGGCCAGCAGGCCGAGGTCCAGCGGTTCGACCTTGCCCGAGGCATTGCCGAAGTTGGCGACCAGGCCAAAGGGCTGCACGCAGTCCAGCGACTTGAGGAAAGTGTCCTTGCCCACCGAGTCGTAGACCACCTTCACACCCAGTCCACCGGTGATCTCTTTGACGCGGGCGACAAAGTCTTCTTTGGCGTAATTGATGGTGAAGGCAGCGCCGTTTTCTTTGGCCAGCGCGCACTTGGCGTCTGAGCCCGCCGTTCCGATCAGTTGCAGGCCCATGGCGCGCGCCCACTGGCAGGCGATCAGGCCCACGCCGCCGGCAGCAGCTTGAAACAGCACAAAGTCACCGGGCTTGAGGCCGCCCTGGGGCTGCGTGCCTTTGAGCAGGTACTGCACCGTCAGCCCCTTGAGCATCATGGCTGCGCCGGTTTCAAAGGAAATGGCGTCTGGCAGTTTGCAAACGCACTTGGCCGGCATCACGCGCACTTCGCAGTAGCTGCCCGGAGGCTGGCTGGCGTAGGCGGCGCGGTCGCCCACCTTCAGGTGCGTCACGCCCTCGCCGACAGCCTCAATGACGCCCGAGGCTTCCATGCCCATTTGCAGCGGCATGGGCAAGGCATACAGGCCGGCACGCTGGTAAACGTCGATGTAGTTCAAACCCACGGCCTTGTGGCGGATACGGATCTCGCCCGGGCCGGGCTCACCCACCGTGAGCGTGACCAACTTGAGTTTTTCGGGGCCGCCGTGTTCGTCTATGCGCACAGCGCGGGAGGTGTGAGTGCTCATTTTTTTCCTCTGATAGCTAAAAGATACAGTTTAGGCCAAGCCCGGCTCTTGTTACAGTGCAGACATGACCCGTCGCCTCAGCACCTCGACCATTATGTTGCTCAGCATTGCACCTTTGATGTGGGCCAGCAACGCCGTGATCGGCCGCATGATCAACGATCTGGTGCCGCCCATGACCCTGAACTTCTTCCGGTGGCTGCTGGCTTTTCTGGTGCTGCTGCCGTTGGCGCACAGGGTCTTGCACCGGGACAGTCTGATGTGGCGGCACTGGCGCCGTTTTGCATTGCTGGGCCTGCTCAGTGTCGGGGCCTACAACTCGCTGCAATACCTGGCGCTGCACACCTCCACCGTCATGAACGTCACGCTGGTGGCCTCCAGCATTCCGATCTGGATGCTGGGCCTGGGCTGGCTGTTGCACGGTGAAAAAATTTCCCCCCGACAGGCCTGGGGTGCGGTGCTGTCCATTGGCGGCGTGCTGATTGTGCTCAGCCGGGGCGATGCGGCGGTGTTGATGCAAATGCGCCTGGTGCCCGGTGACTTTTATGTGTTGTTGGCCACTGCATCCTGGGCCGGCTACAGCTGGATGCTGGCCAGGCCCACGGAGCCGCCGTCGATCCGGCAGGACTGGACGGCTTTTTTGTTGGCGCAGGTTTTCTTCGGCCTGCTGTGGTCAGGTCTTTTTGTGGCTGGCGAATGGGCTTGGACACCGGCGCGCATTCAATGGAGCTGGCCTGTGGTGGCAGCGCTGGTCTACATCTCGCTCGGGCCGGCCTTGCTGGCCTACCGCGCCTGGAGCGCAGGCATCGAGAGGGCGGGGCCCGCCGTGGCCAGCTTTTTCTCTAACCTCACGCCGCTTTTTGCAGCCCTCATGTCGACTATTTTTCTGGGCGAGTGGCCCAGCCTGTACCACGCGCTGGCCTTCGGGCTGATCGTCGGCGGCATTGTGGTGTCTTCGCGCCGCCAGGGCCCCTAGGCCTGCCTGCTCAGTAAGTGCCGGGGTAAGCACCGCCGTCGGCCAGCACGTTCTGGCCCGTCATATAGGCCGCGTGCGTGCTGCACAAAAAGGCGCAGATGGCGCCAAATTCTTCAGCCGTGCCAAAGCGCTGAGCCGGAATGCTCTTGCGCCGGGCTTCGGCCACGGCGTCAATGCTTTGACCGGTTTTTTGCGCAGCACCCGCCATGGTGCCGCGCAGGCGGTCGGTGTCAAACGCACCGGGCAACAAAGAGTTGATGGTCACGCCCTGCCCGGCCAGCTTGCTGCGCGAAACGCCCGCCACAAAGCCGGTCAGGCCGCTGCGTGCGCCGTTGCTCAAACCCAGAATATCGATAGGCGCTTTCACCGCGCTGGAGGTGATGTTGACGATGCGGCCAAAGCCGCGCGCGGCCATGCCGTCGACTGTGGCCTTGATCAGCTCAATCGGCGTGAGCATGTTGGCATCCACCGCCTTGATCCAGGTGTCGCGGTCCCACTGACGGAAGTCGCCGGGCGGCGGGCCGCCGGCGTTGGTGATGACGATGTCAAAGTCCTGGCGCAGCTTGAACACTGCGGCACGGCCTTCGGTGGTCGTGATGTCCGCCGCTACGCTCAGCACCTCGGTGCCCGCAGGGCGGGCCGCATCAGCCAGCAACTGGGCGGCAGCGGCCTGCAAGACCTCGGCGCCACGCGCCACGATGATCACATGCACACCCTCGCGCACCAGCGCCTGCGCGCAGCCAAAACCCAAGCCCTTGCTGGCGCCGCACACCAGCGCCCATCTGCCTTTGATACCCAAGTCCATGTCAATTTCCTTTTGTTTGCGCAGAACGCGTGAACACATAAATACCGGCCAGCACCAGGGCTGTGCCCGCAGCCACCCACATCGTGAAGGGCTCACCCAGAATCAGCACGCCCATGGCGATGGTGGACATGGGGCCGATCATGCCGGTTTGCGCGGTCAGCCCGGGGCCGATGCGCTCGATGGCCATCATCACCATCAACACCGGCGCCACGGTGCAGGCCGCCGCATTGACAAGCGACAGCCACATCACCTGCGGCGCCACAGCCTCCAGCGACAAGGGCCGCAGCAGCGCGAACTGCAAAATGCAGCACAGGCAAGCCACCGTGCCTGTCAGACCCACCAGGCGCTGCGAGCCCAGCCGCTTGACCAACTCACCGCTGTACACCAGGTACAGCGCATAAGTGACCGCACTCAAAAAAACCAGCAAAGCGCCCCAGGCCGCGCCGGCGCCTTGGATTGTCATTTCATGACCAAAAACCAGCACCACACCAGCGTAACTGATGCCCATGCCCAGAGCCTGTAGACGACTGGCACGGCGACTGTAAATCAACCAACCGAGCAAGAGCACCAGCGTCGGGTTCAGGTACAAAATCAAACGCTCTAGCGAAGCGCTGACATATTGCAAGCCCAAAAAGTCCAAAAAGCTCGACAGGTAATAGCCCACAAAACCCAGGCCCAGCACACCCAGAGCGTCGCGCAGCGACAGTGGCGGCTTGCCCCGGCTGGCCCACCAGGCCAAGAGCGCAAACACGGGCAAGGCAAACAGCATGCGCAGCATGATCAGCGTGACCGGATCCACGCCATAGCGATAAGCCAGTTTGACAATGATGGCTTTGCCACTGAAGGCAAAGGCCCCCAGCGCCGCCAGTGTGATGCCAGCCACAAACTGGGGCGACTTGCCCTCAATCACCAGCGCCGCCTTAAAAGCACTGGGCCGGGAACTTGTCTTTTCATTAAAAACCGACCGCCTGCCCGTCTCGGCGCGGATCGCTGGCCGCCACATAGCCCTCGACCTTGGGGTCGCCTGCGCGCCAGATGAACTGGCCGGCGCCGAAGTCCTGGTAAGAGTCGTTGATGACGTCCACACGGTGGCCACGCCGGGCCAGTGCCTGCACAGTGACCGGGTCCATGGCCGACTCGACATTGATCTCCAGCCCGGCATTAAAGCGCCAACGCGGTGCATCACATGCAGCTTGCGGGTTTTGCTTGTAGTCGAGCATGCGCACCAGGGTCTGCATATGGCCTTGCGGCTGCATGTTGGCACCCATCACGCCGTAGCTCATCACGGGTTGGCCGTCTTTGCTCAGGAAGGCCGGAATGATGGTGTGAAACGGCCGCTTGCCCGGCGCCACCTGGTTGATACCAGGCTGCAAGCTAAAACCGTGACCGCGGTTTTGCAAGCTGATACCGAACTCAGGCTCCACACAACCCGAGCCAAAGCCCATGTAGTTGCTCTGAATGAAGCTGACCATCATGCCGTCTTCGTCAGCGGTTGTCAGGTAAATGGTGCCGCCCTTGACCGGGTTGCCCGCGCCAAAGTCCTGCGCCTTTGTCATGTCGATCAGCTTGGCGCGGCTGGCCAGGTAAGCATCGTCCAGCATTTGCTCGGCGGTCACTTTCATGGACGCAGGCTCAGCAACGTATTTGTAGACATCGGCAAAAGCCAGTTTCATGGCTTCGATTTGCAAGTGCTGCGAATCCACGCCATCGACCTGCAAGCTGGCCACATCAAATTTATCCAAAATACCCAGGGCAATCAGCGCTGCAATGCCCTGCCCGTTGGGCGGAATCTCGTGCAAGGTGTAGCCGCGGTAATCGCGGCCTATGGGCTTGACCCACTCGGGCTGGTAGGCGGCAAAATCTTTGGCGGTGAGACTGCCGCCATGCTGCTTGGAGAATTTTTCTAAAGCCTGCGCAATCTCGCCGCCGTAATAGGCCTGGCCCTTGGTCTGCCCGATCAAGCGCAAGGCTTTGGCAGCGGCCTTGAACTGAAACAGCTCGCCGACCTGCGGCGCACGACCCCAAGGCAAAAACGACTTCGCAAAGCCCGGCAAGCCTTTGAGCTCGCCGGTCGCTGCGGCCCATTTTTGCTGCACCACGGTGGCCATCAAGTAACCGCGCTCGGCGATCTCAATGGCAGGCTCCAGCAAGTCAGCAAAGGGCAGTTTGCCAAAGCGCTCGCTCATGCTGACCCAGCTGGCCACCGCACCGGGCACTGTCACCGAGTCCATGCCGCGCTTGGGCGGAGTCAAGGTGTCGTTGCCGTATTTTTTCTTGAAATACTCAGGCGTCCAGGCTGCGGGCGCCCGGCCCGAAGCGTTCAGCCCGTGCAGTTCCTGGCCGTCCCACAAAATACAAAAAGAATCACTGCCCAAGCCGTTGCTGACCGGCTCAACAATGGTCATGGCAGCGGCTGCGGCAATGGCGGCGTCAACCGCATTGCCGCCCTTGAACAGCATGCGCAAGCCGGCTTGCGCGGCCAGCGGATGCGAGGTGGAGACCACGTTGCGTGCGAAAACCGGCAGCCGGGTGGATGTGTAGGGATTGTTGAAATTAAAGTTCATATCTCAATTGTGCAACGGATAAAAAAAACGGCGCTAGAGAGCGCCGTTTTTGTTCAGGCAGGGCGTGTCAGTCTTCGACAAATGCCTCTTCACGCTTGCTCTTGATGGACGGCAAAAGCACGATCACCAGCAACAAGGCACCGGCGGCCAGCAGGCTGGCTGACAGCGGACGCGTGACAAACACGCTCCAGTCACCGCGAGACAAGAGTAGCGCACGGCGCAGATTTTCTTCCATCATGGGGCCCAGAATGAAACCCAGCAGCAAAGGTGCGGGCTCACAACCGAGCTTGACGAACAGGTAGCCCACCACACCAAAGATGCCGACCATCCACACGTCGAAGGTGTTGTTATTGGTCGAGAACACACCGATCGCGCAGAACAACACGATGGCCGGGAACAAGAAGCGGTAAGGCACCGTCAGCAGCTTGATCCAGATGCCGATGAGCGGCAGGTTCAAGATCACCAGCATGGCGTTGCCGATCCACATGGAGGCGATCAGACCCCAGAACAGCTCGGGGTTGCTGGTCATGACCTGCGGGCCGGGCTGGATGTTGTGGATCGTCATAGCGCCCACCATCAAAGCCATCACGGCGTTGGGCGGAATGCCCAGCGTCAGCAAGGGGATGAAGGAGGTTTGCGAGCCCGCATTGTTGGCCGACTCAGGCGCTGCAATACCACGTATGTTGCCCTGGCCGAACGGGATTTCGCCGGGCTTGGTGCCGATTTTCTTTTCCAAGGCATAAGCAGCAAAAGCCGACAGCAAAGCGCCACCGCCGGGCAAAATACCCAGCGAGCTGCCGAGCATGGTGCCGCGCAGCACAGCCGGCGCCATTTTCTTGAAGTCGTCCTTGGTGGGGAACAAACCCGTGACCTTGGCCGTGAAGACTTCACGGTCGTCTTCAGGCTTGGCCAGGTTAGAGATGATCTCGCCGTAACCGAAAACGCCCATGGCAATCACCACAAAGCCAATGCCGTCGGTGAGCTCTGGAATGTCAAAGCTGAAACGCGCCACGCCCGAATTGACGTCGGTGCCGATCAAGCCCAGCAACAAACCCAGCACGATCATGGCAATCGCCTTGAGCAGCGAACCCGAAGCCAGCACCACAGCGCCGATCAAGCCCAGCACCATCAGAGCAAAGTACTCCGCAGGGCCGAATTTAAAAGCCAGCTCGGTCAGCGGAGGCGCAAAGGCCGCCAGAATCAGGGTGCCCACGCAGCCGGCAAAGAACGAACCAATACCGGCAGCAGCCAGAGCGGGCCCGGCTCGACCTTTTCTGGCCATCTGGTAGCCGTCAATACAGGTCACCACCGAAGACGATTCTCCCGGCAGGTTGACCAAAATAGCAGTGGTCGAGCCACCATACTGGGCGCCGTAGTAAATACCGGCCAGCATGATGAGTGCCGACACGGGAGGCAAGGCGTAAGTGGCAGGCAACAGCATGGCAATGGTGGCCACAGGGCCGATGCCAGGCAACACACCAATGAGCGTGCCCAGCACGCAACCGATGAAGGCGTACAGCAGGTTGATGGGCGTGAACGCCACACCAAAACCCAGCGACAGATTTGAAAGCAGTAATTCCATGATCTTTATTCCTTAGCCTGTGATGAAAGCAGGCCAGACCGGGAACTGCAGATTAAGAATTTTCACGAAAGCCACGTAGCTGATGACAGCCAGGCTGGTGGCAAGGATGAAGGTGGTTTTAAACTTCCAACCGGGTGAAGCCATGCTGGCTATAAATGTCAGGACATAGATGCCAAAAACCATGCCCATGGCGGGCAGCTTGATGGACGGCAGCCCCCCCAGACAAACACCAAAAAGCAGGTTGGATGCGATGATGAAGACCAGTGGCTGGAAAGCCCACTTGCCGATCTTGTCACCATCTGACCGCTTAACGACCAGCGAGTTGAAGGTAATGACGGCGCCCAGAATGGCCATCATCACGCCCAGCATGAGGGGAAAGTAACCAGGCCCCATGCGGGCGCCGGTGCCCAAAGAGTACTTGGTGGCGCCCCACGCAAAAGCCAAGCCGATGCCCATGAACATGAGCCCGGAAATAAAGTCTTTTTGACTTTTAATATTCACGGATGGTCTCCTTTAATTAATACAACTTTTGGATTGTGCATGCAAATGCCTGGCGCAGTCATGTGGCTTTCACCTATCAAACCAGCGGTTTGAACAACCTTAGCCATTTACATGCGGGTAAACCCCAGCGCGACTCCACCGCCTCGGCCCGCTGCTGCAAGATCTCGCGGCCCGGTCGGCTGCCATGGCGCTGCGCTGCCACCACGGCGTTGCCTTCACGGGTGGGCTTGAAAACCCACACCGACTCAGCCCCGAAGACGTCAGCTATTTTGTCCAGCGAACTCTCAAAGCTCGCATCGCGGCCAAACAAGTTCACGGTCATCATGCCCTGGTCCGTCAGCAGCCGGCGGCAGTCGGCATAAAAACCGGGGCTGTCCAGCACAGGCGCGGCGGCCTCGTGGTCATACAGGTCCACCTGCAAGGCATCGACAGTGCCCAGATGAAGGTCTTTTTTGATCTCGCGCCCGGCATCTGCCAGCAGCACCTGCAAGCGGCTGTCGTCGGCCGGCAACTTGAACCACAGCCGGCAAGCAGCCAGCACCTGCGGATTGATCTCAATGGCGGTGCTGCGCATGCGCAGTTTTTTGTAACAAAACTTGGTCAGCGCCGCAGAGCCCAAACCCAACTGCATGCTGTGCAAGCCGGCGACCGCCTGGGGCTCCACAAACAAGAGCCAGACCATCATGCGCTGTACATATTCAAGTTGAATATCAAAGGGCGCGTCCATCAACATCGAGCCCTGCACCCATTCAGTGCCCAAATGCAAAAAACGAATGTCCCCGAAGTCAGAAAAATTCACCTCGGGTAAATCGCTGGCAGCGCCAGAACCAACTAAATTGCGGGCCATCAAATCGTTTCCTGTATTTTCAAAGCACTGCGCCGGGCCAGCCTGGCTGCGCTATTGTGACCCCTGTCACAGCTGACTCAAACGCGGCAATGCCGCCAGCGCATTGGCGGCGCAGGCCCGGGCCAGCGCTTCGATGGGCATGCCGCGCAAACCAGCCAGCACCTGGGCAATGCGCGGCAACTCCGCCGGCTCATTGCGTCCCTGCGGGGCACCGGCAGCTCGGGCCTCTGCGCTTTGGTAAAGCCACTGCGGCGGTATGTCGGGTGAATCAGTTTCCAGCACCAGCGCCTGCAGTGGCAGCTCGGTGGCCAGTTGCCTGATCTGCCGCGCCGCCTCAAAACTCATGGCACCGCCAAAACCGAGCTTCAAGCCCAGGTCGATGAAGGCCTGGGCCTGCTGCGCACTGCCGTTAAAAGCATGGGCAATGCCGTGCCAGCCGCCGGGCGGCGCAAGCTCACGCAAATGCTTGAGCAGCCGGTCGGCCGAGCGCCGCACATGCAAGATCACCGGCAAGTCATGCCGGCGCGCCAGCAACAGCTGCTCGCGGTAAAAAAATTCCTGCTTTTCCCGCAAAGGGCTTTGCTGCAACTCAGGTACAAAAAAATCCAGCCCGATCTCGCCGACCGCCACCAGACGCGGGTCGTCCAGCCGCAGCGTCAGCTCAGCGTCCAGCGTGGCCAGGTCGGCATCGACCGACTGCGCCACAAACAGCGGATGAATGCCCAGCGCATAGGCATCACCGCCCAAGTGCGCCAGCTCGCGCACCGCCTGAAAATTGCCCACCGCCACGCCGGGTATCACCAGCCGCCCCACACCCGCCTGCCTGGCCCGCGCACGCACCGCCGGCGCATCGGCATGGAACTCGGCCGCGTCCAAGTGGCAGTGGGTGTCTATCCATGAATTCATGGCGCTG
The DNA here is from genome assembly GCA_044350025.1 of Polaromonas sp. Lineage (GTDB taxonomy): Bacteria > Pseudomonadota > Gammaproteobacteria > Burkholderiales > Burkholderiaceae_C > Polaromonas. Next base: position 97,969 of record JBILIK010000002.1, on the reverse strand, counting down.
ATGATGCCTCAGTCCCTGCACCGGCCGCTCAATGAGTTCGTCAATTGTTCAGCGACGGTACCAATGCAGCGACAGACCCATTGCACTGAGCACCAGCAACAGGGACAGGCCCGCAAAAAGAGCAGTCACTTCGGTGTCGCGGCGTTCAAGGGTGAACTTGGTTGAAAGGTGCTCATAAATATTCTTCAAGTCCGCGGCATTGGACGCACGAAAAAATTCGGCGCCGGTGATTTTGGCCATGGCCTGGAGTGATTCTTCATCCACACGGGCGTAAAACGACCAGCCTTCCATCCCCGGGATCACACCTTCAGCCGTACCAAAAGCCACCGTGTAAACACGCACGCCCCGGCTGGCAGCCAGTTTGGCTGCTTCAAGTGGATCAGGCCCAACGGTGCGACGTCCATCCGACAGCAGCACGATGGCGCCACCGGTGTAAGAACCCACCGGCACAGGGGCGCGTTCAATGGGGGGTGGTTTGGCTGTGCGCTGGTCCAGCGACTGCCCAGCGCCGGAGTTGCCGGAACTTCGAAAGTCGCGTCCGAACAAAGTCGACTCCAGATCAATGCCTGCGTCCGGCAGCAAGGTGTTGAGCGCCACCAGCAAACCGCTGCCGGTGGCCGTGCCTCTTTGCAGCTGAAATCGGTCAATAGAAGCGATCAAATCTTCTTTGTTGTCGGTGATTTGTTGCACCAGCTGTGCATTGCCGGCAAAAGAAACAATACCCACACGCACATCCGGCGGGAGCTCTTGTAAAAAAGCTTTGACAGCAGCCTGAGAGGCCTCAATACGACTGGGCTTGACGTCTTGCGCCAGCATGCTGCGCGAGACATCCATGGCCAGCACCAGCGTCAGGTAGTCTGCAGGGAGCACCACCTGGGCGCTCGGGCGCGCAGCACCCATCAAAGCGGCAGCCAATGCAGTGAGCAACAAGGCGGGGGGAATATGGCGACGAAAGCGCTGGCCTTTTCCCATGGCCGGCAGGATGAGCGAGAGCGATGGGTAAATCACCGCCACTTTGCGCCGACGACGCAGCATCCACCTGTAGCCGAGCAACAACACAGGCAAGAGCAGCAAGGACCAAAGCGCATCGGGCCAAAGAAAATGCATGTTCTTCAGGGGACTTCGTGAATGACACGACCACTGTATCACCGCAGGCTGTGATATGGTTTAAGACATGAAACGCGCCGCGCTTTACAGCAGTCGTCCCTCACTTCGGTCCGCTGCCCCCGATTCTTTTTCACCGGCTGACGCATCGCCGTCCCCGATTCCACTGTCCCGTTGGCGCGTCTGGCAGCGTCACCCTCAGGTGGCGCTTTTTTTGGCCGGCGTGTTGACGGCCACCGCCATTTTCGGGATGTTGCTGCTCAGCATGCCCTCGCAGCGCGCACTCACACAAGACGACATCAACGCCGCCGTGCTGCACACGCTGAGCACGCAAGAATTACCCTCACGCGCAATGCGTGCGGCCCAAACCATCGGCCCATCGGTGGTGCGCGTGCGTGGGTTTTCAGACGACCCCAAAGATCCCAAGGGTGAAGAAAAACAAAACGGTGTGGGTTCGGGCGTGGTCATCAGTGAAGAGGGTGTGATCCTCACCAACTTGCATGTGGTGCAGGGCTCCAAAAAACTCATGGTCACATTTGCCGACGGCTTTGAAGCAGAGGCCACCGTGGTCGCCGTGCAACCAGAAAACGATCTGGCTGTCATCAAAGCCGTCAAGATTCCGGACGACTTGCAAGCGGCCACCCTGGGCAGCACCGCTAAGCTGATGCCGGGTGACGAAGTGGTGGCGGTGGGCTTTCCCTTTGGCATTGGTCCTTCTGTTTCGGCGGGGGTTATTTCAGGCATGAACCGGGAGTTTCGCAATGAAGGTGCCTCGGTCTTGCGTGGACTGATTCAGTTTGATGCTGCGGCCAACCCGGGTAATTCGGGCGGGCCGCTGGTCAACATGGCGGGCGAAGTGATCGGCGTCGTCACGGCCATTCTCAATCCCACCAGCGCCCGAACCTTCATCGGCATTGCTTTTGCAGCCACCATCGAGAGCGCCGGCACGGCTTTGGGCGTTCCACCGTTTTAATTTTTTTGAGAAAGCGAGCAGCACATGGATCAGTCTTCGCAAACCTGGAACCGCGCTGGCATCGCACCGGCGTCGCCTGACACGGCCGCCCTGATGGAGCGTGTGCTCTATGAAGTCAAGCGCGTGGTGGTCGGGCAAGACCACTTTCTCGAACGCATTTTGGTGGCCATCCTGGCGCAAGGCCATTTGCTGATTGAAGGCGTACCCGGTTTGGCCAAAACGCTCACCGTCAACACGCTCGCACAAGCGGTGCAGGGTGTTTTCAAACGGGTCCAATTCACGCCCGACCTGCTGCCCGCCGACTTGGTGGGAACGCGCATGTTCAACCAACGCAGCAGTGAATTCAGCACCGTGCTGGGGCCGGTGTTTGCCAACCTGCTGCTGGCCGACGAAATCAACCGCGCACCGGCCAAGGTGCAAAGTGCGCTGCTGGAAGTCATGCAAGAGCGACAGGTCACCATCGCTGGCGAGACCCACAAAGTACCACGCCCTTTTTTGGTGATGGCCACTCAAAACCCGATCGAGACCGAAGGCACCTATCCCCTGCCCGAAGCGCAGGTTGACCGGTTCATGATGAAGGTCCTCATTGGCTACCCGACACAAGAAGAAGAGTTCGTGATCGTGCAGCGTGTCACCGGCGTTCCCGCGGTGGTGTCAGCGGTGGCGACCACTGAGCAGTTGATGGCTTTACAAGCACAGTGCAGGCAAAGCTATGTGGACCCGGCGCTGATCATGTATGCGGTGCGCTTGGTGTCGGCCACGCGCGATCCCGCGAGCTTCGGCTTGCCGGATCTGGCGCCCTACATTTCCTTCGGCGCCAGCCCGCGGGCCACCATTTCCCTCATCGAAGGTGCGCGCGCTCTGGGCTTTTTGCGTGGCCGGCCCTACGCCCTGCCGCAAGACGTGATCGATCTGGTCCCCGACGTGCTGCGACACCGTTTGGTGCTGTCTTACGAGGCACTCTCCGCCGGCATGAGTGCAGAGGACATCATCATGAAAATCCTGCAGGCCATCACGCCCCCGGACAAACCACTGGACTCGCATGTTCGCGTTTCTGCGACGTCGCCTCACTGAACGCGCTGAACGCGCCGCAGGTCAGCAAGCCGCGCCGGGACTAGAAGTCCAGGCGCAAGTTCCGGCGCGACCCAATCCGCTACAGGTGCTGCGGCGTTTAGAGTGGACTGTCATCAAGCGCCTGGATGGTCAGTTGCAGGGCGACTACCGCAGCCTGTTTAGGGGCGCTGGTTTGGTGCTGGCAGATTTGCGCGAATACCAGTCACACGACGACGTTCGTCACATCGACTGGAACGTCACGGCGCGCATGCAAACGCCGTATGTGCGTGAGCACCAGGAAGACCGTGAAGTAGCCGCCTGGTTTCTGGTCGACATGTCGGGCTCGGTGCACTTTGGCTCGGGCGCTGTCAGCAAACGGCAGTTGGCAGCTGAGGCCGTGACGGTGCTGGCGCGCCTGCTCTCACAGCATGGCAACCGGGTCGGGATCATGCTGTTTTCTGGCACCCAGGTGCGTGCCGAGGTGCTTGTACCGGCGCGCTCAGGAAGGCGTCACTTGCTGCACGTGCTGCAACTCATGCTGAGCGATCTGCCCGCTGCGGGCACCCGGCCAACTGCCGGCGCGACGACCGACTTGCGCGTGTTGTTGTCCCAAGCGCAAGCGGTGATCCGCCGGCGTGCCAGTATTTTTTTGGTGTCAGACTTCATCACGCAAGCCGACTGGCACGCACCACTGAGCCAATTGGCAAGACGTCACGAAGTGGTGGCCATTCGCTTGCGGGATCGCTTAGAGCAAGAGATTCCAAATGTTGGGTTGCTGCTGATGCAAGACGCTGAAACCGGCGAGCAATTACTGGTCGATGGCAACGATGCCGGCTTTCGTGCCCGTTTCGCGCACATCGCAGCCGAGCGCGAAAACCTGCTGCGTCAGGGCCTCACGCGCGCCGGCGTGGACTGCCTGGAACTCAGCACCGACGAACCTCTGGACCAAGCTATTTTGCGCTTTACGCAGTTGCGCAAGCGTGCCAGTCAAATGGCCCAAGGCGCAAGAGCCGCTCGTGCTTGATTTGCACTCCATTAACTTTGTATGGCCGCGCTTGCTGTGGTTGCTATGTCTGCTGCCGGTGTTGGCGCTGGTCTATGCGCGCATGTTCAAACGCCCGCGTGCAGGCCAGATCAGTCTGGCGCATTTGCAAGTAGGGGCAGCGCCTGCACCGCGCGGTTTTGCAGGCTTGTATCGCCACGGGCCTGCGCTGATCATTTTGCTTGGGCTGGGTTGTCTCATGGTCGCCATCGCCCGCCCCCGCGCCATCGTGTTGCTGCCCGCGCGCATGGACACCGTGATGTTGGCTATCGACAGTTCGGGCAGCATGCGAGCGGCAGACATTTTGCCCAGCCGCATCGAAGCCGCTCAAACAGCGGCACGTGCTTTTGTGGAAGCACTACCGAGCCGGGTCAAACTCGGGGTGGTGAGCCTGGCGGGCTCAGCGGCCGTGGTGCAAGGGCCCACCGACAGCCGCGACGATCTGTTCAAAGCCATCGACGGGCTCGCCTTGCAGCGCGGCTCCGCCTTGGGCAGCGGCATTGTGGTGGCGCTGGCCACCCTGCTGCCGGCTGCCGGCCTGGATGTACCGAAACTCATTTATGGTGAGGGGGCTTCCGGCCCGGCCAACACAGGCGCAGCCTTGCCCATGCCGGGGCAGCCCCAACCGGCTCAGCCCCAAGCACAAATGAAAGCCGAACCCGGCTCCAATACGTCGGCGATCATCGTCTTGCTCAGCGATGGGCAAAGCAACTTCGGCCCTGACGTGGTGAAGATGGCCGGCATCGCGGCCGATCTGGGCGTGCGGGTCTACACCGTCGGGCTGGGCTCGCCCGAAGGTGTGGTGCTCAAAGCCCAAGGCATGTCGATGCGCGTGCGGCTGGACGAAGACACACTGAAAAAAGTCGCCGAAGTCACCCAAGCTGAGTACTTCCGCGCCAGCACAGAGAAAGACTTGGTCAAAATTTACAAAAACCTGGGCACCCGGATCGCCTTGCAAAAGCACCAGCAAACCGAGCTGACCGCGGCCGTGGCACTGCTAGGCATCGTGCTGGTGATACTCGCAGCCTTCCTCAGTTTCAGCCGGCAAGGACGCGTGGTTTAGCGTCACACGCACCGGCCAAGGCGCAAAGTGCCCGACTGCATTGATACCAATTTGGTAGCATAATGAAGCATGCGGGTCATTGCGATATCAACTTTACGCGCCTTTTGGGCAAAGCATTCTGACGCACAAACGCCTTTGATGGCCTGGTACGCGCTGGCCAGCAGGTCTCAATGGAAGTCTCCGTCTGACATGAAAGAGGCCTATAGAAATGCAAGTTTTACGGCCAACAACCGCGTGGTGTTCAACATCAAGGGCAATGACTACCGGCTGGTGGTACTGGTGCGCTATGACAAAGGCCTCTTGTTTGTGAAATTTGTGGGTACACATGCCCAATACGACAAGATCGATGCATCGACTGTTTAAAGGATAACTATATGGAAATTCGTACTATTCACAACAAAAAAGAATACAAAGCTGCGTTGGATGAAATTGAACAACTTTGGTCTGCGCCCGCCAAATCTACTGAAGCTGATCGTTTGGATGTGCTCAGCCTGCTGGTGGAGCATTACGAAAAAAACCATTTCCCGATTGCAGACCCAGACCCCATTGAATTCATTGAACATGTCATGGAAAGTCGCGGCTTGAGTCGCAAAGATCTTGAGCCCATGATCGGCCCGCGTGGCCGTGTTGCAGACATCATGAACAAGACACGGCCATTGACGCTCGAGATGATACGTCGCCTGGTGGCACAGCTAAATCTGCCTGCAGACGTATTGGTCAAGCCTTATCGTTTGCGCGGAACTTTATGGGCCGCCTGAGGCCCCTCGCAGTACTTAACTCAACTGTTGCAGCACACCCGCCGTCAGGCTGAACTGGCGCGAGCATCGCGCAGCCAAAGCTGCGTCATGCGTCACCACCACGAAGGCGGTGCTGTGTTTTTTTGCCAGCTCCAGCATCAGGTCGAAAACGCCGTTGGCGGTGCTGCGGTCCAGGTTGCCGGTGGGCTCGTCGGCCAGCACGCAGTCGGGCCGCGTCACCAGCGCACGGGCAATGGCCACACGCTGGCGCTCACCGCCTGACAGCTCAGACGGCCGGTGGTGCAAGCGCTCTTGCAAACCCACGGCCTTGAGCATGTTGGCTGCCGTCACTGCAGCTTGGCGCCGGTCTTGCCGGCGTATCCACAGCGGCATGGCCACGTTGTCCAGCGCGCTGAACTCGGGCAGCAAATGGTGAAACTGGTAGACAAAACCTAAATGCTTGTTGCGCATGCGGCCCTGCGCTGTGGCCGACAGGCGCGACATATCCTGCCCGAACAAAGTGACCTGGCCGCTGCTGGGCAAGTCCAGCCCGCCCATTAAGTGCAGCAGTGTGCTTTTGCCTGAACCCGAAGCCCCCACAATGGCCAGCGTCTGGCCCTTGTGCACCCGCAAATCGACGCCGCGCAGCACGTTCACGTCCAGCGGGCCTTCGTGAAAGCGCTTGGTCAGCGCTTGCGCGTGCATCACCACTTCGCCGTCGATGGTGTAGGTTTTATTCATAACGCAGCGCCTCGGCGGGGTTGACGCGGCTGGCGCGCCAGCTCGGGTACAGCGTCGCTAAAAAAGCCAGTACCAGCGAGATCACCGCAATCGGCATGATGTCGGCGTATTGCGGCTCACTTGGCATGCGGCTGATGAGGTAAATGTCTCTGGGCAAAAAGCTGGCATTGAGCAAACGCTCCAGCGCCGGCACGATCACGTCAATATTAAAAGCCACGCCCAAGCCCAAGGCCAGCCCCGACAGCGTACCTATCACCCCCACCATCGCCCCCTGCACCATGAACACCCCCATGATGCTTGCCGGGCTGGCGCCCAGGGTGCGCAAGATCGCAATGTCGGCGCGCTTGTCGGTGACCGTCATCACCAAGGTACTGACCAGGTTGAACGCTGCCACCGCCACAATCAGCGTGAGGATGATGAACATCATGCGTTTTTCAAGCTGCACGGCGGCAAACCAGGTGCGGTTTTGCCGCGTCCAGTCGCGCACCAGCAAGTCCCCCGACAGCGAGCCGACCAATTGCGTGGCCACCTGGCGCGCCAGGTGAAGGTTTTGCAGCTTCACGCGTATGCCCGTGGGCCCTTCGAGCCGGAAGATACGCCCCGCGTCGTCCTGGTGCATCAACACCAGCGCCGAGTCGAACTCAAAGTGGCCCGAATCAAAAGTACCCACCACCGTCATTTGCTTGAGCCTGGGCACCACCCCGGCCGGCGTGACCTGCCCGCTGGGCGCGATCAAGGTGACCGTGTCGCCGGTGCGCACGCCCATGGCCCGCGCCAGCTCGCCACCCAGCACCACGCCAAACTCGCCGCTGAGCAGCTTGGGGAATACGCTGTCTTTGAGTTGCGCGGCCAGGTCGGTGACATTGCCTTCGAGCGCCGGGTCTATGCCGCGCACCAGCACGCCCTTCATGTCTTCACCCCGCGCCAGCAGCGCCTGCGCCGCAATAAAAGGCGCCGCGCCCACCACCTGCGGGTTTTGCCGTACCTCGGCCAGCGTCTGCGCCAGGTCAGGCAGCGCAGCGCCGCCAGGGGCAAACACTTCAATGTGCGAGATAACGCCCAGCATGCGGTCACGCACTTCCTTTTGAAATCCGTTCATCACACTCAGCACAATGATCAACGCCGCCACCCCCAGCGCAATGCCCAGCATGGACACGCCAGAGATAAATGAAATAAAGCCATTGCGCCGCGATGCACGGCCCGCCCGCGTGTAACGCCAGCCCAAAATCAGTTCGTAGTGAATCTGCATGGCTGGCATTGTGGCATTGCAGGCTGGGGGCCGGTTTGGGCCATTGATGGCATGCGGATCGTCTAATAGGCGTTCATTCACATTACCCAACTGATTACCAGTAACATGAAGCATGTCATCCACCTTGCCGTCCACACTTGCGCTGCCGCTGGCCTTTGCGGCCGAACGCCGCGACCTGGCCACGCCGAGCGGGTCGCTCAGCCTGTACCGGGCCGGGCCTGACAACGCGGGCGGGGGCGCAGACAGCAGCCCGGCTTTGCCACCCTTGCTTTTGCTGCACAGCGTCAACGCCTCCGCATCAGCGGCCGAAGTGGCGCCCCTGTTGGCCCATTACCGTCAGCATCGGGTGGTGTATGCGCTGGAATTGCCGGGTTTCGGTTTCTCAGACCGCAGTGACCGGCCCTACACCGTGCGCCTGATGACGGACGCCCTGCAGCTGGCCTTGACAACCATTCAGGCAGAGTCGGGTGGCGTCGCCGCCGACGTGCTGGCTGTGTCCCTGTCGTGCGAATTTGCGGCCCGCGCCAGTTGCGAGACGCCCCAGCTAATCCGACGCCTGGCCATGGTCAGCCCCACCGGGTTCAGCGGCAAGAAGCGGCGTTACGGGCCTGCGGGCACGGTCATTGGTCCGCTGTGGCTGCTGCGGTTGCTGCGTTGGCCGCGCTGGTCCGAAGGGGTGTTCCGCTTGCTGACCCGGCCGGCCGTGATCCGCTATTTTCTGGTGCGCACTTGGGGCTCAGACGCGATTGACGAAGCCTTGTGGCGATACGCCATACTGACGACGCGGCAACCTGGAGCCCGCTTCGCGCCCCTTTATTTCGTGGCGGCGCAATTGTTCAGCGCTGACGTCAACACCCTGTATGAAGCCTTGATCGTCCCCGTCTGGGTGTCCATGGCCACGCGCGGCGACTTCACCGACTACCAGGGCCGCACGACAGTGGCCGATCGCAGCAACTGGCAGTTTCATGCCACCGAGGGCGGCGCACTGCCCTACTTTGAAGACCTACCGGCCTTTACCCGCCGGCTCGACCCGTTCTGGGCTTGAGCCGGCAGTATGGCGGCTATCGTTTTGCCTTTGGTCGGGTGGGGTGTGTCTACCTAGGACTCACGCGCGGGAAGACCGTATGCAAGCCGTCCACCATCTTCACCACCGGCGTAACCCGCTTTGCCCAAACTCAAACACCGAGCGGTAAACCCGAAAGTAAGATCTCAGCACTCTTTTGAAAGAACCCCATGAGGAAAACCTTCACCAAGCGACTGGGCATCCTGCGCAAGCGCGACGACATGAGCCATGAGCAGTTCGTCGAGCACTGGTTCAACCATCACGCCGCACTGTGCGTCAAGATACCCAACCTGCGTCGCTACTCGGTCAACCTCGTTGACCGCACCCGCTTCCCGCACTTCGACTACGACGGTTTTTCGGAGCTGTGGTTCGACTCGGAAGCGGAAATGATCGCGTCGCTAGAGAGCCCCGAGGGTAAGACCCTGCTGGCCGACCTGCCCAACTTCGTCAAGGACATCAAGCCCATCGTCACAGTGGAAACCCAGATCATCTGGCCCTGACTTCCTTCACATCTCTCACTACACAACACGACTCTCACCATGGCTCAATTAACAGGCAAGATTGCAATCGTCACCGGCGCTGCCGGTGGGTTCGGAGAAGGCATTGCGCGCCTTTTCGTTGCGCAAGGCGCTCGTGTCGTCATCGCTGACCTCGACGTGGAAAAAGCGGACAAGCTGGCCCGTGAACTCGGCGCTAACGCGGTGGCCGTCCGCTGTGATGTCTCCAAGGCTGCAGACGTGAATGCTGCCGTCGACCTGTGCGTGAAGACCTTCGGCTCACCCCATATCGTGGTCAACAACGCCGGCACGACGCACCGCAACCAACCCATGCTGGACGTGGACGAGGCCACCTTTGACCGGGTCTTCAACGTCAACGTGAAGTCCATCTTCCACGTAGCACACGCGGTGGTTCCGCTGATGCGCGCGCAAAAGAACGGCTCCATCATCAACATCGGCTCCACGGCCGGCATTCGTCCGCGTCCGGGGCTCACTTGGTATAACGCCTCCAAGGGTGCCGTTAACCTGATGTCCAAGTCCATGGCGGCGGAACTTGGGCCAGACAACATTCGCGTCAATGCGATCTGCCCCGTGATGGGCGCCACCGGACTGATCGAGCAGTTCATGGGCGTACCCGATACCCCCGAAAACCGTGCCAAGATCGTCGCAGGCATTCCGCTGGGCCGCCTTTCTACGCCCGATGACATCGCCAGCGCTGCGCTCTGGCTGGCCAGCGACAGCGCGCAGTTCATCACGGGCATCGAACTGCCCGTCGACGGCGGACGAACCATCTGAAGCCGTGGCGGCCGCAATGCAGCCGTCGTCTCGAGAAATACTCTTTGGCTGCGACGAGCCAGCCGAAGCCGAACTTCAGCTACAGGCAGGCCCGCTTGCGATGACGCTGCGCGGCATCCGCCTGCTAGGGCTGCGCCATGGCAACGCCGAGATCTGGCATGAAGTGGGATTCGTTTTTCGGGATCCAGACTGGTTTACGCCCCAGCCCCTGATCGAGCGGCTCGAACATGAGCAGCACGCCGATAGCTTTGACATCCGGATCGACGCGCGCATTCCGGTGCAGCCACCGATTCAGGTTCACATCCGTATTCAAGGCTCAGCCCATGGCCGCGTCAGGTACGAGGCCAGCGCCGTAGCGCAGGGGGACATCGCCACCAACCGCAGCGGCATCTGCGTCATGCACCCGCTCGACGCAGTGGACCATTCGGTGACGGTCACGCACGCGGATGGCCGGGAGAGTCACTCGACATTTCCGCGCCGGATTGCCCCGTGGCCGCCCTTCATGTCGGTGCAAGCCATTCGACATGAATGGAAGCCCGGCGCCTGGGCAGAATGCCGGCTGGAAGGCGATGTCTTCGAGCTGGAGGATCAGCGCAACAATGCCGACGCTTCATTCAAGACCTACAACCGCTCCAACATGATGCCGCGGCCGTACCGGCTGCGCGCGGGCCAAACGGTGACGCAGGCAGCCGACCTGAGACTGGTTGACCACGAGGCCAATACGGAACGCGTGCAGGTGGCTGTCCAAAAAGCGCCTGACGTGTCCCCTGCTACGCCGGCCAGCCGTCCCGCCTTCAGCATCGGCATAGGAATCAGCCCATCGGATTGCCACGCGAGCGAGTCAGTGCTGCTAAGGTTGAGCGAGCTGCGCCCCGGCCATCTCCATCTTCACCTCGAGTCACCGGACCAGGCGGTTCACTGGCCCGGCCTGCGCGCGCTGTTGCTCGCCAGTCAGGCCAAGCTGCGCGTTGACGTGGCAATGGGCAATGCAGAACCCCGCACTGCATTGAATGGCCTGGCCGTTGCCCTGCGGAAGGCAGGCCTTCAGGCCGAGGCTGTGGCCATCTTTCCCAGCACACCTGCGGCTATCGAAGCGGCGCAAAAGGCGTTTCCCGACTGCTCCATTGGTGGTGGTACGCTGCATTTCTTCACGCAGCTCAATCGCGCGGAAGACCTTGGTGAGCTTGACTTTCTGAGCTTTACGACCAGCGCCCTGGTGCACGGCGCCGATGATGATGCCATCATGCAGGGCTTGCGCAGCCTACCGTTCATGCTGGAGACTCTCTCGGCAAGGTATCCGGGTGTGCCTGTACGGATAGGTCCCAGCGCCATTCCTGCGCGCGCAAGTCCCATCGGGGGGCAACCTGAGAGCGACGGCACCCGCCGGCTGGCACTGGCACAGCGGGACCCCCGCACCCGTGCATTATTTGGTGCAGCCTGGGCCGTCGGCTACCTGGCCCACCTACAGTCCGCAGGCCTGAAAAGTGTCACCCTGATGCAATTACGAGGCCACTGCGGCCTATTGCAAGGCGACGAGGCATTGCCGGTTCCCGCCTGGTTCGTGCTACAGGCCCTTCAGGGCGCGCAGCAGATGGGTGCACTGAGCGGCCTGCCTGGCGGAACCTGCGGATTGCACGTACGCACGCATGCCGGCCGGCAGTGCTGGGTTGCCAACTTGACCTCCCGCGCCCTAACTTTGGACATTGCGCAGACGTTTGACGGCTGCCTGGGGGCGGACGTGATGGACGAGGCGTCAATACGATACTCAGGAAGCAAGCCGCCCTTGCGCACGGTTAACATAGCTGAAAACGCAAAGACCTTCGACTTGGCACCCTACGCTGTATTACGGGTTCGCAACTAGGCCTACCTCAGCCTTGGGTCAGGGTCTCGGTCAACAATACGCAAATCCGGTAGCCCGCCGCCTACTTTCACATTGCCATGCTTCCTGATATCGACTCTCTTGCACTCTTCGTCCGGGCCGCAGAACTGCGCAGTCTGACCAAGGCCGCAGAGGCTTCCCACATCGGCTTGGCAGCAGCGAGCCGCCGCATTGCGCTGCTTGAGCACCGGTTCCGCACGCCGCTTCTCGAGCGCTCATCGCGCGGTGTGGGGCTCACGTCGGCCGGAGCTTCACTGCTGCCGCACGCCAAGGCCTTGCTGGTTGGCCTGAACCACATGCAGGCTGACATGCGAGACCATGCGACGGGTCGCAAGGGCGCCCTGCGTATCCTGGCAAACACGTCTGCCATGACCGAGGTGCTGCCTGAACATCTGGCCGGGTTCGCCCAGGAAAACCCCGATGTCCGGCTGGCGGTTGAAGAGCGCTGGAGCGACGATATCGTCCGCGCCGTGCTGGCTGCCGAAGGCGATATTGGCATCGTTGTCGAAGGCACCAAGACAGATGGCCTGGAAACGCTTCACTACTCCACTGACCGCATTGCCGTGGTCATGCCCGCCGCCCACCCGCTTGCCCGCGCGCCAAAAATGAGTTTTATCACCGTGCTCGAGGAAGATCTCGTGGCCCTGGAGGCTGGCTCTTCCATGATGCGCCTGCTGGCGCAGCAGGCGGTTATCGCAGAGCGCACGCTCCAACTGCGGGTCGAGGTGCGCAGCTTCGAGGCCGTCTGCCGCATGGTCCAGGCCGGCTTCGGGCTGGGGCTGCTGCCCTATCAGGCGGCCAGTGTTCTTGGGCAGGGTCTCGGCTTGGCAGTGCGCCCCCTGGAGGAGGAATGGGCCGAGCGCGAGATGCTCATCTGCGTCACCAAAGAGCGTATGGCCAACAGTTCGGTGGCCAAGCTGCTGGCCTACCTGGTTGCTTCGCGGGACGCCTGAAGCCTACCCCGTCCCAATTGCGCGCTTTGGCTGCACGAAGGTCTGAATTTCTTGAACTCGGGCAGTACTTCGTGATGCATAACAAGGGCTTCGTGCCCTTGATTAACCCGCTGGTTCGAAATTGCGCAAGTCCGGATTGACCAGATTGCTATAGACGATCGAGCGTCGGGGCCGAAGAATGTAGTCATGTTGTAAAGCGCTTAGCGCCGCGCGATCCACTACCGACTTGATCGCAAGTCCCCAGCACAGGAACCCTGCACATGCAGTGCCAAGACCCCCAGCTTTTCCCCGCCGCCGTCGGCCGCCATGACCAGTTGCCGCTGTACGGCCACCTGATCGGCAATCAGTGGGTCGCCAGTGAAAACCCGCCATTGGTCGTGCTCGCCCCGGCAACGGGCCGCCAATTCGCCTGGCTGGCCAGCGGAGGCGCCCATGAGATCAACACCGCTGTCCAAACTGCGCGCAAAGCCCTGAGCGGCACCTGGGGCAAACTCACGGCCACCGAACGCGGCCGGCTGATGCTGGCCTTCTCCGCGCTCGTGCTGGCGAACACCGAGCGATTGGCATGGATAGAGGCCCACGACACCGGCAAGCCCATATCGCAGGCTCGCGCCGATATGCGCGCGGTAGCCCGTTACTTCGAGTTCTACGCCGGCGCGGCTGACAAGGTGCACGGCGAAGTGATCCCCTACCTTAACGGCTACAACGTGATGGTGGTGCGCGAGCCTCTAGGCGTTACCGCTCACATCACACCCTGGAACTATCCGGCTCAGATGTTCGGCCGTACCATCGCGCCCGCACTGGCCATGGGCAATGCTGCCGTGCTCAAACCTGCGGAGGACGCCTGCCTGGTGTGCCTAGAACTTGGCAAGCTCATCGTTGAAGCCGGCTTTCCGCCGGGCGCGCTGAATATCGTCACCGGCCTGGGTGAGCACGCGGGCGCTGCGCTGACGGCCAGCACCGACATTAATTTTGTTTCATTCACCGGCTCGCCCGAAGTGGGCCGGCTGGTTCAGGAGGCTGCGGCCCGTCACCACGTGCCCGTGGTGCTGGAACTGGGCGGCAAGTCGCCCCAGGTGGTCTTCGAAGACGCCGACCTTGATCGCGCCGCAGCCTCCGTCTGCACCGCCATTACGCAAAATGCGGGCCAGACTTGCTCGGCGGGAAGCCGGGTGCTGGTGCAGCGCAGCGTTTTCGACCAGTTCTCGGCCTTGCTGCGCGAGCGCTTCGCAGCGCTGCGCATTGGCCGGCCTGAGGACGATGCCAACCTTGGTCCCCTCATCAACCAGAAGCAGCAGCAAAAAGTCAGGCAATTCATCACAAACGCCATGCAGGACCAGCTCCCGGTCATCGCCCAGGCCAGTGTGTCCGACTCGCTGGGCGATGGCTTCTTCGTCACGCCCATCGTCTTCGGCCCGGCTCCCGCCACCCATGACCTGGTCTGCCAGGAAGTGTTCGGCCCCGTGCTCGTAGCGCAGGTGTTCGACACCGAAGAAGAAGCCATTGAGCTTGCCAACTGCACTGAGTTCGGCCTCGTGGCGGGCGTGTGGACACGTGATGGCGCCCGGCAGCAACGGATGGCGCGCAGCATCGTGTCAGGCCAGGTGTTCATCAACTGCTATGGCGCAGGCGGTGGCGTGGAACTGCCCTTCGGTGGTACCAAGCGCAGCGGGCACGGCCGCGAAAAGGGGCTGATGGCCCTTGAAGAACTCAGCACGACCAAGACCGTCGTCAACTTCTACGAGTGACAACTCTGCAATGAGCACCAAACCTCTCGACGGCATTCTCGTCATTGCACTCGAACAGGCTGTAGCGGCCCCCTGGTGCTCCAGCCGGCTGGCCGACGCCGGCGCCCGCGTGATCAAGATCGAACGGCCCGAGGGCGACTTCGCCCGTGGTTACGACCAGGCCGTGCAAGGTGAGTCTTCTTACTTTGTCTGGATCAACCGGGGCAAGGAATCGCTGGTGCTGGACCTGCGCCGCGAATCGGACAAGGACATGCTCAACGCCCTGCTCGCATCGGCCGACGTGTTCCTCCAGAACCTGGCGCCGGGCGCGGCGGACAGGCTGGGCTTCGGCTCACAGATGCTGCGTGAGAAATACGCAAAGCTCATCACCTGTGACATCTCGGGCTATGGCGAATCGGGGCCACTGCATGAGCTCAAGGCTTATGACCTGCTGGTGCAGGCTGAGAGCGGCCTGGTGGCCGTGAGCGGCGCGCCCGGCGCATGGGGTCGCATCGGCGTGTCGCTGTGCGACATCACTGCCGGTATGAATGCGCTCATCGGCATTCAGCAGGCCCTGCTGCAGCGCACGCGCACCGGCCGGGGCAGCGGCATCAAGGTGTCGCTGTTCGATTCCGCCGCAGAACTGATGACCGTGCCCTACCTGCAGGCGCGTTACGGCGGCCGCGCGCCTGAGCGCCTGGGCCTGCGTCATCCGAGCATCGCGCCCTACGGCGCGTTCACGTGTTCGGACGGACGCGAACTGGTGCTGTCCATCCAGAATGAACGCGAGTGGGCCAGCTTTTGCCAGATCTTCATGGGAAATGCCGGTCTCTGCAGCGATCCGCGCTTTTGTAACAACCACCTGCGCACGCGCAACCGCGAGGCGCTAGAGGCCGACATTCAGGCAGTTTTCGGACAACTGGACTACGCCCAAGCGACAGCTCGACTGTCTGAAGCCCAGACCGCCTACGGCGCGATCAATTCCGTGCAGGACCTGATCGAGCATCCCCAACTGCGCACCCGTCCCATGGATGTTCATGGCGTGGCGGTCGAAGTACCCGCAACGCCCTATGCCACGGAATGGGATGACAAGTACTTCAAGCCCGTTCCGGCCATCGGCCAGCATGACAAACTGCCAGTCCCTGACTGAACTTCAAGTTCACTCTTAAGGCAAAAGCCCGGCAGATTGACCGGGCTTTTTCCTGTGCCTGGGAAAGCCGGATTAAAAAGAAAAAAGGCCCGCGGTCAACGCGGGCCTTGAAATCAGAGAGGTGGCGCTCCCTCGACCAAGATCAGGTTGGAGCGCGAAGCCCGCTGGCGGATGCGCATCGCTGGGGCATATTCCACGGAATCGAGCCAGGCATGCGCCCGCTCGAGGCTGGGAAACTCGAGGACGACCAACCGCCGCGGCTGCCAGTCGCCTTCGCATTTGTCCACCTTTCCACCGCGCACCAGGAAGCGCCCGCCATACTGCGCCACCGTAGGTGCCGACAGTTTCTTGTACTCCTCGAGCAGGGCTGCGTCGAGGACCTCCATGTCGTTGATGACGTAGGCAGCCATGTCGAGGTCCTCAGGCTGCGTTCTTCAGCGGCACGGGTTTCTGGCGGATTTCGATACCGAGTTCCTTCTCGCGGATGAACATCAGCGCCGCAGTGTCTCTATCACCCAGGCCCATGCCGATGGCGCGCTCCATCGTGGCCTGTGCCGCGCGTCCCGCCAGGGCCTGAAAGCCCATGCCCTCTGCTGCTTCGCACGCCAGACGCACGTCCTTGCAGGCCAGGCGGATGGCAAAACCGGGGCTGTCGTCACCGACGAAGCCCTTCTTGGGCATGGCCACAGCCAGCTGCTGGTTCCAGGCCATCGTGGTCCGCATCACTTCTTGCATGAGCTCCAGCGTGAGACCGGCCTTGATGCCGATCGCAAGCACCTCGGTATTGGCGATCATGATGGTGGTGGCCAGCAGGTTGTTGGTCATCTTCATGGCGTGGCCGGTTCCGGGACCGCCGCAGAAATACGTGTCCGTGCCCATGCACTTGAGAACGGGCATGGCCTTGTCGATAGCAGCCTGGTTGCCGCCCACCATCAGCGTGAGCGTGCCGGTGACGGCGTGTTCACTGGTCTTGCCCACGGGCGAGTCGACCAGCTCCATGCCGCGCGCGCGCAGTACATCGCCGACGCGGCGGGACGTGCCGGGATCGATGGTGCTCATCTCAATGACAATCCCGCCCTTGGGCAGACCCTCTACCACGCCATCTGGTCCGAGGACCGCCTGCTCCACGTGCTGTGGCTCGGGCAGCATGGTGACGACGAAGTCGCTGGCAGCGCCGACTTCGCGGCCGCAAGAGGCGCCGCGAGCGCCCAACTTGACCAGTGCTTCGACCGCTTGCGGGCTGCGGTCATAGACGGTGAGTTGATGCCCCGCCTTGACGATATTGGCGGCCATGGGGCCTCCCATCACACCGAGGCCGATGAATCCGATTTTCATAACAATTTGCTCCTGCGTTAAAAATTCACTGCGGGGAAACCTGCGTCAAGCCTGTTCGCTCCACTGCTGGATTTCCCAGACGGGCCGTCCGCGAAGGTCGCTGACGTTCTTGCGCGTGAACTCCGCTGCGCCCGGCTTGGCGCCGAGCTTGTCGTAGGCCTGCTTGGTCAGCGGCGCGGTACGGGCGAAAGCATCCTTGATCTTTGACCACTCCAGCGCCTTGGGTATGACCTTGTTTTCAGCCATGAATTTAGAGGTCTCCAGCACGGCACGGGCATCGGCCTCGGTAGGCCATGACCAGCCACGGGAAAACAGCACGTCGTCCTTGACGACCTTGGCGCCCTGTTCGGGGTCGAGTTTCCAGTAGTCCTTGACCAACTGCGACACGGCGCCAGCGTCCATTGCGGTCAGGGCAGCGACGGCTTCCTGCTGGGCCACAAGGAACGCGACCACCGCCTGAGGGTGCCTTTCAATCAGGCCATTGCGACCGATCCAGAACGAACGATGCAGGTAGTAGCCGTCCGGGAAGAATGGCGATTTTCTAACATTGGGCAGGAGGATGCCTGCGCCTTTGCCGGCCGGGCCGTCATAGTGCTCTTCGGTGTAGCCGAACGAGTTGGCGATAGCCGTCGTTCCGCTGGCCTGGGCTGCCAGGTAGGCCGGGTAGATGGTGCAAGTGGCGTCTACGCCAGTCGGAACGGAGGCCGCCTGCGCATGCGTGGGCATGTTGATGAATTTGATGCCTGTGTCCTTGATGTCGTCCACGCCCATTTCGTAGCGCAGCATCTGGAACAACGCGCTCTGCGGGTCACCGCCCAGAGAAACACCGATGGTCTTGCCCTTGAGGTCCTGGAAGTTGCGAACGGGTGAGCCCTTTCGCGTCGTGATCAGGAAGCGCAGGTGCCCCTCACCGACCACCAGCAGACTGATGGGCAAGCCGCTGGAGATACCGCGGGTGATGGGTGTGTTGCCCCACATGCCGATGTCGAGGTTGTTGCCAACCATGGCCTCGACCATGGGCAAAGCCGTCGGGTACTCGCGCCAGTCAATGCTCAGGTTGTAGCCGAACTCGGCTGCACGTTTTTCGAGCAGCTTATTGTTGATCATGTACTGGGTCATGGGCGAGTTGCCAGCCGCCCAGGGAATGCGGCCGATGGAAATCTTCAGGTCCTGGCGGGAGCCCTGTGCCTTGATGATGGCTGGCATGCCCAGCAGGCCCGCGCCGGCCAGGGCGGAGCCGCCGAGGACGAGCTGCCGGCGTGTGTTTGTGAAGTTGTTCGATGCAGTCATGGATGTCTCCTATGTAAATTAAATAAAGTAACGCTCGGAAAAATGGATTTAGGCGGGCTCAGCATCACACCGGAGCCGCCACTTCTTCGCTGCCACCGATGGCGCGGTAGGCCTCATCACGGATCAGGCTCCAGATCTGGTCCACGTGACGGCCGAAGTTGGGTTCGGCCCGTGTGTGCTCGCTGCGGTCGCGTGGCAGCTCGATGGAGATCACCGCGCGAATCCGGCCCGGATGGCTGCTCATGACCACGACACGGTCGGCGAGAAACACGGCCTCCTCGATGTCGTGGGTGATAAAGATGGCCGTCTTGCGCTGCTCCCTGGGCGCCGTCTGGCCCCAGATCTGCAGCAACTCGACCTGCAGGATCAGGCGGGTCTGTGCATCCAGCGCGCCCAGCGGTTCATCCATCAACAGGATGTCGGGGCCGTTGGCCAGCAGGCGCGCCAGTGCTACGCGCTGCCGCATGCCACCTGAGAGCTGGTGAGGATACTTTTTCTCTGCGCCGTTCAGGCGCACCAGCTTGATGAAGTGGCGGATGCGTTCTTCGCGCTGCTCGGGGGTGAAAGGTTTGCCTGGCGTGCCAAAGCGCAGGCCGAAGCCGACGTTCTGCTCCACGGTCTGCCAGGGCATGAGGGCGTAGTCCTGGAACATCACGCCGCGGTCAGCGCCAGGGCCAGTCACGGGTGCGCCGTCTTTTTCGATGGTGCCGGTGCTGGGTGTGTCAAGGCCGGCCACCATATTAAGGATGGTGGATTTTCCGCAGCCTGAAGGCCCGACGATACAGATGAACTCACCACTGTCGATGTCCAGGTTGACATCGGTCACGGCCAGCGTCTTCTCACCCGTGCGCGGTGCAATGAAGCTTTTGGAGACCCCCTGCAGGCGCAGCTTGCACGGGGATTGGGTCTGCTCGGTCATGATTAGTTTCTCCAGGGAAGCAGCCGGATCTCGGCGGCGCGAAAGATACGGTCAATCAGCAGTGCCACGAGGCCCACCACCACCATGCACACGACGATGGCGTTGAGGTTGATGCTGTAGGCATAGAACACGAACATCATCTGTCCGATACCGCCGGACCCGCCGCCGCCCGACTTGGCGCCGACGGCAAGTTCCGCCGCGATGATGGCGGTCCAAGCCACACCCATGGCCAGGCGGGAGCCGAGCAGCACGCTTGGCAGCGCACCGGGCAGGATCACGCGTGTCAGTATGGTCAGGCGGGGCACGCCCATGGTTTGGGCCGCCAGCACCAGCTTGCGGTCGATACGGCTGACGCCATGCACGGTATTGACCAGCACGGGGAAGAATGCGGCGTAGCTCACGATGGCCAGTGCGGAGGAGGTTCCTGTACCGAACCACAAAATGGCAATGGGCAGGATGGCCATGGGTGCGATGGGCCGGAAGCTCTCGATGATGGGGTCTAGGCTTTCCCGGACAGCCCGGCTTGAGCCCATCAGGATGCCTATCACGACACCCAACGCCAGGGCGATGAAAAAGCCCGTCACCACACGGCCCAGGCTTTGAACCAGGGCCTGGACCAGCCCTCCTTTGCTGACAAGTTCGAAGGCGGTCAACACCACCTGCAGGGGCAGTGGTGCCGGGCTGCTGGCCGGCTGTCTCATGGCCCAAAGCTGCCAGACCACCAGCAGAATGAAAGGCAGTGTGCAGGCGCGCAGTATGGCCAGGCCGCGGGAGGTTTGGATAATCTTGTTCATTGGACTCCTGTCCCTTCTGACCAAGGCGTGAGAAAGCGCTGCAGCGAACGCAGGCCAACGTCACAGAGATAACCGACGACACCGATGACGAGAATGAAGGCGAACACCTTCGGGGTCATCAGGAGTTGGCGGTACCACTCGATGGCGAAACCCAGGCCGCTGGGGGAGCCGATCAGTTCTGCCGCGACGATGGCCGCCCATGAGGCCGCAAAGGCCAGGCGGACACCGACCATGACAGTGGGCAGAGCCCCGGGGATGAGCACGTAACGCAGCACCGCAGCGCGGCTGATGCCCATGGTGCTTGCTGCCGAGAGCAGCTTGCGGTCAACCTGCCGCACGCCGGCCACGGTATTCAGCAAAATGGGAAAGAAGCCCACGTAAACCATGATGAACACGGGCAGCGTGTTGCCCACCCCGAAGATGAACAAGGCCAGTGGCAGCCATGCGATACCCGAGATGGGTCGCAGCAACTCGACCAGCGGATCGACGAAAGAATTCACGGCGGGGCTGCAGCCCATCCAGAAACCCAGCGGGACTGCAAGGAGGATGGAAATGCACAGGGCGATCATCAGGCGCACCGTGCTGATCAGCGCGTGTTCGGCCAATTCGCCGCCCACCAGCAGTTCCCACACGGCTTCCACCACCACGACGGGCGAAGGCAGTTGCAGGGGATTGCCGTTCCAAGCATAGAACAGCCACCATAACGCAGCAAAAATGGCGAAAGAACGCACTGCGACGACCCATCGATTGGCAAGGGTACGGCGCAGCCAGCCATAGCCCCCACCCTGGGCAGTGGCTAAGGCTTGCTGTGAAGGGACCGGCCCCTGGCCCTGGCGCTCTTGTGGTTTCATGGTGGTCTCTATGGCGCCAGCTTTCAACGCGTCACCGACAGGAAGCCGCCGTCGATGTACAAGGTGTGTCCGTTGATATATGAACCGGCGTCTGAGGCCAGCAGCAGCGCTGCCCCGCAGATGTCCTCTGGACGGCCCCAGCGCTTGCAAGGGGTCCAGTCGGACACGAAAGCATTGAACTCGACGTTGCTTGCCTGACTGAAGGGCGTGACGGTGTAGCCGGGCGCCAGGGTATTGACAGTAACGCCCGTGCCGGCCAGATCGGCCGCCATGGCGCGCGACAGCCCCGACACACCACTCTTGGCCGCAACGTAGGGCACAAGGTTGGGCCGGGCCACGTGGTTCATGATGGAGCCCATATTGATGATACGTCCGCTGCCCTGCTTAACCATGCGCCGCGCAGCCTGCTGAGCCACCAGGAAACAAGCGGTGAGGTCGGTGTCAATCACCTTCTGCCATTCAGAGGCAGTGAGATCCAGGAACGGCGTGCGGGCAATGACCCCCGCGTTGTTAACAACGATGTCGATACGCCCGCAGAGGTCAACCACACTATTGATAGCGCCGGCCACCGCTTGCGCATCGGTCACATCAAAGACCAAACCATGCGCGTCGCAGCCGGCACTGCGAAACTCTTGCACCCGCTCATGCACGGCAGCACTGAAGTCGGCCAGCACAATGCGCGCACCGGCAGCAGCAAATCCCTTGGCCAGGCCGGAAGCAATGCCACCGGCGCCGCCAGTGATCAGGGCAACCTTGCCCTCGAGCGAAAAAAGGCGTGCCGGAGCCAGATCATTAAAGAGGTGATCAGCTTTGCCGCTCGAGCCCGGAATGGGGGTCGCGATGCTGGGAGAGGTGGAGCCTGGCATGTTGTCTCTGCGTCCTGTATTTCTAGTGGGCTCATGCTAGGGCCGGTCCCGTCTTGCCGGAATAGGAACTTAGGCAACGGTGCCTATGCACAATCCGAAGGCTGGGGTTCGCAGGTTTCGAACCCCCGTTTGCCGCAATGCAAATAGCGTGAAGGCTTCAGCGCTCTTACGATCTCTGCATGCCAGTCACAACACCAAGCACCGAGTCTGCCCCGTCCAGCGCACCCGACGGCAAACTGCGCCGTATCGGCACGCAAACAGACATCCTGGGCGAGAGTCCCCTTTGGGACGACCGACGCCAGTGCCTCTACTGGGTTGACATCCGACAGCCCGCCATACGCAGGTTGGACCCCGCCACTGGCCATGTCCAGAGCTGGCCCATGCCAGACCTGGTCGGCGCTATCGCTATGACCGACGATGATCGCCTGCTGGTAGCACTGCCGCAGTTCATTGCCGTGTTTGACACCGCGAGCGGCTCCTTAGAGCCTTTTGTGCGCTCACCTGAACTCATCCCCGGCCACCGCTTCAACGACGGCCGCTGCGATCGTCAGGGCCGCTTTTGGGTAGGCAGCATGCACAACATCACCCGTGCGCCAGAAGGTGTGCTGTACAAACTGCAGGGTCGCGGCGCGCTCGAACCGGTGCAGGACGGCATCTGCATCCCGAACAGCCTGGCTTTCAGTCCCGACGGCCAAACCATGTACTTCGCCGATTCACTGCACTACACCCTGTACGCATACGACTACAACACCACCACCGGCGAGATGGGAACGCAACGCGTGTTCGCCACCACGCAGGCGCCCGGCTTTCCCGATGGCTCGACGGTGGATGCTGAAGGCTTTCTGTGGAACGCGCAGTTCGACGCTGGCCGCGTTGTGCGCTACGCCAGCGACGGCCGTATCGACCGCATTTTGGAACTGCCCGTACAGCGGCCCACCTGCTGCGCCTTTGGCGGCCCCGACCTGTCCACGCTGTACATCACCACGACCAGCCAAAAGATGACGCCCGCTGAGCTTAAATTGCAGCCGCTCGCCGGCGCGCTGCTGGCCATCGATGTGGGCGTGCGCGGACTGCCCGAGCCCCGCTTCGCATTGAGCAGCCGACACAAAAGCCGAATCACTCCCTTGCACTCCTCCCTATGACCATCAAGTTCCTACAGATCGCCTGCGTCGAGGCGTTTGCCTTCCGCGTTCCCGTGCAGACACCGATCAAGGTGGCGTTCGGTACGTTTCGCGACCGCCCCTTTGTCCTGGTCAGGCTGACCGATGTCGACGGCAACCAGGGCTGGGGCGAGGTGTGGGCCAACTGGCCTGCCGTGGGCGCAGAGCACCGCGCGCGGCTGACCGTCGACCTGGGCGAGCGCCTCATCGGCAAGCGCTTTGACAGCCCGAAAGACCTTTATCTGAAACTCACCGCTTCCCTTGAAGTGCTGGTGCTGCAAACACTCGAGGTGGGGCCCATTGCGCAGGTGGTGGCTGGCATCGACATTGCGGCGTGGGACCTCGTCGCGCGCCGCGAAGGCAAGCCCCTGCACAAGCTGCTGTCGGACCGTTCGGTGGATTCCGTGCCGGTGTATGCCACCGGCATCAACCCGGACGAGCCCGAGCGCTTTGCCACTGCACGTCAGGCCGAAGGACACCGGGCCTTCAAGCTCAAGGTTGGCTTCGGACACGACTTGGACCTGCGCAACCTGCGCGCCATGCGCGAAGCACTGGGACCTGACGCCATTCTCACCTGCGACGCCAACCAGAACCACACGCTCGATTCAGCCATCGCGTTCGCCGAAGGCATTGCCCCACTGGGCTTGAGCTGGTTCGAGGAGCCCCTGCGCGTTGATGCACCGGCAGCAGACTGGCGAGCCCTTGCGCGCGCGTCCAGCACGCCACTGGCCGGCGGCGAGAATTTTCACGACGGCCAGTTTGACAGCGCGCTGAACGACGACGTGCTGCAGGTCATCCAGCCGGACGTCACCAAGTGGGGCGGTATCACAGGCAACTGGCATGTGGCATCTAGCGCGGTAGCGGCAGGCAAGCGCTACTGCCCGCACTACTTCGGCGGCGGTATCTCGCTGCTGTCGTCGCTGCACCTGCTGGCGGCTGCCGGCGGCGAAGGCCTGCTGGAATTTGATTGCCATCCCAATGTAGGCCGCGAGGCCATTGTGGGCGATCTACTGCCGGTCAAAAACGGCTATGTACCTGTGCCTCAAGGCGTTGGGCTAGGGGGCGAGCCCGACCTGGCCAAGCTTGGCCGTTATCGCACCTGGGCAGGTCACACGTGAGCATTGACTTGGCCTCGAAAAATGCCGACCAGCTGAGTGTGGGGTTCATCGGCTGTGGGCGCCTGGGCAAGGCGCTGGCCTGGGGCTTGTCGGACGCAGGCCTGCGGGTGACCTGCGTATCCAGCAGCATGGCAGAAGACGCCCTGGCGCTGGTCGCCCGGATTCCGCCATGCCAGGTGACTAGCTCTCAGACCGTGGTGGACAAGTGCGATCTGGTGTTCATCACCACGCCTGACAGCATCATCGAGCCCACCGCATCAGCCCTGCGCTGGCGTGCCGGTCAGGCCGCGGTGCACTGCAGCGGCGTGACCGAAGTCAGCGCACTGGACGCGGCTCGGGCCAGCGGCGCCTTCACGGGCGGCTTTCACCCCATGCAAACGTTTGGCGACCCTGACGCTGCCATGAAATCACTGCCGGGCTCCACCATCACTATAGAAGCCGACGAACCACTCAACGAATGGCTCGGGCACTTCGCGCGCAAACTGGGCTGCAGCGTCAATCGGCTCCCCCCCGGTATGCGCGGCCGGTACCACGCGGCAGCCGGGGTCACATCGCAATTTATCAATGCGCTTTTCGCCGAGGCGGCAACCCTCTGGAAATCATGGGGTGCCACCGAAGAAAGCGCCCTGCGCGCCCTGCTGCCCCTGGCGCGCGGCACGCTGTCGTCCATTGAATCGGCAGGCATTGCCCGAGGCATGCCGGGCCCGGTTTCACGGGGCGATGTAGCCTCCATTGAAAAGCACGTTGAAGCGCTCGACGGCTTGGGTCCTGAGATGATGGCTTTCTACCGCATCCTCTGCAGCAGCACCGTCAAGCTGGCGCTTGGCAACGGCGTGATCGATGCGGCCACTGCCGCGCAGTTCACTGCAGCCCTGAAGGCCGAAAAGCCGGGGGCACATCACTAGTTGTCAGCGCACCGCCGCTTTCTTTGTGATGTCTCATCAAGGCACAAGCGGCCACACATCACCGGTCCGGTTCATGCGGGCACGGCGGTGGCCCTCGCGGTGAAGCTCCAGCCAATCGATGTCCTCGGCTTGGAATTGCAGCACGGCCAGGTGATGTGCATCCGTCAAAGTTGGTGAAAGAGAACTGGCCGTTTCAGCGGTCGCCATCGGTCTGCCAGGCGCCTCTGCGCTTAAATAGTCCGCGGCTGCGCGCGACTGCCGCATGCGCGCCCACGCTTGGGCCACTGCTGCGCCGGATGTCAGCACCACCGCCCGAACGGGTAAGCGCAGCTGCCAGCCCAAGCGTGCGCTCCAAAACAACAACTGCGCCGCGGGCTGCGCTGAAAGCTCAGCGCACTTGGGGCTGCGTGCATCGGTGAAGACTGTCAGCGTCCAGCTGGCGGCATCCGCCTGGCGCAAAACGACCGTGCGTGCCTGCGGCTCTCCGGCCAGACCCTGCGTTGCCAGCACGGGCGTGCGCCAATCATGATGCTTGTCATGCGGTGCACGCGTTAGCTCTTGCCACACGCGTGCGGTCAATGCGTTCAGGGGAACGCGCTCAGGGCCGGGAAGGCGCTGCTCTGGGTCAGCCATGGTCAATCACGGTGAGTGGGGTTCATCACAGGATGCAGCGTCACGCCGACTTCACGCAGGCCCTTGTTGCGGCTGCGGCGAATGGGTGGATTGAAGTCCGGCGGTTTGTCGCTGACCCACGCCAGAAACCGAGCCATGACAGGATGCCCCCGAAGTGCCTCAGCACTCGCATAACTGCGCGCCAGCTCAGTCTCCGTGAACAGCGCGTGTACCTGTCGATGGCAGACGCGGTGCAACCACACCGTCTCAGCGCCGCCGCGTGACTTGGGCACCAAGTGGTGAGCATCACGCTGGGCTGGCGGTATGGAACGGCCGCACAAAGCGCAGACCGATCTGTCAAGGCCAGCCTCATGCGCTAGCGATTGCGTTTGAGCACTGGCCGCACGCCGTTTGATTCGTCCCTGCATCGGATTAAGTGCTTCGCCGTTTTGTCGCCAACCCGCCAAACGAATAAGCGCCACGACCGTGGCCTAAAAGGCTTTCACCCATGCCGGACGCTTGTTGGTGCATTTCATCGAGATCGTCAGCTCAGTAGTTGGAGGTCCGACCGCTTACAAGCGCGGTACGCAGCGACACCTCTGCCCAGGTGCCCTGCCCGCCTCGGCTCAGAATCTCCTGGTGTTGTTGACGCGCTGAGCCAAGCTCACCCAATTCCACAAAGCCCTGGCCCATGTAAGAGCGCACCAGAAGGTTGTTGGGGTTTTTATCGATGGCCGCGCGGTAGTATTGGAAAGCTTGCTCAAGCCGGCCCGTCTTTCGCATCAAGAAGCCCCGATAGGTCAAGACGCGATCGTCATCTTGAGAAGTCATCGCATCCAAAGCCATTTCCGCAGCCAGGTAGCGCTCGGCATAAGCCAGCTCGCGGACGGCTTGGTACCGGTCCCTGTCATCCAGCGAATTCGACTTGACGGGCACGCACTTGCCGGCCTTGGCGTCATGAATCTGACCGTTGGGGCAGCGCTGGGTCGGGGTAGGAGCCGGCGGCACGGTGACGTCGTCGCCCGCAGCATGCGTTGCTGAAGATGACAGGAGCGTCAAGCCCAGCACCCAAGCGGGAGCGAACTTAGAAAGGGTAAGGGTTGGCATGGATCGTTCTCCCAAGAAGAGTCTGCAGTTGTTGAATGTTTTGATTATTCAACAAGCCAAGAAAGACTTCTGGGCATGAAGCCCGATCAACGTTGTCAACGTCGGGGCTTTGGTACGCCGGTCAAGTTCGCGCCCATGACAAGCCTTTACAGCCCGTCGCCAAGCTATGGCAATTGGATGGCGGCGCGCTTCCCTACTTTGAAGACCTGCCGGCCTCTAGCCGCCGGCTTGATCCGTTCTGGGCTTGAGTCCAGGAGAGTGGTGCTCATTGTTCAGCCCTAGGCTGAGCAAGGTGTGCTCTGTATGAATCGGTCCGAAGGGCGGCCATGAATACCGTTTTAAAGAGCCATTTCGTCAGGCCAACGCTACGGCGCCGCCAGCCCCAGCGCCGTGCCGGACAATAGCCACCCATGCCCGCCCCCCAAACCCCGCCCGCCCCCAACCACCTGCTGCTGCCTTTTGCCGCAAGCGCCGACGACGATTGGCTGCGTGCCATGCAGGCCATATCCACAGAGCAGACGCGGCATGTGGCGCGGCTGTTGCAGGGCATGCGGCCGCTGGCGGCTGAGGATGCGGGCGCAAACGCACTTTCGCCCCCGCATGAACGGGCGCTGGCGCGGCTTGAAGGTTTGGAAGGGGATGAATTACAAGACGGCTTGATTCCCTGGGCGGCCTGGGAGCGCGCGCAAAGTGACGAGCCTGGCAGCAGCGCCCAAGCCTGGGCCTGGGTGACGCCTTGCCACTGGGCCATGGGCCGCGAGCACGCCACGCTGACCGAGCCGGCGGCGCTGGGTTTGAGCGAAGCCGATTCACGTGCGCTGATGGCGGCGATGCAGGTTTACTTTGATGAGGACGGCATCACGCTGCACTACGCCGCGCCGCAGCGCTGGCTGGCGGCGGGCGAGTTGTTTCGCGGGCTGCCCACGGCCAGCCTGGACCGGGCGCTGGGCCGCAGCGTGGACCCGTGGCTGCCGGCCAGCACGCACACGGGTGCCTCTGCAGCGGGTAAAAAGCTGCGGCGCCTGCAAAACGAGATGCAAATGCTGATGTACACGCACCCTGTCAATGAGGCACGGAGCGCCCAGCGCTTGTTGCCAGTCAACTCCATCTGGTTCAGCGGCACGGGTGATTTGCCGGCAGGCTTGAAGCCGCACAAGGCCGCGCCACCGGTGCATGCGCCGCGCATGCTGGCCGATGCCGCGCTGCGGGGTGACTGGCCGGCTTATGCGCAAGGCTGGGCCGCCGTGGATGCGCTGGCGCAAGCGATGTTGCTGCGGCAGAACGCCGGCGAGCGGCTGCAACTCACGCTGTGTGGCGAGCGCCGGTCGCAAACGTTTGAAAGTGCGCCGCTAAGTTGGCTGAGCCGCCTGACCAGACTGTTACCACCTAAGCCCCTGCTGGGCTATCTAGAGAACTTATGAAAATCACCGTCAGAGACGCGCCTCCGCGCAGTGTTTGGGCCTTGCAGCAAGCCGGCGTGCACCCGCTGCTGGCGCAGTTGTTTGCCGCGCGCGGCGTGCTGAGCGCCGACGAGCTGGACGATGGCCTGGCGCGTTTGCTGCCGCCTTCGGCCTTGCATGGCGCCCAAGAGGCCGCCGTGTTGCTGGCCGAGGCCATGGCGGCGGGCCGCAAGATCTGCATCGTGGCCGACTACGACTGCGACGGCGCCACGGCCTGCGCGGTGGGCATGCGCGGGCTCAGGCTGCTGGGCGCGCCACTTAACTTTGCGGCGGTCACTTACCTGGTGCCCGACCGCGTGGTCGATGGCTACGGCTTGACGGCCAGCATTGCAGAGCGCGTGAAAGCCGCAGGCGCTGACGTGCTGGTGACGGTAGACAACGGCATTGCCAGCCTGGAGGGCGTGGCGCGTGCCAAGGCGCTGGGCATGCAGGTGCTGGTGACAGACCACCACTTGCCGGCTGTTCTGGCGGGCGCCATTGTGTTGCCCGATGCCGACGTGATCGTCAACCCGAACCAGCCGGCTTGCAGTTTTGAAAGCAAGGCGCTGGCCGGTGTGGGCGTGATGTTTTATGTGCTGCTGGCGCTGCGCGCCGAGCTGCGCCAGCGTGGCGTGTTTGATGCGGCCAGCCAGCCCAAGCTGGACGCGCTGCTGCCGCTGGTGGCGCTGGGCACGGTGGCCGACGTGGCCAAGTTAGATGCCAACAACCGCCGCCTGGTGTCGCAGGGGCTCAAGCGCATACGCGCCGGTGGCGCGCAGGCCGGGCTGGCGGCTTTGTTTGTGGCCGCTGCCCGCCAGGCCAACGCGGCCACGGCCTTTGACTTTGGCTTTGCACTGGGCCCGCGCATCAACGCGGCGGGCCGGCTGTCAGACATGACGCTGGGCATTGAATGCCTGCTGACCGACGACCCTGCGCGCGGCGACGAACTCGCCCGCACACTGGACGGCATCAACCGAGAGCGGCGCACCATTGAAGCCGATATGCGCGAGCAGGCCGAGCTGGCCGCCGACGCCATGATTGACGAGGACGAAGAGCCGCCGCCGGCGGTGGCGATTTTTGACCCGGATTTTCATGAAGGCGTGGTGGGCATCGTGGCCTCGCGCATCAAAGACAAGCTGCACCGGCCGGCCTTTGTGTTTGCGGCCAGCAGCGCGCCGGGCAAAGAGCATGAGCTCAAGGGCTCGGGCAGGTCCATCCCCGGCTTTCATTTGCGTGATGCGCTGGACCTGGTGGCCAAGCGACACCCGGGCGTGTTGCTGCGCTTTGGCGGCCATGCCATGGCAGCCGGCTGCACGGTCAATGAAGAGCACTTTGACGCCTTTGAACAAGCGCTGCAGCAAGTGGCCCACGAATGGCTGGACGCCGCCACCCTGACGCGCCGCCTGGCCACCGACGGCCCGCTGGCGCCCGAGTACCGCCGCATTGACGTGGTGGATACGCTGCACAAAGAGGTGTGGGGCCAGGGCTTTGCAGCGCCCACTTTCAGCGAAGAAGTGGAAGTGGTGTCGCAGCGGCTGGTGGGTGAAAAGCACTTGGCGCTCAAGCTCAAACATCAGGGCCAGCCGGTGGACGGCATCTGGTTTGGCCGCACCGAGTCGCTGCCGGCCAGGGTGCGACTGGCCTTCAGGCTGGACGCCGATGAATGGCAGGGTGTGCGGCGTGTGCGCTTTCTGGTGGAAGGCGCGGAGCTTTAAAGCCCGGGGGATGGATTCCTGCCTTCGCAGGAATGACGGAAGGGGCAGGAATGACGGAAGGGGCAGGAATGACGGAAGGGGCGGGAATGACGGAAGGGGCGGGAATGACGGACTTTTAGTTTCGTCATCCTCGCGAATGCGGGGATCCATGAACCCTTTGGTGCTTTGCTTGGGCATCGGGCCTAAAATCAAACCGTGAACCCCCAAAACATTCTCAACGCAGACCTGCACTGCCACTCAGTCGTCTCTGACGGCACCCTGACCCCCGAAGCCCTGGCCGAGCGTGCCAAAGCCAACGGTGTCGAGTTGTGGGCGCTGACGGACCATGACGAAATCGGCGGCCAGCAGCGCGCTGCCGCTGCCGCCAAAGCCCGTGGCATGCATTACCTGACGGGCACTGAAATATCGGTCACCTTTGCCGGCGAGACGGTGCACATCGTCGGGCTGGGTTTTGACGCAGACAACGCCGAGCTGCGCCAGGGCCTGCACAACACCCGCAACGGCCGGCGCGAACGCGCACAAGAAATGTCGGACGGCCTGGCCAAGGTCGGCATTCGTGGCGCTTACGAAGGCGCGCTGAAGTTTGTCGGCAATCCCGAGCTGATCTCGCGCACGCACTTTGCGCGCTTTCTGGTCGAGACCGGGGTGTGCAAAGAAACCGCCGATGTCTTTCGCAAATACCTCACCGAAGGCAAGCCCGGCTTCGTGCCGCACCGCTGGGCCACGCTGCAAAACGCGGTGGGCTGGATCACCCGCGCGCATGGCGTGGCGGTGATTGCGCACCCGGCGCGCTACAAGTTCACGCCGAATGAAGAGTACGCGCTGTTCACCGAGTTCAAAAACCACGGCGGCCAGGCGGTCGAGGTGGTGACCGGCAGCCACAGCGCGCTCGAATACGTGAAGTACGCTGAGACGGCCGTGGAGTTTGGCCTGGCGGCTTCGCGGGGAAGCGACTTTCACAGCCCCGACGAAAGCCATACCGACCTGGGCACCCTGCCCTTTTTGCCCGGCGCGCTCAAGCCCGTGTGGGAACTGCTGGCCGATCGCATCCAGTGAGGGCGGCTACAGCCCAGCCAGCGCCTCTGGCCGGCATTGCGCTGGTGATCACCGCGATGGCCTGCTTTGCCACCCTGGACACCACCGCCAAGCTGGTCAGCATGAGTGTGCCGCTGCTGATGGCGATCTGGTTTCGATACTGCATTCAGGCCGTCGTCACCACGCTGGCCGTGCTGCCGCAGCGCGGTCTGTCAGTGCTCAAGACAAAGCACCCGAAGTTTCAGTTTTTGCGCGGCATGCTGCTTTTGACCAGCAGCTTTTTTGCGTTTGGCAGCCTGCAATACCTGCCGGTGGCTGATTTCACGGCCATCTGCTCGCTGGTGCCGCTGATCATCACGCTGCTGGCGGGGCGCATGCTGGGCGAGCGGGTGTCGCGCTTGCGCTGGGTGCTGGTGCTGGGTGCTTTTGCAGGCGCGCTGGTCATCATCCGCCCGGGTGGCGAAAATTTCATCTGGCCCATGCTGCTGCCGCTGGGCGCGGTGGTCAGCTACTCGTGGTTTCAGTTGCTCACCAGTCGCATGGTCAAGACCGAAAGCCCGGTCACCATGCACCTTTACACCGGTTGGGTGGGCACACTGGTGACTTCCTTCATGCTGCCTTTTGTGTGGGCGCAACCGACCGGCACCCAGTTGGGCCAGCTCATGCTGATGGGCATGCTGGGAACCGTGGGCCACTTTTTATTGATCCTGGCTTATGCCCGCTCACCAGCCTCCACGCTCACGCCGTATTTGTATGCGCAGATTGGTTTTGCCATGGTTGGCGGCTGGCTGGTGTTTAAGCAAATGCCTGACGACTGGGCGCTGGTGGGTATCGGCATGATTGCCGTGTGCGGCGTGGCGGGTGCCTGGCTGACCGGACACGAAAGCCGGGCGCTGCGCGATCTGCCGGTTCAACCCCTTGAAACCTGATGTTCCTCGCCTTGCTCTGAACGGCCATGGCCCAATTTTTTGAAGTGCATCCCGACAACCCGCAAGCCCGCCTGCTCAAGCAAGCGGCTGCCTTGCTGGCCGGTGGTGCCGTGGCGGCGGTGCCGACCGATTCAAGCTACGCGCTGGTCTGCCACCTGGACGACAAGGCCGCAGCAGACAGCCTGCGCCGCATTCGCGGTGTTGACGACAAGCACCACCTGACGCTGCTGTGCCGCGACCTGAGCGAGCTGGCCAACTATGCGCGTGTTGACAACAAGCAGTTCCGCTTGCTCAAGGCGGCCACACCGGGGCCCTACACCTTTATTCTGGAAGCCAGCAAAGAAGTACCGCGCCGCCTGAGTCACCCTTCGCGCAAGACCATTGGCCTGCGCGTACCCGCGCACAAAACCTTGCAGGCGCTGCTGGAGTTGCACGGCGCGCCCCTGCTGGCCACCACCTTGATACCGCGCGGCGAGACCGAGCCGCTGAACGACGCACAAGACATCCGCCGGCAGTTCGAGCATGAACTGGCCGCCGTGATTGACGCCGGGGCCTGCCCGTTGCAAGCCACCACGGTGATTGACCTGACGGCCATGGGCACGGGCGGTGACGCCCTTGTGCTGCGCCAGGGCCGCGGTGACGTGGCTGTGCTGGGGCTGTGAGACGGGCTCTTGCGCTTGCGTCTGAGACAATCCGGTCATGGACTTCAACAACCTGATTCAAACGATTGCTATCTACGCCCTGCCGGTGATCTTTGCCATCACGGTGCATGAAGCAGCGCACGGCTATGTGGCCCGCTACTTTGGAGACAACACGGCCTGGGTGCTGGGGCGTGTCACGCTCAACCCCATCAAACACATTGACCTGGTGGGCACCATCCTCATGCCGGTGCTGCTGTATGTGGCGACGGCGGGCACCTTTTTGTTTGGCTATGCCAAGCCGGTGCCGGTCAGGTTTGGCAACTTGCGCCGGCCCAAGCAACACATGATCTGGGTGGCGCTGGCCGGCCCGGGCGCCAACTTTTTGCAAGCGCTGCTGTGGGGCGTGTTGCTTTACCTGGCCAATGGCGCCGGCGTGACTGAGCGTTTTGTGCTGGAGATGTGCCGCGCCGGCATGCTGGTGAACGTGGTGATGTTTGTCTTTAACCTTTTTCCGCTGCCGCCGCTGGACGGCGGTCGCATTCTGGTGGGGCTGCTACCCTGGCGGCAGGCGCAGCTGGTGTCGCGTGTGGAGCCTTGGGGCTTTTTCATTGTGATGGCGCTGGTGCTGACCGGCGTGGTCAGCACCTTGTGGATGAGCCCCCTGATGGGCCTGACCTTCAGTGCGCTGAAAACTCTTTTGTCACCGCTGGCCATGCTGCTGTAGGCTGCGGCGCAGCTTCATCACCAGATTATTTCTTACCCACCTGAACTCACCTGAACTCCCATGAGCGAACTGCGCGTACTGACCGGCATCACCACTTCGGGCACCCCCCATCTGGGCAACTACGTGGGCGCCGTGCGTCCGGCGGTGCGCGCCAGTCTGGCGCCCGGCGTGCAGAGCTTTTACTTTCTGGCCGACTACCACGCGCTCATTAAAGTGGGCGAGCCTGAACGAATTCAGCAGTCCACGCTGGAAATTGCAGCCACCTGGCTGGCCGCCGGCCTGGACCCGGAGCGCGTGACCTTTTACCGCCAGTCTGATATTCCTGAAATACCCGAACTGACCTGGCTGCTGACTTGCGTGACCGGCAAAGGCGTGCTCAACCGCGCCCACGCCTACAAGGCTTCGGTGGACAAAAATAACGCTGCAGCTAACGACCCGGACGCCGACGTCACGGCCGGCCTCTTCATGTACCCGGTGCTGATGGCGGCGGATATTTTGATGTTCAAGGCGCACCAGGTGCCGGTCGGGCGCGACCAGATACAGCACATTGAAATGGCGCGCGACATGGCCCAGAGCTTTAACCACCTGTATGGCGAGCAGCTGGTGCTGCCCGAAGCGCTGATCGAAGCCTCTGTGGCCACCTTGCCCGGGCTGGATGGCCGCAAGATGAGCAAGAGCTACGACAACACGATCGCGCTGTTTGCGCCGCGTGAGCATTTGCGCAAGCAAATCGCCGGCATCGTCACCGACTCGCGCGCGCCGGGTGAAGCCAAAAGCTGCGAAGGCTCGGCGCTGTTTGAGATTTACCAGGCCTTTGCGAGCGAAGCAGAAACTGCTTCCTTGCGCCAGGCCTATGCTGACGGCATTGCCTGGGGTGACGCCAAGCAAATGCTGTTTGAGCGCATTGACCGTGAGGTCGCGCCCATGCGCGAAAGCTATCTGGCTTTCATGAGCAACCCCGGCCAGCTTGAAGACATCTTGCAGGCCGGCGCGGCCAAGGCGCGCCGTTTGGCCACGCCATTCATGGCCAGCCTGCGCCAGAGCGTGGGCCTGCGCAAGCTGGGCAGCCAGAGCGCCGCCCGCAGCGCCAAACCGGCCAAGGCGTCTGTGGCCAGCCTCAAGCAATACCGCGAAAAAGACGGCCTCTTTTATTTCAAACTGGTCGATGCGCGCGGGCGCCTGCTGCTGCAAAGCCAGAGCTTTGAGTCACCCCGTCAGGCGGCCGATGCGATTGCGCTGCTGCAAAGCCAGGGCGCAGCCGCTTTGCCGACCATTTCGGCCCAAATACAACACATCGAGGGCGTCAGTACCGAGGAAGTAGTCCAAGCATTGGCGCAATTGGCCTAGGAAAATCGCCAAATTCACCACGATTGCATTGTTCCGAGGACCTCACTCGAACTCATAGAAAAGTTTCCAATTTTAAAAAGCATTAATCCAAAGGGGGCTATTTCGTGTATGCTGTACCTATTAAACCTAAATTCTGAGACTTTTTATGAGCATTTTTGTTATTGATGACCACCCCTTGATGCGCGAAGCAGTTGTGATGCTGGTACGCAGAATCAACAGCAACGCCAAAATCGTTGAGCTCGACAGAGTTGCAGCCATTGCACCCGCTGTTGAGACTCATGGCGTTCCTGAACTCATCTGTCTGGACCTGAAACTGCCAGACACCCACGGCGTGTCTGGTGTGCGCGAAATCAAGCAAAGCTACCCCACCGTTCCGCTGCTGGTGCTTTCAGCCTCACCGTCCGGTGACTTTGAAGACCTGTCGATTGAAGCCGGTGCAGACGCCTACGTGCCCAAGTCGGCAGGCGCCGGAGAAATCTCCAACGCCTTGAAGGTTTTCCTGCTGGACGACCCCGACGCCGAACCAGGCACTGCGCCCGAAAAACTCTCCAAGCGCCAAAAACAGCTTCTCATCATGCTCGACAAGGGCCTGAGCAACCGCGACATTGCAGATGAACTCAAGATCAGCGAGCACACCGTCAAGGTTCACCTGTGGCGCCTGTTCCGCCGCCTGAATGTGAAAAGCCGCTCGCAAGCCAGCCACCTGGCGCGCACGCAAGGTCTGCTTTAAAAATTATGAGCTCGGGCTTTCTTGCCCTGAAACCCGCCGCTTTGAACAAAGCCGCGGGTTTTTTGTTGCCGGAATACGAAACTCAACCCGCAAAAATAGTTTCAGGCAAGCCGCGTATGCCGGGCGTTCGGATGGCAAACAGCGAGCCCGATTGCGGGGCCGATGCCAGTGCTTCCACATTCAAACGCACGGATGCGCTGGTGACGTAAAGGGTGTCCAGGTTCTCACCACCGAAGCAGCAACTGGTGGGGCGTGGCACCGGCATCTTGATGCGCAGTAACTCGTGTCCATCCGGAGAAAACCGGGAGACTCGCCAGGCATCCCAGATAGCCACCCACAAGCAACCGTCCTGATCCACCGTCAAACCATCCGGCGTGCCGTCGCTGGCGTCCAGCACGATCAAGGCGCGGCGGTTAGAGATTTCGCCGGCATGAAGATCAAAGTCATAGACATAAATAGTGCGGCGCATCGAGTCGGTGAAATACATCAGCTTGTTGTCCGGGCTCCAACCCAAACCGTTGGCCACCGTGAAGCCGGTGTCCATTTTTTTCCATGAACCATCTGCATCCACCCTGAAGAGGTTACCGCGGTTAGCAGCCGTCGCCATGTCCAGACTGCCGATCCAGAGTCGGCCCATGCGGTCGCACTTGCCGTCGTTGTAGCGATTACCCGGCCGGGTGGATTCCGGGTGGCAGATGGGCGAAAGCAATTTGGTATCCGGGTCAAAGGTCACTATGCCGCCTGGGGTGGCCAGCAACAAACCACCGGTTGCCTTGGGTATAGCGACGCTCACCATTGAGCCCAGCTTGACTTCTGTGTTCAGCCGCTTGACGGTATCAAAGCGGTGCACGGCCGGCGTGAGTATGTCGACCCAGTACAGCGCACCATCACGTGGCGACCACATCGGCCCCTCTCCCAGCAGTGAGCGTGTTTCGCTGACGCACTCAACTTCAAAATCGACGCCCTCCAAGGGCACGTCCCTCGGCTGTATGGACATGAATTGGCCACCGGCATTGTGCGAAATACTGCGCGCCGATCCAATGAGAGTTGCTGACAAACTGTGGGCCTGGCTCAGACTGACACGCTGCGGGTTGGCGCTGACGCAGACCGCACCCACCGGCCGCCCTTCAATGTCAAAAATAGGCGCGCCAACAGACATCATTGCCAGCGCGCATTCTTCACTTTCAAGCGCGTACCCGCGCGCGCGCGTCAAGTCAAACTCACTGCGTAATTTGGCGATGTCGGTCAGCGTGTGCGGCGTCAATGCAGCCAGCGGCTGCTCTCCAAGCAAAGCCAACTGCCGCACCGGGTCCAGATAAGCCAGGATGACTTTGCCTGCCGCACTGGCGTGTAAAGGCAGGCGTAAACCGACCTTGGATGCGGGCAAGGTGTCGCGCCCGCCCTCTTCAGATGCAATGAGCACCACGCTATCGCCATCGAGCACCGCCAGATGGACGGTTTCACCGACGGCGTTTCGCAGCTTGACCATTTCGTCCTGCGCCGCCAAGCGCAGATCAAAATCACTCCAAACTTCATGCGCCAACTCCAGCAAGCGAAAGCCCAGCCGGTAGGTCTTGGTGTAGAGGTCGTGGCGCAGCAAGCCCTCGCGCATCAGCGTTGAAAGAATGCGGTGCAAGGTCGCTTTGGGCAGACCGCTGTGGCGCAATAGCTC
This sequence comes from Polaromonas sp., assembly GCA_044350025.1. Classification (GTDB taxonomy): domain Bacteria; phylum Pseudomonadota; class Gammaproteobacteria; order Burkholderiales; family Burkholderiaceae_C; genus Polaromonas. The sequence goes on along the minus strand of JBILIK010000002.1, from coordinate 60,754 downwards.
TGTGAAAGTCATGGGGGCCTTGGCCACCGAGACGATGTTCAGCAAAGACATCGCCTTTTCAAGAACCCCGGCACCTGGCTGGGCTTCACTTCCCGCAGCAGGGCTCACAGACTTGTTCAAGAGTTCCACTGAAAGAAACCTTTTTTAGATTTTCTTGGGTTTGGTCGCATAAAAGCCGATTTTGCCTTCAAAAATCTGTCAGCAATGCTTTAAGAGAGAAGCAGACTTCAGGGTAAGCACCAATAGATGGAACTTTGCAGAGGAATAACAATCCAGCTTATTAATTAAGTTCCAATGAATGGAACAAACAAGGAGGCCTCTCATGTTAAATCGCAGACAATTTTCCCAATCTCTGGCTGCTGCTTCCCTCTTGGGCAGCAGCGCATTGCAAGCGCAAGCGCGCAGCCTGTCCTTTGTTGGCTGGTCGCACGACGAGGCCGCCAGCAAACCCACGCTGACAGCGATGTTTGAGGGTTACCGCAAGGCCAACGCTGACGTCAAGCTCGATGTGATTGGTTTCCCCTGGGGACAAATGCAGCAAAACATTCTTTTGCGCTTGCGCTCCAACCAGGCGCTGGATGTAGTTCAACTGGCTGAGCGCTGGCTGCCGCAGTTTGCCTCGACCGGAAAAATGATCGACCTCAATGATGTGTATGGCAAGGCACAGCTGCAAAAGGTGATCAACCCGGGCGTGCTCAAGCTGGGCGAATACCGCGGCAAGCAGTATGGGCTGCCCTGGACGGCCGGCTCCATCGGTATGGTCGCCAACGCCAAGGTGCTCAAGGACGCCGGCATCGCCCGCCCGCCCCAGACAGTGGACGCCTTTATAGAAGCCCTCAAGGCCATCAAGCGCACCCAGCCGCAGAGCGTGCCCTATGCCATGACCACCAAGAACAACAACTCCCTGAGCCCTGATTTTCAGGTCTGGCTCTGGACCTTCGGCGGACAGTTGTTCGATGACAAAGGCAAGGTTCTGGTGAACAGCCCGGCCGGTGTGCGCGCACTGTCCTTTATGGCCGATCTGGTCAAAGACGGCCTGGCAGCCAAGGACATTGACCGGCCCGACGCCCGCCGCATGTACGCCCAGAACCAGACCGGTTTCTACCAGGACGCACCGCTGGCCCGCGGCTTTGCGCGTAACAACTCCGGCAAAGGCACAGAATTCGACGCCAATGTCATCGCCATGGCAACGCCGGTACTCAAAGCAGGCAATGACCCCCAGTCATTTGCATGGGGTCATTTGCTGAGCATGTTTGGCGACCCCAAGGCGGTGCCCAACCAGCAGTCTGCACAAGCGCGCCTGACCAGCCACCTGGCTCTCAACGATGCCAATCAATTGCTGTACTTCAAGGACCAGGGCTTGTTCCCGGTGACCAACACGGCACTGGCACAGATCAGCAGCGACCCCTATGTCACCGCTTGGACCAAGGCAGCCAACACGGCAGATCGGGACGAAATTTCGATGTGGTCCAACTCAGCTGACCTGACCACCATCGTCGGTGAAGAAGTGCAAGCTGCGCTGCTGGGTCAAAAAGCTGCTCAAGCGGCCATCGAAAGCATGGGCAAGCGATTGGAAGCCAAGATGGCTGAACTGCCTAAATCCTGAAACCTGAGCAAAGGAATTTCCCATGCTGAAAGTTATCAAACACTTCAACACCGCCCTGCTGGCGCTGGCTGCGCTGACTGCGCTGACAGTGGGCGTGCCGCATGCAATGGCGCAGGATGCCAACTACCCGAACAAGCCCATTCGCCTGATCGTGCCGGTACCACCGGGTGGCGCTGCGGACGGTATGGCGCGGCTGGTTGCCGAGCATCTGCAAAGCAAATGGGGACAGCCGGTCACCGTGGACAACAAGCCGGGTGCCGGCTCGGCCGTGGGACTTGGCTTGTTGGCCAAATCCCCCGCAGACGGCTACACCATCGGGCTGGGCAATATCGCCGCCAATGCCATCAACCCGGCTTTGCAACCGACTGCTTTTTCATACCATCCTGTCAACGACTTCGCGGCCATCTCACTGGTTGGCGTGACGCCGCTGGTGCTGGTGGTTCATGCTGAGAAAGTACCGGCAAAAACAATTCCAGAGTTCATTGCTTACCTCAAGGCCAACCCGGGCAAATTGGCTTACGGTTCATCGGGCGTGGGATCGTCGCTGCACATTGCGATGGAACTTTTTTTACAAAAGACAGACACCAAAATGCTGCATGTGCCTTACAAAGGCTCTGCGCCCATGATGACCGACCTGATTGGCGGCCAGGTGATTGCCTCGATGGACGCTGCAGCCACCAGCTGGCCTCAGGTTCAAGCCGGCAAGCTGCGCGCTCTGGGCGTGGCCGGACCTGAAAAAGCATTTTTCGCCCCCGATCTGCCGCTGCTGCGCGACCTGGTGCCGGGCTTTGATGTGAAGCCCTGGCATGGACTGATGGCGCCTGCCGGCACACCGCCGGCGATCGTCAACAAGCTGTCGCTGGAAGTTCAGGCTTTTCTGCGCACACCGGAGGCCAGAGCCAAGCTGCAGGACAGAGGCATCATCCGCGTGGGAAATACGGCGGCTGAGTTCCAGGCTTTCATGGCCACTGAGTTTGACACTTACAAAAAGGTGATTCAGAGCGCGGGTATCAAGCCAGAGTAATGCCCCTGCTGCGCGCGTCATGCCCTTATCTCATCGTCGATCGCGCAGCCAGGGACTGAAGGCCCACGAACGCCGGACCGGTTTTTTACTGCTGGTTCCGGCCCTGATAGCTTTTACAGCCGTTATCTTGTGGCCATTCCTGCAGTCGCTGCGGCTGTCGCTGTACAAGTTCACCATCGAGATGGAGCAGCCGAAGTTTGTGGGGCTGCAAAACTTCGCGCGCATTCTCAACGACCCGGGCACATTGACAGTCTGGCTCAACACCCTGGTGTTTGTGGTGGTCACCACCGGGCTGACTTTTGTGATGGGTCTGGCCTGGGCGCTGATGATGAACCAGAGCTTCAAGGGGCGCGGCTTTTTGCGCGCTGCCTCCCTGCTGCCCTGGGTTCTGCCCACCACAGTCACGGCCTTCCTGGCGGCCTGGATCTTCAACGGGCAGTATGGCGTGCTCAATGCCGTGCTGCTGCAAACAGGTCTGATCAGCGAACCGATCACCTGGCTGGCTGAACAAAAAGGGGCCATGGCCGCGGTCATCATCACCAAGGCCTGGTTGTCGGTACCACTGTTCATGGCGTTTTTTCTGGCCGGCCTGCAAGGCGTGTCGATGGATCAGGTCGATGCAGCGCGGGTCGATGGCTGCGAAAACGCAGGCGTGCTGCGCTATGTGATCCTGCCGCACCTTGCGCCCACCATGATCATCGTCACCATCCTGGGCGCCATGGGAAACCTGCAAGCCTTTGACGTGATCTACGCCATGACCCAGGGCGGCCCGATCAAGGCCACCACCATGCTGTCGGTCGAGGTTTACAAACAGGCCTTTCAAAACTGGGACATGGGCACAGCCTGCGCCGTGGGCGTGCTGTGGTTTGTCACCATCGCCATTCCCACGGTGTTTTACCTTCGCATTCTTTTCAAGCGCGAGGGCTGAACCATGCTGAAAATCCTGACATGGCAGTCGCGCTTTGTTTTTGCTGCCGTCTTCATCCCGATGGCAGCCTTCTTATTTCTGCCGCTGATATGGATGGCACTCACCTCCATCAAACCGGAGGCTGAAATTTTTGTACGCATACCCACGCTGTGGCCCAACGCCGCCACCTTGCAAAACTACGCCAACCTGTTCAGCCGTGGCGAGATGGTGTTGCAACTCAAAAACAGCCTGATCACGGCTGGTGGCGGCGCCATTCTGACAGTCATATTGGCAACCTATGCGGCCTACAGCTTTGCCAAGTTTCGCTTTCGTGGCCGCAAGCCCTTGATGTTTTTGATGCTGTCAGCGCAGATGTTTCCATTTGCCATGATGCTGATCAGCCTGTACCCGATGCTGCAGTGGGCCGGCTTGCTCAACACCCACTTGGGACTGATTCTGGCCTACATCATTTTGGCGCTGCCCAGCGGCACCTACATGCTCTACAGCTATTTCGTGAACATACCGACCGAAATCATTGAGGCCGCGCGTGCCGACGGCGCGGGAGAGCTCTACATCCTGCACCGCATCGTGCTGCCACTGGCCATGCCGGCGCTGGTGACCGTGGGGCTTTATTCCTTCATGTGGGCCTGGAACGATTTACTTTTTTCATTGACCCTGATCACCCAGCCTGATCTGCGCACCGTCGGGCCGGGCCTGTTGCTGAACTACATTGGCGAGAGCCGCAGCGACTGGGGCGGCGCCATGGCGGCGTCCATCGTCAGCTCACTGCCGGTGGTGATCGGCTTTGCATTTTTGCAGCGTTTCTTCATTCAAGGCCTGACTGCAGGTGCCGTTAAATCATGAGACTTCAAAATAAAGTAGCCCTCATCTCCGGTGCCGGTCGCGGCATAGGCGAAGCCATCGCCTTGCAGTTCATGGCCCAGGGTTGTCAGGTGATTGCGATTGAGAAAGACGCGCCCAGTGCGGCCGCACTTCAAACCAAGCTCACAGGCCATTGGGTCGAGGTGCTTGATGTGACCGACAAAGAAGGCCTGCTTGGACTGGTTGAACGCGTGATGGTGCGTTATGGGCGCATCGACATCCTGGTCAACAACGCTGTGGCCTACACCGAGCGTCCTGTGCACAAATGCACCGACGATGAATGGGACAGCACCATAGATTCAGCTTTGTCTGCCGTATTTCGCGCATGCCGGGCCGTTTTGCCGGGCATGATGCAGGCGCGCAGCGGAAGCATTGTCAACCTGGCCTCCATCAATCAGATAGTTGCCAATCCGAATCTGGCCGCTTACACGGCGGCGAAGGGCGGCATTCATGCACTCACCAAGCAGATGGCCGTTGAGTACGGGCCTTTTGGCATACGCTGCAACGCGATCTCGCCCGGACTGATCATGACCGCACGCACTGCCGAGGGCCGCTCTAAGGCAGACCTTAAGCTCGACGCTGAGGCCTATCCCATAGGCCGCGTCGGCATGCCGGACGATGTGGCTTGGGCTGCCGTCTACCTGGCCAGTGACGAATCCGGTTTTGTGACTGGCGTCGACTTGCCGGTGGACGGCGGTCTGACATCGCTAGCGCCGTCCGCCCTGATATCGCCCAAAATCCGCAGCTGGTGGGGCCGCCAACCTGTTCAACTACAAAAAGAGCCGAAAGCATGACTCTGCCCTTCACATCAACACCGCCAGCAAGCCGAAGCATCGCCGGCGTTTTCCCTGTGCTGCCTACGCCGTTTGACCTGGCGCTTCAACCCGACATCGGTTCTTTGCGTTGCCTGGTTCGCTACCTGCTGTGCTGCGGTGTGGACGGCATGACGTTTCCGGGCGTGGCCAGTGAATTTGCACAGCTCTCGGAAGAGGAGCGCACGCAACTCACACAAGTCGTGCTTGAAGAAGTAGCCGGCCGTGTCCCGGTCGTGATTGGCGTGTCAAGCAGCGACCCGGCCATGACCATGCGACTGGCCCAACACGCCAGCCATGCAGGGGCCGCAGCTTTGATGGTCGCCGCACCGCCCAATTTACCCACAGCCGCAGGACAGTCGGCGTATTTCGCGCAACTGGCTGCCGGCGTCCCGGGTACGCCCTTGATGCTGCAAAACGTACCACCGCCGGTAGGCGCAGGTCTGGACGCTACTGTGCTGCTGGACATTCTCAAGGCTGTGCCGGCCATTGAATACATCAAAGAAGAAAGCCTGCCTAGCGGGCAGCGGCTGAGCACCGTTCGCGCCGGTGCACCGGCCAGCCTGCGCGGTGTTTTAGGCGGCGCAGGCGGTCGCTACATCTCCGATGAACTGCGACGCGGCGCTTGCGGCACCATGCCGGCCATCGAACTGGCGGAAGTGCATGTGGCATTGTTTAATGCCCACCGGCAAGGTGATGAGAAAAAGGTCCGTGAAATTTTCACGCGCATGCTGCCGATTCTGAATATTCAGGCTGTGTTTCGCTGGTCGCTGACCAAGCAAGTACTTTTTGGGCGGGGGCTGATCAAATGCCCGGCTCAGCGCATTGCCGGACCGCAGCTTGACACCATGGACCTGGCAGATGTGAACGCCTTCATGAGCGACCTGCAGGACTTGCTGCTGCCTGCCCAGAAGCTGGCCACGCTGAATCTCCCCGAAAAGGCGGCTCATGGCAAAGCTTGAGCTCAAACAGGTTGCCAAATCTTTTGGCGACACGGCCGTCATCCATGGTCTTGATCTGACGGTTGACGACGGCGAGTTCTGTGTTTTTGTCGGGCCCTCCGGCTGCGGTAAATCTACCTTGCTGCGCATGATCGCCGGGCTCGAAGAATGCACTGAAGGTCAGGTGCTGATTGACGCCGACGATGTCACTGACCATCAACCGGCACGGCGCGGGATTGCCATGGTCTTTCAGTCGTATGCACTTTACCCGCACATGACGGTTGAAGAAAACATGGGTTTCGGCCTGAAGATTGCCAAAGAATCGCCCAAGACCATCGCCGCCAAAGTCGCCACCGCGGCGCGCACCTTGCAAATTGAGCACCTGCTGCAGCGTCGTCCGCGGGATTTGTCGGGTGGCCAGCGCCAGCGTGTGGCCATAGGCAGGGCCATTGTGCGAGCCCCGCGCATGTTCCTGTTTGACGAGCCTCTGTCCAACCTGGATGCTGCTTTGCGCGTAGAAATGCGCGTAGAGCTGGCCAAGATCAAATCACAGCTGAACACCACCGTGATTTACGTCACGCATGACCAGGTGGAAGCCATGACGCTGGCCGACAAAATAGTGGTGCTGCGCGACGGCCGGGTTGAACAAGCCGGCCGCCCGCTGGAGCTGTATGCCCGTCCGGCCAATCTCTTTGTGGCCGGCTTCATTGGTTCACCCAAAATGAACCTTCTGGATGCCGTGACTGTCTCTCTACGTGATGGCACTTTAAGTTTGAAGCTGCAAGGCGGCGCACGCGTCGAGACCCTCTGCCCTCAAGCGCTGCCGGATGGCACAGCCGTGACCCTGGGCATCCGCCCGGAACACCTCCGCATCACCGACGCCGGGCAAGGCGGCATGGATGGCGAGGTGCTGGTTGCCGAGCGCTTGGGCGGTGAGACCTATTTCCATATCCGCGCAGCGGAAAAAACCATCATCGCCAAAGTTAACGGCGACAGCGCCATCGGCTTAGGCGCAATGGTAGGTTTGCAATTTGACCCGGAACAAGCCCACCTCTTTCTGGCCAACGGGCAACGTGCCTGCTGAGCCGCCCGGGGAAATTACAACGAAACAAGGCATCCGACACATGAACGATTTCCCCAAAATCAGCAGCGTTGAAACTTTCATCATCTCCATCCCCAGGCAAACGCCTTACCTCGGGCCGCTGGGCCCCGGCGAATCTATCAACAGCCGTGGTTACCTGATCCGCAAGGGCAATCGGTCCATCTACCCGGACTCGGACATGTCGGTGCTGGTCAAGGTCACCGCAGAAGACGGCACCGTGGGCTGGGGTGAAACCTACGGCATCGTGGCGCCGGACGCCGTCACCAGCATCATTGACGATGTGCTGGGACCTGTGACAGTCGGACGTGACCCGCGTGATGCGATGGTGATTCAAGAAGACCTGTACGACATGATGCGCGTGCGTGGGTTTTTTGGCGGCTACTACATGGATGCGATTGCCGGCGTTGACATTGCCATTTGGGATTTGTTCGGCAAGCTGGTGAAGCAGCCGGTAGTCAAACTGCTGGGCGGCCAGCGGATGGAATCCATTCCGGTCTATGTGTCAGGCCTGCCAGCCGCTACGCTGGAGGCACGCCTGCAAATGGCGCAGGATTTCAAAGCGCGCGGTTTTGATGCCTTCAAGTACGCTGCAGCGGTTTCGCATGAAGGCATCGTCAATGAGATGCGGGTGCTGCGCGAAGGGCTTGGCCCCGGCGTCAAACTGATGGTCGATCTTCACTGGAAGTTCACTGCACAAGAGTCGATCCAGCTGATCAGTCAGCTAGAGCCTTACCGCCCTTATTTTGTCGAAGCGCCCTGCCAGCCTGAAGACATTGAGGGACAGGCGCATGTGGGTGCCAGCATCCGGGTGCCGCTAGCGCTGGGCGAAGAGTGGCGCACCGTGTATGAAGTGCGCCCGCGCCTAGAGCGCCGCGCCATGTCGATCATCCAACCGGAAATGGGACACACCGGCATCAGTCAATTCATGCAGATCGCTCGCATGGCCAATGCCTTTCACGTCAAGGTGATTCCGCATGCCAGCATTGGCATCGGTATTTTTCAGGCTGCCAGTATGCACGCGACTGCGGCTTTGCCGAACTGTCCGATGCATGAATACCAGCACTCTGTCTTTGACCGTAATCTTCAGTACATCAACACCAGCATGCGCTGTGAGTCCGGTGCATTCATCCTGCCCGAGGGCCCGGGGCTTGGCACAGAACCAAACGAATCAGTTTGGCAATTTTTGCGACCGAAGGCAAAGCAATGATGGCTGGGTTTTCCGGGGTGTACCCGATCCTTTACGCGTTTTACGACAAGTCGGGGCAACTCGACGATGGCCTCATGCGCTTGCAGGTTGAAAAATGCATCGCAGCGGGGGCGCACGGCATCGCGGTGCTGGGCCTGGTGACCGAGGTGCATAAACTGGACACGCATGAGCGGCGTCATCTGGTCCAGGTAGTGGGCAAGGCCATCAACGCACGGGTGCCCTACGCCGTGACCATTGGCGAGCAGTCAGTGCACGGGCAGACCGAGTTTGCCCGGATGGCCATGGGGGAAGGCGCCTCATGGGTGATTTTGCAGCCGCCCTCCATCAAAGGTTTTGCAGAAGCCGAATACGTCCGCTTTCTGGGTGCGGTCGCCGATGCCGTCGATATCCCTGTGGCGGTGCAAAACAACCCGGTGAATATGGATGTGTCTTTGTCGAACGCGAGCCTGCTTCGCTTGCGTGAAGAACACCCAAACATCACCATGCTCAAGGGCGAAGGCCCGGCGGTGGGTGTGGCGGAACTGGTCAAAGCCGCCGCCGGTCGTTACGCGGTGTTTGCAGGCCACGGCGGCAAAGAGTACATCTCTAACTTTTTATCCGGCTGCGTTGGCCTGATACCGGCCCCTGATTGCCTGGATCAACAACTCGTTTTGCATCAGCATCTGCTGGCGGGGCGACTCGACGAAGCTGAGAAGCTGCATGCGCAGTTGCTGCCCCTGATTTTGTTCATGACAAATTCGGTTCCCGGTTTGCTGTGTTACGGCAAACGATTTTTTGCGTCCCGCATAGGCATTGACGTGGTTCATGCCCGGGCACCAGAGCTCACGCCGACCGATTTCGGCCTGCAGGAAGTGCGGCGGATGACCCGCGCTTGGGGGCCTTTGTGAGTTGTTCACTGCTGTTTTTCTGTCATCGCAAGACCTTCCCATTGCGTCAACGCCAGGCCTGTCATGTCTGATCCATCTAAATCTAAATCGCATCCGCTGCAAATCGTGGCCTGCCGCCACTGGCTGGTCGCCATGCCTTTTCGCGAGGCGCTGCAATGGGGCTCGGGCGCCCGCCCGGCGGCCACGCGCCTGCTGGTTGAAATCACCCTGGCCAACGGCGTCAAGGGCTATGGCGAGACCATTTGCCTGCTTGAATTCATTGAGCCGGTTCTGGTCAAGACCATTTTCCCGATCGCGCTGTCGCACACCGCGATGGATATTGAGTTGATGACCCGCCATGTCTTGGGTGCCGGCTATTACCACCATAAACGCGCGGCCGTGATGGCGATGGCCGCCTTGGAGATGGCCATGTGGGATGCGCGCGGGCGCCATCTCGGGCAACCCCTGTGGGCCTTGTGGGGTGGCGCTTACCGCAAGCAAGTTGAAGTGGCTGGCTACCTTTTCGGAACCGACCCTGTGCGCTTGGCTGATTCAGCCAAGCGCTTCATGGACCAGGGCTACCGCAGCTTCAAGGTCAAGATTGGCATGTCGCCCGACTCTGATATCCGCAATGTAGACACCGTGCGCCGGGTGGTCGGTGACTTGCCGCTGCGCGCCGACGTCAACAGCGCATGGACGCCGGGTACAGCGCGTAGAACGCTAGAAAAACTCCGCGGCCATGATCTGCAGTACGTGGAGCAACCGCTAGAGCTGGACGACTTACTGGGCCATGCTCACTTGCGCCAGATGCAGCCGGTGCCCATTGCGCTGGACGAGTCCGCTTACACGCTGGCCGACGTGGGCAACATCGTTCGCATGGGCGCGGCCGACGTGATTTTGCTTGACCCGCATGAGATCGGTGGTCTGTGGCAAACCATCAAGGCGGCGGCCATTGCCGAAGCTGCGGGCATTCCAGTCACGCTGCACAGCGGCGGCGAGCTGGGATTTTCGCAGTCAGCTTATATTCATTTGGCAGCCACACTGCCCAATATGTCGATCGCCATTGACTCGGAGCGGAACTACCTGTCCGGCGATGTGGTTTTGGAGCCGCCTGTGGTGCGCGATGGCGCATTCGCCTTGCCAATGGGGCCGGGTCTGGGTGTACAGCCGGACTTTGCATTGATAGAACGCCACCAGACCACGGTGATTCAAGACCCCTACCTTGACAGGCAGCGGCCCGGCTGGTTTTCAACCAAGCCGGCTTACTGAAATAAATCCAGACAAGCTTTTTAACGAAAGGAAATCAGCATGACATTCTTCATTCATCGATTCACTCGCGCATTGGTTCCCTGGGCTGCTGCTTTACTGGCGGCTGTGGTTTGCACTGCGGGTCCGGCCATGGCGCAAACGTGGCCGCAAAAACCGATCAAGATCATCGTGCCTTACACACCTGGTGGTGCTTCGGACATCACCGCGCGGATTCTGGCGGACCGCATGACCGTCAAGTTCGGCCAGGCGGTCACGGTGGACAACCGCGCAGGCGCCAGCGGCACGATTGGTACCGATGCCGTGGCCAAGGCAGCGCCTGATGGCTACACCCTGGTGTTTGTGGCCAGCTCGCATGTGGTCAACAAGGCACTTTTTGCCAATTTGCCGTACGAGCCGATCAAAGGCTTTGCGCCTATATCGCAAACCGCCAATGTGCAACTCGTCATGGTGGTGCCCGCGAGCCTGGGTGTCAATTCCGTTGCCGAGTTCATTGCCCTGGCCAAGGCCAAACCCGGCACCTTGAGTTACGCCTCCTCAGGCAGCGGCAGCAACCCCCAGTTTTTTGCCGAGATGCTCAAGCTCGCAGCCGGTATTGACCTCGTTCACGTTCCCTACAAAGGCAGCACAGCCGCTCATGCCGACCTGCTGGCCGGCCGTACACAAGTCATGTTTGATGCGCTGGCTGCTGTAGCGCCGCATGTCAAAAGTGGTCGACTGAAAATGCTGGCGGTGGCCGGGCCGACACGTTCAGCCTTGCTGCCGGATGTGCCTACTGTGGCTGAGGCTGGTCTGACCGGCTACGGCGCCACTTCCTGGGGTGCTTTGCTGGCCCCTGCCGGAACACCCAAGGCTGTGATTGACAGACTTCACCAGGAAACTGTGGCAATTCTCAACAGCCCTGATGTCAAAGAGCGCCTGGGTGCACTGGGTGCCGAGGTCGTGGCCTCAACGCCTGGTCAACTGGCTGACCTGATGCAACGCGAGGAAACCCGTTACACCAAACTGGTACGCGATTTGCGGATCACGCCGGATTGACTCAATTGATCTGCCAAACTCAGTTTGTTATATCTACAGCGGAAAGCAAATTTTGAACTCTGTCGCACTGCTTGCCCTGGACTGGGGCACCTCCAACCTGCGCGCCTGCTTGCTGGACGCCAAAGGCCAGGCCATAGAACACCGCAGCGCACCGGGTGGTGTGATGGCAGTGGTCGGCGGCGCCTTTGAGCAAGCGCTGCTGAGCCTGTGCAGCGACTGGCTGACCCAACACAACTGCGCCTTGATTGCCAGCGGCATGATCGGCAGCCGCCAGGGCTGGAAAGAAGCGCCCTATCTGGACTGTCCCGCCGACATCAGTACGGCGGCCCGGCAGCTAACGCCTGTTGCTTTGAAGCTGCCGGACGGCCAGCAACGCGTCTTGCACATTGCGCCCGGACTGCGCTTTCAAGAAACCAGTGGCGCCTTTGACGTCATGCGGGGTGAGGAAACCCAGATCTGGGGTTCACGCCTGGCGCCAGACAGCCGCTGCCTGTTGCCCGGCACACACTGCAAATGGGCGTGGACGGGAGCCCAAGGCGAGGTGCTGTCTTTTCAAACCTGGATGACGGGCGAGCTTTTCGGGCTGCACACCAAGCACGGTATTTTGGGCAGGCTCATGCTGCAAGGCCAGGAACGGCTGGAAGACTTTCGCTCAGGGGTCAAACTCGGCCTGGCCAATCAAGCCAAGGCCAACCATGTGGTGTTTGCGGCGCGTACGGCCGGGCTGATGGGGCAAGTCGCCCCGGAAGGTCTGCCGGACTACCTCTCAGGCATTTTGATCGGGTTGGAAGTAGCCAGCGCCAGCGCCGGCGATGACGCTGCGGCACGCAAGCGTCCCATCACTTTGATCGGCGACGATGGTTTGTGTGAGCGTTACGGGATCGCACTGGAGCTGGCCGATATGGCTTGGCAGCGCAGCGCCGCAGACGCCACCACCCACGGTCAGTGGCTGATTGCCAAGGCCGCCGGGCTCACCGCCTGAGCGCATGCTGGCGGCCGCCACATGAGCAGTTTGGGTGAGATGGCCGGGCAGCTGTCGCTGCACTGCGGGGCAATGTCACTGACGCTGTCCAGCCAGGGTGGCGCTTGCACCGCTCTGCGCTGGCAGGCCGGTAGCTCCGGGCTTGTCGACTTGTTGCAGCCGCGCTCGCAGGCAAGCCAAGAGCGTTTTGAGCAGCCTTCTTTTCCGCTGGTGCCCTACTCAAACCGCTTGTTCGCAGGGCAACTGCTCACGCCTGCGGGTGCGCTGACCCTGCCCTGCAACCATCCACGCCACCCGATCCCCATACACGGGCTGGGCTGGCGCGCCCACTGGTCAACGCGCCAACTGAACGCCCACAGTGCCGAGCAACTGCACCATCACGAATCAGACGTCCACTGGCCATTTGCTTATGACTGCACACAACACCTTAGCTTGAGCGAGGATGCCGCGCACTTTGCGCTGAGTCTTCGCAATCTTTCAGACCGGCCCATGCCTGCAGGTCTGGGTTTTCACCCCTGGTTTGCGATCGACGAAGACAGCACAGTTTGTTTTGCCGCAGAGGCTGTCTGGATGAAAGACGGGCAGGGCCTGCCCACTGCCAGCCTGCCCGCCGGTAGCGCGCCGGAATTTGAATTTTCCAGCCCGCGACAGGCCATGGAAGTTGTGCAAGACCATTGCCACGCCGGCTGGCGCGAACCAATTTGCCTGACTCACCCGCGCCGTCAAATGGCCTTGTCGATCACGGCCAGCGCCGAGCTTAAGCACCTGATGGTTTACCGCAGACCCGGGCAGCCCTGGCTGTGTCTGGAACCGGTGTCTCATGCCACCGGGGCGCTGAGCCTGCCGGAGCTCAATACGCCCGGCTCTGGCGCGCGCCTGCTGGCACCGGGTGAGCGCTGGACGGTTTGGATGAATCTGCGGGTCATGCCCTTGCAGACAAGCAGCTAGCCAACCAAATCGGGAAAGCAAATACAGCTTTTTTTTAAAATTTTTGACTGTGTAAACTTCTTTCACTTTTTTTATCTTTTCCAGAGAACAAACGCATGACCACACTGACTTTGCAACAAGCCAACGCCATCATTGCCGGCGCATTGGCCCAATCGGCCAAATCCGGCTACCAGCCCATGGGCGTGGTGGTGATAGATGAAAGCGGCAACGTCAAAGCCGCGCAGCGCGAAGACGGTGCCAGCATGTTCCGCCTGGACGTGGCTACTGGCAAGGCATGGGGCGCGGTGGGCATGGGTGTTTCAAGCCGCGTGCTGGCTCAGCGCGCCAAAGACAACCCTAACTTTTTTACCACCCTGTCAGCCACCTCACAGGGTAAGTTTTTGCCTCAGCCGGGCGCGGTGCTGATTCTGGACGCCCATGGAAAAATCATCGGTGCCGCAGGCGCCAGCGGCGGCACCGGTGACGAAGATGAAGCCATCTGCATGGCCGGCGTGCAAGCGGCCGGCCTCAAAGCCGGTTGAGTGTGAGATGAAGGCCGCTTGAGCGCCTGAGCGCTCAGTCGACCTTGATATTGTTGTCTTTCACAATGCGGCTCCACAGTGCGATCTCACTGCGGATCTTGCGCCCGTAGTCGTCGGCGCTTCCGCCGACGATGTCAAAACCCATCTCTGACAGCTTGGCCTGCAAAGCCGGTTGGCGCAGCGCCCGCGCCAGCGTGTCATTGAGCTTGGCTACCACCGCCGGCGGCATGCCGGCGGGGCCCACCACACCGTAAAACGGTGCGGCGTCGGGCATGCTGATCCCCATCTCCTGCAAGGTCGGTACATCCGGCAGCATAGGCGAGCGCTTGTTGCGCACAATCGCCAGGCCTTTGACTTTGCCGGCCTTGACTTGCACGCCGGTTGGCACGATGGCATCAACGAGCACCGGCACCTGCGCACCCATCACGTCGCGCAAGGCCGGCGCCACACCGGAGTAACCCACGTGCTGTGCGGCAATACGTTGCTGCGCAGCGACCATTTCAAACCACAAATGTCCGTAGCTGCCGGAGCCTCCACTGGTGTAGGCCAGGGGTGAGGGCTGCTTGCGCGCCCAATCAATGAGCTCTTTGAAGTTGCCGACCGGCACCGATGGGTGCGACACCACCAACAATGGCTGCGTCACCACTTCAGCAATGGGGGACAAGTCTTTGACCGGGTCATAGGGCAGTTTTTTACCCAAGGCTGTATTAAAAGCAATCGGCACACCAACGCCCGCCAAGGTGTAACCATCAGGCTTGGACTTGGCCACGGCGTCAATGCCAATCACCTGACCGGCACCCGGGCGGTTTTCAACCACCACCTGTTGACCCAACAACTCACCCCAATACGGGGCGATGGTGCGAAAAGCCGTGTCGACACCGCCACCGGCGGCCACCGGCACGATCAGCTTGACGGGCTTGTCAGGAAAGGCATCCTGGGCCTGTACGCCCCCCAAGCTAAGTGCCACCGCCAAAATGCTCAGGCAGCGGGTCATGGTCAAGAGAGAGTTCATGGGGTGAATCCTTTCAAAAGTAACTTGTATACTAGCATGGCAATGAACACATCATCAAGTCCATCTATTTCTTTGGGCGTGACGGTCATGCCCGAATGGTTTCAATGTGAGGGCATTGATGCCGTGCTTGACCGCCTGCAAGCACTGGGCGCGGACGCTCTGGTCACCAGCCCCTATCTGCTTGAAATTGCCCCTCAGGGGGAAGGTGCCCGCGAGCCACCCCCCGACGGCGATGCCGGTACCGTGCGGCCGCTAGACCGCGCCTTATGGGGGCGCCACGAAACCTGGGTGCGCACGGCCCCTTGCATGACGCACGAGCTCTCACGATACAAAGGCTTGCGCTACCAGCCCGGCCCGCCCGGCGCCCTGACGCAGGCGCAGCCCGACTTTATGGACCAAGTGATCAAGGCCGCACGAGGGCGCGGAATGGCGGTTTATTTGCAGGTCATGGCTGCCAGCCCACCGGGCTACCGCGTGCAGTTCTCCGGCGCACTGAACGAAGACCAATGCCTGGGCCCCGACGGAAAATTGCACCCGCAGCGGGTAGACCGCAACGCCAGTTTGGCCAGCCCGCATGTACAAGCTTATGGCGGCGCACTGTTAGCCGAGTTAGCCCAGCGCTACCCCGGCGTGAACGGACTGCGAATCGATTGGCCGGAGTACCCGCCCTATGACTTGCGCAGTGCCCTGTTTGACTTCAGTACCCACGCGTGCGCCGCATTGCGCGAGCAGGGCGTCGAACCCAAGGCCTATGGCCGATTAGTTATGCAGCACCTGAGCCGTTGGCAGGCTGCTGCACGCAACGCAGCGCCGCATGGCGCCATGGCCGTGCGCGACAGTCTGCGACAGGCGGGGTGGGACGAATTTTTTGGCGCCCGTGGTGAAGGCGAACCCTTATGGGCCAGCAAGCGCGCCAGCGTGGCGACCCTGCTGCAAAGCTTCCGGCAGGCACTTGACCAGGTGAGCGGGCCGCGACGCAGTCTTCAGCCGCAAGTCTTTCCCGCGCCATGGAGCCAATGGTCAGGTTTTGCCTGGAACGCGCTGGCAGGCAGCGCCGATGCGGTGGGCGTCAAGCTCTACACCATGCACTGGCCGATGATGGCGCGCTACTGGGCGCGTGATTTGTTGGGCCCAAGTACCGGCACTGAACTGGACGCAGTGACGGGCGCCATGGCTGACTTTCTGGGTGTGTGTGATGCGCCTGCCGACGGCGCCCAACTGCACTACCCGCCACCAGACACCCCCCACCCTGTAGGCGCTCAGCGCCAGCGCGACAAACTGGCGCAAGCCCAGGCCCTCGCCGGCCAGGTGCCGGTGGTGGCCTACACACACAGTTATGGACCGCTGGACGACGTCGTCGCACGTTTCGATTTAGCCCTTCAATCGTGCACGCAGTCTGGCGGCAGTGCACGGGTCTGGATCAACCGCTACGGATATTTGTCAGACGCGAAACTGGCCGCAATGGCACCGGTGCTGGCCCGTGCGCGTCACGCAGTCAAACGGACGCCCACTTGAACACACGCATACCCTTGAACGGTCTTGGCCAAAGTACCAACGCACTGCTGGCAGAGCAGGTGCATGCCCGCTTGCGCGCCGACATTTTGATGGCACGCCTCAGGCCGGGCGAGACGATGTCTGAAAACCAACTGGCGCAACGCCTGGGTGTCAGCCGCACGCCGGTTCGTGAAGCCATACAGCGCTTGCTGCGCGAAGGCCTGGTCAAGGTCTGGCCACAACGTGGGAGCCTGGTTTCATTGATGAGTCTGCAACGCATACAAGATGCCCTGTTTGTGCGGGAAGCTGTGGAGTCCCAGGCCGTTCGCCATTTGTTGGCCAAGGGCGGGGACGCCACGCGCTGGCAGCCTCTGCAAGAGTGCCTGCTACGCCATGAAGAGGCTTTGCAAAGCGAAGACCTTGAAGCGACGCTGCTGGCCGACCAAGACTTTCACCGCGGTCTGTTGGCGCTTTGTGGAATGCCGGGCGTCTGGCCTGTGGTGGCGCAGGCGCGCGATCTGCACCAAAGGGTCCGGGCCATCGCCGTGCCTGAATTACAGTCAGGACGCAAAGCACTGAACGACCACCGTGCAATTTTGTCTGCACTGCAAGCCGGTGATGTAGAGGCCGCTGTGCGCTGCATCAGCGAGCACGTGCAGCACAACAATGTATTGACGCGCCGCATCGCGGCATTGCATCCCGATTACTTTGAAGGAGGCCTCGATGCCAGCCAGTGATTTTGAGATTTGCGACCCGCGATTTAAGCCCATGATCGTGGGCAATGCGCATGTAGACAAACTCTTCACTGGCTGTCGCTGGTCTGAAGGGCCGGTTTACGTGCCTGCTGGCCGCTACCTGCTGTGGTCCGACATACCGAATGACCGGGTCATGCGCTGGGACGAGACAGACGGCTCGGTGTCTGTGTTTGAGCAACCCGCCTGGAACGCCAACGGCCATACGCTGGACCGCCAGGGCCGTGTGCTGAGCTGCGAACACCGGGGCCGTGCGGTCACGCGACGCGAACACGACGGCAGCCGCAAGGTGCTGGCCGCGCAATTCAATGGCCAGCGCCTGAACTCGCCCAATGACCTGGTGGTCAAGTCCGACGACAGCATCTGGTTCACCGACCCGACTTACGGCATTGACTCTGACTACGAGGGCGATGCCGCCGACTCTGAGATAGGCGCATCGAATGTCTACCGCATTGACCCGCAAACCGGCGCCGTGACGGCGGTGGTGCAAGACATGGTACGGCCCAACGGCCTGGCCTTCTCCCCCGACGAGCGCTGGCTTTATGTGGTGGACACCGGTTTCACCCATGTAGCCGACGGCCCACGCCTGCTGCGCCGCTATACGGTGGCACAAGACGGCTTGAGTTTGGGAAATGGGCAGGTTTTCGCGACTTGCAGCGCTGGCTTGTTTGACGGGCTCAGACCCGATGTGCATGGCAACCTGTGGGTGGGTGCGGGTGACGGCGTGCATTGTCTGGCGCCCGACGGCACGCTGCTCGGCAAAGTACGGGTGCCCGAAGTGGTGGCCAATGTGTGTTTTGGCGGTCCGAAGCGAAACCGCCTGTTCATTTGCGGCACGACTTCGCTGTATTCAATTTACCTCAAGACCCAGGGTCTGCCGCGCTGAACCCGCACAGGGTTTAACTCAACAGTCACAAAGTCACCCTAGAATGTATTTTTTTTGGTGAATTAAATGATTAGACTCAACAGAAAACGCTTTTTAACCGCTTTGTGCCTGGCCCCTGCCTTGAGCTGGGCGCAGTCTTCCAACACGGTGGTGGTCTACACCAGCGCCCCCACCGAAATCCAGAACGCTTTGGTGCCGGCCATCAAAGCCAAGCTCGGTTTTGATGTGCAACTGGTGTCCGCGGGCGGTGGCGAGCTGCTCAAGCGCTTGCGCGCTGAAAGCGCCAGACCGCTGGCTGACGTGGTGGTCTCCACCGGCGGCGACGTGGTCGATGCCAATGCCGATCTGTTCACGCCTTACACCGTCAAAGACGCGGCGCGCATCAATCCTAAGTACAAAGTCAGCAACAACTGGACTGCTTTTTCTGTGACCATCCCTACCGTGCTGGCTGTGAACACCAAGCTGGTGCCGGAAGCTGAGATCCCCAGCACCTGGGCGCAGCTGGCCGACCCCAAATGGAAAGGCAAAGTCGCTTTTGCCGGCGCTGACAAATCGAGCTCAGCGCTCACGCAGATGCTGCAAATCATTCACAACGAAGGCGAGCAAAAAGGCTGGGAGCGTTTCTCCGCCATGATGAATAACTTCGTGATCACCGGCAATTCCACAGCCGTGATACGCGGCACCGCGCAAGGTGAATACGCCATGTGCCTGACGCTGGAAGACAACGCACAGCGTTTCATTGACGGGGGCTCGCCAATCCGCATCGTCTACCCCAAGGAAGGCATCAACGCGTCGGCAGACGCCATGGCGCTGGTGGCCAAAGGCCCTAACCCGGCCGCCGGCAAAGCCGTGCTGGACTACGTGGCTTCGGCCGAAGGCCAGGCCGTGGTGGTCAAGGCCTCAGGCCGCCGCCCTATCCGCAATGACGTGCCGGCCGCCGGCAAGTCGGTGGCGCCCGAGCAGCTGCCGGTGAACAACTACCCGATGGACTGGGCGCTGGCCAAGTCCAAGGACTTCATGACCCGCTACCAGCAACTGGTTCGCCGCTGATCTGAAATCCGCTCTAGCCCTGGCCCCGCCGATCATTCGGCGGGGCTTTTTCAAATGCACGACATGAATCCCAAAGTCCACATACAGCAGGTGAGCAAGCGCTTCGGAGCGCAGACTGTTTTGAACCAGATTGACCTGGCCATGCAGAACGGCGAGTTCCTCACCCTGCTGGGGCCCTCGGGCTGCGGCAAAACTACTTTGCTGCGCGCCCTGGCTGGCTTTTACACGCCGGACGAGGGCCGCATCTGGGTGGACGGCGTGGACATCACCCAGCAGCCACCGCACCGGCGCGACATCGGCATGGTGTTCCAGAGCTACGCGGTGTTCCCGCACATGACCGTGGCGCAGAACGTGGCCTATGGCCTGGAGGCGCGCAAGTTGCCGGCAGCCGATATCGCTCAGCGCGTGCAAAAGGCGCTGGAGCGTGTGCAGCTGGCACAGCTCGGCGGGCGCTATGCCTCGCAGCTCTCGGGCGGACAAAAGCAGCGCGTGGGCCTGGCCCGTGCCATGGTGATCGAGCCGACCTTGCTGCTGATGGACGAGCCCCTGTCTAACCTGGACGCCAAGCTGCGGCTGGAAATGCGTCAGGAAATCCGCCTGATGCAACGCGAGCTGGGCATCACCACGCTGTATGTCACGCACGACCAGGAAGAAGCACTGGCGGTGTCCGACCGGATTGCCGTGATGCACGAAGGGCGCATGCTGCAATTGGCCGGACCGCAAGAGATTTACCAGCAGCCGGCGCATGCTTTTGTGATGGACTTTGTGGGCGGCTGCATCTGGGTTGAAGGCCGGCTGGCGGCCGATGCCGGTGATGACCTTTGTTTTGAAGGTGGTGGCGTGCAAGGCGTGCGGCGCCTGCCGGCGTCTGCCGGCACTGCCGCCCAAGCGGGGCGTGCGCTGCGCATGGCCTTGCGGGACGAACACCTGCAGCGCAGCAACGACCCCGGTCTGCCCGGCTGGGACGGCGTGCGCGTGGAGCTCAAAACATTTTTAGGTACGCGCTTTCGCTACCGCTGCGTTTTGCCCGGAGGCCAGCGCCTGGAGTTTGATCTGGAGCTGCAGGCACAGCAGTCTGATGAAGGTGAGTTGCTGTCCTTGCGCTTTGAGCCCGGACTGGCGCGGTTTTTTGATGCGCAAACAGGTTGGGCCCTGACGTGAAGCTGGCCGCCTCCACCATGGCGTGGCTGCGCGACCCCTGGCGCCTGGTCATGTTGGCGGGCATTGCTGTGTGCCTGGTGTTTGTGGCCTTGCCGCTGGCAGAGTTGATGCGCCAAAGCTTCTGGGGTCAGGCCAGTAAGGCCTGGGGGTTGGAGAATTACCAGACATTCTTTAGCTCGGGCTATTTTTTACGCGCCTTGCGCAACAGCTTGTGGGTGGCCAGCGGGGCCACTGTGCTGGCGCTGCTGCTGGGCGTGCCGCTGGCTTATGTGTTTCAGCGCTACCGTTTTGCCGGCCGCCAGAGTCTGCGGGTGTTGACCTTGCTCTCCATGATGTCGCCGCCTTTCATTGGCGCGTACGCCTGGATTTTGCTGTTCGGCCGGGGTGGCATGGTGACCTTGTGGGGCCAGTCCTTAGGCCTCTCCATGCCGACCATTTACGGGCCCTACGGCATCATGCTGGCCAGCGCGCTGGGCTTGTACCCGGTGGTTTTTCTGGTGGTGGGCAGCGCACTGGCGCGCTTGGACGGCGCACTCGAAGAAGCCGCCGCCAGCCTGGGCAAAAAGCCCTGGGGGGTGTTTTATTCCGTCACCCTGCCCTTGCTGCGCCCTGCCCTGATCACCGCCGGCATGCTGGTTTTTTTAGGGACCATCGCCGACTTCGGGCTGGCCAATTTGCTGGGCGAAGGCGAGCGTTTTCCGGTGCTGGCCACCTTGGCTTATGACCTTTACTTGAGCGAAATCGGCAGCGAGCCGGGCATGGCTGCGACCACCAGCATGGTGCTGGTGCTGGTGGCGCTGACGGTGGTGACACTGGGCAAGCGCGCTTCGCAAGCCAGCAGGGTGGCCAACGACGGCGGCAAGCCCATGGCGCCCGGGCTTTTGCAAAGTGGTTCGGCCAGGGCCATTGCAGCGTTGGGTTTTGCCACCGTGCTGTTTGCCAACCTGCCCTTGCTGGTGGTGCTGGTGTCCTCGTTCATGCAGATCAAAGGCGCGGTTTTTCAGCCGGTCTTCACGCTGGTCAATTACCACAACGGTTTTAACTTGATCGGCAACGCCATCTGGAACAGCTTTGTGTTTGCCGGCTGCGCGCTGGTGCTGGCCACCCTTGCCGGCGTGCTGGTGGGCTATGTAGTGACACGGCGCCAGAGCGCAGACAGCAAGCTGCTGGACTTTTTGGTGATGATCCCTTTTGTTGTGCCGGGCACCGTGCTGGGCATTGGTTACGCCAGCGTCTTCAACGGCCCGCCTTTGATGCTGACGGGCAGCGCCGCCATCATGGTGATCGTCTACTTTGTGCGGCGGCTGCCTTATGTGGTGCGCTCGTCTTCGAGCATGGTTCACCAGATTGATGCCTCGCTGGAAGAGGCATCCTCCAGCCTGGGAGAAAAACCCATGGCGGGCTTTCGCCGCATCATGGTGCCCTTGATGCGCCCCGGCATTCTGGCCGGCGTGGTGATCGCCTGGCTGGAGATCTTCAACGAACTCTCTGCCACCCTGGTGCTCTACACAGGCGCCACGCGCACCCTGCCGATTGCCGCCTACCAGCAGGCTTTTGGCGGCGACTTCGGCGTGGCGGCGGTTTATTCAAGCTTGCTGATTCTGATCACCGCCATCACGCTTGGCCTGGCGCTCAAGCTGGGCAAGATGGACGAGCAGAACTTTTAGCCCACAAAAAAGCCCTGACTCGCAGGGCTTTTGAAAGATGCCGCGCACCGGCTGCTGCCGGCGCGAAAGCGTGCTTTAAATTACTTCTTTTTGGCGGTCTTGACGACTGTGTCCACCGCAGTTTGCATCTGGGCGGCAGCGGCTTTCATGCCCTTGCTGACGGCAGCGAAAGCGTCCGGTACAGGATGGGATTTTTCGATGGCTTCCACCGTGGTGTGGAACTGAGCCAAACCCAGCGCCGTGACATCCTTGAGGTTCTTGGTGGCCGTGGCCATGCTCTCTTCGGCCAGGGCTTTCATGGTTTCAAATGCACCTTGTGGCTCTTTAACGCTTTTGAAAGACTCGAAAGTCGCTGCCATGGAAGCCTGAGCGGCATGCGCCTGCTTTTGAGCCAGTTCGCCCCAAGCTTCGAGGTTGGCCATCAAAGGCTTGAGGGCCTCCTGGGAAGCGGCCGGGTTGAACTTGGCGGCGTTTTCCTTGAAGGTTTTGGTGATGGCATCGAAAGAAGTGTTGTTGAACATGGCAGACCTTTAAAAAATTTTGTTGCGGTGCAGCAATCTTAAAGGCCAAACCATGAAAGGCAAGGCGTCAGGGGCGCCCGAACTCCTCTTTAGTGAGCCCTCACTAGGCGGCTTCACAAGGCGAAATGAACACCCCTGAGGCGCAGCGGGGGCTGTCAATCCTTCTTAAAGCCAATGCTTTTGACGATGGCCTGCAGCTGCTCGCGCTCGGTGCGCAGCGTGCGTGACATCTCTGCGGGCGTGGACAAGATGGGGTCGAAGCCGCCGTTGACCAGCTTGTCGCGCAGGGGCCCGCTTTTGGTGGCCTGTGCGATGGTGCGCGAAATTTTGTCGGTGATGTCGGCCGGCAGGTTGGCCGGGCCGGCCACACCGTACCAGCTCGTGATGTTGACCGTCGGGAAACCAATTTCGGCAAATGTGGGTACATCGGGCAGCATGCTCGAGCGCGTGGCTGTGGTCACAGCCAGAGCCTTGAGGCGGCCCGACTTGAGGTGAGGCAACACCGCTGCAGGGGTGACAACGGACAGCTGCACCACATTGGCCAGCAGGTCAATGACCGCAGGGCCGCTGCCTTTGTAGGGCACATGCAGCACCTCGATACCGGCTTTGTTCAGAAAAACCTCCATGGCCAGATGCGTCAGGCCGCCGCTGCCGCCTGAAGAGTAGTTGAGCGCTTTAGGCTGGGCCTTGGCTTTGGCGATCAGCTGCTGCACCGTGCTGACCTGAACGTCGGCGTGCGCCACCAGCAACAGGGGCGTGGTGGCCAGCATGGAAATAGGGGTGAAGTCCTTGGTGGGCTCGAAGCTGTATTTCTGTAGCAGCGTAGCGTCGATGAATTGCGACACACTGAAAAACAGCAGCGTGTAGCCGTCGGCCGCAGAGCCGGCGACAAAATCCAGGCCCAACATGCCGGCGGCGCCTGAGCGGTTTTCAACCACCAGCGATTGTTTCCAGTTTTCAGAAGCAATCTGAGCGAAGACGCGGCCGGCAAAGTCGGTGCCGGCACCCGTGGACGTGGGCACCACCCAGCGGACGGTTTTATTGGGGTAGGTGGCGGCTGTTTGGGCCCAGGTCAGGCCAGGTGTGAGGGTGGCCAGCGAAGAGGCACAAGTGAGCAATGCAGAGCGGCGGTTCATGGGCGTCATAGTCGGGGTCCTTTTTTCAGCGAGGTGAAGGAAAACTGATCGCATCTTATGCTGAAATGCAGAGCTATCTTGATCTTGACCACCCAGCCCGAAGGACCACCCCATGAGCCCAGACAACGTGCGTGCAGCCTGGCGAGAACTGACCCGGACCCGCCAACTGGTGCGCGTTCCCGGGGTGTATGACGGTTTGTCTGCGCGCATCGCACAACAGGTGGGTTTCAGCGCTGTGGCGTTTTCGGGCAATGCGGTGTCTGCCAGCTTGCTGGGCATGCCCGATGTCGGCATGCTGGGCATGAGCGAAAACCTCGAGCACGTGGGGCGCATTGCACGCCAACTCGATATACCGGTGATTTGCGATGCCGACACCGGCTACGGCGGCGTGCTCAATGTGGTGCGCACTGTGCAGGAGTTTGAGGCTGCCGGCATTGCCGCCATCCATATTGAAGACCAGGTCACGCCCAAGCGCTGCGGGCTTTTGCCCCAGGGCATCCCGGTGGTCAGCCAGGAAGAACATGCCCAAAAAATCCGCGCTGCTGTGCAAGCCCGGCGCAGCCCCGATTTCTGGATCATTGCCCGCACCGACGCCAAGTCCATGCACGGTTTAGAAGACGCCGCCCGGCGAGGCCGCGCTTATGTGCAAGCCGGCGCCGACGCCGTGCTGGTCATGGGCGCCAACACGCCGGAAGAATTGCGCTACGTGGCCGGCGTGGTCCGTGCGCCATTGGTCACCGTGATCCAGGAATCAGCGCCGACCAACCAACTGACAGACGCCGTGCTGCAAGAAGTCGGCTGTGTGTTGGCACTGCATGCGGGTACCACCCGCTATGCCGCGGTACAGGCCATGCACGAGGTGCTGAGCACACTGCATCGCGACCAACATACCCACGCGGTGAATCACCGCATGGCCAGCTTTGAGCAATACAACCAGGCGCTCGGTTTGCCCGCTTGGCTGGCGCTCGAAGCCGAGCTTCTCAAGCCGATGGACGGCAACAACTAAGCTCCAGCATGACACACACACTGTTTGACAAAATTTGGGCGCTACACCATGTGGACACGCGCCCCGACGGCAAGCACTTGCTTTACATGGACCGCCACGCCGTGCATGAGCTGCATGCGCCGCACGCCTTTGGCCTGCTGGACGAAAGCGAGCGCAGCGTGCGCCGCACCGACTTGACCATGGTGGTGCAAGACCACACCGTGCCCACGCGGCCCGGCGTGATCCGCGTCTCGCCGCATATTCAGGCCACCTTGCTGGCGGGCTCGCGCCACGGCGTGAAGGTGCTCGATGTGAACGACCCTGAGCACGGCATCGTGCACGTGGTCACGCCCGAGCTGGGCATCGCCCTGCCCGGCCTGACGCTGGCCTGCCCCGACAGCCACGCTTCGACTGTGGGCGCCATCGGCTGCCTGGCCTTTGGTTGCGGCACCACCGAGCTGGTGCATGTACTGAGCACCCAGGTGATGGCCATGGAAAAGCCCAGGCAAATGCGCATCTGGCTGGACGGCAGCCTGTCTGACTGGCTCAACGCCAAAGACGTTGCGCTGGCGCTGATACGCAAAATGGGTGTAAGCGCTGCACGCGGCACGGCAGTGGAATACTGCGGCCCGGTGGTAGAAGCCATGGACATCGAATCGCGCATGACGCTGTGCAATATGACCATTGAGTGGGGCGGGCGCACATGCCTGATTGCGCCGGACGAGAAAACCATAGCCTGGTGCAAGGGACGGCGCGGCGCACCCCAAGGTCAGGCCTGGGACGAGGCCGTTGCCTGGTGGCAGACCCTGCACTCCGACGCCAACGCAAGCTTTGACGAAGAGCACCATTTGGACTGCACCGACTTGTCTCCGCAGCTCACCTGGGGAACCGATCCCGCACAGGTCATTGGTATCAACGAAGCCGTGCCGCAGCCGATGGCGCTGGGCGCATCGGCGCAAGAAAGGGCCGCACGCGCCTTGGCCTACATGGCGGTGAAGGCCGGGCAATCTCTGAACGGTCTGGCGATTGACCGGGTCTTCATAGGCTCTTGCTCCAACGCCCGTTTGCCAGACCTGCGCACTGCAGCACGCGTGGTGCAGGGCCGTCAGGTCGCCGCCGGCGTGCAAGCCCTGGTGGTGCCGGGCTCGAGCACCATCAAAAGGCAGGCCGAAGCCGAAGGCCTGGACCAGATATTCCTGCAAGCCGGCTTTGAGTGGCACGAGGCGGGCTGCTCCATGTGCGCAGGCGCCAATGGCGACATCGGCTCACCGGGCCAGCGCTGCGTGGCCACTTCCAACCGCAATTTTGAAAACCGCCAGGGCCGCGATGTCCGCACCCACCTGGCCAGCCCGGCGATGGCAGCGGCCGCTGCGATTGCCGGCCATTTGACGGACGTCAGGCGCTTGATGGAGACACCGGCATGAAACGCGAACCCCTGATTGAAGTGCACGGCGCCGCCGCCCCTTTGCTGCGCGATGACGTGGATACCGACCAGATCATCCCGTCGGCCTACCTCAAAGACATGAACGCCGACATGGCGCAAGGCTTGCTGGCTTACATGAGGCGCACGCCCGACGGCCAGGTGAACCACGACTTTGTACTTGAGCGCCCGGCTTTCAAAGCGGCACCCATCTTGATTGTGGGCAGCAACTTCGGCTGCGGCAGCTCCCGCGAACATGCGGTGTGGGCGATCAAAGCCTTTGGCATCCGCTGCGTGATCGGCGTGGCCATGGCCGACTTTTTCAGAGAAAACTGCGTGAACAACGGCGTGCTGCCCATTTCACTGGAATTGCCCGCCTGGAGCGAACTGTCTCAATGGGCAGTGGCGGCAGACGGCCAACAAGCACTGCACGTGAGCCTGGCCGATGGCAAGATCAAGACCGACGCCGGCCAGCAGTGGCATTTTGAAATAGCCTCCCACGCCCGTACGCTGCTGATGGAAGGCTTGGACGACATCGGCCTGTCGCTAAAACACATGAGCGCCATTGAGGCTTGGGAAGCGCGTACTGCCCGCCAGCGGCCCTTTATGCAAAGCTGCCCGGCGATCAGCACTTGAGCCGCCGCGGCCTCAGACTTTTTTGACTTCAGGCAGCTTGAGCTTGAACAGCTTCGCGTCTGCTGCCAGGCATCAGCGCCGCGATGCTTGTGATGCGAGAAAAATACCCGGCAGGATCAGCCCCGCACCGATGACGTGGTGAAAGCCCATGGACTCACCGAGCACCAGCCAAGCTGCCAAGCCACCATACAAAGGGCTCAGGTAAAGACTGGTGGCCACCCGGCTGGCGCCCAATACTTTCTGACAAAACCCGTAGGCCCAGTAAGCTCCCACGCCCGGCACCAGTCCCGCTGCAAGCACCAGAAAACTGGCTTGTGTGCTCCATGGCGGGGTGTCTGACTGCAGCCATTCCCAAACGGCAAAAGGCAAAAGCACCAGAACTCCACCCATGCAAATGGCCGCCAGCCGCGCCGTAGCGCTCAGCGGGCTGGCCCACTTTTTTTGCAGCAACGCATAACCGGCCCAGGAGATCATGGCCAACACAATCCAACCGTCCCCCACAGTCCATTGCATTTGGGCCAGTGACATCCACTGGCCTTTGACCACCACATGGCACACACCCGCTAGGGCAAGGACCACGCCCAAGCCCTGCCGCCAGGAAAAACGTTCACCCAGCCAAAGCACCGCACCCAGCGCAATCAGCACCGGGGAGGCCGCATAGATCAGCGCGATGTTCATCGCAGAGGTGGTCTTGGCACCCTGATAAACCCAGGCGCCGCAAACCAGCATGCCCAAAGCGCCTAACGCCAGGTATTGCCAGCCCAGCTGCAAGGTACTGCTGCGTACGCGCCAGAGTTCGTTTCGGGCGATAAAGCTCAAAATAAATCCGGCCAAACTCCAGCGCCCCAAAGCCAGCATGTGCGGCTCAACCACCCCGGGCGCGCTACGGGCAACGAGGTAGTTAACGGACCAGAGGGCGGGCGTGATCCATAAAAGAGTGAGCGCCAGGCGTTGTCGCGACTCGGGTGTTGTGAGGGAAATCATTGGGCCCATTGTGCAGGAGGGTTTGATTGATAGAAGCGTTCGCAAAGTTATCATCCGGCTATTGAAGAAACGCCCTGACGCCAACAAACACCTGAGGCTCATCGTGAACAATTACTACGATCGGATCAAACCATTTTGGGGCCAGGAAATTGCAGCTGCCACACAGTCCGCGCCTTGGGTAAGACCGGGCCTCATCATGGCTACATTCCAAGTTCTCGGACTTCTTTTGTTGACATGTGTCGACGTGTTCGCTCACGCAATGACTCAAGGCGACAAGGGTTACATCCAGTAAATATCTGGCGTACACCTCTTGCCCTTCACCTACCTGGGCGCAAAGCACATGATGACCGGCTACGACCACATCCTGTTCTTGTTGGGGGCCATCTTCTTTCTCTACAAGCTGCGGCACATTGCGGTGTACGTCAGCCTGTTTGCCATCGGCCACTCGACCACTCGACCACAATGGTATTGGGCGTCTGCTACAACATCGGCATCAACAGCTACCTGATTGACGCGGTGATTGGTTTTTCGGTCGTCTACAAGGCGCTCGACAACCTCGGGGCTTTTCAGCGCTGGTTCGGGGTGCAGCCCAACACCAAAGCGGCCACACTGGTCTTCGGTCTGATCCACGGCTTTGGTCTGGCCACCAAGATCCAGTCGTACGAAGTCTCACCAGATGGACTGCTACCCAACTTGCTGGCCTTCAATGTCGGTGTGGAGATTGGTCAGCTGCTGGCTCTGGCCGTCATACTGATCGGCATGAGCTACTGGCGCCGCACCGCGGGCTTTGTGCGCCACGCCTACAGCGCTAACGTGGTCATGATGTCGGCCGGGTTCATCCTGGTGGGCATGCAACTGACCGGCTACTTCGTCTCCCCATGAATTAGTGACTGATGAATATGTACAACAGTGAAATTCCCTCCCGCGCTGAGCAGCCTTCTACTCGCCAGCTTATTCGCTCTACGCTTATCGCGGCCGTGTCCGCTTTGGTGCTCTTCACAGTGGTCCTGCCCTCAGAGTACGGCGTAGACCCCTCGGGTATCGGGCGCGCCTTGGGCCTGACCGAAATGGGAGAGATAAAGACCCGGCTTGCAAGGGAAGCCGCTAAGGATGCCACTGCCACACAGGCGCCGCATTCCGAACCCGCGGCTGCGAAAGCGGCAGCATCCAATGCAGGCGCGTCAAGCGGCCCGGCTTGGCGCGACGAAATGACTTTCACACTCACCCCGGGCCAGGGGACCGAGATCAAGCTGAAAATGGTGGAGGGCGACAAAGCACAGTTCTCGTGGAGCGTACAAGGGGGTGTTGTGAACTTTGACACGCACGGGGATGGGATGGGTCGCTCCGTGAGCTACGAGAAAGGCCGTCGTGTGGCCAACGACGAGGGCGAACTGATCGCAGCCTTCACAGGCAATCACGGCTGGTACTGGCGCAACCGCAGCGAGGCCAATGTGACAGTGCTGCTAAGAACCGGCGGGACTTACAGCGATATCAAGCGGGTGAAGTAACTGAATTTTGGGCGGCTTTTGGCATTTCATCCCAGCCATTTTTGGCAGGGCCGGGGATGCGAACTTCATTGCTTAAACGGTATAACTGAGCCCTGCAAGTGCGAAGCGCTGTCGTGCGCATCGACTCAAATTTCAGCGTCAGACGTGCAAGGACTTGGCGGGCACAGTTAAATCCAAGCGCAAAAAGGCTTCTGGCGGCGCGTCATTTTTTTCCATCAGCTTGCCAATCTGTGCCATCAAGCGCGCCTCGACTGCCGCGTCGCGGATGGGTTCTAACTGGGCCGGATCGGAGTCCAGATCAAAGAGCACCGTCGTGGTGTCCTCATAGCCGCTTCCCTGCCCTGTGTGGCCCACCGGTTGGCCCTTTGCATTGCGCCGCGCCGGTACTTTGAGAAGAGGCACGCCTTGGGTGAAATTAAAACCGCGCGCCAGCTCGGCCTGGGCCAGGTCGGCCACGGCAAACATGGACTTCAGGTGCATAGGCATCAAGGTGTATTCATACAAGTCCTGACGCGTCATGTCTTGGGGGTAGCGGAAATAGGTGTAGCGCCCGTCCGTGATATTGGTAGCCGCCCCAAACATGCCGTAAATGGCCGCTTCACGCAGCGGCATGTCTTGCGCCAGCAAAGGCATCAGGGAATGGCCCTCGACCGTGGCTGGCGGTTTCATTCCGTGCAGATCCAGCAAGGTGGGCATCAAGTCGGTGGTTTGGGTCAATGCCTGGCGGCGCTGGCCGGCTTGAGCAGTAAAAGCCGGATGCGCAATCACCAGGGGGATATGAGCGATTTCGTTAAAAAATGGCATACGGTTTTTGCCCCACCAGTCATGCTCGGCCAGTAAAAAACCGTGGTCAGTACTCAGGATGACAGTGGTGTCCTTCCACATGTCGTGGCGGTCCATGTAGTCGAGCAAGCGGCCAAAGTATTCGTCGCACATGCTCAGCAAGGCGGCGTAATTGGCGCGCAACTCCTGCACTTCCAAGGCCGTTTCCTCATGGCGCTTGTAGCGCGGCCAGTCCAAGATTGGCCCGGTGTAGCCGGTGGGATAGCGCTCGCGAAAACGCGCCGGGGCAGAAAATGGCTCGTGCGGATCAAAGCATTCCAGATGCAGCAGCCAGTTGTCTGCATCCCGGTTGGCATCCAGAAAATCAAAACCGGCCTTGAAGGTGCGCGGGCAGCAATAGTCGGCCTCGTTCTTCATGTACTCGCGGTTCACCATAGATTGCAAGCGGCCATCGTTCGGGCCTTCTGGCTGCTGCATGGGGTGGTACATCTGCTTAAAGCGTTCTAAAGGCGGCTGCACCATGGCCTTCCATTTGTCCCATTCCTGCCCGCGTATGAATTCCCAGGATGAATACCGGTTGTGGTACGTGGCCCCACCGTCTTCCCAGTAGTGGTAATGATCCGAAATCAGGTGGGTGTAAGTGCCTTGGGTGCGGAGCAGTTCAGAGAAGGACTGGTCAAAGGGCTCGAGTGCGCCCCAGCTGCGGTGCAAAAAATTCAAGCGACCTGTATGCAGATCTCGCCGGGCCGGCATGCACGGCAGGCTGCCCACATAGTGATTGTCAAAAGTCACCGCACGTTGCGCAAAACGCTTGAACTGCGGCGTGGCCACGGCACTGCCGCCATAGCACTCCAAGGCGTTACGCACCAGGGAGTCAAACAGTACGAATATCGTCTTCATGAATACCCTTGTTTTGTCGGTTCTGTCCTACGCTGCCAGTGCGAGCTTGGCGCATACAGAGGACCCGAAAAGCCATGTTACTATAGATAGAACTATCGGATTTTTAATGCAGAGTTCGGCCCATCCCATCTTTCCGGACAGCCCGGTACCGCTGTATTCCCAGCTGGCCGACCTCTTGCGTCAGCGTGTAATGCGCGGCATGTGGGGGCCGGGTACCAAGGTGCCTTCCCTGGAGGCCATGGTGGCCGAATTCAAGGTGGCGCGCGTCACCGTACGCCAAGCTATCGACATCCTCACGCGCGAAGGCCTCTTACTGCCCCAACGTGGACGCGGCACCTTTGTCACCGATCAAGTGCGCACAGAACGCTCGCTCACTCTGGAAACATCTTTGCGCGGCCTGGCCGACGCTTACCGCAACGACAAGCCCGAACTCACTTTGCTGGAAGAAGCCGGGGTGCAACCCCCGCTCACAGCACTGGACGGCAAAGCAGCACCCGCCTACCACTATATGCGCCGGGTGCATTCGCGCGACGGCCAAGCCTATTGCGCGGCATCTATCTTCATAGACCAGCGCGTGTTCCGGCAGGCGCCCAAGCGCTTTCGCCAGGAAACCGTGGTTCCAGTGATGATGGACTTGCCCAAATTGAACATCGCTGCAGCCCGCCAGACCTTGCGCATCTCAACTGCCGACGTAGAGTTAGCCCAACTGATTCAGGTGCCGGTGGGCTCGCCGGTCGCCGAAGTGCGCCGCATTGTGCAATCTAGCGACGGCACGGTGCTGTACCTCGGACAAATTACCTACCGGGGCGACTTCATTCAATTCGAAATGCAGCTAACGCTCTAAGCTTTTTTATACCTCCACTTGAAGGCCACTGCCATGCACACCTCACGCTTTCTCCGCCGCCATATACTGCGCACACTGTGGGTTGCCACCGCCATGCTCACGGCAGTGTTGACATCCGCACAAGCGCAAAACTACCCTAACAAACCGGTGCGCGTGATCGTTCCTTGGCCGGCCGGTGGCCTGGTCGATGTGGCAGCGCGCCAACTGAGCAACCGCATGCAAACCATGATGGGCCAGCCCTTTGTTGTGGAAAACAAGCTGGGGGCAGGCGGCAATATTGGTGCCGACCAAGTGGCTAAAGCCAGTGCTGACGGCTACAACCTGCTGTTCACCACCAGCGCCCTGACCATGAACACCGCCATGCGCTCGCCAATGCCTTTTGATGCTGTCAAAGACTTTGAGCGCGTGGCCATGGTGGCCTATGGCCCGCTGGTTCTGGTGGTGCAACCGAGCAGCAATATCACGTCTTTGCAGGATTTAATCAATACCGCGCGAAGCAAACCGGGCAGGCTGAGCTATGCCTCTGCAGGGATAGGCTCACCGGCGCACCTGACTGGCGAGCTCTTGAAATCGCGTCTGAATTTATTTGTAGTGCATATTCCCTATACCGGCGCACCAGCGGCCATCACAGACCAAATCGCCGGTCGCATTGATTACCAGTTTGCCAATGCAGCAGTTGCCCTGCCGCAAATCAAAGCCGGCAAACTGCGCGCGCTGGCGGTCACCAGCCAGCAGCGCATGCCCAGCATCCCCCAGATACCCACCATGGCCGAAGCAGGCATGAAAGATTTTGAGGTGGACCAATGGCTGGGGCTTTTAGCGCCTAAAGGCACACCGCCGGCAGTCGTGGACAAGCTGGTCAGTGAAGTCAATAAAGTGCTGATGCTTGAAGACTTCGGGCAGGCCCTGGCCAATGCCGGCATGAACAGTGCCAAGCCCGGCAAGCCCGACACTTTTGACGCTTTTTTCAAGCAAGAGTTGACGCAATGGACCAAAGTGGTCAAGGACGCCGGCATCAAGCTTGAATAAATCCACATCAGACATTTATCCAATGAATAAGGCGCAACCCAATATTTTGCTGGTCATGGCAGACCAGTTGGCTGTGCAGACATTGCCCTTTCACGGGCACCCCTTGGTCAAGACCCCGCACTTGAGCGCGCTGGCTGCCAGTGGGGTGGTGTTTGACAGCGCCTATTGCAATTTCCCGATTTGCGCGCCGTCTCGCGTGTCCATGCTGAGCGGGCGCTTGCCGCATTCCCTGGGTGCTTATGACAATGCATCCGAATTCGCATCGGCCACGCCCACCATGGCCCACTACCTGCGTCAGGCGGGTTACCGCACAATTTTGTGCGGCAAGATGCATTTCATTGGGGCAGATCAGTTGCATGGCTTTGACGAACGCCTGACCACCGACATTTACCCGGCCGACTTTGCCTGGACGCCCGACTGGCTCAAAGGCCCCGGCTTCAGGCCAACCGGCGTGAGTATGCGCCCGGTACTGGAAGCTGGTCCCTGCGTTCGCAGCATGCAAATCGACTACGACGACGAGGTCGAATACAAGGGCGCTCAATGCCTGTACGACCTGGCACGCTCGCCGCGTGACAAACCTTTTTTTCTGACCGTCTCTTACACCCACCCGCACCCGCCCTTTGTGGCCCCACAGCGGTTTTGGGACTTGTACCGGGAAGATGAAATCGACGCGCCGCGTGTACCGCCCATTCCTTACGACGACTTAGACGTACACAGCCAGTGGCTCTATGTGGCGCATGCACAAGACTTGTACAGCGTGTCCGAAGCACAAGTACGCCGCGCGCGCCACGCCTACTACGGTATGGTCAGTTATGTGGATGAAAAAATCGGCCGCATCCTGAATGTGCTCAAAGAAACCGGCCTGCAAGATAACACCGTCGTGGTGTTTTGCGGCGACCACGGTGAAATGCTGGGCGAGCGCGGCATGTGGTTTAAGCAATGCTTTTTCGAATCATCGGTGCGTGTGCCGCTGATTGTCTCCATGCCTGATCGCTTTGCGCCAGCCAGGGTAGCCGACCATGTCTCGCTGGTGGACTTGTTGCCCACCTTCAGGGACCTGGCGCATCACGGGCAGCCGCCACCCGCGGTAGGCCCATTGCATGGACAAAGCCTGATGGGCTTGCTGCAAGGCGGGTCAGATGACCAGCGCAGCGTGGTGTCGGAATACAGCTCCGAGGGCGTGATGGCCCCCTCGCGTATGGTGCGCATGGGCCCGTGGAAATACATCTTCACGCATGGCCTGGCACCGTTGATGTTCAACCTGGAAACAGACCCTGATGAACTCCACAACCTGGCAGGGCAAAGTGCCTATGCACAGACCGAGGAGCGCCTGCACGCTCTGTTGGTGAAAGACTGGGACCCTGCCGACATGCACGCGCGCATCCTGGCAAGCCAGCGCGAGCGTCTGTTTTTGGCGGAAGTAGCCAGCCAGTCCGCGGCAACACCCAACTGGGCCTACCAACCTTTTGTAGATGAAAGCCAGCGCTTTATTCGTGGCTCCGGGGCTGCCGGGCCAACCACAGTCAAAGCGCGGGCGCGCTTTCCTTTCGTCGAGCCGGTACAACCCGACATACAAAAAACACAGGGCGGTGAAAAGAAGAACAAATGAAAAGCAAAAAATTGATCACTTCACCCGCCCAGCACCGCCTTAAAGCAAACCGGCTTGCGTAATGAACTTGGGGTTCAGATAGGCTTCCAGTGCTTCGGTGCCGCCTTCGGATCCGTAGCCTGAATCTTTAACACCGCCAAAAGGTGTTTCAGGCATGCCCAAACCCAGGTGGTTGATGCTGACCATACCGGCCTGCAAGGCGCCACCGATTTGTTGCGCGGTGCGCGCAGACCGGGTCCATGCATAGGATGCAAGGCCTGCGGGCAAGCGATTTGCTTCGCGCACTGCATCGTCAAAAGTGGCAAAGGGGTTGATCAAGGCCATGGGGCCGAAGGGCTCGTCAGACATGGCGTGCGCTTGGCTGGGCACTTCCGTCAACACAGTAGGCTCCCAGAAATTGCCCGCCCCTTTCATTGGCTTACCGCCCAGCAGAAGTTGCGCATGCTGCGCGCAGGCATCTTCTGTCAGACTTTGCATGGCCTGGACGCGGCGCGGATTTGCCAGCGGCCCCATGCTGCTGGCGGCATCCAGTCCGTTGCCCACTTTGAGCTGGCGTGTGTGCTCTAGGAACTGGGCCACGAAGTCGCGGTACACCCCTTCTTGCACCAGAAACCGGGTGGGCGACACGCAGACCTGGCCGGCATTGCGGAACTTGCTGGCCACCATGGTCTTGGCGGCCAATACGATGTCTGCATCGTCGAACACAATCACAGGCGCATGACCACCCAGTTCCATGGTCATTCGCTTCATGTGCAAACCGGCCATAGACGCCAGTTGCTTGCCCACCGCGGTGGAGCCGGTAAAAGAGATTTTGCGAATCACCGGATGCGCAATCAGGTACGAAGAAATTTGTGCGGGGTCACCATAAATCAGATTGATCACGCCAGCGGGAACACCGGCGTCGATGAAGGTCGTGATCAAGGCTGCGGGCGAAGCAGGCGTTTCCTCCGGGGCCTTAACCACCATAGAACAACCAGCAGCCAGCGCGGCAGCGAGTTTGCGCACGATTTGGTTGATCGGGAAATTCCAGGGCGTGAATGCCGCAACAGGCCCCACCGGTTCTTTGACCACCAGTTGGTAAACATCCTGCTGGCGCGCCGGGATGACGCGGCCATAGGCGCGCCGTCCTTCTTCAGCAAACCAGTCGATGGTGTCTGCCCCGGCCATCACCTCCAGCCGCGCCTCGGCCAGAGGCTTGCCCTGCTCCATGGTCATCAAGCGGGCGACAGTATCTACCCGGTCGCGCAGCAACTGCGCGGCTTTACGCATGGTCTTGTAGCGCTCAAACGCACTGGTTCGACGCCAGACTTCAAAGCCCCGCTCTGCGGCGTCTGCGGCCTGGGCTATATCGTCCAAGTCAGCGCATGCCAGTTGCGCCAACACCTCGCCGGTGGCAGGGTTGCGCACCGGCAGACTGCGGCCAGAGGAACCTGCGCGCCATTGGCCATCGATATAAAGTTGGGTGTCAGGGTAAGCGCTCATATTTTTCTTTCGGGTTTTAAGTGCGTATCAGGGGGATACACGCATCAAGTTGAAGCATGAACGGAAGCACGGCGTTGTGCATCTTCAAGCACCATCGCTGCACCTTTTTCCCCTATCATGATAGCGGCCGCATTCGTATTGGTGGACACCAGGCGCGGCATCACAGAGGCATCAATCACGCGCAAACCTTCCACGCCGCGCACGCGCAGGCGTTCGTCCACGACAGCCTGCTCATCTGCGCCCATGCGGCAAGTGCCCACGGGGTGATAGACCGTGCCGCCGCGCTCGCGGGCAAAGGCTTCTAAAGCCTTGTCGCTTATCACGCCATTGCCCGGGAAATATTCTTCACCCGTCACCAAGCCGCGAAAAGCCGGTTGTTCATAAATTTCGCGCAACTGGCGCAGACCTGCCACAAGCACACGCACGTCCTGAGAGTCGCGCAAATAATTGGAGACGATGCGCGGCGCAAGCGTCGGGTCTGCAGATTGCAATTGAACCGTACCGCTGGACACAGGCCGGCATTGCGTTGCCGATGCTGAAAATCCAGAGAAACGGTGCAGTGAATCGCCCGGCTTATCGACTGACAAAGGCATCACGTTAAACAACACATCAGCACGGCCACCCTGCGCATGCTCGGTACACCCCAGCCCACCCACCTGACCCGCGCCAACAGTTAAGGGGCCGCGTTGCTGAAACAACCATTGCGCGCCCATCTGCGCCAGCCGCAAAGGGTTGCGCACATCGTCATTGAGTGAATGTGCTTTGCGCAGCTTCACAATCACACGCGCCTGGTAATGGTCTTGCAAATTTGAGCCGACATCGGGAGCATCAGCCATGACCGCAATGCCGTGAGAGCGCAACAAGGCCGCCGGCCCGATACCCGAGAGTTGCAAGATCTGCGGTGACTGCAAAGCGCCGGCGGCCAGCAGTACTTCGCCGTCCACACGCGCCTCCTGGCGCTCACCCGATTGGAGCCATTGCACGCCCACTGCGCGCCCGTTTTCTTGACGTATTTGTGTCACATGTGCACCGGTGACGATGCGCAGATTTTTGCGGCCCATCACAGGACGCAAAAAAGCGGTGGACGCATCGCAGCGCCAATGTCCACGCAAGGTCAGCTGATAGCGACCCATGCCGTCGGACTGAGCACCGTTGAAGTCATCTGTACGGGCATGGCCGGCTTGGGCCGCGGCATCCAACCATGCTTCGCAATAAGGATGGTCATTGCGCAAGTCCGACACGCCTAATTCGCCGCTGTCGCCGTGGTAATCATTGGCACCACCTTCGTAGCGCTCAGAGCGCTTGAAAAAAGGCAAAACATCGTCATAGCCCCAGCCCTTAGCACCCAATGCAGCCCAATCGTCATAGTCTGCGCGCTGACCGCGTATGTAGAGCAAACCGTTGATGGCGCTGGAGCCGCCCAGCACCTTGCCGCGCGGCCACACCATAGTCCGGCCCATGGTGTAAGGCTGCGGCTCTACTGGAAACTGCCAGGAAAACCGGGTGTCGTTGATGGTTCTGAAATAGCCCACCGGCAAACGCAACCAAAACCCTTGGGAGGCGCCACCTGCTTCGAGCAGCAAAACACGGCAAGCCGGGTCTGCACTTAATCGGTTGGCCAACACACAACCGGCTGAACCCGCGCCAACGATGATGTAGTCAAAACCCTCGGGTGTAGCGGCGATGTTCATGGTGTCTTGGAAAGAAAAGGCAAGGTCAGTTGAACACGCTGTTGAAATTTGAAGCGGCAGTTAGGTTGAGGCGCTGGGCAAACAGTTGCCTGCAGCGCCACTACCCAACTCCATGCCACGCTAAGGGACTGTGTTGAAAGTGAAAACACCGTCAAAGCACACGGCAAGCTCACTGACTGAGCTACGCGCCCTCAAGCACGCAGCGCCGTCAGCAAGGGCTGGTCATGCCAACCATCAGGCCTTGACGTTCAACAGCAAGGAAGTGTCGAAATATGTCTTGGCTGGTACTGGGTTTTGAATACCGCCAAAGCGCGCATAAAAATCTGTCACTTGCTGCAGCCATCCCAATGCCGTGCCGTCCTGGTAGAGTTTTTGCCACTCCGCTGCGGTGTGGTACTTGGACGCCTTGAACTGCTCCTGCAATTCGGCCAACGGAACTTGCTCGTAGTTTTTGGCTTGAATGATGGGCAAGATAGTCGCTGAATTTTTGATCAGATCGTCATTGGAAGCCGCCCAGCCGCGCACGACCTGAGCAACCACTGCGCGATTTTTTTCATAGTAATCGGCTCGTGTGGCCCAGCCACCAACAATGGCAGACTTGGGGAAATAGGCCGAAGCATCCACCAGCATTTTGGCGCCAGGTACGCGCTGGCGGACCTGCATATTGAACGGCACCCACAAGGCCACTGCCGGAACGGCGCCGGAAATGAAGGAGGTGACTGCCACAGGCATACCTTGGTTGACGAGCTCAACATCCTTTGCAGGGTCCAAACCGTTAGCACGCAAGGCCGCATCCAGGAAAACGTGAGCCGTGGTTCCCAAGGTGGTGGAGATTTTTTTACCTTTCAGGTCAGCCCATGTCTTGACCCCTTGGTCTTCCCGGATCCACAGTTGAGCTGTAGCAAATTCAATGTTGTTGATTAAAAAAGCTTTGCCCTGCCCGCGCGCGGGAAAGTTCGAGATCACTGCGCCAGTGGACAACATGTCCAGGCTTCCGCCGATCATGGCGTTAAACAGTTCCAGACCGGTATTGAACTTGACCGGGTCAAACTCAATGCCCTCTTTCGCCCAATGCCCGCGATGCACACCCGTCCACAGCTGTCCCGTCACGGCCAAGGTGTCCACATAACCCACGCGGATTTTGGTGCGCTGCTGCGCGATAGCCGGCGCGCCCAGACTGGCCAAGCCGGCAGCACCCAAGCCTAAGACGATATTGCGACGACGAAGTTGTACTTTATTGCGCATGAGAATCTCCTTTAAATCGTGAAGAAAAACCGAAAATTGACTTTAATGACTTACTAACCAGCGGCAACACCCAAACGCTGCTGCACTTCATACTCCGCCATCACAAGATCGCGAACGTGCGCTTTGATGGCAATGAATTCTGCGGTTTCGTGCAGGCTATCGTTACGCGGGTAGCCGAACGGAATTTCGATGATTTCCTTGATGCGTGCAGGTCGCGCAGTTACCACAACAATACGGGAGGCGAGGTACACAGCCTCGTCTACCGAATGGGTAATCATCATCACTGTTTTGCCTTCGCGCTGTAGAACTTCGAGCAGCAAGTTCTGCATCTTGGAACGCGTTTGCGCATCCAGCGCCCCAAAAGGCTCGTCCATCAAAAGGAATTCGGGTTGGGCCGCATAGGCTCGTGCAATCGCCAAGCGTTGGCGCATACCGCCTGATAGCGTTTTAGGAAAAGCCTTCGCAAAATCTGTCAATCCCATCAACTCCAGATACTTGCGGCAGACAGACTCAGCCTCGGCAGCTGGAGTCTTACTCCCGGAAAGACGCAAGCCGAAAAGAATATTTTGCTCTACGGTGAGCCATGGAAAAACACCGTACTCTTGGAAAATGACACCGCGATCTCGACCCGGGCCCTGTATCGGATTGCCATCCAGCCTCAGACTTCCTTCGGTCGGCTTGGCAAAGCCTGCAAGAAGATTCATCAGCGTGGTTTTGCCACAGCCTGACGGACCCACGATGCAAATGAACTCGTTTTCCCTGATCTCCAAGGACACATCGTCCACCACCCGCAGGGGTCCGTTCTCGGTTTGAAAATCAAAAGAAACCTTGTCAAATTGAATGCGCGGTGTGGTCATTGAGCCTCCACTCGCTCTTGCCAACGGATCATGCGCCGGGTGACTGCGCGCAAGGCCATGTCCATCGTCATGGCGACGACACCGATGCAGACAATTCCCACGTAAATCACATCGATTTGAAAGAAAGATCCTGCGCTCTGTATCAGTGCACCGAGTCCCTGCTGGGCCGCCACCAGCTCAGAAGCCACCAGCGTGGCCCAAGCCACACCCAGAGCAACCCGCAAGGAGGTCAGGATGTGGGGCATGGTCATCGGCACAATGACTCTTGAGAAAATTTCCCAGTCATTGGCCCCTAAGGTGCGGGCTGCCTTGATGTAGATGGGACTGATCTGAGACACACCCTCGTACATCACAATCACGCCCGCAAAAAAACTGGCGTAAAAAAGAATGATGACTTTGGCCGGTTCGTCGATTCCGAAATACACCACCACCAAAGGAATCAGGGCAATGGGTGGAAGAGCCCGAAAAAAATTGATCAGCGGATCTAGAAAAGTTCGAGCGCTTTTGTACCAGCCAATCAAAAAACCTACCGGCACAGCCAGCGCGATGCCCAGTGCCACTCCCAGCGTGACACGTTGGGTCGACTTGAGGATGTCAATGCTCAGCCTTCCACCAAACAGCAATTCCATCAGCTTTGTCGCGACCTGAGCCGGCGTGGGCATAAGACCTGGGTTCACAAAGCCCGAAGTTGCAAGGCCTTGCCACAAGGCAATCAATAAAAACCAGGGCAGCAGCAACAGACCGAAATGGCGCAAGCGAGGCACGATAAGAACTCTCCAGTGGGTGTAATTTCACCCTATGTTACTATAAATAGAACTTTAAAACTTAATGCTTTCCCTGCAAGCATTTTGAAGTCTTACTCAGAGATTTTTACCCTTCAAAATTCAGCATGAGCCGCATCAGCCTCACCGTTCATCCCAAGGACAACGTCAGCACTTTATTAGACTTCCACACCGATGTGCTGATCACACGCGACGGTCTCGTGCTGCAGGAATCGATCCCTTTCGGGCATAAAGTGGCACGGCAAGAAATTGCAAAAGGGGACTCTGTCATCAAATACGGGGTGGCTATTGGCAAAGCCACAACAACCATACGGGCTGGGGAGCATGTTCATGTCCACAACTGCAGCTAAGCCACTTGCTCCAGCCATGACCAGCGGTTTGAGTTTCATGGGTTTTACCCGCCTGGATGGCCGCGTAGGCGTGCGCAACCATCTGGCGGTCATTTCAACCGTTGCACTGAGTAACCGCATCGCCGAACTTGCAGCGCAGCGCCATGAAGCGGGCAAAGGCGAGCCCGTCTTGCAAATCAAAGGCGAATTTCAAAGAGGCCTGCAACTTGCCGATGCGCAATTACAGGACAAGGTGATAGCGCAACTTGTTGACCATCCCAACATCGGTGCTGCTCTGGTCCTGTGCCACGACCGGCGAGCTGCACAGACTTGGCAAAAGCTTTTCTCCGGCAAGCCCGTTGAAGTGCTGGCGGTGATGGACGGCGCAGGCGTGGAGAACGCCATACAACTTGCTTGCCAGGCACTCGAGCGCTTAAGTCAGCAGATTCGTGAGCAGGTGAGAGTACCTTGCCCTTTTTCAGCACTGACCTTTGCGCTGGAGTGCGGCGGCTCAGATGCCTCCAGTGCAGTCTGCTCAAACCCCGCAGTGGGCCGATTTGTGGACGAGGCCATTGCCCACGGCGCCCGCGTGATCGTTTCGGAAACCGCAGAGTTCATTGGTGCAGAAGAGGTGGTACGCGCCCAATCAGCGTCGCCGGAAATAGCGCAGGCCATCATCAACTGCATCGCCATCACCGAAAAACGCATGTCAGGGGACGGCGACCATTACCGTGGCGTGAACCCCACTGCCGAAAACATTGAAGCCGGTCTGACAACCCTGGTAGAAAAAACGATGGGGGCGGTTTGCAAGATCGGTGACTCGCATTTTGAAGGCTGCTTGTCTTTCGGTCAGCCGCCTGCTGGGCCGGGGCTTTACTTTATGGATACACCTTTCTTCAGCCCTTGCTCAATGACCGGTATGGTGGCCGCAGGCGCGCAGATCACGCTATTTTCGATGGGCGTTTTCAACCCTTCCGGCAATCCGCTGGCGCCAACGCTCAAACTTTGTGGCAATCCTCACACCGTGAAGCTCTGGTCAGACGGTATTGATGTCAACCTCAGTGGCCTGATCGCAGGAGAAATTTCGCTTGAAGAGGCGGGCCATCAAGTCACCCAAACCGTCATCGACGCAGCGAACGGACACCTCACAAAAACAGAACAATGGGGCGAGGGACAATTCATCATGCCCCGTTTATTGCCAGCTTTTTGACTCTACCCTTGGGTTGTCACCCGAATTCGTGCCATCAATTCATACCCCGGCGCGTCAGGGCTTGACTGGCTCGAGTCTGAGCAAACGTCCTTGAGAATCGTCTGTCAACAGGTACACAAAACC
Source organism: Polaromonas sp. (assembly GCA_044350025.1). Lineage (GTDB taxonomy): Bacteria > Pseudomonadota > Gammaproteobacteria > Burkholderiales > Burkholderiaceae_C > Polaromonas. The sequence goes on along the minus strand of JBILIK010000002.1, from coordinate 18,556 downwards.
GTCCGGGCCCATGCGTACGTCGCGAATGCGGCCTACCCGGCCTTGCAGCAATCGCTCTTCCTTGATGACTTTCTCGCCATCCAGCGTCAAACGCACCAGCATTTGTCCGGCCAGGGCACCCACCAGCAAATTGCCATGCCATTGTGGAAACTGTGAACCGCTGACAAAAGCCATGCCCGATGGCGCAATCGACGGAACCCAAACATGCAGAGGCTGCACCATGCCAGGTTTGGTCTGACCTTCACCAATTTTGCTGCCCAGACCGTAGGTCACGCCGTAGGTGACCACGGGCCAGCCGTAATTCAGACCCGATCGCATCACGTTGACCTCGTCACCGCCCTGCGGTCCGTGCTCGTGGGTCCATAGCTCGCCGGTCACAGGGTGCAAGGCAGCGCCTTGCATGTTGCGGTTACCCAGCGTCCATTTTTCGTGCAAGGTACCTGCTTGCCTTGTGTAGGGGTTGTTAGCCGGCACACGCCCGTCGTCATGCAGACGAATGACAGAGCCGGCATGGTCGTCCAGTTTTTGGGCCCGTGCCTGATCACCCCGGTCACCAAGCGTCAGGTACAGCATCCCTGCCGGGTCAATCACAATGCGCCCGCCGAAGTGATGACTTGAACGCGTTTTGGGCTGCATGCTGAACAGCACCCGCACCTCAGTCATCCGGTGGCCTTGCAACTTGCCGCGCGCCAAGGCCGTGCCCCAGCCGCCCGGTCCAGGCGCGTTGTAAGCCCAGTAAATCCAGCCATTTTGGGCGTACTGCGGATGCAAAACCACATCAAACAAGCCACCCTGGCCTTGCGCCACGACCTCTGGCAAACCTTCAATCGGCTTGGGGTCCAATTTGAAATCTGGCCCCACCAGTCGCAAACGTCCAGCCCGTTCAGTGACCAGCATTCGCCCGTCCGGCAAAAAAGCCATGGACCAGGGGTTGTCCAGACCCGTCAACAAGCTAGTCACACGAAAAGCGTGTCTTTCGGAATTGATGACCGACGACTTGTCCTGCGCCAAAGCGCTTAGGCCAGCGAAGCCAGCAATGAGCAGGACAAAGAGTGCTCGAATAGTTGGGAATGTCATAAGACGCGATGGTATCGGCAAGCCACCAGAGCGCAAAATCATCGCCATCAAAATTTTCATGACAGGTCTTTCAAGGATTCCGGCATGCCTGTCCATTGCGCATAGGAGCCGTGTTTTTGTCTTGGGGGCATTGGCGCTTTGTTGTTGATCAAAACTTCAAGCCCGGCGCCAGCACTGTCAATCAGGGGCAGTGAAATCAATTTTTGAATATGTTGCGCATAGCCAGCCAAGCCGGCGCCACCCAAGATGATGGATTTCACACCAGGCTTTGCAGCCTGTTCACATGCTTTCTTCAAACAGTCAATGGCCATTGCAGGATTGGCCAGTAGCTCTGCACCTGTGGCGGTGACGGTTTCAATGTGTCTTAACTGTTGACCAAAGCCCAGGCTCACGGCCAGACGCTCAAGCATAGGCTTCCAGCGCTCACCGCCAGTCACGATGGAAAAGGGCCCTAGCGCTGATGCCTGAATAAACGAAGCCTCGGCCAACCCGGTGACTCGATAAGCTGCAATTTCACGCAAGGCAAACAATCCCGGGTCGCCAAAACAGCCAATGAGTACGCCGTCAATTGGCTGTTTGCTTATTTTGTGGTGCTCTGCCCAGGCGATCAAACACGCATGGGATGCAACGCAGTGGCTTGCTTCGCAGGCTATATAGCTCGCACCAAAAGATGCCGTGGTGAAGTCCAAATGCACGTTTTCCGGCAAGCCAGTTACCAAGACTTCTTGCAGCCGCCCCGTGGTCAGCGCACTGGTATTGGGATTGATAACTAGAAAACGTTTTTGACTCGGCTGTGACATTTAAATCTGGTGCGTTTAGGTACCAATTTGGTGCTTTTTTGTTTTTCCATTCCTCATTTTGAGGCGTCAGAAATTGGAAAAGACGGGCATGTTTTGTGCTGAAAACGAACCGGTTTGATAAACCTTAAATCATCTTAACTTTTACATTGATTCAACACAAGGAGTCTTCATGAAGCGTCGCGATTTACTGGCCGTTGCTGCTTCCGCGGTTGCTGCGCCATGGGTTCATGCCCAAGCTGCTTGGCCCACCAGGGGCGCAATCCGTCTCATTTGCCAATACCCGCCTGGCGGACTGGTCGATACGGTGGCAAGGCTTTTGGCGCCGCACTTGTCCCAGGCACTGTCCCAAACTGTCGTTGTCGAAAACAGAGCCGGTGCCGGCGGTTTAGTCGGCACTGAATATGCAGCGCGTCAAGCGGCTGACGGTTACACGCTTTTGGTCAGTCATGCGTCTGTTCATATCTATGCAACAGCAACCCGTAAAACCATGCCCTTTGATCCTGTGAATGATTTCACGCACATGGGCATGTTGGTTGAGGCACCCATGTTGTTGCTGGTGCGGGCTCAGTCGCCTTACCAAACACTGGCGCAATACATCAACGCCGCCAAAACCAAACCAGTGCGGTACGGCACTTCTGGCATCGGTTCTGCCAACCACCTTTACGGTGAACTGTTAAAAATTGAGGGCCAAGCCAACGAACATGATCATGTGCCTTACCAGGGCAGTGCACCGGCTATGCAGGACTTAATGGGCGGCCAGATTGACAGCGTATTTGATCCGGTGACGACCAATGTCAACCAGCTCAAAGCAGGCTCATTGCGCGCACTCGCTGTTTCAACGCCCAATCGCTTGCCGGCATTGCCCAATATTCCTACATTTGCCGAACTTGGATACAACTCGCTGACCGGCTCGCAGTGGTTAGGTCTGTCTGCGCCCAAGAGCTTGCCCGCACCGATTGCGCAGCGAATTACCGCGCTCATTCCTGAAATTTTGGCCAAACCAGATATCATGGCGCGCCTGGAGGATGTGCAAACATTGCCGCGCAAAACACCTGTTGTCGGCGATGAATTCACCAAGTTGATCCAGTCTCAAATCAACACCTGGACAGCCGTTGCAAAGCGCGCCAAAGTAGAGGTGATTGTTTAATCTGCGTCAGTTAAACAGTTTTCCATCCCAGGGCTGCAGCCCCAATCGGTTTCGGTTGGGGCTGCTGCTTTTTTTATTACGATTTTTGTACAAACCCCACCAAGTAATTTATGACTGAAGTCGACTTCGATCACATCAGCAGCTATGAACGCTACAAATTGATGGCGAGCCTTATCGTTCCAAGGCCCATTGCTTTGGTGACAAGTTTGGGCGCCAATGGCGTGGTCAATGCAGCGCCGTTCTCGATGTTCAACATGATTGGAGAAGACCCACCCATTTTGATGATCAGCATCAATCGACTTCAAGATGGTCAACTCAAAGACACGGCTGCAAATATTTTGCACAACGGTGAATTTGTGGTGCACATGTCTGATGAACCGATGGCGCAAAAAATGCACGCTTGCGGCAAGGCGTTTCCCTCGAATGTGAGTGAGCTGTCTGCGGTTGGCCTAAGTTCAACGCCATCTCACACGGTCAAGCCGCCAAGGATTGTAGAAGCACCGATTGCATTTGAATGCGTGCTGCACGAGAAACTCGAGACCCCCAGCCGGTATGTGTTCATTGGCCGTATCAAGTGGTTGGCAGCCAGAGAAGGGCTGGTTGACACCAAAGCCTGGCGAGTCAATCTGAAAGCCTACCGTCCTGTCGCAAGGTTTGGCGCTAGTTTTTACATCACAACCAACGACAGATTTGCCATCTCAGATAACGAGGGCGAAGCCCCCCAAACCAATTCTGCGATTGATCAAATCTGATTGACTCATCCACAGTCTTTGCCATCCTGATCGCCCCCCAGTACCAAAGGCGTGAGAAATAAATTTTCGCCCTAAGGAGCGCGTGCTACATAAAGGCATCAAGATTAAGTGGCCAACAAATTATTGAGGCCAGCTACTGAGCTTTAAAGTCGACCCTCTTCCACGGCATGGCAGGCAATGCGCACGCCCCCCAGCCATTGCAGCGCCGGTCGCTCGGCGCGGCAACGCTCATTGGCGTGCGGGCAACGCGGATGAAAGGTACAACCGCTGGGCGGATTCAGCGGGTTGGGCACTTCGCCCTGCACCGGGGTGCGGGCTCGCCCGGTTTCGTGCATTTTGGGAATGGCGTCCAGCAGCATCTGGGTGTAGGGGTGGCGGGGTTGTGCAAACAGGGTTTGCTTGTCGGCCAACTCCACCAGACGGCCCAGGTACATCACGCCCACATGGTCGCTGACATGCCGCACCACCGCCAGATTGTGCGATATGAACAGGTAGGTCAGGCCGCGCTGGCGTTGCAGGTCCTTCATGATGTTGAGCACCTGCGCCTGCACAGAAACATCCAGCGCAGAGGTGGGCTCATCGCACACCAGAAACTCCGGCTTGCTGGCCAGCGCGCGCGCAATCGAAATACGCTGACGCTGACCCCCGGAGAACTGGTGCGGGTACTTGAGCCGGTCCAGCGCACTCAGGCCGACCGACTCCAGCAACTCGTCGACCCGGCTGCGCAAGGCCACCCGCTCGGTGATCAGACCGTGCTCATAAAGCGGCTCGCCCACAATGCTCTCGACCGTCCATCGCGGGTTCAGACTGGCGTAGGGGTCTTGAAAAATCATCTGGATGCGGCGGCGAAGCGCGCGCCCGGGCGGCGTTTCAAGCACCTTGTGAACATCCTGCCCGTCGAATTTCACATCCCCCCGGCTGGGTGAATACAAACCGACCAGCAAGCGCGCCACCGTGCTTTTGCCGCAACCCGATTCGCCCACCAGGGCCAGGGTTTTGCCTTTTTCAATCTCAAAGCTGACGCCGTCAACCGCGTGCAGCAGCAGGCGCGGCTTGCGCTCTATCACGCGGTTCAGCCAAGGCGCCGAGACGTCAAAGCTCTTGGCGATGTTGCTGACCTGAATCAGGGGTGGCGTTGTCGTCATGCCTGCCCTTCGTGCAACCAGCAGGCCGCCCGGCTGGCTCCGGCGTCCATGAGTTCAGGGCGTTGCTGCCGGCATTTTTCAATGCTGCGCTTGCAGCGCGGGTTGAAGGCGCAGCCCGCCGGAATGGCGTTCAGCCGCGGCATCGTGCCATCAATTTGAAAGAGGTTTTCGCGGTCCTGGGTGATATCGGGTATGGCCGCCATCAGCCCGGCGGTGTAGGGGTGAGCCGAATGGTTGATGACATCGTGCACCTTGCCGATCTCAGCCACCCGGCCGGCGTACATGACGGCGACGCGGTCACAGGTCTCGGCAATCACGCCCATGTCATGGGTGATCAGCATCACCGCCGCGCCGCGCTCCCGGCAGAGTTTTTTAAGCAAACTGATGATCTGCGCCTGGATGGACACGTCCAGCGCGGTGGTAGGTTCGTCCGCCACGATCAAACGGGGCTCTGCCGCCAGCGCCAGCGCAATCACCACGCGCTGACGCATGCCGCCGCTGAACTGGTGCGGAAAATGGTCAATGCGCTCTTCGGCAGCAGGTATGCCGGTGTCCTGCAGCAAATCAATGGCCCGCCGCCTGGCCTGCGCGGCAGACATCGGCAAATGCGCCAGAATGGTTTCAGTCAGCTGCCGGCCAACACTGTAAAGCGGGTTCAGCGAAGTCAGCGGGTCCTGAAAAATCGCCCCGATCTTGCGGCCGCGGATGGGTCGCATTTGATCAGACGACAAGTTATCAATGCGCTGGCCTTCCAGCAAAATTTCTCCGCTGGCGATGCGCCCGGGCGGCTCCAGCAAGCCGATGATGGCCGCGCCGGTCAGCGACTTGCCGGCGCCCGATTCACCCACCACGCCCAGAATTTCACCCGGTGCAATGTCAAAGGAAATGCCGTCCAGCGCCCGCAACGTGCCGTGCCGGCCGGGAAACTCGACAACCAGGTTTTTCACCTGCAGCAGGCTGTTGTTCATACCGTCTCGGGGCTCCACTAGCGCAGACGCGGGTTAAGCGCATCGCGCAACCAGTCGCCCAGCAAATTAACACTCAGGGCAATCACCACCAGCATGGCGCCCGGAAAAACTGTGATCCACCACTCACCCGAAAAAAGGTAGTCGTTGCCAACGCGGATCAAAGTCCCCAGAGACGGCGCCGTTGGCGGCGAGCCCACGCCCAGAAAGGACAGTGTGGCTTCTGTGAGGATGGCCGTGGCCACCTGAATGGTTGCCAGCACCAGCACGGGCCCGAGCACGTTGGGCAGCACATGGCGCGCCATGATGCGCACCGGTGCCACCCCGGTGACCCGGGCCGCCTGCACATATTCCTTGCCCCGCTCAACCATGGTGGAGCCGCGTACCGTGCGCGCATACTGCACCCAGCCTGTGAGCGAAATAGAGATGATCAACACGCCAAAGGCCAGCGACTCATCGGCATTTGGAAACATGGCCCGCCCCACACCAGCAATCAGCAAGGCCACCAGAATCGCGGGGAAGGAAAGCATCACATCGCACAAACGCATGATGAAGGCATCCAGGGCACCACCGAAAAAACCCGCAACCAAACCCAGACCAACACCCAGCGCCACCGACAGCAACACCGAAGCCAGACCCACCATCAGGGAGATGCGTGCGCCAAACATCAGCGCGGACAAAATATCGCGCCCCTGGTCATCGGTTCCAAGCAAATAGCTTGTCTTGCCGCCCTCTTGCCACACCGGTGGCAGCCGCGCGTCAGACAGCTCCAAGGTGGCCAGATCAAACGGGTTGTGCGGCGCCACCACGTTGGCGAACAAGGCACAAAAAAGACAGGTAAAGGCCACCAGCGCCGCAGCCATCGCCACGGGGGAGTGGCGAAAGCTGTAGCCTATGTCTGTGTTGCCCATCCGGGCCAGCCAATTGCGCATGCGAAACCTCAGGAGTGGTCGACGCGCAGTCGCGGATCAACGACAAAATAAAGCAAGTCCACCACCAAGTTGATCACCACAAAAATCAGGGCAATCAGACACAGGTAGGCGGCCATCACGGGAATGTCGGCAAAGGTCACCGCCTGAATGAACAGCAGGCCCATGCCGGGCCACTGGAACACCGTCTCGGTGATGATGGCAAACGCGATCAGCGAGCCCAGTTGCAGGCCCGTGATGGTGATGACAGGCACCAGTGTGTTTTTCAGGGCATGACCAAAGTGAATGACGTTGCTGCTCAGGCCGCGGGCGCGGGCGAACTTGATGTAGTCGGTGCGCAGCACTTCCAGCATTTCGGCGCGCACCAGGCGCATGATCAGGGTCAGCTGGAACACCGCCAGCGTGATGGCGGGCAAGGTGATGTGGTGCCAGCCTTTGGCGGTTAACAATCCGGTGCTCCAAAACCCCAGTTGGGTCACCTCGCCGCGCCCAAAGCTCGGGAACCAGCCCAGCAAGACCGCAAAGATCAGTATCAGCAAAATGCCGATCAAAAAGGTCGGCAACGACACGCCCAGCAATGACACCATCATGAAGATCTGGCTGGTGAAAGTACCCCGCTTGAGCGCGGCATACACGCCCATCGGAATGCCAATCGACAAAGCCATGACGGCGGCCACCAGCGCAAGCTCCAGTGTGGCCGGAAAACGCTCTGCCAGCAGCCCGGAGACTTTGACACCCTGGCGCAGGCTCAGGCCGAACTCACCCTGAACAGCGTTGAGCAAAAAATACCAGAACTGCACAAAGAAAGGCTGGTCCAGCCCCAGGTCGGCCCGCAGTTGTGCAATTTGCTCAGGCAAGGCGTCCTGGCCAAGCAGCGTCACCACCGGGTCACCCACATACTGAAACAGCATGAAGGCAATGAGCGCCACGCAGGCCATCACCACAAGGGCTTGGATCAGGCGGCGGAGAATGAAAACAAACATCAGTGGTACTTCAACAAGATCAGCAGTGAGCCAATGCAAACCCCGCCCAGTGGGCGGGGTTTGCGCAAGGAAAGTCTGGCTTTAGTTGACCTTGATCAGACGCCAATCCAGCCGGTTGTCAGCGCGATGAATCACATCAATGTTCTTTTTCATGGCCCAGGGAATGATCTGGTTGTGCAGCGGTATGTGAGCCACTGTGTCATTTTGCAGTTGCAGACCCTCGGTGAGCAAGCGCTTGCGCACCGGCTGGTCGGTTTCGCTCTTGATGCGGTCGACGATGTAGTCCATGCGGGTGTTGCTGTAACGCCCGACGTTGTAGTTACCGTCACCGCCGGTGCCAACGCTGCGGGTCAGGGACTGCAGGCTGTACAGCGCATCAAATGTCGGCACGCCCCAGCCGAGCATGTAGATACTGGCCTCATAACGCTGAATGAGCGGGAAATAAGTCACCAGAGGCAAGGTGCGCAGCTTGGCCTTGATGCCCGCCTTAGCCCACATGGCTGTCACGGCCTGGCAAATTTCTTCGTCATTGATGTAGCGGTTGTTCGGGCAGGCGAAGTCAACCTCAAAACCCTGCGGGTAGCCCGCCTCAGTCAGCAGCCTGCGGGATTCGGCCAGATTGAAAGGATGGCGGCGATTGACTTCTTCGGTCCAGCCCGCGACCTGCGGCGCCACCAGCGCGCCAGTGACCTGGCTCATGCCGCGCATCGTCACTTTATGAATGGCTTCAATATCGATCGCCTGGTAGAGCGCCTTGCGCACCTTCACGTCTTTGAGAGGGTTTTTGCCCTTCACGTTGGAGCCGGGCAACTCATCGCGGAACTGGTCCATGCCCAAAAAGATGGTGCGGTTTTCAACGCCGTCGATGACCTTCAAATTTGCGCTGGCGCGCAGTCTGGCAAGGTCTTGCGGGCTTGGGTCCAGAATGAAGTCAATCTCACCCGACAGCATGGCCGCGGTGCGCGTGTTTTCCTGCTTGATCGGGGTGTAAATAATCTCTGTGACATTGGTCTGTGCACTGGCTGCACCCCACCAGGCGGGGTTGCGCACCAGCACCAGTTTCTGGTCGGGCTGCCACTCTTTGACCATGAAAGGTCCGCTGCCCATGGCGTTGCGGTGGGCAAAGCTTTCGTCTTTGGTTCTGATGTCCTTGGGTTCCAGCGACTTGTTTTTGTCTGCCCAGGCCCGGCTCATGATGCGAAGCTCGGTCAGCTGGTTCAGCAAAACCGGGTTAGGGCCTTTCATCATGATGTCAACTGTGCTGTCATTGACTTTGACAACCTTGTCGATACCCTGGGTGTAGACCGCGTAGTTAGAGGTCTTTGCCATGGCGCGGGTCAGTGAAAACACCACGTCGTCAGCCGTCAGCGTAGAACCATCGCTGAACTTCACACCCGAGCGCAAGTTAAAGCGCCATTGCGTGCCGGACACCTCGCGCCAGGAAGTCGCCAGCAAAGGCTCTATCTTGAAGGTCTGGCTGTTGTAGTAAACCAGCGATTCATAAATGGCAGCATGAACGCCATTGCCCAGCGCATTGTTCTGAGAATGAATGTCCAGCGTGGGAATGTCGCTGGCGCTGGACCATTTGAAAGGCTTGGCGCTAGCAGCCAGCGGAAGAGCGGCCGCCAAAGCGGCAACGAGAAGCGTGGTTTTCAGGTTCATGATGATTTTCTTTAAAAAGTATGAATATGCCGCAAGCTGCACCCGTCTGTCCCAAGGGTTTTCCTTAGGGGTCAATCAACAGCCCCGCTGTATCTGAGGGTAATAACTAATCCAACGGGTCCTACGAGATTCAATATACTGAAATATCAGTTGGCACATTGCGCCTAAAAACCATACCTTCACATGACTCAACCCACCATAGCTCTGTTCGCCGGCGATCCTGCTGGCATCGGCCCCGAACTGGTTCAAAAACTCTTGAACCACAGCACTGCCCAACAAGCTGCAAAAATTATTTTGATTGGCCAAAAAAACAGCGTCCAAGCTGCACCCAATGTGACTTGGCATGATTGGTCTGGCTTTAACGCTCCACCCTTTCCCAAAGCTACTTATGGCGCCAACAATGGCGCCTACATGATTGCGGCCTTGGCCGAAGGCGTTTCCTTGGTTCGCGACGGCAAAGCCCATGCCTTTTGTTTTGCACCACTGAACAAAAGCGCGCTCCGAATGGGGGGCATGCATCAAGAAGACGAACTTCGATGGTTTGCAGAATTCCTGAATTACAAAGGCGTGTGTGGCGAACTCAATGTGCTGCAAGACCTTTGGACTTCGCGTGTGACATCGCATGTGGCGCACAAAGAAGTGAGTGGTTTGCTTAGCAGTCAAAAAGTGTTTGAGTCTATTGAGATGATTGCCAAGGCATTAAAGGCATCTGGCAAAGCCAAGCCTCGATTGGCCGTTTGCGGTCTCAACCCACACAACGGTGACAACGGCAACTACGGGGATGAAGAGATCAATATCATTGCGCCCGGCGTTGAGATGGCGCAAAAGGCTGGCATCCCGGCCGATGGCCCTTTCCCCGCCGACACGGCTTTTGTGCGCGCCATTCGCAAAGAAGGTGGCTACGACGGTGTGGTCACCATGTACCACGACCAAGGTCAAATTGCCATGAAGCTCATGGGCTTCGAAAAAGGTGTCACTGTGCACGGGGGCTTGCCCATTCCGGTGACCACACCCGCACACGGCACCGCCTACGATATTGCGGGACAAAACCTGGCCAATCCTCAGGCCATGTTCAACGCTTTTGATTTGGCATGCCGAATGGGGCAGCACCACCAACAACAACAAAACGTATAAACATATTTAATTCTTCAAAATTTAGGGAGACACCATGAAAAAATATTTAGCAGTTTTAGCGTCTGCATTGTTGTTGACACTCAACGCACAAGCCCAAACCACTTACCCCAGCAAGCCCGTCAAACTGATGGTGGGCGCAGGCGCTGGGGGCGGCACCGACATCATTGCCCGCATGTTGGCCGAAAAAATGACCGAGTCGCTCAAAGGCACCTTTGTTGTTGAGAACAAACCTGGCGCATCCAACACCATTGCTGCCGACCTGACAGCCAAAGCCGCACCCGATGGCCACACGCTGCTGGTGGCCACCAACACAGGCCAAGCCATAGCGCCGCATTTGATCAAATTAGCTTTTGACCCTATCAAAGATTTAACGCCTGTGGGCTTGGTTGTCACCGTGCCTAACGTGCTGGTGGTGGGCAGCAATGTGCCGGCCAACACCGTCAAAGAGCTGGTAGCCCTCATGAAAGCCAAGCCAGATGATTTCAAATATGCATCTTCGGGCGTAGGTAGCACGCAGCACATTGCAGGCGAAGGCTTTGACATTGCAGCTGGTGTGAAAAGCGTACACGTTCCCTACAAAGGCAGCGCACAAGCCCACTTAGACATCCTTGCAGGCAATGTGCAAATAATGTTTGACACCACATCGTCTGCCATGGGGCAAATTAAGGCCGGCAAATTCAAACCCTTGGCAGTCACCACTTCTCAACGCACCGCCGAATTGCCTAACGTACCAACTTTGGCAGAAGCTGGCGTATCGGGTTTTGAGATGAGCACTTGGTACGGCGTTTTTGTGACGACAGGTACTCCGCCCGATGTAGTGGCCAAGTTGCAAACCGAGCTGGCACGCATCATCAAGCTGCCCGATGTTCAAGCCAAGCTCAAAGGCCTAGGCGGTGAGCCAGGAAACATCAGCCCTGAAGAATTCAGCCGACTCAATCGCCAAGAGTTTGAGCGTTTTGGCAAGCTCATCAAGCAAGCCAACATCAAAATGAATTAATTGCTGAGCAACCGGAAGGCGGTCAGATCAGGTCTAGTTGTATCTGGTCAAAACCTTAACGTCCGTCTTTCAGGTATGCCGGAAATTGCTCCTTTTTTTAAGAGCACTCCCAATTCAAGATTAATCACTCCCTCTGCACATTCCAGGCGCCTTAAAAACCCCAAAACCCGTGCCATACTTGGCTCTAGACGGTTGACTTTCTCATCCGTTTTTTATTTTGGAGCCTCATTGCAATGGCAAAACTTCCCGCACGTTACGACCACGTTGGCAGCTTTCTGCGCCCGGCTTACCTCTTGGAGGCCAGGGCCGATAAGGCTTCAGGAAAAATCACGCCTGAGCAGCTGCGTGCCGTTGAAGATAAAGCCATCACTGAGATCGTGCAGTTTCAGCAAAGCGTGGGACTTAAATCGATTACCGATGGCGAATTCCGCCGCACGTATTTCCATCTCGATTTTCTCGAGCAACTGGGCGGTGTCAAAGTGGGTGAAGTCACGCTCACCGTGGGTGCGGATGGCGTCGAGCATTTAGCGCCGCCGGCAATTCACGTTGTAGACAAAGTCACCCATGCCAAGCAGATTCAACTGGCCGACTTTCAATACCTTCAATCGCAAGTTAGCGCAGGTCATACACCCAAGGTCACCATTCCGTCGCCCACCATGCTGCACTTTCGTGGCGGACGTGCTGGCATCAGCCGTACGGCCTACCCTGAGTTAGAGCCTGCGTTTTACGAGGACGTCGCCAAAGCTTATGGCGACGAGCTGCGAAGCTTGAGCGCCGCAGGTTGCAACTACGTGCAAATGGACGACACCAACCTGGCGTATTTGTGCGACGACAAAATGCGTGCAGCGGCACTTGGCCGGGGGGACGATCCCAATGAACTGGCCCATCGTTACGCCAACTTCATCAATTTAGTGGTCGCGCAAAAGCCCGCAGGCATGACGATGGCCATGCACCTGTGCCGTGGCAACTTCAAAAGTACGCATGCAGCTGCGGGCAACTACGAGCCCGTAGCCGAAGCGCTGCTGTCAGAGATGAATATCGACGCCTATTTTTTAGAGTACGACGATGACCGCAGCGGCGACTTCCGTCCTTTGCGCTTTCTGCCCAAAGGCAAGACCATGGTGCTGGGCTTGGTGACCACCAAGTTCGGTCAGATGGAATCGAAAGACACGCTCAAGCGCCGCATTGACGAGGCCGCCAAATACGTGCCGATGGAGCAGCTGGCACTCTCGCCGCAGTGCGGCTTTAGCTCCACCGTGCACGGCAACAATATTGCGGTAGAAGACCAAAAGAACAAATTACGCCTGGTGATTGAAACCGCTAACGAGGTTTGGGGCGAATCTTAATTTGGCGTGCCGGCACTGCATGACTTAGGTGCCAACGATGCGTTGAGCGTGAATACCCCATGACAAAGCCCCTGCCCGATCCCGAACGCAAGTCCAATCTGTTGTTCGAGGCTGGTGCTCTGCTGCTGGCGGCCGCAGTGGCCACCGTCATGGTGCTGCACCTGCGGTCCGGCTCGGGCCCAGCCTTGAAAGGCCCGCTACCGCCCCCTAACGCCGAAGTACTTGCCGGCCTGCCGCCCGAGACGCTTCAAACTGACACCGCCGTTTTTGCCGGCGGCTGTTTTTGGGGTGTTCAGGCCGTCTTTCAGCACACCCGGGGCGTGCTGCAGGCGGTGGCAGGCTATGCCGGTGGCGAAGCCGGGCAGGCCAATTACCAGATGGTCAGCAGCGGTATCACCCGCCATGCCGAGGTTGTCAGCATCAGCTTTGACCCCCGGCAAATCAGCTACGCCCAACTGCTGCAAATCTTTTTTTCTGTCGCCCATGACCCGACCCAGCTGGACCGCCAGCATCCCGATGTGGGCCCACAGTACCGCTCAGCAGTTTTTTACAAGGGCGCCGCGCAGCAGCAGCAGCTTGAGCGCTACATCACACAACTGGATGCGGCCGGGCTTTTGCCCGGCAAGATCGTCACCCAAGTCAGCCCCTTCACGGCCTTTTATGCCGCCGAAGCCGAACATCAGAACTACCATGTGCGCAACCCGGCAGCGCCTTACATCGTCGAATATGACCAACCGCGCCTGGCCAGATTCAAGGTATGGCTGCCTGATTTTTACCGTGAACAAGCCGTTCTGGTCGATGCCGCCGGCGTGGCAGACGCTTTGGCGCGCTGACAGTGCTGTCAAAAAGTGTCTAAAAGTTAGGGGAATGCCAGAGGTCAGGGATTCGAACGTCCAAAAAAGAGTTGTAGCGCTTGCAGTGCGTGGCGCCACACGCTACAATTTCTAAATGATCCGAAGCTTCAGGCATAAGGGCGTTGAGCGCTTCTTTAAATCCGGCTCGCGCGCCGGAATCCAAGCCGCTCATGCCTCGCGCCTGGCTCGGCAACTGTCAGCGCTGGATTCCGCATTACGGCCTGAAGACATGAACCGGCCCGGCTGGGACTGGCACCCCCTCAAGGGTGAGCTGTCTGGTCACTGGTCGATCAGCGTCAACGGCAACTGGCGTCTGACCTTTGCGTTTGAAAACGGCGATGCCGTCCTGGTGGACTACCAGGATTACCACTGAGGTGACTATGAGTGCGATGTTCAATCCCCCCCACCCCGGCCTCACCTTGAGGGACGATATCCTGCCTGCCTTGAATCTGCAGGTCGGCGAAGCCGCGGCCCAGTTAGGCGTCGATCGCACCACTCTGTCCAAAGTGCTCAATGGGCGTGCTGCCATCAGCCCCGCGATGGCGCTTCGAATCGAGCGCTGGCTGGGGCGTGATCATGGCGGAGCGGCTGAAGTGTGGCTGGCACAGCAGGCGGCGTATGACCTCTGGCAAGCGCGTGCGGCGGTGAGGGCCAGTAAGGCCCTCTCGGGCGTCAAGGCCCTGAAGCTTCAAACGGCATGAAGATAACGCAAGACCCAGAAGATGCATCCTCCCCCAAGTCGCAATCCGCTTTCTCATTCGACATAAAAGGGAGAAAAGGCTGTGGGCATCCAGCCATTTTTGACATAGCCTGATAGCTGATAAATAATATTAGTTATTAACTGTTAGGAAATCATCATGCCCACCAGCGTTGCCCTGAGCTCCCATTTCGAGACCTTCATCCGCAACCAAGTCGAAAGCGGCCGCTACAACAACGTCAGCGAAGTGGTCCGTGCTGGTCTGCGCTTGCTCGAGGACACCGAGCGCCAGCAGGCTATCCAACTCCAAGCGCTAAAAAATGATGTCGCTGCAGGCAAGGCCAGCGGCGCAGCACTTCCTGCGGAACCCGTGTTTGATCGCTTACAAGCCAAATACGCACAGCAAGCGACTCGCCAACCTCGCTAATGCAATTGCTGATCACGCCTTTGGCAGCGTTCGATCTCGAGGAGATCGGTGATTACATTGCACAAGACAATCCGGTTCGGGCCGGAACTTTCGTTGTTGAGCTGCGTGCGCGTTGCGAAAAGATTTGTCTCAACCCTGCGGGCTATCGGCGGCGACCCGAGCTGTCTGATGAATTGCGCTCTTGCGCGCATGGCAACTACGTGATCTTTTTTTAGTCCAATACAGAGCAGGTCAGCATCATTCGCATATTGCACGGCTCGCGTGATATTCCTGAAGTCTTGAACCCCACGTAAATTGCTCAGTTTTTTGCGGCTCAGCTTGGTGATACTTTTCTCAGCGGCCCTTTTCGATCAGCAAATCAAGCACTTGGGGTTCAAATCTTAAAGCTGACTTTTTGCGCCACACAGGACCCGTGTTTTCCCGAGGATTATTTGCACTAAAGACTGGAATCGGCATACTGAAGCCGAACCAGATGACAGGAGCCAGCTATGCCAAGAGCAAAGAAAACATGGGGTGAAAAGATGAAGGCCAAACCGCCCCATGATGTAACCGGCAGCACCCGGGACGTGGCCCCTTTTTGGCGGGTTGTCGAATCCAGTTCACCCCTGGCAAAAAAGCTGAGCTTTGATCCAGCTTGGATTGACTTACAGAGGGAGCTTGAATTCAGAATGAACCCCTAAACAGCACCATGGGCTATACCCACATGGATTTCTTAGAGATGGATTTTCGAGGCACAAGTGCAGCAACGTTCACTCGATGAGCTCAGGGTTAACGGTCGCGGCCGCTACCTGCCGCACAGAGCGGGGCTGACCCACGTCATTGAAGAGGGTCAGGACGATCAACCGGCGATGCTGCTGGTGCACGGCGCCACGGTTCCGGCATGGGAGTTCGACCGGCTGATACCGCATCTCCGGGCAGCAGGCTGGAGGACCATCCGATTCGATCTTTTCGGGCACGGACTTTCAGACCGCCCTGCAGTCCGATATGACTTCAGCTTCTTTCTTGAACAGGCGTTGGAGGTCTTGGACGGCATTGGCTCCCACCGCCCACTGACCTTGCTCGGTCATTCGTTTGGCGCGGCGCTCGCAGCTGCGATGGCCAGCCAGCGACCCGAGCGCATCGATAGATTGGTGCTGGTCGCGCCGCTCCTGGACTTCATGGCGAACTCCTACTGGGGCCAAGTTTTCGCGCTGCCTGGGATTGGCGGCCTGATGATGCGCCATGTCGGCCTTCCGGTACTGGAGCGTCGCCGCGCACGCAGGTACCAAGCCATTGGAGCCGAGGACCTGACCTGGCGCTTCATCAGCGAGGCGCGTGCGCCAGGATACGCCAATGCCTTGGCCTCCATGTTTGCCAACCGGACGCTGGGCCCGCAGAGGGAGCACTACCAACGCTTGCAATCGAGCACACATGAAATTTTTGTGGTGGCTGGCAGCGCCGACCGAGTCGTTCCCCTGCGTGATGTGGCCGAAGTTCGCACCCTGTTGCCAATGCATGAGTACCGGCAGATTGAGAACGCGGAACACAATCTGCTACTGACCCATCCCGCGCTGGTGACATCGGTCCTTCCGCCGCCTCATCCGGCGACTAGATGAGAGAGATCGCTCAACGCGGACAAAAAAGCCCCATGTGCGGGGCTCTGAGCGCCTTACAACCCAGCTGAGCGAGTTAGAAGGACTTGATCTGGCGGGGCAGAAGGGATTGTTCGCATAAATCGCTCACCGTTGGCCCTCCCAATTTATGGAGGGGTCAAGGTGCCGAACGGCTAGTGCGACAATGTCGAAATGGCACACCTTCGCAGCTCAAAACTGATCGCCAGCCTCGTGCTGGCGTTGTTTGCGCTGTTCCTGGGGTCCGCGATCGCCTCGTCACTCATCAAGCCCGGCAGCATGCAGGTCATCTGCGCTGCGGGTGGTGGGATGAAGCTAGTCCAAACCGATGCCGGAGAGGGCAAGGTAGAGATGACCGCGGGCTTAGATTGCCCCTTGTGCGCATCGGTTTTTGCCCCTGTACCGGACACAGCAGCGCTTTTCCAGAAGCGCTCCCCTTTGGCAACTGCCCTCCAATCCACTGCAGCGGCTCGTATCGTGTCGGCCACGGCGCCACCTCTGCCCGCCCGAGGGCCGCCCACCAGCGCTTCCTGACCCCCGTCCGTAACACCTGCGACTCGCGGGTGTCCGGTTTGCGGCTGCGGATCACGCCATAGAAGGCTGGGTAGACGATTTCATGCAAATCCGTTGTCTTCCCAGATCCTGAGCGCCAGGCTGCCTGCTTGGGCCATGGTGAGTGCGCTGCCCACTGGTACCTCACACGCGGTCACGATTTCCGCTTCAGATTGATCGTGATCACTCCGTCCCATGTGACACCTGGCGTGCCTGCCGTCCATGCCTTTATGTGCAACAGGGAAGCCCCAGTAACGATAGAAAAAACCTCAAGGAGAAATCACCATGACTCGACCCATCCATCAACATTTGCCAATCGCATGCCTGGCGGCGACTCTGTTGTTTTTCGCGGCAAGCCCGGCGCCAGCCCACGAAAAGCCAGCAACTCACAGAACAAGTGCTCAATCTATCGAGCATCTCATGAAGGCGCAGTTCGACAAACCCGAAGCCCCGCTCACAGTCGTACCAGTCACCATTGAGGGGGACTACGCCATTGCTGGCTGGATTCAAAAGGATAAGGGCGGGCGAGCCTTGCTGAAGAACGAAGGCGGCAAGTGGACCATTCGGGTGTGTGCTGGAGATGGCCTACTCCGAGTCTCAACACTCGAGATGGCCGGGGTCAGCGGGCCCATCGCCAAGCGACTGGCTGAAAAGGTCGCCACCGCTGAAAAGCGACTCCCGGTTGACCAGGTCAAAAAGTTCTCGCTCTTTGAGGGAATGCTGAAGATCGAAGCTGGTACACACCATAGCCATGACTCCGGGCTCAAGCATCACAAGTAGACTCAAAGCATCCCAGCGGACGAGCGAGTCGGATCCGCAGTGGGATGGAGATTGGCAGAGTTCTCCATGATTCTGTGGTGCGACCGCTTGCATTTGGTACGACTCCAACTCGGCCTTGAGGTTCGCTCAGCCAATTGGTTCTGAAAAATGAAAAACGCCCCGGAAGGCGCGTCTTTGCAGGTGCTTTGGCGGAGAGGGTGGGATTCGAACCCACGGTACCTTGCGGTACGCCTGATTTCGAGTCAGGTACATTCGACCACTCTGCCACCTCTCCTGTGAATCGAGCCGTGATTCTATCAGCTTGAAATGGCGTGCAAAATGCGGCTGGCACTGACAACCGGGGAGTTTCATGTCCTTTAGTGTTATCACATTCCGCCTGCGGGCATTTCGTTTTGAATGGTGTTTAGGTCTCTGGGTGGCAGCCTTGGCGGCTCTTTTGCCGGGCTGCGCCAGTGCACCCAAGCCCGCTCCGGAGCCGGTGCCATCTCCGGCTCCGGCGCCAGTACCGGCACCAGCTCCGGTGACTGTGCTGCCACCCGCACCTGTTGCACCACCGCCTGCGCCCGCCGCCGTAGCGCCTGCGCCGCGGGCTGTCTCTACAGCCACCACGCCGCGGGCTTACCGGCAGTATGGCGCTAAGCATCTTTACGGCTTGAACTCAGAGCGCGTTTACCGGGGTCGAATGCCGCCCATGCTCTA
>JBILIK010000103.1:0-2933 GCA_044350025.1 Polaromonas sp. | reverse complement strand
AGCAGAAAGTGCGCACGCTCCGGGCCTTCACTCTCGATGACGGCAGACAGGGCGTCCATCCATTCACGCGTTTCCTGCTGATCTTTGTCCTTGGCGATATCGGCCGAGGCTGGTTGAAGATCTTCAGAACCAGTTTGCTGGGGATTGGCAGCCATGTTTGTCTCCTGCTAAAAATTTAATTTTTCTGATGGGTTTGTTCAGGGCGAAAGCTACTGAGTAGGCATTTACGCATCAAACCTCTTTCCAATCTGGTTTGTAACCGGATTTGGACACACGGTTGATTTTGACATATTTTTAAGTTCATTTCAAATAGTGCTTATTAATTTCACATTAAGAAATAACTTCAACCCCCCGGTCAATTTACCTGGCGCATCACGACGGCAAGATGACAGCCCTCCTATAAACTGACCATCCAGATGCAGAGCACCACATCCACCCCAGCGCAAAGAGCCGCGCAATTGCCTGCCACCCAGTTTGCGCTCGGTTGGTGGCGTCGCTGGTGGCGCAAACAAACGCCGTCCCGACAAGACAGATTTGTCACCTTGGGGCCTTTGTTTGCGGTTTTTTTGTTTCTCGCGGCGGTGGTGGCCGCCTTCGGCTATTTGCGCATCGAAGAAATGGACCGCGAACAAGAGGCCGTGCGTCGCGATGTCGAATATGCACAGCAGCGGCTCAGACTGCGACTGATCGAGCGTCAAGAGCAATTGATGCGCCTGGGCAGGGATGTTTCCAATAAAGAGATTGAGGCTGAAGAATTTGTCTCCCAGGCTGAAGCGCTGGTCAACCAATACCCCGAGTTGCGTGCAGTCAGCTGGATTGACGCACGCCGCCGGGTAAGACTGTTCTATGCCTCCCCCAGCGCAGGCCAGTCAACGGTGAGGGGTGCGGGAGATCAGATCAAAAGCGGGGAAACCGAGGCCAGCTACGCACTGGCCCGCGACATCAAACAGCCGGTTTATTCGCGCCCCATCATTTTGGAGAGTGATCCCCGCTACAAAACAGGCACGCTGCAACTGCATGTGCCGATGAACGAACAAGGCCGCTTTGTGGGGGTTATTGTTGGCGAGTACGCCTTGGACGGACTGCTTCGGTTTGGTGTCCCGACCGAAGTCAACGCCAAATACGCTGTGGCCCTGCTGGACGACCAAGGCCAAGTGCTCGCAGGGGGACTGCCGCCGCAGCGCAGCAAAGCCGCCAGACTGCTGCCCTGGACGGATGCAGCACCCGAATACGAAATCCCTGTATCGCCTGTAGGCAACGGACTGTTGATTCGGGCACAAAGTTACCGGGCTTCCTTGGGTGTGATCGGTAGCGGCTTTTTCTGGCTGGTCAGTGCGCTCAGCGTGCTGACGGTGTGGATGCTGCTTGGAACCTGGCGACACACCCGTCGGCGCGTTCAGGCGCAGGAGGCACTGGTCACTGAAACCAATTTCAGACGCGCCATGGAGAACTCCATGCTCACAGGCATGCGGGCGCTGGACTTACAGGGTCGCATCACCTATGTGAACCCGGCCTTTTGTCAAATGACCGGCTGGGACGAACAGGAGCTGGTGGGCCTGGTGGCGCCTTTTCCCTACTGGCCTGAAAAGGACAGGGAGTTGCTTAGCGCCAGACTGGATGATGAGCTCCAGGGCCGCTCCACTCCGGGCGGCTTTGAAGTGCGGGTCAAACGCAAGAACGGCAGCATTTTTGACGCGCGCATGTATGTGTCGCCCTTGATCGATCCGCGCGGACAGCAAGCCGGCTGGATGACATCGATGACCGACATCACCGAACCCAAACGCATTCGGGAAGAGCTGTCTAACTCTTATGAGCGATTCACCACGGTGCTTGAAGGACTGGATGCGGCTGTGTCTGTGGCACCCCTGGGCAGCGAGGAAATGCTGTTTGCCAACAAAATGTACCGCGCCTGGTTCGGCGCCCATGTCATGGGCCACATGAACCTGATTGCGCTGGCCGGCGTACCCGCGGCCAACCCGAGCAACGACGCACTCGATGCGGTCGACGGATTGGCCGGATTACCAACTGATTCGCTGACAGCCGCGATGACTGAGAATGCGGAAATCTTCATTACCGAACTCGGCAAGTGGCTGGAAGTGCGCTCCCGCTATCTCACCTGGGTTGATGGTCGCCTGGCCCAGATGGTGATTGCCACCGACATCACGCCCCGACGCCGCGCTGAGGAGCAATCAGCGCTGCAAGCAGAACGTGCGCAGTCAGCCAGCCGGCTGATCACGATGGGAGAAATGGCCTCCAGCGTGGCGCATGAGTTGAACCAGCCGCTGACTGCCATCAACAACTACTGCAATGGCATGGTCACGCGCATCCAGCGCAAAACTATCAGCACCGAAGAGCTGCTCGTCGCCCTGGACAAAACCGGCCGGCAGGCTCACAGGGCGGGCCAGATCATTCAACGCATTCGCTCTTTCGTCAAACGCAGCGAACCCAACCGAAGCATGTCGGAGGTTGCAACGATGGTCAGCAACGCGCTGGAACTGGCGGACATTGAGTTGCGCCGCCACCATGTGCGACTGAGTCACTACAGCGCCGCACGCCTGCCGAACATCATGGTGGACCCCATCCTGATTGAGCAAGTGCTGATCAACCTGATGAAAAATGCCGCTGAGTCCATTGAGCAAGCCAAACGACCCAACTCGCGTAGAACAGTAGAGCTCAGGGTGGTACCCAAACAGATCGAACAGCAGAGCGTCGTCGAGTTCTCCATCGTTGACTCCGGCAAGGGACTTTCTGAGGAAGTGAGCACGCGTTTGTACGAAGCTTTTTATTCCACCAAGGCAGAAGGCATGGGCATTGGCCTGAAGCTTTGCCGCAGTATTGTGGAGTCTCACCAGGGCCGATTGGATGCCGAGAACCTCTACAATGGCAAAGAGGTTGTCGGATGCCGGTTTACCTTCTGGCTGCCTGTCAATCCC
>JBILIK010000102.1:0-2938 GCA_044350025.1 Polaromonas sp. | reverse complement strand
GCGCACATCGCCTTTTTCATTGGCGGGAATAAAGCCTTTGCTGACGGCGCGGTTGAGTGTTTTGTCCAGCACTTCATGGCGCAGCGGTGCAGGCGCGCTTTTGGCGGCTTGCGGCGCAGCGGATACAACGGCGGCCTGAAAGCTTTGCAAAGCAGTGGCGGCCGGCGGCGGCGGACGGAAGGCCACGGTGGTCATCTGCCCTGCCCGGCCGGCTTCCAGGTCCTGCGAGAGCTGGCTTAAGTTGATCTGCTGGCCTGGAAAAATGCGGTTGACGTTGCTGATCTTGTTGGCGCTAGCGACTTGCTGCACCAGTCTCATGGTTTGTGAGCCGCTGAGCTGCACCCCCATGGACTGGGCATGCTCTTTGACGATGTCGCTGAGCGTGTCGCCGGAGACGACTTTATGAATAACAGCCGGGCCACGGTCCGGGCTCAGCCCGGCAGCGGAGAAATCTGAGGGCGACATCTGCTTGGTCTGGTTCAAAGCCAGCGCCAGGGGCTCGCTCAAGCGAACCTGGCTGAGCGCCGCGCCAAAGCGCCCCGCAGCGCCTTCTACGGTTTTGCCGCTTTGACTAGGACGTACCGTATTGCCGGCCACCCTTTGCGTATGGGCTTGCCAGCTTGCCTGGCCGGCAGAAGCTGGAATCTTGTCATCAGGCCCCATGGCGGTCTCCTCGCGTGGGCTTTCCCCATGCGTCAAAATGAGTTGTCACAGCCTGAAGGGCTGCGGGCTTGAAAGCGATCTTTTCCACTTGGTCTCTTTCTTGCAAGAATGTCTTTGTGCACCCTCTGTGGTGTCAATAAACCAACACCTTAATGAGCGTTTTGAACGAATTAACTGTATTCATGCAAGTGCTGTGCCGACCTTTGAGTGTCAATTTCCGGCACCCTTTGACCGGGGTGCTGGTCTGGCTGGCCGCCTGCCTGGTCAGCGGACAGGCTTTGGCTCAGGCCGGCAAAGTGCCGCCCGCACCGCCCGTTGCGCCCAGCGCAGCGGCTGCGGACAACGCATCGCCTAAAGACAAAATGCTCATGCAAGTGCGCCAGTGGGTGGGGCAAAGCCAGAACACAGAGCCTGCCAAAGTTGAGATTGCGCCCATTGACCCCCGGGTCAATGTCCAGGAGTGCCCGCAACCCCTGTTGATAGACCTGCCCTTTGCCTCGCGTGAATCGGTGCGGGTGCGCTGCGGCCAGCCCGCCTGGCAGATTTACCTGCGGGTCCAAACAGCAGCACCCGCAACGCCTTTGCCTGCGGCAACCAATGCGGCTCAGGCCGCACAGGCGCCCAAACCGGCTCAAGCTGCACTACCCGTCAACCGGACCACCGTGATCACCCGCCACCTGATTCAGCGCGGCACCCAGTTGCAGCCGGCCATGCTCGAAGAAGTCAGCCGCCCAAGCCAGGGACTGGATCCGCAGGCGGTGTCGTCCTTGCAAGACCTTGTTCATGGAGAAGCCGCCCGTGATTTACCGGCAGGCCAAGTAATACGAAGTAGTGACATACGGCGGGCTGTTTTGGTTAAACAAGGGCAATCCGCACTCATGTCGGTGGGCCAGGACAAGGGCTTTCAGATCACCGTCCGTGTCGAAGCGCTGCAAGATGGCCGAATGGGTGAACAAATCCGCTTGAAAAATACGGAGTCGGGTCGATTACTAACGGGTACAGTCACGGGGCCGAACGCTGTTAAAGGATTTTGAGGTTTTTTTCAAAAGGCCCTCAAGTTCTCAAAAGAGCGGCCGATACTACAGATGCACAGTCCTTTTGAAGTGACTGTCATTACTAGAAAGAGAGTGCTTTATGACCGATGCAATTTCACAATATGGCCGCCAAGCCCAGTCTGACCCGACTGTGCGCAACGCTTTGGAAAAGCTCGAGAAAAAGTCCGCATCCACCGACAGCAAAGCCACTGCGGCACCAACCCAGGAGGCCAAGGCCCCTGTGCGCCCCGGCCCGGACACGCTGAGCTTGAGCAATGTGGCTCAAAAAGCCATGAACGAACCCGAATTTGACCGTGTCAAAGTCGATTCAATCAAAAAAGCCATCCAAGAAGGCCAGTACCCCCTGGATGCCAAGCGCATCGCGGAGAGTTTTGTCGCCATCGAAAAAATGATTGACGACTGAGCAGGTGACTGACCAAGCCAAAGCTGAGCAACTGGCACGCGCCGTGCGCGCTTTGCCCATGGCCGGCGAGTTGGCGCAAATTCTCGAAATGGAGTTTGAGGCCTTGCAAAAGCAGGACCTGGACCGTTTTGAACAACTTCAAGGCCGCAAAGCCGATTTGCTGGCCGAACTCGCAGGCCTGTGCCCTGCTGCGGAGGTTTTGCAAAAAGACCCCGACTGGCAAGGTTTGCTGGCCGCCATGACCGAATGCCGCGACCTGCACAGGCGCAACGCCATGCTCATAGAGCGAAAACTCGAAGCCATACGCGGCACGCTGCAAAGCCTGCAGTCCAGCGTAGCCACCAGCACCGTCGAGGTTTATGACCGCCTGGGTCAAGTAGCCCGTTTTTCACGCGGGCGCGGTTACCAGGACGCCTGAGCCCAGCCCTCTTTTAAGCCGCAGGATCGGCCGGTGCTGCCTGAGCAGCAACCACTGGGCGGCTGTAGGCTGCCATTTTTTCATCCCCGGGGCGCATGCCCTTGAGCCAGTAAACCCAGCTCAAAATCACGGCCACGGTGGTGTAGAGCTCTGTGGGGATCTCGTCGTCCACATTGAGCCGGCTGAGCAAAGCCAGCAGCTGGGGGTCTTGCGAGACATAAACGCCCTGCTTGCGGGCTTCTTCCACAATCATGTCGGCCACGGCACCGTCTCCCTTGGCGGTGACCATGGGCACTGCGTGGGCGCCGTACTCGAGGGCAATGGCTTGACGAACCGGGTTCATGCTGAAACGTCCACCACCATGCCGCGCCCGCTGGGGCGCCACTGACCGGGCTCCAC
>JBILIK010000001.1:0-128651 GCA_044350025.1 Polaromonas sp. | reverse complement strand
AATTCGAGAGAACGCCATGACTTCAGCTGTGATTGTTTCTACCGCCCGCACCCCTCTGGCCAAAAGCTGGAAGGGCTCCTTCAACATGACGCACGGCGCCACCCTGGGCGGCCACGCGGTTGAGCACGCCATGGCGCGCGCCGGCATCGAGCCCGGCGAGGTCGATGACGTCATCATGGGCTGCGCCACGCCCGAAGGCGCCACCGGCGCCAACATCGCACGCCAAGTTGCGCTGCGCGCCGGCTGCCCGGTGACGGTCTCGGGCATGACAGTCAACCGTTTTTGCTCCTCGGGCCTGCAAACCATTGCATTGGCAGCGCAGCGGGTGATCGCCGGCGAGGCCGACATTTACGTGGCCGGCGGTGTTGAAAGCATCTCTTGCGTGCAGCAGGAAATGAACACCCACATGCTGGCCGACAGCTGGCTGGCCAAGAACAAGCCCGAGATCTACTGGAACATGCTGCAAACCGCCGAGCAGGTGGCCAAGCGCTACGGCATCTCGCGGGAGCGCATGGACGCTTATGGCGCTGGCAGCCAGCAAAAGGCCACGGCCGCCCAAGCCGCCGGTTTGTTTGACGCCGAGATCGCGCCCATCACTGTGATCGCCGGCTTTGCTGACCCGGTCATGGGCATGAGCACGCGCAAAGTCACCGCGAGCAAAGACGAAGGCATACGCGAAGGCACCACCGCTGAAGGCATCAGCGGGATCAAGCCCGCGGTACCGGGTGGCGTCATTGCCGCGGGCAACGCCAGCCAGTTTTCAGATGGCGGCGGCGCCGTGGTGGTGATGCACGAAGCCGTCGCCGAACGCAAAGGCCTGAAACCCCTGGGCCGCTTTTTAGGCTTTGCCGTGGCCGGATGCGAGCCCGACGAAATGGGCATAGGCCCGGTTTTTGCCATTCCCAAAGTGCTGGCCAAGTTGGGCCTGAAGGTGACTGACATCGACCTGTGGGAACTCAACGAAGCATTTGCCGTGCAAGTGCTGTACTGCGCCGACAAGCTGGGCATTCCGATGGACAAGCTCAATGTCAACGGCGGCGCCATCGCGGTGGGCCATCCCTACGGCGTCACCGGCCAGCGTCTGACCGGCCATGCCCTCATTGAAGGCAAACGCCGCGGCGCCAAGCGCGTGTGCGTGACCATGTGCATAGGGGGCGGTATGGGAGCTGCGGGGGTTTTCGAAGTGCTTTGAGCGGCTTTGCTGGTGTCTGCCATTTGGAAATGCCTAAGATAGGTCCACCGGATCACTCGAGGACTCTATAAATGGCATTACTTCTGAACTCCAAACGACTTCACACACTCATTTGGGTGCTGGTTTATGGTGGCTTGCTCACCCTGGTGCTGGGCTTGTCTGTTCAGCGCAGCGACGATGATCTGGGCTGGAGCATGGTGGCTGTCGGGCTGGCGGTGGCCTTGCTGGGTTTTGCCCTGGTCTTTGTGCGTGCGCGCATGAAGGCCGACTGAAGCCGCCGAACTTTGAATTGAGGAGATTGAGATGACCCGCACTGTTTCTCAACTGTTTGACCTCAGCGGCAAGACTGCGCTGGTGACCGGCGGCTCGCGCGGCCTGGGCCTGCAAATGGCGCAGGCTCTTGGCGAGGCCGGCGCGCGTGTCATGCTGTCTTCGCGCAAGGCCGAAGACCTGAAAGAATCTGCAGAAACTTTGCGCGCTGGCGGCATTGACTGCGACTGGATTGCTGCAGACTGCTCGCAAGAAGCAGACATACGCGCTTTGGCCGACGAGACCCTGAGCCGCCTGGGCCATGTGGATATTTTGCTCAACAACGCCGGCGCTGCTTGGGGCGCGCCCGCTGAAGACCACCCGGTGGAAGCCTGGGACAAGGTCATGAACCTCAACGTGCGGGGTTACTTCATTCTCAGCCAGCACATCGCCAAGCACAGCATGATTCCGCGCCAATCTGGCCGCATCATCAACCTGGCGTCGATTGCCGGGCTGGGCGGTAACCCGGCCGGCATGAACACCCTGGCTTACAACACCTCCAAGGGCGCAGTGATCAATTTCACCCGTGCATTAGCCTGCGAATGGGGCAAGTACAACATCACCGTCAACGCGATTTGCCCGGGCTTTTTCCCCAGCCGCATGACGGCCGGCACGCTCAAAGCCATGGGCGAAGAGACGCTGGCCGGCCATTCACCTCTGGGTCGGCTGGGCGACGATGAAGACCTCAAAGGTTTGTGCGTGCTGTACGCGTCTGATGCCGGTAAGCACATCACCGGCCAGTGGCTGGCAGTCGATGGCGGCGTGTCTGTGGCCACCGGCGGTTGAGGTTTTTTGTATGAGCTTTGGCGTTGAAATTCCATTTGTCACTTTGCTCGGTTTTGAGCTGACGCATTTTGAAAACGGTGAATCTGCCATCATTTACAGTCCGCGGCCCGAGCACCAAAACTCTTTCGGTGTAGCGCACGGCGGCGCGGTCATGACCTTGATGGACGTGACCATGGCCACCGCCGCCCGCAGCGTGGCGCCAGACATGGGCGTGGTCACCATTGAGATGAAAACCAGCTTCATGCGGCCGTCGCCGGGTGACGGCAGCCCCCTCACCGGGCGCGGACGTTTGATGCAGCGCACCACCTCCATGGCATTTGTGGAAGCCTCGATTTTCGATAGCAAGGGCCAAGCCTGCGCCCATGCCACCGGCACCTTCAAGTACGTCAAACGCGAAGAGTCCAAAGGCCACACGGCCAGCATTTCCACGGATTAACAGCTTCAATACTTTCCCCTTGTGCGGTCATTCTTTCTAAAGCGAGCCAGTTCCCATGCCCCTCAACCAACAAATACTCCTGGACAACCGGCCTCAGGGCGCAGCCAGCGCCGGTAACTTCAAGCTGGTCAGCAGCCCGACGCCCGCTCTGCAAGAAGGCCAGGTGCTGGTGCGCCACCATTTCTTGAGCCTGGACCCGTACATGCGCGGACGCATGAACGACAGCAAAAGCTATGCCGCACCGCAGGCGCTGGGCGAGGTGATGCAGGGCGGCACGGTGGGCGAAGTGGTCGAGAGCCGCTCGCCCCGTTTCAAGCCCGGCGACAAGGTCGTGGGCATGGGCGGCTGGCAGGAATTCAGTGTGGTCGATGCCGAAACTCCCGGCGCGCTGCGCAAGGTGGACACCACCCACGTGCCGCTGTCGCACTACCTGGGCGCAGTCGGCATGCCGGGCGTGACCGCCTGGTACGGGCTGGTCAAAATCATCGAGCCGCATGCCGGACAGACCGTGGTGGTGAGCGCAGCCACCGGCGCGGTGGGCAGCGCCTTTGCGGCGCTGGCCAAGGCGCGTGCTTGCCGTGTGGTCGGCATTGCGGGCGGCCCGGACAAATGCCAGTACGCCACCGCCGAACTGGGCTTTGACGCCTGCATCGACTACAAGCTCTACGCAGATGCCGGCTCGCTGTCCAAAGCCATCGCCCAGGCTTGCCCCAAGGGTGTGGACGGTTATTTTGAGAATGTCGGCGGCATGGTGATGGACGCCGTGATGCTGCGCATGAACGCCTTTGGCCGCATCGCCTTGTGCGGCATGATTGCCGGCTATGACGGCAAGCCCTTGCCCATGAACTACCCGACGCTGATTCTGGTGAACCGGCTCAAGGTGCAAGGCTTCATTGTCAGTGAGCACATGGAAATATGGCCCGAGGCCTTGAAAGAACTCGGCACCCTGGTGGGCACCGGCAAGCTGCGTCCGCGTGAGAGCGTGGCCCAGGGACTGGCCGCCGCGCCCGAGGCTTTTCTGGGCCTGCTCAAGGGCAAGAACTTCGGCAAGCAACTGGTCAAGCTCATCTAAGGACTTGGCCCCAACATGATTTCGGATTTCAAGGGCAAGACGGCGGTCATCACGGGCGCCGGTTCGGGCTTTGGTCTGGCGTGCGCGCGAATTGGCGCATCGCTGGGCATGCAACTGGTGCTGATCGATGTGCAGCAGGACGCGCTGGACGCCGCCAACGCTGAATTGCAGGCCGCCGGTGCGCAGACCCTGGCTTTCAGGCTGGACCTTTCGGACGCCGCGCAGATGGAGGCCATGGCCGACAGCGTCAAGGCCCAGTGGGGGTCGCCGAATCTGGTCTTTAACAACGCGGGCGTGGGCTCGGGCGGCCTCATCTGGGAAAACACCGCCAAAGACTGGGAGTGGGTGCTGGGCGTCAATCTCATGGGCGTGGTCCATGGCGTGCGCCTTTTCACGCCGATGATGCTCGAAGCCGCAGCGCAAGATGCTGCCTGGCAGGGGCACATCGTCAACACCGCCAGCATGGCCGGTTTGCTCAACCCGCCCAATATGGGCGTTTACAACGTCAGCAAGCATGCGGTGGTTTCGCTCAGCGAAACCCTGTACCAGGACCTCAGCCTGGTCACCGGACAGATTGGCGCGTCGGTGCTGTGTCCGTACTTTGTAGACACCGGCATCAGCCAGAGTTTTCGCAACCGCCCTGCAAGCATGGACGGCAGCCCGACGCGCAGCCAGCAGGTTCAGCACGCCATGATCAGCAAGGCCGTGGCGTCTAGCAAGGTCAGCGCGGCTGAAGTGGCCCAACTGGTTTTTGACGCCGTGGCCCGCAATCAGTTTTACATCTACAGCCACCCCAAGGCCATTGGCGCGGTGCAAACACGGCTGGAAGACCTTGTGCAAGCCCGCAACCCGAGCGACCCCTTTGCCGACAAGCCCGAGCTGGGCGAGCAACTTCGGGCGGCTTTGCGGGCGGGCTGAGCTCAGGCCCTGTGGGACAATTCAAATCTTACTTTCGCGAATCCCTTTCCCGGCCCTTTTGGCCGCGGCCTGACTCCCGGCTCATCCTCCATTCATGCAAAAAATCATCCGGCAAATCGCCGCAGAAATCAAAGTCAATGAGCAGCAAGTCCGCACCGCGGTAGAGCTTCTCGATGGCGGCGCCACCGTTCCCTTTATCGCCCGCTACCGCAAGGAAGTGACCGGCGGGCTGGACGATATTCAGCTGCGCGAACTCGAATACCGCTTGGGCTACCTGCGCGAGCTCGAAGAGCGCCGCGACACCGTGCTCAAAAGCATTGAAGAGCAGGGTAAGCTCACGCCCGAGTTGCGCGCCGCCATTGACGCTGCCGCCACCAAGCAAGACCTGGAAGACCTGTACTTGCCCTACAAACCGCGGCGCCGCACCAAGGGCCAGATAGCGCGTGAAAACGGCATTGAGCCGCTGGCCGACGCCTTGTTTGCCGACCCGACCCTGGTGCCGGCAGACGCTGCCGCGCCTTACGTGAAGGCCGAAAAGAATGAAAGCGGCGACGACTTCAGCACCGTGCAGGCCGTGCTCGACGGTGTACGCGACATCTTGAGCGAGCGCTGGGCTGAAGACGCGCCGCTGGTGCAGTCGCTGCGCGCCTGGCTGTGGAGCGAAGGCCTGCTGAAGTCCAAGCTGTTGGCCGGCAAGGACGAGAACAACCCGGATCACGCCAAGTTCCGTGATTACTTTGACTACGACGAGCCGATCGGCCGCGTGCCGTCGCACCGTGCGCTGGCGGTGTTTCGCGGTCGCGCGCTGGAAATTCTGGATGCCAAGCTGGTCTTGCCCGAGCCGCCTGAAGTCACGAATGGGGTGGTTAAGGGCGCGGTCAAAGGCCCCGTAGTGTCCCTGGCTGAAGGCAAGATCGCTATTCATTTGGGCTGGAGCCACAAGGCGCGGGCCGCTGACGACCTGCTGCGCAAATGCGTGGCCTGGACCTGGCGCGTCAAGCTGAGCTTGTCGCTGGAGCGCGACTTGTTTACGCGCTTGCGCGAAGAGGCCGAGAAGGTCGCCATCAAGGTGTTTGCCGACAACCTGCGCGACCTGCTGCTGGCCGCGCCGGCCGGCCCGCGCGTGGTGATGGGCCTGGACCCGGGCATTCGCACCGGCGTCAAGGTGGCAGTGGTCGAGGCCACTGGCAAGCTGGTCGAGACGGCCACGGTGTTTCCGCACGAGCCCCGCAAAGACTGGGACGGCTCGCTGCACACGCTGGCCAAACTCAGTGAAAAGCATGGCGTCAATTTGATTGCGATTGGCAACGGCACCGCCAGCCGCGAGACCGACAAACTGGCCGCGGATCTCATCAAACTCATCACCAAACACGCGGAAGCTACGGGCACCGCCTGGCCGATTGACAAGGTGGTGGTCAGCGAGGCCGGTGCGTCGGTGTATTCGGCCAGCGAATTTGCCTCACAGGAAATGCCCGACGTGGACGTCAGCCTGCGTGGCGCGGCCAGCATTGCGCGGCGCCTGCAAGACCCGCTGGCCGAGCTGGTGAAGATCGACCCCAAGTCCATCGGTGTGGGCCAGTACCAGCACGACGTGAACCAGAGCGAGCTGGCGCGCAGCCTGGACACCGTGGTCGAGGATTGCGTCAACAGCGTGGGCGTGGACCTCAACACCGCCAGCGTGCCGCTGCTGGCCCGTGTTTCGGGCCTGAGCCAGACGGTCGCCAAATCAGTCGTGCGCTGGCGCGACGCCAATGGCGCCTTCGGCAGCCGCGCCGACCTGCTCAAGGTGACCGGCCTGGGCGCCAAAACCTTCGAGCAAAGCGCCGGGTTTTTGCGTCTTAACGCCAGCAGCAACCCGCTGGACCGCACCGGCGTGCACCCCGAAACCTACCCCGTGGTCGAGCAAATCATGCTGCACACCGGCAAGCCGGTGGCCGAACTCATGGGCCGCGCAGACATGCTGAAAACCCTGCGCCCCGAGCTGTTTGCCAACGAGATATTCGGCGTCATCACGGTCAAAGACATCCTGGCTGAGCTGGAAAAGCCGGGCCGCGATCCGCGCCCGGACTTCAAGGTGGCACGCTTTAACGACGGCGTCGAAGACATCAAGGATTTGAAAGAAGGCATGGTCCTCGAAGGCACGGTCAGCAACGTGGCGGCTTTTGGCGCCTTCATTGACATTGGCGTTCACCAGGACGGCCTGGTGCATGTGAGCCAGTTGGCCAACAAGTTTGTCACCGACGCGCGCGAGGTGGTCAAGACCGGCGACATCGTCAAGGTGCGCGTGACCGAGGTGGACGTGGCGCGCAAACGCATCGGTTTGACCATGAAGCTCGACGCCGCACCCGCCCGCCGCGACGGCCCGCGCGACAACAAGTTCGAAGGCGCCGTCCGCGGTGAACGCGCGCCGAACCGCAACGCCAGCCAAGGCATTAAACAAGGTTACAGCCAGCAGCCCGAGCCCGCAGGGCAGGGCAGCGCCATGGCCTCGGCCTTTGCCAAGCTGCAGGGCTTGAAGAAGTAAAACCCGTTCGACAGAGCCACGCCCCGGCTTGACAAACCAGCTTCTCGACCCTTAAAGTACACACTCATTGTGTGTACAAAGGGGTCTTCCATGTCATCTGCCATCAGCCGCGTTTTCATGAACGGCAACAGCCAAGCCGTGCGGATTCCGCAAGAGTTCCGCCTTGACAGCAGCCGGGTCGAGATTTCCCGCAATGCCGAGGGCGACCTGGTGCTGCATCCTGTTCAAAACGATCGGGGTTTAGCTTTGCAGGAAGCGCTGGACGCCTTCAGCGATGAGTTCGTGGAGGCGCTGGAGGCGCAGCGCAGCGAGCAGCAAAGCGCACAAGATCGGGAAGCGCTGTGAGGTACATGCTCGACACAAATATCTTGATCTACCTGATCAAGAACAAGCCGCCCTGGATTGCCGACCGTGTCAACGCTTTGGCGGCTGATGACGACATCTGCATGTCATTTGTCAGCTATGCGGAACTGATGATGGGTGCCGAGCGCAGCAGCCGCAAGCCACAGGTGCTGCGTCAGCTGGAGGCCCTGTCGCGGGTGGTAGCAGTTCGCTACAGTTGCGCACCGTCGATCTGTCAGCACTATGCCATGGAGTTCACCCGCCTGCGCGCGGCGGGCACACCGATAGGCGCTAACGACCTTTGGATTGCCTGCCACGCGCTGGCTGACGACTGCACGCTGGTGACCAACAATCTTCGTGAGTTCGAACGCGTGAGCGGTTTGACGCTGGAAAACTGGGCTGAAAACCGGGCCGGTAAGCCTGCACGCTGACCTGCGGCCATGCCCTCCTTCAAAGCCCTTCGCCTTCACGCCGGCCCCACCGCGCGCCGCCACCTTGAGCAAAACGGCTTGCAGCCGCAAGACATCGGCGTGGTGCCGGGTGCTGCGGGCGGCCCCAAGGGGCTGATCCTCGGGCCGCTGGACCGTTTTATTTTCGGCCAGTGGTTGCCGCAATCGGTGCAGCCTGTGCATCTGGTGGGCGCCTCGATTGGCGCCTGGCGCATGGCTACCGCCTGCCTGAACGATCCGGTGCAGGCCTTTGAGCGGCTGGAGCATGACTACATTGGCCAGCACTACGAACTGCAGCCGGGGCAAAAGCGCCCCAGCGCTGATTTTGTGAGTCAGAAGTTTGGCCACAGCCTCACAGCGTTTTACGGCGGTCGGGTGCAAGAGGTGCTGCATCACCCAAGGTTTCGGCTGCATGTCGTGACCTCGCACGGCCGCCATGTGCTCAGCCGGGAACATCCGATAGGTACCCCTCTGGGCTATGGCGCAGCTTTCTTGACCAATGTGGCCAGTCGCCAAGCCATGGGCGCGTGGCTGGAGCGCGTGGTGTTTTCAGCGCCCGCATCGGGTAAGCCCGGCGAGTCCGCCGCGGCCTGCCCGCAGCTGCCGTTTGCCACAGGTGACTACCGCACCCGGCAAATTCAGCTCACTGAAGCCAACTTCAACCCCGCCTTGCAAGCCAGCTGCTCGATTCCCTTTGTGCTGCGCGCCGTGCACGACATTCCCGGCGCACCGCCAGGTGCGTACTGGGACGGCGGCATCACCGATTACCACTTGCACCTGAACTACGCCCAGGCGCCGCGCAACGATTCAAATACCGGCGCCGGCCTGGTGCTGTACCCGCACTTTCAAAAAACCGTGGTGCCGGGCTGGCTCGACAAAAGCCTGAAGTGGCGACACGGCGCCACAGGGTTTTTGGACAACATGCTGCTGCTCGCGCCCAACCCCGAGTGGGTCCAAAGCCTGCCCAACGGCAAACTGCCCGACCGCAGCGACTTCACGCACTACGGCAATGACTTGCCCGGCCGCGTCAAAGCCTGGACCGCCGCCGCCAAGGCCAGCGAGCAACTTGCCGACGAATTGCAGGAATGGCTGCTCAAGCCGGACATGGGTCAGGTTGAGCCACTTTGATCCGTTTGCGCCAGCCGCTAAGTTGGATCACATAGACGCTTGAAGCATCGCCCGGTAATCATCACCCGTGGCTATGCGCGGGTTGGTCTTGTGGCAATGGTCGGCCAGGGCGCCGGCAATCACGCGCTCAAACAGATCAGACGTGACGCCCATGGCCGCCAGGCCGGTGGGCAGACCGAGCCGGGCGTTCATGGCTTGGATGGCCTCTGGAATGTCGTTGCCCGAGGCCAGGCCCATGACGCGGGCCATGCGGTCCAGCCGGCGGTCTTTTTGCATGGACTCGGCTGAGGCGTTGAAGCGCAGCACCGCCGGCAAGAACATGGCGTTCAGGGTGCCGTGGTGCAGGCGCGGGTCAACCCCGCCCAGGCTGTGGCTGAGCGAATGCACGCAGCCCAGGCCTTTTTGGAAGGCCATGGCGCCTTGCATTGAGGCGCTCATCATGTTCTGGCGTGCCTCGCGGTCTTGCCCGTTGCGGGTGGCGCGTTCTATGTGGGCCCAGCCGCGCTCCAAGCCATCGAGGCCGATGCCGTCGGCCGGCGGGTTGAAGGCCGGTGCCATGAAGGTTTCCATGCAGTGCGCGATGGCGTCCATGCCGGTGGCGGCCGTCAGGCCGGGCGGCAGGCCTAGCGTGAGGTCGGGGTCGCAGATGGCCGCTTTGGGCACCAGGCCCCAGGAATGAAAGCCCAGTTTGCGGCGGTCGTCCACGATCAAAATGGCGCCGCGTGCGACTTCGCTGCCGGTGCCGCTGGTGGTGGGCACGGCAATCAGGGGCGCCACGCGCTCGGTGATTTTGGGCGAGCCGCCTTCAATGGTGGCGTAGGTCTTGAGCGGGCCCTCATGGGTGGCCAAAATGGCCACGCCCTTGGCGCAGTCGATGGCGCTGCCGCCGCCGACTGCAATCAGACCGTCGCATCGGCCGGCGGCGTACAGCGCGGCGGCTGCGCGCACGGCGGCTTCGGTCGGGTTCGAAGGCGTCTGGTCAAACACGCTGAGCGGCACGCCGTCCAAGACATCGAGCACTTTTTGCAGCACGCCAGCGGCTTTGACGCCGGCATCGGTGACTATCAAGGGCCGGGTGATGCCCACGCGCTGGCACTCCTGGCGCAGCAGCTTGACGGCGCCGGGTTCAAACTGGATTTGAGTGATGTAATTGATTTGGGCCATGGTTTTTTCAGGGTTTGATTGCTGCCTTAGCTTGCCACAATGGCATTTGTTACCAATCTGTACGGATAAATACCGAGTAGTTACACGTAGATCAAAGTGCATTGCTTGGGGGCATGATAAGTGCTTGCCACAAGCCTGATGGAAAGAACATCAGCCTTCAAACTCAGCTTTGTTTAATTTCCCTAGACATTGAGAAAAGATCTGTTCAATGACGCCTAAGTCCGTAGTAGCGGCAAAACAGAATTTTCGTTTCTCTCACAAGCAGCGCGTAGGCTGGTCTGAAGTGGATGCGCACAAAGTTGTTTTGCATGCCCACTTTCAGAAATATTTTGACGCGGCCGAAGCCGAGTACTGGCGAACCTTGTCATTGCCCTATGACCAGACCATGGCTCAACTTGGCGGTGAGCTTTGTGTCAAAAAGTTCAGCTTGGAGTACGTTGCCCCGGCACGGTGCGATGACTTGCTCGACGTCCGTATGCGATGCGCCCGTATCGGCAACTCTTCTATCGTTTTAGAGGGGGCGGTTTTTCTGGGTGATGCTTTGCTGGTGACTTGCGAGCAAATCCTCGTTTTTGCCAGCCCGGTCAGCCAGCTTCCGATATCTGTGCCGGCAGCCTTGCGCAAGGTGATTGAGGACTTTGAGGCCGGACTGCCGGTCGTGAGCTACAAGGCCGGCAGTTGGGATGAACTCAGTGACGACGCTTTGGAACTGCGAATCGAGGTTTTCGTTGAAGAGCAAGGCATTGCACTGGAGTCAGAGGTCGATTTGCATGATGCACACGCCTTGCACGTGGTGGCTTTCAACGGGCTGGGGCAGGCGGTGGCTACCGGCAGACTGCTGAGCGGCGATAAGGACCAGGCCAAAATAGGTCGCGTGGCTGTCAAACGGAGCTTGCGAGGGACCGGTTTGGGCTCAGGCATATTGCGTGCCTTGCAGGCACTGGCCCTGCAACGTGGGGACAGCATGGTGAAGCTGCACGCGCAATGCACATCCAGAGGCTTTTACGAAAAAATGGGTTACCTGGCGTATGGCCCTGTTTTCGAAGAGGACGATCTGGCGCACATCAAAATGTCTCTGAGTCTGCTGGGCAGCAGATAAGGTTTTCAAGCCGACAGGGACCATTGAAGGCGAACGGTTTCTCCGGGCCAGGATTTTTCACAAAGCGTGGCTATGCATGGGCTTGGTTTTTGGCCGGCCTGTATCCACAGCAAACTGCTGTTGCGGGTGCCATAGTCCCTCTCAGGTATGTCGACCAGAGCGCTGGACAGCGCATGCTCTTGACTGACCGGCACCCCGGTGTCTGGTAATTGCTTCAATTCAGCGCGCTCAGTGCTGGCCAAAGCTGCCCAAAGGGGGTCTAACAAGTCAGATTCATTGCCGCTGGCCATGGCTTTATCCAGCGCCTGCTGCATGGCGGCTTTGAGTGACAGCGTCTTGGGCCAAGGCGTGTCTAAAAAGGCATTGGACAGTCCGTAAACCCCGGGCTTCAACATTTGGCTGTGCCAGCCCTGACTGGCTCGGATGCGCTTTGGGCCTGCACCCTCGACCTGGAATTCACGGTTGCTGGCCCAATGCCATTGGGCACTCGCATAGTCGCCAAGGATCAGATTGCAGCCGCCGAAGTCTTGCGGGTCGTGCTGGTTTAAAAAGTCTGTCGCGCTGATGTGTCCGTTGAACCAATGCATGGGCAAGTCACCCCGGCTTAAACGCGCAGGTAGCGCAGTAGCTTCGCGCACGTTGGTCAGCATGGCGACGCGGCCTTCGGGTGTGCAGCCCAACCAGGTGCCACCGGCAAGCAAGTCGCGCCCGGAAATCACTGTGGCCCCTTGATCGCTGGTCCAGCGGGTCAGCGGCAGCGTTGCCCGCGCGCGGTGCTCGTCACGGTTAGAGGCCAGCACCAAGGGCCAGCGTTCAGAGGCGCCAATGGCTAAAACCAGCAGGCACATGCTCAGGGATTAAATGTCTTCGAGCAAGGGATAGGGCAGTGGAAGCAAGCTGAGTAGGGCTCCACCGGCCGCGGCTACGTGCAGACTGCCGCCGGCAGCCGCAGAGGTTTGAATGGAAATGATGGCATCAAAGCCGCCATCGGGCGCGGCGCAGGCGGCGGCCACCAGGCCGCAGGGCTGGTCGGGTTCTAAGCTGTGAAAAATTTCCTGCCCGCTGGACAAGGCTGCATCCGAGTGGGCCAAGTAGGCGCGACGCTTGAGCGTGCCCCGAAACTGGCTTCGAGCGACCACTTCCTGACCGGGGTAGCAGCCTTTTTTGAAGCTCACGCCACCAATCGATTCGTAGTTCAGCATTTGGGGCACGAATGCTTCAAAAATAGGTTGCGAGAGCATGGCAACGCCCGAACGCACACTGACCCAGGCCCAGGCTTGCGCTGTGATGGCCGGTCCAGCAGGTGGGGGCGTGCCTGCCGGCGCGCACCACAAAGCACGCAGTACACCGGCGCCCGCGGGCAATACCACGACGCTGGCCGCCCCGGCCTCGGTTTTAGACCAGGTCTGCCGGCCGTCTGCGCCCAGCGCGGCGACCGCATCACCCATCAGACCGATCAGGCTGAACTCCGGCGTGGCGTCACTGAGTTGGGCTTTGGCGCGCAATACAAACATGGACAAGCGCTTGAGCGTGGTGGCCAGCAAGTCGCGGCTGCAGACCAGCAGCAATTCTTCAGGGCTGCGTTTAAAGACTACAAAGCTCGCTTGCATGCGCCCTTTGGCATTGCAAAACGCCGCCAGTCTGGCCTCATGAAGACTGGCCTGAAGCACGTCTTGGGTCAGCTGACCCTGCAAAAAAGTAGCAGCGTCAGCACCTGCCACGCGAATGACGCCCATGTGATGGAGTTCAAGCTGACCCGAAAAGCGCCAGGCTGGCGGGGTCGGGTTTGCAGCGGGTGTTGGTGTGTGCATGGCTGAATTATCATAGCCAACGGGGTTTAGTGATGTCTTGGACTAAGGTGGTCTTCTGGTGCGTCGAGTCTTGTCGGGTTTGTTCTTGCTGGTCTTGGCCGTTGGCCTGCTTTTTTCCAGCGCGGCGCTGTGGTGGCTCAATGCCCCTTTAACGCTGCAACCCTTGCGCGGCAGCCAAGTGGTGGACCTGGAGATAGAGCCGGGGACGCGTGGCCGTGAGTTGGCGCAGGTCGTGGTTGCCAGCGGCGTGCAAACCTCGTCCAACTGGCTTTATGGCTGGTTTCGCTTGTCGGGTCAGTCCCGTCAGATTCGCGCCGGCAGCTACGAAGTCACCCCCGGAACCAGCCCCCGCAGCTTGCTGCGCATGCTGGTGCGTGGGGAAGAAGCACTTAAAACGATCAGTTTGCCCGAAGGCTGGAGCTTCAAGCAAGTGCTCACGGCCCTGCAAAATGCCGAGCAACTGCGACCTGACACGCAGGGCATGAGTGCGCAAGAGATCATGGCCAAAATCGGCAAACCCGGTGTTCACCCTGAGGGACGTTTTTTCCCGGACACCTACACCTATGCCAAAGGCAGCAGCGACCTGGCTGTACTGCAACGCGCCGCCCGTGCCATGGACAAACGGCTGGCAAGCGCCTGGGCGCAGCGCAGCCCGCAGACCCCGCTTCAATCTGCCGAGCAGGCCCTGATTTTGGCCAGCATTGTCGAAAAAGAAACCGGCAAACCCGGTGACCGGGCCACCATTGGCGGTGTTTTCAGCAACCGTTTGCGCATAGGCATGCTGCTGCAGACGGACCCCACTGTGATTTACGGCATGGGTGATGCCTTTGACGGCAATCTGCGCAAGCGTGATCTTTTGACCGACACCCCTTACAACACCTACACCCGCGCCGGTTTACCGCCTACCCCTATTGCTATGCCCGGGCGCGCTGCGCTGCTGGCTGCCGTGCAGCCGGCACAAACCAATGCCCTGTACTTTGTGGCCCGGGGTGATGGCAGCAGCCAGTTCAGCGCCACCCTGGAGGAGCACAACCGTGCTGTCAACAAATACATACGGGGCCGATGAACCGTGAGCACGCAGCCCGGTCTTTTTATCAGCTTTGAAGGCATTGACGGTGCGGGTAAGTCCACCCACATCAGCGCCTTGGCACAAGCCTTCAAGGCACAGGGCAGGGCCGTCACACTCACCCGCGAGCCCGGCGGCACGCCGCTGGCCGAGAAGCTGCGTTCGCTGGTGCTGCAGGACGCGATGGACCCTTTGACCGAAGCTTTACTGATGTTTGCGGCGCGCCGTGACCATCTGAACTGCGTCATCCTGCCCACACTGGCGCGTGGCGATGTGGTCTTGTGCGACCGATTCACAGACGCGACTTTTGCTTACCAGGGCGGTGGCCGCGGCTTTGATGAAGAGGTTCTGAGCCAACTCGAACGCATGGTTCAAACAAGCCCAGACCAAGCAGCGCTGGTCCAGCCGGCGCTGACCCTGTGGTTTGACCTGCCGCCGCAAGAGGCGGCAAAACGACTTGCAGGAGCCCGTGTGCCAGACAAATTTGAGTCGCAGCCGCTGGCTTTTTTTCAGCGCGTGGCTGATGGCTATGCCCGCCGGCAGCGCAATGACCCGGAGCGCTTTGCGCGAATCGATGCCGGGCAAAACCAGGCCTCAGTGTGGGATGCTGTTCTGGCGGTTTTTGTGGCCAAAGGCTGGCTCGCGTGAGCAGCAGTACGCCCGGGATTGCTGCCCCAGCATTGGCCCCCTGGTTGCAAGACCAGCTGGAAAGCCTGCTGTCCCAGCGCGGTCACGCCTGGCTTTTGAGCGGGCCCTCGGGCTTGGGTCAGTTTGAACTGGCGCTGGTTTTGGCACGCGCCTGGTTGTGCGAAGCCCCAACGCCACAAGGCGCTTGCGGCCACTGCGGCAGCTGCCACGCGGTGGATGTGCACACGCATGCTGACCTGTGCATGCTCATGCCTGAAACGCTTTTTTTGGACTTAGGCTGGCCGCTGGACCAGAAAACCCAGGAAGAACTGGACGCTAAAAAACGCAAACCCAGCAAAGAAATCAAAGTGGACGCTGCCCGCGAAGCGGTCAGCTTCACGCAGTTCACCCGCTCGCGCGGCGACACCAAGGTGGTGCTGGTTTTTCCGGCAGAGCGCATGAACTCCATCACGGCCAACACCTTGCTCAAGACCCTGGAAGAGCCCCCCGGCGAGGTTAAGTTTGTGCTGGCGACCGAGGCGACGCAGCAACTTCTGCCCACCATCCGCAGCCGCTGCCAGACGCACACCATGCGCTGGCCCGGCTTTGATGAGAGTCTGGCCTGGCTGACCCAGTCCACTGCACAGCCCGCAGCGCCAGTTACAGACGGCGAGGAGGGTGTCAAAAGCCTGAAGAGCACCAAGGCGGCCAGCCAAACAGCGGCCCCCCAGCCGGATGATTTGCGTGTCTTGCTTGCAGCTTCCGGTGGCCGGCCTGCGGATGCTCTTTTATGGGCACGCGACGGGGCTTTTGCACAAGCTGCCCGCGACTGGCGCGCTCTGCCCAAAGCCATGGCTCGCGGCGATGTCAGTGCTTTGAGCGATTGGGCACCGCCCAGGGTGGTCGATGCCTTGCAAAAGCTCTGCCATGACATGTGGACGGTCAAACTTGGTGCGAAACCGCGTTTTTTCAGCAGGGAAGACTTGCCTTTGCCTGCACACCGGCCCGGCAGCGAAGCTGTTTTGCCTGCGGCTAGCCCGGCCAGTCTGTTTGCGTTGGCGGCCTGGTCCAAAGAATTGGCCGTCACCAGCCGCACCGTTGAGCATCCTTACAACCCCGGCTTGATGCTGGAGGCGCTGGTCAGCCGCGCCAGTCTTGCGCTCAATACGCGCTAGAGTTTGTCTGCGAACCCTTTTTTTGAGTTTTTTGATGTTCACAGATTCGCATTGCCATCTTAATTTCCCGGAGCTCAAAGGTGACCTGGCGCAGATCCGTGTGGCCATGCAGAACGCCGGCGTTGATCGTGCCATGGTGATCTGCACCACGCTCGAAGAGTTTGACGAGGTTCATGCGCTGGCCCTGGCTTACGATAATTTTTGGTGCACCGCCGGCGTTCACCCGGACAACGAAGGGGTGCGCGAACCCCTGCTGGACGACCTGTTGAGCCGTGCGGCATTGCCAAAAGTGGTCGGTATCGGTGAAACCGGGCTGGATTACTTCCGCTTGAACGGGCGCAGTGTGCTTGATATGGCCTGGCAGCGTGAGCGCTTTAGGATTCATAT
Source organism: Polaromonas sp. (assembly GCA_044350025.1). Classification (GTDB taxonomy): domain Bacteria; phylum Pseudomonadota; class Gammaproteobacteria; order Burkholderiales; family Burkholderiaceae_C; genus Polaromonas. The sequence continues at coordinate 112,166 of JBILIK010000001.1, read as the reverse complement.
CCGTGCCGCCAGGCAAACTGCCAAACCCTTGATCATTCACACGCGAAACGCCTCCAAAGACACTTTGGATATCTTGAAAGAAGAGGGCGAAGACGCTGGTAGCGGCTCTGCCGGGGGCGTTTTTCATTGTTTTACGGAGAGCCAGGATGTGGCCCGTGCCGCATTGGATATGGGTTTTTACATCTCTTTTTCAGGGATTTTGACCTTCAAAAATGCATCTGACTTGCGGGACGTGGCCGCTTTTGTGCCCATGGACCGCATGCTCATTGAGACCGACAGCCCCTATCTGTCACCCATGCCTTACCGCGGCAAAACCAACAACCCCTCGTATGTGCCCCTGGTTGCGCAGCAAATTGCAGCGATCAAAGGCATGCCGATTGAGGCTGTTGCACAGGCAACCAGTCTGAATTTTGAACAGCTTTTTTTACAAGATTGACGCCTTGAATCTGACTTAAGCCGCCCATGACTAATTTAATAAATTACTTTAAGTTTGGTCTTTTCGCCATTGTTTTATATGGATTTTCTTTTTGTCACGCCGGCTCTTACGAGGTCTATTTCAAGGCCATCAAGCAAGATGATGCGCGTACCGTTCAAAGCTTGATTCAACGCGGATTTGACCCTAACACGCTGGACCCTGAAGCCCGCCACGGCCTCATCATGGCCATTGCCGATTCTTCACTGAAAGTTGCACAAGTGCTGATTGAGGCCAAAGGCACCAACGTGAATTTTCTAAATCAGGCCGGCGAAAGTGCCCTGATGTATGCAGCGCTCAAAGGTCATTTGGCCCTGGTCAAACTCTTAATCAGCAAGGACGCAGACATCAACAAGTCAGGCTGGACACCGCTTCATTACGCAGCCACCCATGGCGACGAGGACATTGTTCGGCTCTTGCTCGACCAGCATGCTTTTGTGAACGCCGGGTCTCCTAACGGCACAACGCCTTTGATGATGGCGGCCCAGTACGGTCGCGCCAACACTGTTAAACTTTTGATTGAAGAAGGCGCGGAGCCTCTTTTGAAGAATGAGCAAGGACTGAATGCTTTGGATTTTGCCCGGCTTGGCAACCGGGTCGATGCACAGGCCATCATTTCCCAAGCTATTTTGCGCTCGCAGCCCAGAGGCAAATGGTGATGACAGCTCTGTACTTTAACTCTACGATGTATATTATGTTAACTGAAGTTCCGATGATTCCTTTGTGAATTGCGTGACCAAGGTTTAATTGTCGATAGGAAGCCCGAGATGACCGCCTACCCCCACATGCTTGCCCCCTTGGATCTGGGCTTCACGACCTTGAAAAACCGCGTGATCATGGGCTCCATGCACGTGGGTCTGGAAGAAGCCAAGGACGGCTTTGCGCGAATGGCCGCTTTTTATGCAGAGCGTGCCAAAGGTGGCGTCGGCTTGATCGTCACAGGCGGCATCGCACCCAATGACCGTGCCCGCCCCATGCCCGGCGGCGCCCGCATGACGACCCAGGCAGAAGCCGACAAACACAAAGTGGTGACCCAGGCTGTGCACGACGCTGGCGGGAAAATTGCCATGCAGATCCTGCATTTCGGACGCTATGCCTACCACCCAGATTTGGTGGCTCCCAGCGCCTTGAAGGCTCCAATCAACATGTTTCGCCCGCACGCACTGACCGGCGAAGAGATCGAGCAGACGATTGAAGACTATGTGAATGCCGCCTATTTGGCCCAAAGCGCCGGATATGACGGCGTAGAAATCATGGGCTCTGAAGGCTATTTAATCAACGAGTTCATTGCCACGCAAACCAACCAGCGCGAAGACGCCTGGGGTGGCAGCTATGAAAACCGAATCGCTTTTCCGCTGGAAATCGTACGCCGAACCCGTGCCAAAGTGGGTCCAAATTTCATCATCATTTTTCGTCTCTCCATGCTCGACCTGGTTGAAGGCGGCTCGACTCATGAAGAAGTGCTGCAACTGGCCCAGGCCCTGGAAGCTGCAGGCGTCAGCATTTTGAACACCGGCATTGGCTGGCATGAAGCCCGGATTCCGACCATTGCGACCAAAGTGCCCAGAGCAGCATTTGCCTGGGTGACGCAAAAACTAAAAGGCAAGGTCGGTATTCCGGTGGTCGCCACCAACCGCATCAATACGCCTGAAATTGCGGAACAGATTTTGGCCGAAGGCATGGCCGACATGGTCTCCATGGCCCGCCCTTTCCTGGCCGATGCCGAGTTTGTCAACAAAGCGGCTCATGGCAAAGCCGACGAGATCAACACCTGCATCGCCTGCAACCAGGCCTGCCTGGACCACACCTTTGGCGGCAAGCTCACCTCCTGCCTGGTCAATCCTCGTGCTTGTAACGAAACGCTGATGATTGAAACCCCTGCCCCGTCCAAAGAGCGCATTGCTGTGGTTGGCGCAGGGCCTGCCGGTCTGGCCTTTGCCACCACCGCAGCCAGGCGCGGCTTTGATGTGACATTGTTTGATGGTGCCAGCGAAATCGGTGGTCAATTCAACGTGGCCAAACAAGTGCCTGGCAAAGAAGAGTTTCACGAAACCCTGCGCTACTTTCGAAAGCAGATCGACTTGACCGGTGTCACATTGAAGCTGAACAAGCGCGTCAGTGCCGAAGACTTGACCGCTGCCGGCTTCAAACAAGTGGTGCTGGCCACAGGCGTGAGCCCCCGTGTGCCAGACATCGAAGGCATAGGGCACCCCAAAGTTGTGGGTTATCTGGATGTACTTCGGGACAAGTGCCAAGTAGGCACTACAGTGGCCTTGATCGGCGCCGGCGGCATTGGTTTTGACACGGCTGAATTCCTCTTGCACACCGGCATCAGCCCCAGCCTGGACAAGGCCAAATTTTTTGCTGAATGGGGCGTAGACACCCAATACCGCAGTCGGGGCGGCTTGCAGGCTGCAGTGATTGAAAAAAGCCCGCGCAAACTCTTTTTACTGCAACGCAAGACTGGCAAAGTCGGAGAGGGTCTGGGCAAAACCACAGGCTGGATTCACCGTACCTCGCTGAAAAACCGCCAAGTTGAAATGCTCAATGGCGTGAGCTACCGCAAAATTGACGACGCAGGTCTGCATATCACGGTCGATGACAAAGACATGCTGATACCTGCCGACACCGTGGTGCTGTGTGCCGGTCAAAATCCCCAACGCGAACTGCAAGCCGAACTGCTGGAAGCTGGTTGCAGCGTGCACCTCATAGGCGGCGCCGACCAGGCGGTTGAACTTGATGCCAAACGCGCCATCAAGCAAGGCACCGAGTTGGCACTGGCCATGGGAAGCTAAAGCGCTGTACCTTTTAGCCCATTTACAACATGCCCGGCACATGGCCCGGGCTGGCTTTAAAGCCTTCATAGCGAACTGTTGATGCATATCAAGTCAGGCAAACGTGCCGTGGCTGACACTTGATAACAACAACAGGAGGCAGCTATGTACAAACGTATTGTGGTTCCAGTCGACGGCAGCGAAACAGCCCAAAAGGCCTTAACAACAGCATTGCAAATGGCCCGGGAGTCAAACGGCTGTGTGCACCTGGTTAATGTGGTCGAGGGTTTGACCCCGATGGCAGCAGACCCCTACGGTGCATATTCCGGGGAGCTTATCGAGGTGATGCGCCAAAGTGGAAGAAGAATTTTAGACGACGCACTGGCGCTGGCCCGGGCTGAGGGCGTGCAGGCGGACACGCAGTTGTTCGACAACTTTGGCGAACGCCTTGCCGAGGTAGTGGCTGATTCGGCCACCCGCTTTAACGCCGATCTTCTGGTCGTCGGCACACACGGTCGCCGGGGACTTGGCCGGGTGCTCATGGGCAGCGGTGCGGAGCAGATCATTCGTCTGTCACCGGTGCCCGTGCTGGTGCTGCGCTCCAGTCAGACCAAAGAGGCTGATCTTCACTAGACACAGATGCCCTACTTCACAACAACCTAATTTTTTAAGTTCAGAGGAAAAAAATGAAACTCTTGATGGCTGTCGATGGCAGTTCGTACACCAAAAAAGCACTGGCTTTTTTGGTCACGCATGAAGGTCTGTGTGGTCCGGATGATGAGCTGTTGGTACTCAATGTACAAGCGCCTATTCCGGCGCGGGTCAAGCGCATGGTGGGTGCTTCAACTGTCAATGCTTACCACGCAGATGAGGCGGGCATAGTACTCAAGCCCATTGAGCGCTTCCTTGGCAAGCACAAAATCAAATACAAAGCGATCTGGGTCATTGGCTCAGTAGCCAGTGAAGTGCTGAATGCGACACGCCGCGAAAAAGCCCACATGATTGTGATGGGCACACACGGCCATGGTTTGCTGGGGCGTGCTGTCATGGGAAGCGTGGCGCAGCGGGTTTTGACAGACGCCGAAGTACCCGTTCTGCTGGTCAAGTAAGCGCGTAGCTTGCTGACTACTTGTTCAGTGCGCGTGACCCCACAACAAAAAGGCGTCACGCCCCTCTACCAGCAAGCTCACGGAGGCTCCCACGGGCAGCAACACTTTGGTGCGCACATGACCAAAGGGCAAGCCGGTCAGCACGCGCGCCTTGACCTGGGACTGCAACCAATGGACCACGCTCTCCAGCTTAAAGCCCTTGTCATGCGGCACCAGTTTGTAGTTACTGAATTGCGCAAACACAATGGCTTTTTGCTGGGCCAACACGCCCGCGTGAAGCAGCTGGCTTAGCATGCGCTCAACCCGGTAAGGGTGCTCGTTGACGTCCTCAATAAACAGCACACCACCTTTGACCTTGGGCAGGTAAGATGTTCCAACCAGGGATGCGAGCAAACACAGATTGCCGCCCCACAGCGTGGCTTTGTTGATTTTGAAGTTAGCGTCCCCACTGGCCTGCTCCAGCCCTGAAACCGAGCGCTTGGGCAGTTGCCAGCCGGTACCTTCGCCCTGCCCGCTCAGCATGTCGTCAAAGCAAGCCTGCATGATGTCGTCGGGCTCGCCCTCGACGCCAAAGTCTTCACCCAGCGCCGGGCCGGCCCAGGTGCTAGCGCCGGTCTTGGCCATCAGGGCCATTTGAAGAGCAGTGAAGTCACTCAGCCCCACAAACTGCGTTCCTTTGGCAATGGCTTTGGCAACCGCTTTGTAGTCAATACCCGGCAATATGCGCGTCAGACCATAACCGCCGCGTGAGATCAGCGCCACGTCGGCACCGCTGGCAGCGGCACGGGCAATGGCCGCCAGACGCGTGGCGTCATCGCCGGCAAAACGTTGATGGCTGCTCAAAGCCGCTTCGTCCACCTCGACTTCATGCCCCATGGCTTTGAGGCGCGCAATGCCACGTTTGAAACTGGCCTTGTCACGTACGGCGCTGGACGGGGAGTAAATGTAAATATATTTTTTCACGATGATGAGTATCCCACCGGCGGCAGCTTGAAAAAATTCAGGGTAACTGGGCAAGACTGAGGGCCTCAGACAGCGTGCTGAAATTCTGCCCGCGACAAGCGTTTAACGACCCTGAAACGGAAGTTTGGGGTGGCATACCTGCAAAAGCCCGCAGCGCCGCCTCATGGCCGGTATCCGGAAAAGGGGCTTTGTAAGCTAGCTCATCCGTCGATGAAGTGGCCAAGTCGACTCGCAATACCCCGAGGTAGCGCTGTGGCGCCGCCATGGGCAGCGGCAAGCTGGGCCAGTGGCTGCCCTGCGGTATCACCAGCACGATGTTGTGTAGATCCAGCCGTTCGATGAGTTCATGCAATGTCTGTGTATGAAATTCAAGTCGGTGAAAAGCCTCTTTTTTGGGCTTGTCACTCTTGCCAAAACCGATCATGTCGGGAGCCACGACGCGCTGCCCGGCCGCCAGAATGGTCGGGATCAGGGGGCTGTACATATAACTCCAGCGGCAACTGTCGTGCAGGCACAAAAAAGTCAGTTCGCCGGATGACTCGCTTGCGCCGCTCTCGTCCAGGTAATGCATGCGCAAGCCGCCCAAGGCCGGCAGGTCACTGAGGTAATGCGCCTGCCACGTGTAGGCCGGCAGTTCATCGAATGCGGCATCGGGTGTGCGCAGCGCGATGTCTTGCAAGGGGTGATTAAGCCGGGCTGCGTCGCGTTGGGCGGCCCGGCGCTCGCTAAAAAAAGTTTGCAGCAGCGCACCGCTTTCTGCCGCCAACACGCCGCCTTGCACATCGGTCTGGTGATTAAGCTGATTTTGAGCAAACAAGTCGATCACCGAGCCCGCAGCACCCGTCTTGGGGTCGGCAGCGCCATACACCACGCGTTTAAGCCGCGCATGCAGCATGGCGCCGCTGCACATGGCGCAGGGCTCTAGGGTCACATACATCTCGCAGTCATCAAGGCGGTAGTTACCCACAACCTGGGCTGCAGCACGAATCGCATTGATTTCTGCATGCGCAGTCGGGTCGTGTGCGTCTATGGGTGAATTGCGCCCGGTGGCAATCACCTGGCCATGCCGTACCACCACCGCCCCCACGGGCACTTCACCGGCAGCCATCGCCGTGCGGGCTTCGCTCAAGGCCAGTTGCATCAGGGCCTGATCATTCATGAAGCGCCGCTGGTCCCGCTGGTTTTTTCTGCCTTCAGGCGCTGCATCCATTCAGCCAAGGTGCGCTGATCTTCGCTGCCTTCGGCATACATCTTCACCGTGGCTTCATGTGCTTCGGGCCGGTGCTGGTTGAGTTTGAGCTTGCATTCAAAAGCTGTGACCCGCAACTCAAACCCCAAAATAGCAGAAAGCATCATGCGCTGGTAGTCAGGCGCCAGACCGCGCCACTGCGCTGCGTAAGCCGGTTCGTGTTCCCCAATGAGTTTTTTCAGCAAAGCGTCCTTGGCCTCGGGCTCGTCAATCAGCGTGGCTTCGACTGTGCAATGCACGGCCAGGTAGTTCCAGGTTGGCACGCGCGCCAGGTCCGGATAGACCTGGGGCGACAGATAAGCATGCGCCCCGAGAAAAGTCACCACGGCTTGCGGCCGGCTCTGCAAAATCCGCCAGTGCGGATTGCCTCGGGCCACATGACCCAACAAAACCGGGTTCATGCCCTCCTGTCCAGGGGCTTCGTATTGCAATTGCAGCGGCAAATGCGTCACAAAAGGCAAGCCCTTGTCGTCACAACTGATCAGGCTGGCAAACGGATCAGCGCGCATCAGCGGCACCGCGTGCCGGGTCCATTCGCCTTTGAAATGTGCTGGTAAGTACATGGCTGATGTGCCGACAGAGTTAAGCGCCGGCCTGAGCAATCTGCCGCAAGGCCTGCTCAAATACCTCGACCGGCTGGCCACCGGAGATCAGGTGCCGGTCATTGATGATCACAGCAGGCACCGAGTGAATGCCTTGAGATTGGTAGAACTGCTCGCTTTCACGCACATCAATGGCAAATTCATCCGAGTCCAAAATCCCGGCCGCCCGAACGGGGTCTAGACCCGCAGATTGCGCCACTTTGATCAATACATCGTGCGAGGCTGGGCTTTCACCATCTGTGAAATAGGCCTTGAAAAGCCCTTCTTTGAGGGCCTTCTGCTTGTCTGCGCCTACCGTGTGCGCCCAATGCAGCAAGCGATGCGCGTCAAAGGTGTTGTAAGTACGGCTGCGCCCGCCTCCATTTGCGTTGGTGCCGCTAAAGGTAAAGCCCAGCGCCGCACCCCGCTCGCGGATCACCGCCCGGTTGGCTTCGGCCTGCGCTTCAGAAATGCCGTACTTTTGCGTGATGTGTTCGGTGATGTCCTGGCCTTCAGGCCCCATGGTCGGGTTCAACTCGAAAGGCTGAAAGTGCAGCGTGGCGCTGACCTCCGGGCTGACCCGCGCCAGCGCCTGGTCCAGCGCCCGCAGGCCAACCACGCACCAGGGGCAAGAGACATCGGAGACGAAATCAATTTTCAGGTGTGTGCTCATGGGGCATTTCTTGTTTATTCCTACTCAATTGTCAACCGAAACGAAAACTTGAATGTCTTCGTTCCGTGTTGCACTGATTGAGACAGTCAGAGTGAATAGTCCAGGGTCGTCCATACCGACAGCTTTACCGTCATAAGTTTTTTCGATCAGGGAGTAATCCAGAATCATCCAGCTACGTCCTAAAGCATTTAACCATTTCCTGCTCATCGCTGCGCCCCATCACGGGCTAGCGACGGCACAGGGTCAGTCAGGGTTTCAGTGGCGCAGATAAGTACAGACGCTACGAAGCATTCCGATGCTTTGAGGCGTCAGGAACACGTTTGAAGGTGCTCGAATGCGGGCAAGTTCAGTGCCGTCCAGTGGTGTCGGGCGGCATCTCAAAAACGGTCTGTTTTGGGGTGGGTTTGGCAGGCTGTCTAGGCTTGCTCAAGTAACTATCGGTAAGTCAGAAACACAGTGAAAAACCGCTATTTCTGGACGTTGTGAACCGATAAGTGATTTTACCAAATTTATAAGATTTTTAGTATAAAAAAACGGAAAAACATGCCAATTGGCAGCATCAAATTGGCTGGCCAGCTAAAAAGCAGCAATTTTGGCCGTGATGCTTAAAAAGTAAGCATTTTCTGAACATTTGGTTGCCGTTGCTTTGGCCGATGGAAAGCGTAAAATATAGTTGTGCTGGCGTAACTAACTTACTGGTGTAACCACTTTGCGTGTAATTCTTGATACTTCGGTGCTTGTGGCCGCAGCTCGCTCCCGCGATGGCGCAAGCTTTCACTTGCTGTCCATGCTGCCCAGCAGCAAATTTGAGATTGCGCTGACGGTTGCCCTGTACACAGAGTGGCAATCGGTGCTGACCAGGCGAGAGCACTTGCCGCCTGGAGCCGATGCCGAAGCGGCAGTCGGTTTCTTGCGCTACTTGGCTTCGATTGCGCATCTGCAAGACGTGCATTTCTTGTGGCGTCCGTTTTTGCGTGATCCTGATGACGACATGATTTTGGAGTGCGCTGTGGCATCCGGTAGCCAGTACATCGTCACCCACAATGTGAAAGACTTTAAGCGCGCTCCGGAACTGAAGGTGAATGCCATCACACCGGCTGAATTTTTGACTTTGCTGAGGAGTAAATCATGACCGCATTGACCATAAGACTGCCAAATTCTGTTCACCAAAAAGTGAAGGAATTGGCCCTGCGAGACGAAATTTCAGTGAACCAGTTCATCGCTGCTGCCGTGTCAGAGAAGATGGCTTCGGTGATGACGTTGGACTATCTCAAGCTGGAAGCCGCAAAGGGTAACCGCAGCGACTTTGATCGGTTTATGAATTTGGTTCCGAACGCCCCAGTGATGGCCGGTGATGAGATGCCACCTCAATGAAGAACAAGCCAGCCTGTTACAACTTGAAGCTATCCAAAAAGCGCACGCCCGAGAGAAAGCTGGCCTCAAAGGCAGGCTCACGCTTTTCTGTAGCCTATGCAGCAGTAAGCATCAAATGCCCTACTTCAGCCTTGGCTGGACGAACCTTGATTTCAATGTCGTAGCCAAGCCGCGTCAGGCAATCCATCAGCTTGCGCTCGGACAGGTTGGTGAAATCTCCACGCATCATGTCAGAGACTTTGGGCTGGGTTATGCCCATACGTTTGCCCGCCTCTTGTTGAGTCAGGCCACGGCTTTTCATGGCTTTCCTGATTTCGATCACCAAGCCAGTTTTGATCTTGAGCTTTTCGGCGTCGGCTAGGCCAAGGTCAGCAAACACGTTGCCGGAACCACGATGCACTTCAACGCCTTCAACAAGTCGAGTTTTCATTTCCGCAACTCCTTTGCATACGCTTCGGCAATTTTCAGCCTAGCGTGGATGATGTCCATGTCTTCCTTGGGCGTGGCGATGCCGCGCATGCTTTTCTTCTGGAAGCAGTGAAGGACAAACACTACCTCGGAAAATTTGACTGTGTACACGGCGCGGTAGGTGCCGCCAACATCATCTTCCACCACTTCAAGCACTCCTGCCCCACCAAACCCTTTGAGCACTTTGGCCGCATCATGTTTGTCGCCCGACTGCGCCAGTGACAAAGCAAAGCCGAAAAGCCGCCGAACATCGGTGCCTGCGCCAGGAATGTCCGCAAACCGAAAGCGCGCAAATCGGTTGGGCAAGCTATCCAGCTTGTAAAGCGGCAAGCCGCGCAGCTTCTTGGTAATGTCACTCCCACTCAATCGTCGCAGGCGGCTTGCTGCTGACGTCATAGGTCACGCGGTTGATTCCGCGCACTTCGTTGATGATGCGGCTTGAGACTTTTTTGAGCAGCGCGTAGGGCAATTCAGCCCAGTCGGCGGTCATGAAGTCGCTGGTTTGCACCGCGCGCAGGGCCACCACGTAGTCGTAGGTGCGGCCGTCGCCCATCACGCCCACGCTTTTCACCGGCAAAAACACGGTGAAGGCCTGGCTGGTCAGCTCGTACCAGCTCTTGCCGGTTTCGGCGTCTTTGAAGTTGTGCAATTCTTCAATGAAGATCGCGTCTGCACGCCGCAAAAGGTCGGCGTATTCGGGTTTGACTTCACCCAGAATGCGCACGCCCAAGCCGGGGCCGGGGAAGGGATGGCGATAGACCATGCCATGCGGCAAGCCCAGCGCTAAACCCAGTTCGCGCACTTCATCTTTAAATAGTTCGCGCAGCGGCTCCAGCAGTTTGAGGCCCAGTTGCTCCGGCAGGCCACCCACGTTGTGGTGGCTCTTGATGGTCACGGCTTTTTTGTTCTTAGCGCCGCCGGACTCGATGACGTCCGGGTAAATGGTGCCCTGGGCCAGCCACTTGGCGCCCTTGACGGCGACCCCGCCGCCGGCCTTGAGCTTGGCGGCCTCGGCTTTGAACACTTCAACGAATTCGCGGCCAATGATCTTGCGCTTGGCTTCAGGCTCACTGACCCCGGCCAAATGGCCGAGGAACTGCGCTGCCGCATCCACACGAACCACCTTGGCGTGCAGCTTGCCGACAAACATGTCCATGACCATGTCGCCTTCGTTCAGGCGCAGCAAGCCGTGGTCCACAAAGACGCAGGTCAGTTGGTCGCCGATGGCACGGTGAATCAGCGCGGCCGCCACTGAAGAATCCACACCGCCTGACAGGCCCAGAATGACTTCTTCATCACCCACTTGTTCACGGATCTTGGCAACCGCTTCTTCGATGTAGTCGCCCATCACCCAGTCGGGCCGCGTGCCGCAGATGTCCAGCACAAACCGGTTGAGCATGGCTTGGCCCTGCACGGTGTGCGTGACTTCGGGGTGGAACTGCACAGCGTAGTACTTGCGCGTTTCGTCGGCCATGCCGGCAATCGGGCAGGAGTCGGTAGAAGCCATGACTTTGAAGCCGGGCGGCAATTCGGTGACCTTGTCGCCATGGCTCATCCAGACCTTGAGCATGCCGTGGCCTTCGGGCGTGGTGAAGTCGGCAATGTCCTTGAGCAGCGCGGTGTGGCCGCGTGAGCGTACCTCGGCATAACCGAACTCGCGGGTGGTACCGCCCTCAACCTTGCCGCCCAGCTGCTGCGCCATGGTCTGCATGCCGTAGCAAATGCCCAGCACCGGAACGCCCAGGTCAAACACGGCTTGCGGTGCCCGGTCTGTACTTTCCTCGTACACGCTGGCATGGCTACCGGAGAGGATCACGCCTTTGAGCATGCCGTCTTTGGCGTACTCACGCACCCATTCATCGCTGACATCGCAGGGATGCACTTCGCAAAAAACATGGGCCTCGCGAACACGGCGGGCGATGAGCTGGGTGACTTGCGAGCCGAAGTCGAGGATCAGGATTTTTTGGTGTTGCATGGCATGAAGACCCTTCGACAGGCTCAGGGCGAACGGTAATCGGTAATCGGTAATCGGTAATCGGTAATCGGTAATCGGTAATCGGTAATCGGTAATCGGTAATCGGTAATCGGTGAATTAAAAACTACCCTTCGACAAGCTCAGGGCGAACGGTAAGTCAAAACCCAGCACCGGCCGCGGAACTGGCTATGCCAGGCCGCAGGCGGGACGGCCCCCCAGGGGGGCAGCGCAGTACACGAAGTGACAAGCGTGGGGGCACTTATTCCGCCCGGTAGTTAGGAGCCTCTTTGGTGATTTGCACGTCGTGAACGTGGCTTTCGCGTATGCCGGCGGAGGTGATCTCGACAAACTCGGCCTTGTTTTGCATCTCGTCAATGGTGGCGCAACCGCAGTAACCCATGCTGGCGCGCAAGCCGCCGGCCATCTGGTAAATGATGGCCACCATAGAGCCTTTGAAAGGCACACGACCCTCAATACCCTCGGGCACCAGTTTGTCGGCGTTCGGGTTGCCGGTGCTGGACTCTTGAAAATAGCGGTCTGCACTGCCCTGCTGCATGGCGCCTATGCTGCCCATGCCGCGGTAGCTCTTGTAACTGCGGCCTTGAAAAAGAATGACTTCGCCAGGCGCTTCTTCGGTGCCGGCGAACATGCCGCCCATCATCACGGTGCCTGCGCCGGCGGCAATGGCTTTGGCGATGTCGCCGCTGTAGCGGATGCCGCCGTCAGCAATCAAGGGTACGCCGCTGCCGCGCAAAGCGGTGGCCACGTTGTCTATGGCCATGATTTGCGGCACGCCCACGCCCGCCACGATGCGGGTGGTGCATATGCTCCCAGGGCCGATACCAACTTTCACCGCGTCCGCGCCGGCCTTGACCAGAGCAAGGGCCGCAGCGCCAGTGGCAATGTTGCCGCCTATCACGTCGATGTGCGGGTAGTTCTGCTTAACCCAGCGCACGCGGTCGATCACGCCTTGGCTGTGGCCGTGCGCAGTGTCCACCACGATGGCGTCCACCCCGGCCTTGACCAAGGCTTCTACGCGCGCCTCGGTGCCCTCACCAACGCCGACCGCAGCACCCACGCGAAGCTGGCCTTCGGCGTCGCGGGCTGCATTCGGAAAGCTGGTTTGCTTGGTGATGTCTTTGACGGTGATCAGGCCTTTGAGCTCAAAGTTGTCATTGACCAGCAGCACGCGCTCAATCCGGTGTTTGTTGAGCAGGAACTTGGCGTCGGCCAGGGTGCCGGTCTCGGGCATGGTGATCAAGCGTTCACGCGGCGTCATGATGGAGCTGACTGGCTCTTCCATGCGGGTTTCAAAGCGCAGATCTCGGCCGCTGACAATACCGACCACCCGGCCGCCTTCAATCACCGGAAAGCCTGAAATCCCGAGTTGCTCGCTCATTTCAATGACCTGGCGCACGGTGTGCTTTGGCGAGATGACCACCGGATCGCGCAGCACGCCGCTTTCATAGCGTTTGACTTTGGCCACCTCGGCCGCTTGTTCTTTAGCGCTCAGGTTTTTATGTACGATGCCGATGCCGCCCTCCTGGGCAATGGCAATGGCCAGCCGGGCTTCGGTGACGGTGTCCATCGCGGCAGACACCAACGGCAAATTCAGGCGAATGTTGCGGGAAAACTGGGTGGAAAGTGAGGCGTCCTTGGGCAGGACTTGGGAGAACGCAGGCACCAACAAAACATCGTCGAAGGTGAGCGCTTTGCCTAGGAGGCGCATGGGTAAAGCTCCAAAAACACGATTGTACCCGTGTGCAACAGGCCCAATGATGCTCAGTAACCGGCCTTGCCACCTGCACGGCGCTTGGCAAAAAGACCGGCGCCGCGGCTGCCCTGCCCTTTGAATCGTTCTCGCCTGGCGACTTTGGGGTCTACCCGCAAAGCGCGGTAAAGCTCCACCCTGTCGCCATCTTCCAGCACTTGGGCAGGCCCAGCAGCCCTGCCCCAAATGCCTGCCGTCAGCTCGCCGGTGGCCAGTTGTTCAGCCAGGTCGGCCAGTTCCGCCATGGCACCACTTTGCGCCAAGGCTTGGGCAAGCGTGCTGCCTGGGGGCATGTCAATCAACCATTGCCGCATTTGACGAGCTTCGGGCGCGTAAACCACGGTGATTTGCATACAGGGCCAGCGTTTTCAGGGTTCGCCGTAAACCTGGCTGGCACGCTTGACAAAAGCATCGATCAAGCTGCCTGCGATCTTGCCAAAGACCGGGCCCACCAATGCCGCCAAGGCGAAATTGTCAAAGTCGTAGCGCAGCGAAAGTTCAACTTTGCAAGCCCGCTGGCCTTCAGCGCCCACAGGGCTGAAGTCCCATTGGCCTTCGAGTTTGGAAAAAGGCCCATCGACCAGATGCAATTGAACTTGGCGCCCCGGTATATAGGTATTGCGGGTGGTGAAGCTTTGTTTGATACCGCCAAAAGCAATGCCGACGCGGGCTGTCATGCCGGCCTCGTCTTCGGCCAGCACACTGGCCTGGTCACACCAGGGCAAAAAAACCGGGTAATGAGGCACATCGGTGACCAGCGCGAACATTTCTTCGGCGCTGTACCAGATGAGGACGGACTTGTGAACGGTTTTCATACAATGCGGGTCGGCTTGCAATTGTATGAGTCGATAGCGCCCTCACCTTTTTGCCATGGCCACCAAAGAAGCTAGCTCCTCTAAAAAACCCGCTGCGGCCGCAAGTAGCAAACCCGCCAAGCCCGAAGCCAAGCTCTCGCCCAAAGCGGCGGCCGCGGCCGTGCGCATTGCGGACAACAAAAAAGCCAACTTCAATTACCACATTGAAGAGCGTTTTGAAGCCGGTATGGTGCTAGAAGGCTGGGAGGTCAAGTCTGTGCGTGAAGGCAAGGTGCAACTCACCGACGGGTACGTGGTCATCCGCAATGGTGAAGTTTTCATCATCGGCTGCCAGATCAACCCCTTGGGCACCGCTTCCACCCATGTGCGGCCGGACTCGATTCGCACCAAAAAGCTGCTGCTGCACAAAGACGAGATCAAGCGCCTGATGGGCAAGGTGGATCAAAAAGGCTTTACTTTGGTGCCTTTGAACATGCACTGGAAAAACGGCCGCGTGAAATGCGAAATCGGCCTGGCCAAGGGCAAAGGCGAGCACGACAAACGCGACACCATCAAGGACCGCGAAGGCAAGCGCGAGGTTGAGCGGGCCATGAAGTCCAAAAACCGCTGAACAGCCACTCGCAACCCCGACTTCGGGATTTCACTGTCTGATTTTGTCTGCCGTTGTGGTTTACTCTTGGGCTATTCCATTTAATTACCCCTGAGGAAAACACCATGCGCTTTAAACATCTTGTCACCGCCGTAGTTGCTGCAACCGCCTTTGTAAGTGCTGCCCAAGCGCAACAGTTCTTTCGCATCGGCACGGGTGGCACGGCCGGCACTTATTACCCCATCGGCGGCATGATTGCGAATGCAGTGTCCCAGCCGGGCAAAATCATTGTCACGGCGCAGGCTTCCAACGGTTCTCTGGCCAACGTCAACGGCATCGCCGGCGGCGCCATGGAGTCGGGCTTTTCCCAGTCAGACGTCGCCACCTGGGCACAAACCGGCAAGGGTCTGTTTGAGGGCAAACCCAGCATTGCCGAATTGCGTCTGATCGCCAATCTGTACCCTGAAACCATTCACGTGGTCGTCAAAAAGGGCTCAGGTATCAAGAGCATTGCCGAACTCAAGGGCAAGCGCGTTGCACTCGACGAGCCAGGCTCCGGTACGCTGGTCAATGCCCGTCTGGTGCTGGCCGCCTACGGCCTGAAAGAATCAGACATCAAGCCCGAGTACATCAAGCCCAACCAGGCCAGCGACAAGATGAAAGACGGCGCACTTGATGCCTTCTTCTTTGTAGGCGGCGCACCTGCCGGTGCGATTGCCGAGTTGGCCAGCAGCGGCGCCGGCATTGAGCTATTGCCCATAACCGGTGCGCAAGCCGATACGCTGCGTCGCGGCAGCCCTTTCTTTGCCAATGACAGCGTGCCTGCTGCCACCTACAAGGATGTGGCCGCCGTCAACACCCTGTCCGTCGGTGCCCAGTGGGTTACCAGCGCCAAGGCCGACGCGGAAACGGTCTACCAGATCACCAAGTCGCTTTACAGCGAAGCCACCCAGAAGACCCTGGCTGCCGGTCATGCCAAAGGCAAACTGATCACGGTGAAAAACGCCGTTCAAGGCGCTGGCATTCCGTTTCACCCCGGTGCAGAGCGCTTCTACAAAGAAGCCGGCGTGCTGAAATAAACCGCTGAGTCAGCGACCAGAAAACGGGCGATGCATTCGCCCGTTTTTTCATTTTGGAGAGAAGAACAATGAGCACGCTTGCATCGCAACATCCCGCCGCGCTGGACCCCAACGGGGCGTCCATTTCCACCGACGACAAACGCTTGCAAGAGCTGGAAGAGCAGTTCGATCCCGAGATGCGTTTTCGGCCCACGGTGCCACCAGCGACAGTCATCGTTAAGTGGCTGCTGATCGCACTGTCGTGTTTTCATTACTACACAGCCGGCTTTGGACTGTTGCAGGAAATTACGCACCGCGGCTTGCATCTGGCCTTTGTGCTGGGCTTGATATTTCTGGTCTTTGCAGCTTCCCAGCGCAGCAGCGAATTCGTCACCCGGCACAGCTGGCTGACACCCGGCGGCGTGCCGCTGGTGGACTGGCTGTTGGGTCTTTGCTGTGTGGCCAGCGTGCTCTACATCCCTTATGTGTTTGACGATCTGGCTTTCCGGGTGGGCAACCCCAGCCTGACGGATGTGATCTTCGGATCGATTCTTTTCATCACCCTGCTTGAAGCCACGCGCCGCTCCATGGGTTGGCCCCTGCCCATCATTGCGCTGGTCTTCACGGCCTATGCGCTGGCAGGCCCGGTGTTTCCAGGCCTGCTCAAGCACGCAGGGGCCAGCTGGTCGCAGATGATCAACCACCAGTACCTCACCAGCCAGGGTATTTACGGCGTGGCAGTCGGTGTGGTGGCTACCTATGTTTTTCACTTTGTGCTGTTTGGCGTCATGGCCACCCGCATCGGTCTGGGTCAGCTCTTTCTGGACATCGCGTCCAGCGTGGCAGGACCCTATGCCGGTGGTCCGGCCAAGGTCAGCGTTTTCGGTTCCGGGCTTTTCGGCATGCTCAGCGGCTCATCAGTGGCCAATGCCGTCACGGTGGGTTCCCTGACTATTCCGGCCATGATCCGCGTGGGCTACAAGCGCCACTTTGCGGCGGCTGTGGAAGCGGCCGCCTCGACCGGCGGTCAGATCACGCCGCCGGTGCTGGGCGCTGCGGCTTTCCTGATGGTCGAGTTTTTGAATCTGCCCTACCAGACTATCGTGGCGGCCGCAGCAGTACCGGCCTTCATGCATTTCTTTGGCGTGTTCATGCAGGTCCACTTTGAGGCCAAGCGCTACGGACTGCGCGGGCTGACAAAAGAAGAAATGCCCAAGCTGCGCGAATCCATGCGCATGCGCTGGCCGACCTTGATCCCCTTGGTCTTGCTCATCAGCATTCTGGTGTCCGGTCGTACGCCTTATCTGGCAGCATTTGTCGGCATCACGTCCTGCGCCATCGTTGGTTTGACCACGCACACGCAGAACAACCAAGCCAAAAACTGGCTGTTGATGGTTGGCCTGCACCTGCTGTTGATTGCCCTGGCTTTTGTCGATTGGGGCGCCAACAGCGAGTTCATCAAGCTGGGACTTTTTGCCGCCGGTGCGGCAGCGACCGTGGGCCTGTCACGGCTGTGGAATATTTCCGGGCGCATCAACTACAGCGTGCTGGTTGAAGCGCTGGAAACCGGTGCCAAATACGCTTTGGCCGTGGGCGCGGCGGCAGCCACGGTTGGCATTGTCATCGGGGTTGTTACCCTGACGGGTGTCGGCTTCAAGATCAGCCATATCATCACCAGTGCTGCCAGTGTATTGGCCGGTGGCGTTGCCGATTTTCTGCCCGCCTCATGGGTCAGCCTGCAGTCCTTGACGCTTCTGGCCGCCCTCATCATGACCGGCTTGATCTGCATCCTGATGGGCTGCGGCATCCCGACTACCGCCAACTACATCATCATGGTGTCAGTGGCAGCGCCTACCCTGGTGCAGCTTGGCGTGGAGCCGCTGGTTGCGCACTTCTTTGTGTTTTATTACGGTGTGTTGGCCGACATCACGCCGCCGGTGGCGCTGGCCGCGTATGCTTCTGCCGGGATGGCAGGCAGCGACCCGTTCAAGACCGGCAACACGGCTTTTCGCCTGGGTCTTGGCAAGGTGTTGGTGCCCTTTGTGTTTGTTTTCTCGCCCTCCCTGCTGCTGGTGGCCAAGGGCTTCACCTGGTATGACTTTACCGTGACTTTCACCGGCTGCATCTTGGGTATCACCATCCTGTCGGCCGGGCTGTCGAAGTTTTTCCTGGTCGAGATGCGCCGCTGGGAGCAAGTCGTTTGTGTGGCTGCTGCCATTTTGATGGTCGCGCCCAGCTTGACGGCCACTTTGATCGGCGTGGCCATGGTCATCCCGATGTTGATCAGGCACCTCAGCGTCTGGCGCAGCCAGCAGAAGTCCGGATAGAGGCTTAAAAGTCGCGCAGCGGATGCGATTCTTGGGCCCAGGGGCTGACAAAGAAAGCATCCGCCATGCCCGGCTTGACGTCTTCTATGCGTGCCGGATTCCACTTGGGCGCGTAATCTTTGTCTATGGCCAAAGCCCGTATGCCTTCGACGGTTTCGCTGGCGGCGCCCGGGCGGTCGTGGAAACAGTGGTGAACCATGTCGCGCTCCATCCGCAAATCGTCGGCCAGGCTCATCTGACGGGCCCGGCGAATTTGCTCCAGGGTGACATGCAGCATCAAAGGTGAGCGCTTGCGCAAAAGAGCCGCTGTTTTTTGAGCCCAGCGGTCGTCCTTGGCTTTTTCAAGTGCGTCCACGATGTGCTTGACGCGCAGCAGCGAGAAAAAGCCGTCAATGTGGGCATCAGGCCTGATCAGCGCAGTATTTTTGGGGCCGACCTGCAAGGCCAGCCATTCTTCTACCTGCGCACGAGTTGTAAAGGTTTGCTTACCCAATGCGGCCCACAAAGCGGCTTGTTGAGCGGCTTCTATTTGCACGTCGGCCAGGCCGTATTGAAGTGCTTGTTGCGCTGCAATCACTTCGCCCGTGAGTGCCAGGTACTCACCGATGTGGCCGGGACAACGGCTGAGAAAGTAACCGCCGCCCACATCGGGAAACAGCCCGATGATGGTTTCAGGCATGGCCATGCGTGTGTGCTCGGTCACCAGACGCAGGCTCGCACCTTGGCTGATGCCCATGCCGCCGCCCATCACCACGCCGTCCATGAAGGCGACAAACGGTTTGGGGTAATGGTGGATCAGGTGGTTGAGCCGGTATTCCTCAGTGAAAAAATCATCCAATGAGTTATCACCGGCCAACGCGGCCTGGTGAAAGTAGCGTATGTCACCGCCCGCGCAAAAGCCGCCAAACAGGCTCTCAGGTGAGCCAGGTTTACCCAGCTTGTTGCTGCCGCGAATGGCCACCAATTGCACGCCGGGATCTTGTGCAAAAGCTTCAAGTGCAGTCTTGAGCGCACGCACCATGCTCAAGGACATGGCATTGAGTGCTTTGGGCCGGTTCAGGGTGATGAGGCCGGCTTGGCCCTGGCGCTCGACCCGGACATGTTCGGCCGGCTCCGCTGTGTTCAAGTGTTCTTGCATGTCCTTGCAGTGAGCCGCATCAGCTGCGTTGACGCCAGCCGAACAATTCATTGACCAGCAGTGCGCCCAGGACCAGCGCGCCACCGGTCAGCACATTGGTGCCAGGCACCTCGCCGGCACCCAACCAGGCCAGCAAGATACCAAAAATAATTTCCAGCAAAGCCAGTAATGCGATTTCCGGTGCTTTAAGCACACTGGCACAGCGCACCGACAGCACGCAAGGAATGGCCAATTGCACCAACCCCAGCATGGCCAGTAAGGCAATGTCGTGCGCCGTCGCAGTGAGTGGCAGTGCCAGCGGCAAAGTCACCAGCGATGAAATGAAGGCACCAACCATCACAGCAGGCACCAGATCAACCTTGTCACCCTGTGCCTGGCTGCGCTGCACCACCGTCCAGTTGATGGCGCCGGCCATGGGCACCAGCAGCGCGACCAGGGTGCCAGCGAGCTGAGAGCCATCGCCGTTGGCTTGCAAATCGCCACCGAACATCCAAGCGATGCCCAATCCTGCAACTGCAATGGCCAGCCAGGTGCGCATGGCTATCCTGTGACCAATAAGCACTCGCGCCAGTAATGCCGTTAAAAATGGGCCGACAGCCAAGGTAATCAGCACATTGGCCACGCTCGTCAGGGTCAGCGCCATCATGAAGGCCGTGAACATAAAGCTCCAGCAAAAGCCGGAGATCCAAAGTGCACGACCGCCATGACGAATACGCGAAAAAACCTCTCGGCCTTGAAACAGCGGCAAGATCACCATCAAAGACAGCAAGGTGAAAAAGCTGCGCCAGAACGTCACTTCAAAGCTGCGAGCGCTTTCAAGATGACGTGTTACCACCCCTGCAATCGACCACATGAACGCAATAGCCACCATCAGCAAGACGGCGCGAGTGTGTGTCAGTTTCATGGTTGAATTGCAGTCCGGGTGTTTAACGACCGGCGCGTTTGCGCTCGCTCTCCGTCAGGTGGCGCTTGCGCAGGCGGATGGACTTGGGCGTGATCTCCACCAACTCGTCGTCCTCGATGAATTCCACACCGTACTCCAGCGTGCAGTCGATCGGTGGCGTGATTTTGATCGCGTCTTCTTTGCCCGAGACGCGGAAGTTGGTCAGCTGCTTGGTACGCGTGGCGTTCACCACCAGATCGTTGTCACGGCTGTGGATACCCACAATCATGCCTTCGTAAACCGGATCGTTGGCCTTGACGAACATGCGCCCGCGGTCGTCGAGTTTGCCCAGGGCGTAGGTGAAAATTTCACCGGCGTCCATGGAAATCAGCACGCCGTTTTTGCGCCCGCCAATGTCACCCTTGTGCGGCTCGTAGCTGTCAAAGATGTTGGAGATCAGACCCGAACCACGGGTCAGGTTTAAAAATTCGTTGGAAAAACCAATCAGGCCACGCGCTGGAATGCGGTACTCCAAGCGCACACGGCCACGGCCGTCCGGCTCCATGTTCACCAACTCGCCCTTGCGCTCGCCCAGGGCTTGCATCACGCCACCTTGGTGTTGCTCTTCGATATCGGCCGTGACCAGCTCGATAGGCTCGTGTTTTTCACCCTTGACGTCACGGAACACCACGCGTGGTTTGGACACAGCCAACTCGTAGCCTTCGCGGCGCATGTTTTCCAGCAGGATGGTCAGGTGCAATTCGCCCCGGCCCATGACTTCAAAGATACCTTCTTCGTCAGTTTCCTTGACGCGCAGCGCCACGTTGTGTTGCAACTCTTTTTGCAGGCGGTCCCAGATCTGGCGGCTGGTAACGTACTTGCCTTCGCGGCCGGCCAATGGGCTGGTGTTGACGCAAAAATTCATGGTCAGCGTTGGCTCGTCCACTTTCAGCATAGGCAGCGGCATCGGGTTGGTCGGGTCGGTGATGGTCACGCCGATGCCGATGTCGGTCAGACCGTTGATCAGCACGATCTCGCCGGGGCCGGCTTCAGTGGCTTGCACACGCTCCAGGCCCTGGAAGGTCAGCACCTGGTTGATACGGCCTTTGACGGCTTTACCGTCCTGGCCTTCCATGACGACCACGTCCATCATGGGCTTGATGGTGCCCTGGCTGATACGGCCAACGCCGATGCGACCGACAAAGGTCGAAAAGTCGAGCGCAGAAATCTGCAGCTGCAGCGGTGCGGCAGGGTCACCCTTTTGGGCCGGCACATGCTTGAGCACGGTGTTGAAGAGAGCCGACATGTCGGGGCCCCACTGCTCACCAGGCGCGCCCTCTTCCATCGAAGACCAGCCGTTGATACCCGATGCGTAAACCACCGGAAAATCGAGCTGCTCGTCGGTCGCGCCCAGCTTGTCGAACAAGTCGAAAGCCGCGTTGACCACAAAGTCAGGGCGGGCGCCGGGCTTGTCGACCTTGTTGACTACCAAAATGGGTTTGAGACCCAGGGCCAGGGCCTTCTTGGTCACGAAACGCGTTTGCGGCATGGGGCCTTCTTGCGCGTCGATCAGCAGCACCACACCGTCCACCATGGACAGCGCGCGCTCGACTTCACCGCCGAAGTCGGCGTGGCCCGGGGTGTCAACGATGTTGATGTGCGTGCCTTCCCAGGTCACGGCGCAGTTCTTGGCCAGAATCGTGATGCCGCGCTCTTTTTCAATGGCGTTGTTGTCCATCACAGTGTCAACCACTTTTTCGTGTTCGGCAAAGGTGCCGGACTGGCGCAGCAGTTGGTCAACCATGGTGGTTTTGCCATGGTCAACGTGGGCAATGATGGCAATGTTGCGGATCTGTTTAATGGTCATGGTTCGCTTTCTAAAACTTCTCAATTTTCTAAAAACTGTTTGTATTGATGGTCTGTACAGGCATCAGGCCAAGGTACCAGCCGATGCTGCGGTTTGCAGCATGTCCTGAACTTCTATGGGGCTGAGCAATCGCTCAGGGATCAATTCGTTGGCCATCACATGGGCGGTGCCTAAAAACGCGTGTGGCTCACTGCCAAATACCTGGACAAGCGGATGGTTTTCAGCGCCCCATCGGCCAGGTTCGCCGCGCCGACGCAGACCACTGAGAAAACGGCCTGAATCGGCGGCGTCAAGTCTGACGCTGGGACTGCCTGCCACCAGCGACTGGGGTGCGAGAAGGCAAGCATCTCGCTCGGCTTCGTTCATAGCTTCCAGGGCCGGCAGGCTGACGCATTGACTGTCTTTGAATCCACCGGTTTCAATACGGCGTAAAAAGCCCAGATGCGCGCCGCAACCGATGGCTTCGCCAATGTCCTCGCCCAATGTGCGGATGTAAGTGCCTTTGCTGCAATGCACGATGGCGCGCAGGGCCGCAGGTGCGCGTTCATCATGGGCCACGCTCAAATGCAGAGAATGGATCACGACGTGGCGCGCTTCGCGCTCCACCTCTTGCCCGGCGCGCGCATATTCATACAGCGCCTTGCCGTCTTTTTTAAGGGCTGAGTACATGGGCGGCATTTGCGACTGTTCCCCAGAGAACTGCTGGGTGAGTCGCTCCAGCAACTCAGGGGTGATTGGAGGCACTTCGCGGGTTTCGATCACATCGCCTTCCGCATCGGCCGTGCTGGTCTTTTGCCCGAGCAGCAAAACAGCCTCGTAGGTTTTGTCAGCTTCCAGCTGCATCTGGCTGAATTTGGTGGCTGCGCCAAAACACAAGGGGAGCACGCCTGTGGCCAGCGGATCGAGCGTGCCGGTATGCCCGGCTTTTTCGGCGCGCATCAACCACTTGGCTTTTTGCAAAGCCTGATTGCTGGACAAACCCAAAGGCTTGTCGAGCAAAAGCACGCCGTGTACGGGACGTCGCTTTATTTTCTGGCGGGGACTGATGGAAGGCGTCATATTTTTCGACAGGCTCGGGGCACAGCCTGCGCTGCACCCGGCAGCACCGTTAACCCCGAACCTGTCAAAGGGCAACGGTGCGTGTGTCAGTCGTCGTGGGCGCGGGAGGAAACAGCCTTGGCAATCAAGGCATTCATGTCAGAAGCGCGTTCAGTGGTGCGGTCAAACACAAAGTGCAAGGTGGGCACAGTGTGGATCATCAATTTCTTAAACAGGCCATTGCGTAAAAAACCGGCAGCCTGATTGAGTGCCTCTTCGCACTCTTTCGTATCACCGACCAACACGCTGAAATAAACTTTGGCGTGAGCATAGTCAGGCGTGACTTCAACAGACTGCACCGTGACCATGCCGACCCGCGGATCTTTCAACTCGCGCGCGATCAGCTCCGTCAGATCACGCTGAATCTGGTCGGCAACGCGAAAGCCGCGGTTCGGTGTAGATGATTTCTTACGCATTAAAAATAAAGCTTAGAGGGTATTGGTGGCAGGCGCATGACAAACACCCTCAAGGGCAAGTTTGTGATTGCGCCGCCATCAGCACATGCTTTAGACCTCGAGCGTCCTGGCCACTTCGCGGATTTCAAAGAACTCCAGGATGTCGCCAACCTGGATGTCGTTGTAACCTTTGACGTTCAAGCCGCACTCGAAACCTTCTTTGACTTCGCGTGCATCGTCCTTGAAACGCTTGAGCGAGTCGAGTTCCCCCGTAAAGACGACGACGTTTTCGCGCAAGAGGCGAATACGCGCGTTGCGGCGCACCACACCCGCGGTGACCATACAACCGGCGATCGAGCCGATCTTGCTGACCTTGAAGACCTGGCGAATCTCGGCATTGCCGATGACTTCTTCTTTTTTGTCCGGTGTCAACATACCAGACATGGCGGCACGCAACTCGTCTACAGCGTCATAAATGATGTTGTAGTAACGAATGTCGATGCCGTTGTTTTCAGCCAGTTTGCGGGCTTGAGCGTCAGCACGGGTGTTGAAACCGATCAGCACTGCTTTGGATGCAATGGCCAGATTGACGTCTGACTCCGAAATACCGCCCACGGCAGAGTAAACAAGCTGAACTTTGACCTCGTCGGTCGACAGCTTGAGCAGTGACTGCGCCAGCGCTTCCTGAGAGCCCTGAACATCGGCCTTGATGATGATCGGCAACATCTTGACTTCGCCGCCGCCGATGTCCGAGAACATGTTCTCGAGCTTGGCTGCCTGCTGCTTGGCCAGTTTGGTGTTACGGAACTTGCCGGCGCGGTAAGTGGCGATCTCGCGGGCACGACGCTCGTCGGTCATGACCATGAACTCATCGCCGGCTTGCGGTACTTCCGTCAAACCTTGAATTTCCACCGGGATGGAGGGTCCCGCCGACTTGATGGTCTTACCGTTTTCGTCCAACATGGCACGTACGCGGCCGAAGGTAGAGCCTGCCAGCACCACATCACCAGCCTTGAGTGTGCCGGACTGAATCAGCACAGTTGCCACAGGGCCGCGACCCTTGTCGAGCTGGGCTTCAATGACCAGTCCCTTGGCCAGGGCGTCAACCGGTGCGCGCAACTCAAGCACTTCAGCTTGCAGCAGTACCTGTTCGAGCAAAGCGTCGATGCCAGCGCCGGTGCGCGCGGACACACCCACAAAGGGCACGTCGCCGCCGAACTCTTCGGGTATCACTTCTTCAGCCACCAACTCGCCTTTGACGCGGTCCATATTGGCATCGGGCTTGTCGATCTTGTTGATGGCTACCACGATGGGTACACCGGCCGCTTTTGCATGCTTGATAGCTTCGCGGGTCTGCGGCATCACGCCGTCATCGGCCGCAACCACCAGAATCACGATGTCGGTGGCCTGCGCGCCACGGGCACGCATGGCCGTGAAAGCCTCGTGACCCGGCGTGTCCAGAAAGGACACCATGCCGCGCGGAGTTTCCACGTGGTAGGCGCCAATGTGCTGGGTAATTCCGCCGGCCTCACCCGCCGCCACTTTGGCAGTGCGGATGTAATCGAGCAGAGAGGTCTTGCCATGGTCAACGTGACCCATGACAGTGACCACCGGTGCGCGAGGCAGGGCTTCAGCCTGCTGGCCTTGCACGTCCTCGTCGGTGAATGCTTCAGGATCATCCAGCGCGGCTGTAACGGCCTTGTGACCCATTTCTTCCACCACGATCATGGCGGTGTCCTGGTCCAGCGGCTGGTTGATGGTGACCATCTGTCCGAGCTTCATCAGGTGTTTGATGACTTCTGAGGACTTCACACTCATTTTGTGTGAGAGCTCCGAAACCGTGATAGTTTCGGGCACATGAACTTCGAGTACTTTGAATTCAGAAGGCGCAACAAAGTTCGATTCAGGTCGCGCATCGCGGTCGCCTGAGCGACGCCCGCGTGGGCCAGCGCGCCAGTTGCCGCGGCCCGGCACGGGTGTAGCGCCGCGAGTTTTGAGTTCTTTTTTCTTGGCCGCGTCGTCTTTCCAGGTGGAGGACAGATTTTCCGACTTGACTTCTTTCTTACCCGCAGCACCACCGGCAGCAGGAGGTGGGGCAACTTTGGCCGCCCCTGGCACAACGGCAGGCTTGTGCAGCGTGCCCTTGATCGCGAGTTTCGGGTCGGCATGCGGCACCAATGTGCGCTTGGGCGCGCTCATCATGGCGCGAATACCGGCAGCTTCTGATTCAGCGCGTTTGCGGCGGTCCTGAAGCTCTTGCGCTTTGGCTGCATCGGCCTGGAATTCGGCCGTGGCCTTGGCTTTAACGGCTGCTTGTGCAGCGCTCACAGCGGCTGCTTTGGCAGCTTGATCGGCCGCAATCAGTTCATTGGATGCGGCGGCAGCGGCAGAAAGCTCGTCTTTATCCGGAAACACGCGCGAGCCCACCACGGGCTTAGCACTTGCTTTACCCGGTTTTTTGACTTCTTGAAGGGGCTCAGCTTGTGCATCAGGCTGCGCAATTTGCTCTGCTTTAGCTGCTTCTTTAGCAATTTGCGCATCTTTTTCGTCTTGCAATTCACGCATGCGACGCTTTTCTGCCAGGGCATCTTCTTGCAGGCGCAACTGCTCAGCATTGCGATTGGCCTCGTCTTCACGGCGAACCAGTTCAGCATTTTCTGCTTCAGCAGCCTGTGCTTCAGCGGCTGAGCTTGCCGCTTCGGCAGCTTGGTCGGTAATGTCATCACGTTTAACAAAAGTACGTTTTTTACGCACCTCCACCTGAATGGTGCGGGCGCGGCCAGTGGCATCGGCCTGCTTGATTTCGGTGGTGGACTTCTTGACCAGGGTGATTTTTTTGCGTTCAGTGCTGGCAGTGCCATGGCTGGACTGCAAATAGCTCAGGAGTTTTTGCTTGTCCGACTCGGACAACTTGTCGTCAGCTTGCGCTTTGGCGACACCCGCATTGGTCAATTGCTCGATCAGTGTTGCGGTAGGTTTATTGAGTTCAGCTGCGAATTCAGCGACGGTGGTGGTACTGGACATAATTGGGTTTCCGTGCGGCCTCCATGATCATTGCTCTTGCGCTGCAGGTGCTTCATCGGTAAACCAATGGGCTCGTGCGGTCATGATCAGGGCCTTGGCATCGTCCGTAGACTGGCCAGTGATATCGGTGAGTTCGTCAACAGCCAGATCGGCCAGGTCGTCGCGTGTGTGAACACCCGATTCGCTCAGTTTGGTAATCAGCTCGAGGGTCAGGCCCTCGATGTCACGCAGGTTTTGCGAAACTTCAGCGACGTCTTCTTCCTTAGCGATTTCCATGGTGAGTAACGCGTCTTTGGCGCGCGTACGCAGCTCATTGACGGTGTCTTCGTCAAAGGACTCGATTTCCAGCATCTCCTGAATGGGCACATAGGCCACTTCTTCGAGGCTGGTGAAACCCTCGGAGATCAGGATGTCCGCAATCTCTTCGTCCACATCGAGCTTTTCCATGAACAGTTTGCGGCTGCTGTCGCTCTCTGTCGCTTGCTTCTGAGCGGACTCATCAGCCGTCATGATGTTGATTTTCCAGCCGGTCAACTCGGCGGCAAGGCGCACGTTTTGTCCGCCGCGGCCAATGGAGATGGCCAGGTTTTCTTCGTCAACCACCACATCCATAGCGTGACGCTCTTCGTCCACAACGATGGAAGAGACATTGGCCGGGGCCAATGCGCCGATAACGAACTGTGCCGGGTCTTCGCTCCACAAAACAATGTCCACGCGCTCGCCGGCAAGCTCGTTGGTCACGCCGTTGACACGGGTGCCACGCACACCGACACAGGTGCCGATGGGGTCAACCCGCTTGTCATGCGACAGCACAGCGATCTTGGCACGAGAACCGGAGTCACGCGCGCAGGATTTGATCTCCAGTAAGCCTTGCTCGATCTCGGGGACTTCCTGGCGGAACAACTCGATCATGAACTCGGGCGAGGTGCGCGAGAGGATGATGGGCGCACCGCGCAAAGTGGTGTCAACTTCCATGATCATGGCGCGGACACGGTCACCTGAGCGAAGGTTTTCTTTAGGGATCATGTCGCTGCGACGCAGACGGCCTTCAACGCGGCCGGACTCGACAATGATGTCGCCCTTGTCCATGCGCTTGATGGTGCCAACAAAAATCTTTTCGCCACGCGCCATGAATTCGCTGAGCAGCATTTCACGCTCGGCGTCGCGGATTTTTTGCAGGATCACTTGCTTGGCTGCTTGCGCGCCAATGCGGCCGATGGGCAGACTTTCAATCGGTTTTTCGATGTAGTCGCCCTCTTCGATGTCTGCGAGTTCTTCACGGGCATCTGTCAGCAGTTCTTCGCCTTCAGCGTTTTGCAGGCCGGCTTCGTCGGGAACGACAAGCCAGCGGCGGAAAGTTTCATAAACACCGCTGTCGCGGTCCACGGCAACGCGGATGTCCACGCCTTCGGGATACACCTTTTTAGTGGCGGACGCGAGCGCAAGCTCGACGGCACCAAAGACAACGTCACGCTCGACATTTTTCTCACGCGAGATAGCATCAACCAACATCAACAGTTCGCGATTCATTTCACAAGCCTGCCTTTCTCTAAATTCTCAGTCTGTTTATCTACAGTCGGGGCACCTTTGGGGCGGCGTCCCTTAAAGTCCACCACGGGCGCCAAACGCGCCTGGGCAATCTCATCCAGCGTAAAACCCATGGCCTGCAAGGGCGCAGGCACTTTGTGCTTGCTCACCTTCTGGCCTGGTTTGACGGCGGGCTCTTCTGTCCACACGATCTGCCAGCCACCCGGCACGCTCTCTAGCTTGCCGCGAAATTTTTTCCGGCTGGCAGATATCCCGGTTCCGGCACTGGCGGCCAGGCCAATCGGTGCTTTCAAGGTCAAGTCAATCAACTCGCCCGTGAAACGCTCAAAATCCTGTTCAGTCCGCAGCGGTCTGTCAATTCCGGGCGAGCTGACCTCAAGCCGGGAATACGACGCACCTTCAACTTCCAGCACGAACTGGAGCTGGCGGGTCACTTTTTCACAATCTTCAGCATTGATGAATTGCTCGGCACCCGCCACATAGGGCATGTCAATCGTCACCCTCAGCAAACCGCCGCTGGTGCGCTCAATGTCTACCAGCGCGTATCCCAGCCCGGTAACGGTTTGACTGATCGTGTCGTTTAGAGCCATTCAGTGTCAAAAATGCATCCGCAATGCAAAAACAAACGCCCAAAAAAAATGGGCGGTGAAAACCCGCCCATTTGGTCGTGAAGCGCGTATTGTAGCGCTCTCTATGGCTCCCTGCAAGCCAAATTCTTGTATTTCGGGGGGGCTAAAGCCGGCGCATCAGCTCAGCTGTCCCACCAAAAGCTGGGTGTAAGGGTGTTGAGGCGCTGTTAAAACCTGTGCCGCCGGCCCGGATTCAAGTATTTCGCCGCTTTTCATGACCATGATCTGGTGGGCCATTGCGCGTATCACGGCCACGTCGTGGGTAATGAGCAGGTAACTCAGGCCACGCTCGCGTTGCAGCTTCTGCAGCAGCTGGAGCACCTGTTTTTGAACTGTCACGTCCAAGGCACTGGTCGGCTCGTCAAGCACCAGCATGTCGGGTTCGACCATCAGCGCCCGGGCAATTGCCAGCCGCTGGCGCTGACCACCTGAAAATTCATGCGGGTAGCGCTGCAACAAACGAGGAAACTGCGCCTGGCTCATGCCCACATCGGCCAAGGCTTGCACCACCCGCAACTGGCGCTGGACTGCGGACAGACCAGGCTGGTGTACACGCAGCCCTTCACCGACTATTTCTTCAACAGTCATCCGCGGGGACAAGGAAGAAAAAGGATCTTGAAATACCACCTGCACGGAGCGCCGCAAGGCTTTGTTGGCGGCTGTGTCAGCGCTCCAGGACCGGCCCGATAAATGCAACTCGCCTTTTGAGGGGTGCAAGCCCAGCAAGGCCAATGCCAAAGTTGACTTGCCCGAGCCCGACTCGCCCACTACGCCCAAAGTCTGACCTTTGGGCAGACTGAAACTGGCACCCTTCACAGCCACAAACTCACCCTGCTTGAACCAGCCCTTGAGACCCGGTAGTTTGACCGGGTAGCTCACGGTGAGTTCTCTGGCCTGAGCAACAGGCGGGCCATCGCCAGCCGGCGGGTTTTCAATCACATCGCGCACCGGCTCACTGTCCATCAGCTTGCGCGTGTAGGGATGCTGCGGGTTGGCAAATACATCGGCCACCTTGCCCTGCTCGACGATCAGGCCGTTTTCCATCACAGCGATGCGGTCGGCAAAGTGGCGTACCAGGTTCAAGTCATGCGTGATCAGCAGCACCGCCATGCCGTTTCGCTTTTGCAGCGAAGCCAGCAGTTCCAGAATCTGGACGCGCAGACTGACATCCAGCGCTGTGGTGGGCTCGTCGGCCAGCAGCAGTCGCGGCTGGCAGGCCAGCGCCATGGCGATCATGGCGCGCTGCCGCTGACCACCTGAGAGCTGGTGCGGATAAGCCCGCGCCCGGCGCTCAGGTTCGGGTATGCCGGTGTCAGCCAACAAGCCCACGGCCGCTGCCTGAGCCTGGGCCGGGCTGAGCCCCTGCTTGAGTTGCAGCACTTCCGCTATTTGCTCACCCACGCTGAAGAGCGGGTTCAGGGCCGTCATCGGCTCCTGGAAAATCATGGCGATGTCACGGCCGCGAATGCCGCGCAAATCATGTTCACTTAGTGCCAACAGGTCCTGATTGGGCGTGCCTTGCGGCTCGTCGGGCCCCGCTCCAAAAAAAGCCTGCCCGGAGGTACGGGCGCCCTGTACCAGGCCCAGCAAGCTCAGAGCAGTGACGGTTTTACCCGAACCAGACTCACCCACCAGGGCCAATTTCTCGCCGGCAGCCACAGAAAAATCAATGCCGCAGACCACTTCTTTACCCGCAAAAGACACGCGCAGGTTTTGCACTTGCAAAAGTGTTGCAGCGCTCATTCTTGTGACTTTCTAGGGTCCAGTGCGTCGCGCAAAGCGTCGCCCATGAACGTGAGCAACAGCAGCGTAGAGACCAGGACGACGAAAGTCGACAGCGATATCCACCAGGCATCAATGCTATTTTTGCCCTGCGACAACAACTCGCCCAATGAAGGCGTGCCGGGCGGCACACCCAGGCCCAAAAAGTCCAGAGAGGTCAGCGCCAAAATGGCTGCGCTCATGCGAAAGGGTAAAAAAGTAACCACGGGGGTCATGCTGTTGGGAAGCACATGGCGCGTGATAATTTGCCAGCTGCTCAGGCCCATGGCCCGCGCAGCGCGTACATAGTCCAGTTGGCGGTTACGTAAAAACTCAGCGCGCACATAGTCAGACAGGCCCAACCAACCGAAAAGACTGAGCAAAATCAAGAGCAAGGAGATGCTGGGCGCAAAAACTGCGCTGAAAATTATCAACAAGTACAGCTCTGGCATGGAACCCCAGATCTCCATGAAACGCTGAAACGCCAGATCAGTCTTGCCGCCAAAATAGCCTTGCACCGCTCCCGACAAAACACCCAGCACCACGCCGGTGAAAGTCAGTGCAAAGGCAAACAGAACACTCACCCGAAAACCATACAGCAACTGCGCCAGCAGGTCACGGCCGCGGTCGTCGGTGCCCAGCCAGTTGTCTCGTGTGGGCCTGGAGGGGTTGGGCTCCTTGGCAAAGTAGTTCAGAGTTTTAGGGCCGTAGGGGTTGGGTGCATAGACGGCCCAGTTGCTGCCCGTTGACAGCTTGTTCCGAATAAACGGGTCCAGGTAGTCGGTGGCAGTGTCAAAGTCGCCACCGAATGTTTTTTCCGGGTAATCCTTGAGGATCGGAAAGTAATAAGTGCTCTCGTACCTGACTACCAGGGGCCGGTCATTTGACACCACCTCGGCCAGCAGACTGACCAGCACCAACGCACTGAACAACAGCAAGCTGCCAAAACCCAGCCGATTGCGCCGAAAGCGCTGCCAGGCGCGCGCACCAGGCGAAACTGAAGCAACACGCTCAGGCGTACCCCCACCGCCCTGACCGCGATCATCCCCAACGCCGGCGCGGATCGGGCTCAGCCCGTCCGCAGCGGGCGCCCCCTCAGGGGGAAGGCGGCCAGAGGCCGCATCGGGGGTGTTAGTCAAACCGTACACGCGGGTCCACCCAAACGTAACAAAGATCGCTGATGAGTTTGGTCAACAAACCAATCAGCGTGAAAAAGTAAAGCGTTCCCATGACCACAGGGTAGTCACGCCGGATCACGCTCTCGTAGCTGAGCAGACCCAAGCCATCGAGCGAAAATAGGGTTTCGATGAGCAGCGAACCGGTGAAAAAAGCACCTACAAAAGCGGCTGGGAAACCGGTCACGATGGGTATCAAGGCGTTGCGAAACACA
This sequence comes from Polaromonas sp., assembly GCA_044350025.1. GTDB lineage: Bacteria > Pseudomonadota > Gammaproteobacteria > Burkholderiales > Burkholderiaceae_C > Polaromonas. The sequence goes on along the minus strand of JBILIK010000001.1, from coordinate 80,235 downwards.
TGTTTGTAAAGCACCTGCCGCTCGGCCAGACCTTTGGCGCGGGCGGTGATCACGTATTGCTTGCGGATTTCTTCTAAAAAGGCATTTTTTGTCAGGATGGCCGTGACCGCAAAGCTGCCCAGCACCATGGCCGTGACCGGCAACGCAATGTGCCAAAGGTAGTCCACCACGCGAGCCGCCCAGCTCAACTCTTCCCAGTTGCTGGAGGTCAGACCCCGCAGCGGAAACCACTGCAATTGCCCGCCAAAAATAACCAGCAGCACCACGCCCAGTACAAAGCCAGGAATGGCATAGCCCACAAGCACCAGCAATGTCGTCACCAGGTCAAAGCGAGAACCCGCCCGCACAGCCTTGGCGACGCCCAGGGGTACGGCCACTAAATAGCTGATGAAAAAAGTCCACAGCCCCAGGCTGATGGAGACTGGCAACTTGTCGATGATCAGCTGCGCCACATCCCGGTTCTGAAAAAAACTTTTACCCAGATCAAAGCGTGCAAACTGACCCAGCATCATGAAAAAGCGCTCGTGTGCCGGTTTGTCAAAGCCATACAAAGCCTTGATCTGCTCAATGCGCTTGGGGTCCACGCCTTGTGCGCCCCGGTAGCTAAAGCCGCCGCCCTCAGCACCTGCGCCACCGGCAGCACCCGCTTTGGCTTCGGCCAGGTACTGCTCGACCGGGCCGCCAGGGACAAATTGCACAACAGCGAAAGTAATCAGCAGCACGCCCAACAACGTGGGGACCATGAGCAGCAGGCGCTTGAGTATGTAGACCAGCATCAGCGCGCCCACCAGGTGTTGATGACCCAGCCTTCTCCAGAGGAATAAGGCGGCACTTGCTCAGGCCGGCCCAAGCGCCTGTCATTGAAAGCCATGCGGTGGGTGGTGGCCGTCCATTGCGGAATCAGGTAGTGACTGTGACTGATGACGCGGTCCAGTGCCTGACAGGCGGGCAGTAAATCGGCTTTGGTCTTGGCGCTGGTCATGCGGGCAATGATCGCATCGATCGCCGGGCTGCTGACGCCGGCCATGTTGCCCGAGTCTTCGGTCACAGCCGCTTTGCTGCCGAACATGTCGGCGTATTCCTGCCCCGGGCTGTGGGTGCCGCCGTAGGCCAGAGAGATGATGTCAAACTCAAACTTACTCAGTCTTTGCTGGTACAGCGCAAAATCTACGGCACGGTAATTGAGTTTGATACCCAGTTTTTCCAGGTTGCGCGCCCAGGGCGCAACCACCCGCGCGCCACCTTCATTGCTGTCCAGGTAGTCAATCACCATGGCTTCGCCTTTCTGGTTGCGCAGCACACCGTTTTGCACAGTCCAGCCCGCCTGCCCCAGCAAGTCACGCGCACGCCGCAAGTTCTCGCGCAGGCTGCCGGCGCCATCGGTGCGGGGCGGGGCAAACATCGCATCCATGGCCGCCGGCGCAATCTGCGAGCGCCAAGGCTCCAAGATAGCCAGCTCCAGCGGCCCGGGCAAACCGCTGGCCTGGCAGTCCGTGTTGCCAAACAGCCCCCGTACGCGCTGGTAAGCGCCGTAGAACATCTGGCGGTTCATCCATTCATAGTCGATGGCCAGGCCCAGCGCTTCACGCACGCGAACGTCTTTGAACTTGTCCCGCCGGGTGTTGATGACGTAGCTCTGAAAGCCAGACGGCAAGCGGTGCTTGAACTCGCCCTTAATCAACTCACCGGAGTCAAACTTTTTACCATTGACACGGCGCGCCCAGTCACCGGCAGAGAAAAACCGCATCAAGTCAAACTCACCGGCCTTCAATGCCTCAAGCTTGGCGGTGTTGTCTTTGTAAATTTTCACCGTGATGCGATCAAAATTGCCCATGCCGCGCCGCACATTGAGGTCTTTGGCCCAGTAAGCCGGGTCACGCACATAAGTGATGTCTTTGCCAAAACGCACTGGGCCCACCCGGTAAGGGCCGCTGCCAATCGGTATGTCCATCACCACGGCATCAAAGCGCTTGGGCTTACCGCCTTCAAGGCCCCAGCTGCGGCTGAACACGGGCAGGCCGCCCACCGTAAGGGGCAGTTCCCGGTTCGGTTTTTTAAATCGGTAGCGCAGACTGCGCTCGCTTAAAATATCGATGCCGGCTACGTCTTCAAGCAGAGTTTTGTAAGCCGGTGATGTGTAAGGGCCCATCAGCATGTCATAGCTGTGCTTGACGTCTGCAGCCAGCACAGGGTCGCCGTTGTGAAAGCGCGCTTCGGGGCGCAGCACAAACGTCACGCTCATACCGTCGGCTGCCACGCTCACGTCTTGCGCCAGCAAGCCGTAGCCGGAGGCAGTTTCATCCAGCGGGCCGGCCAGCAAGGCGTCAAACATCAAATCGGACAAATAAGCCGGCGCGCTGCCTTTGATCGTGAAGGGGTTGTACTTGTCAAACGTGGAGCTGCGCAAGTTGCTCACTAGGCGCAGTTCTCCGCCTTTGGGTGCCGCCGGGTTCACATAATCAAAGTTGCTAAAGTCGCTCGGGTATTTGAGATCACCCCAGAGCGCATAACCATGCGCAGCCCAAGCCGGGGCGTTGCCGGCCAAGACCGCCAAAGCCAGCAAAAAAGAGCATAAAACGCGTAAAAACCTCATGCGACAATTCTGCACCAACTCGCCGGCTCGGGTAACCCTCTTGCAGGGATGTCAGTAGACAAAAATTTAGAAAGACAAAACCATGGGATTTCTCACAGGCAAAAAACTGCTGATCACGGGCGTGCTGTCCAACCGCTCGATTGCCTACGGCATTGCCAAAGCCTGCCACGCCCAGGGGGCACAACTGGCTTTCAGCTATGTCGGCGAACGTTTTAAAGAACGCATCACCGAGTTTGCCGCTGACTTCGGCTCCACACTGATCTTTGACTGCGACGTGGGCGACGACGCCCAGATCGACAAATTGTTCGCCGACCTCAGTACTCACTGGCCCAATTTTGACGGCTTTGTGCACAGCATCGGCTTTGCCCCGCGCGAAGCCATTGCCGGTAACTTTCTCGATGGCCTGAGCCGGGAGGGCTTCAAAATCGCCCATGACATCAGCGCCTACAGCTTTCCGGCCATGGCCAAGGCGGCACTGCCCTTGCTCAATCCTAAATCCGCACTGTTGACCTTGACTTACCTGGGCGCAGAGCGCGTCATCCCCAACTACAACACCATGGGACTGGCCAAAGCGTCGCTGGAGGCATCGGTACGCTATCTGGCGGAAGCAGTCGGCCCGAAAGACATCCGCGTCAACGGCATCAGCGCCGGCCCCATCAAGACGCTGGCTGCCAGCGGCATCAAAGACTTCAGCAAGCTGCTCAACATGGTGGCCAGCGCCTCTCCGATCCGCCGCAACGTCACGATTGAGGACGTTGGCAATGTCGCCGCCTTCCTGCTCAGCGACCTGGCCGGCGGCGTGACCGCCGAAATCACCTACGTGGACGGCGGATACAACAAGACCATGGGTGTGGTGGCAGACTGAGCGTCTAGCCTTGGGCGAGCAAAGCCGAACTGCACCAAGGGGCTCTTGTGGGGTGATTCGGCTTTGCGACTTGCTGTTTATGGGACTTTAACGCAATCAGCGTAGTACCGCTTCTTGCCTTTGGAGTCGTCTTGCTCAACCAGGCCGTGGATGTCGGTTTCAAAACCCGGGCACTGGGCATTGAACTCGCGGGCAAACTTCAGGTAATCCACGATTTTCCGGTTAAAGACTTCGCCCGGAATCAGCAACGGAATACCCGGCGGGTAAGGTGTCACCAGACCGACAGTGATGCGACCTTCAAGATGGTCAATCTCGACCCGTTCCGTGGTGCGGTGCGCAATATGGGCATAGGCGTCGCTGGGCTTCATGGCCGGAGTCAGTTCGCTCAGGTAGACCTCGGTGGTCAGGCGGGCAATGTCGTACTTGGCGTACAGGGCGTGAATATGCTGGCACAGGTCAGCCAAACCCATTTGCTCGTACTTTGGGTACTTCTGGCAAAACTCGGGTAAAACGCGCCACATGGGCTGGTTTTTGGCGTAATCGTCTTTGAATTGCTGCAGCGCAGTTAGCAGCGTGTTCCAGCGGCCCTTGGTGATGCCGATGGTGAACATGATGAAGAAACTGTAAAGCCCGGTTTTTTCCACAATCACACCGTGCTCAGCCAGAAACTTGGTGACGATGCTGGCCGGAATGCCTGTCTTGGCAAACTTGCCGTTCAAGTCCAGGCCGGGGGTGACGATGGTGGACTTGATCGGGTCCAGCATGTTGAAGCCGGTCGCCATCTGGCCGAAGCCGTGCCAGTTGTTGGCACCATTTTTGGCCGTCTTGGCGCTGCGCGATTCGCCCTTGATGATCCAGTCCTCGGCCATGCCGATGCCCTCTTCCACCAGCTTGTCCGGACCCCAGACCTTGAACCACCAGTCGGCGCCGTACTCTTCGTCGATCTTGCGCATGGCCCGTCTAAAGTCCAGTGCCTCGGCAATGCTTTCTTCAACCAGGGCCGTGCCGCCCGGCGGCTCCATCATGGCGGCTGCCACGTCGCAACTGGCAATGATGCTGTACTGCGGACTGGTGCTGGTGTGCATCAGATAGGCTTCGTTGAAGAGATGACGGTCCAGCTTGGTATTTTGTGAGTCCTGTACCAGCACATGACTGGCCTGGCTGATACCGGCCAGCAGCTTGTGAATCGACTGCGTCGAATACACCACGGCGTGTTTTGGACGGATCCGGTTTTTACCCATGGCATGGTAAGTGCCGTAAAACGGATGAAAAGCCGCATGCGGCAACCAGGCCTCGTCAAAGTGCAGGTTGTCGATGTAGCCATCGAGCATGCCTTTGATGGTCTCGGTGTTGTAGAGCACGCCGTCGTAAGTGGACTGCGTCAGCGTCAGCACGCGCGGTTTGACCTTGTTGGCATCCACCACTTTAAGCAGCGGGTTGGCCGCAATCTTGGCGCGTATGGCGTCGGGTTCGAATTCGCTTTGCGGAATAGGGCCGATGATGCCGAAGTGATTGCGCGTCGGCTTTAAAAATACCGGAATGGCACCGGTCATGATGATGGCGTGCAGGATGGATTTGTGGCAATTGCGGTCCACCACCACCACATCGCCTGGGGCCACAGTGTGGTGCCACACCATTTTGTTGCTGGTACTGGTGCCGTTGGTCACAAAAAAGCAGTGATCGGCATTGAAGATGCGCGCCGCGTTACGCTCGCTGGCGCCAATCGCGCCATCATGGTCCAGCAACTGACCCAGCTCTTCCACCGCATTACATACGTCAGCACGCAGCATGTTCTCGCCAAAAAACTGGTGAAACATCTGGCCCACCGGGCTCTTCAAAAACGCAACGCCGCCGGAGTGACCCGGGCAATGCCAAGAGTAGGAACCGTCTTCAGCGTAGTCCAGCAGGGCTTTGAAAAAAGGCGGTTGCACGCCCTCCAGATAGCCTTTGGCTTCACGGATGATATGACGCGCCACAAACTCGGGCGTATCTTCAAACATGTGAATAAAACCGTGCAGCTCGCGCAAGATATCGTTGGGAATATGCCGGCTGGTTTTAGTCTCGCCGTAAACATAAATCGGCACATCCAGGTTTTTGCGGCGTACTTCCTCGATGAAGTGACGCAGGTTCAACACAGCCGGGTCCAGATCCGGGCCGGGGGTGAATTCCTCGTCATCAATCGACAAAATAAAAGCGCTGGCCCGGCTTTGCTGCTGGGCAAACTGAGTCAGGTCGCCGTAACTGGTCACACCCAGTACTTCAAAGCCCTCGGTCTCAATGGCTTGCGCCAGCGCACGAATACCCAGGCCCGAGGTGTTTTCTGAGCGGAAATCTTCGTCAATAATGACAATCGGAAAGCGAAATTTCATGGTGTGCACGGGGGCAAAAAGCCGTAACCGCTGAAGCTTTGGTGAATTAAAACCCGAAGTGTACGGAAATAATCTGCCTCTCCCGCCGGATGTGCACTTTTGCCGGAAAATAAGCGGCAACTTTGCCAAAGCGCCTTTTCACTCACTTCCTCTTCTCCATATGACAACCTTGAATGTCTTGGGCACACCGCTCAAGCCTTGCTCTTACGACCCTTTGACCGGTTACTTGAGAGACGGCTGCTGCGAGACCGACCCCAGTGACACCGGCTCGCACCTGGTTTGCGCACGCATGACGCAAGCTTTTCTGGACTTTTCGCTGGAGCGCGGCAACGATCTGGTGACGCCCCGCCCCCAGTGGCGCTTTGCCGGTCTCAAGGCAGGGGATCGCTGGTGTTTGTGCGTGAACCGCTGGAAAGAAGCCCTGGACGCAGGGCTTGCACCGCCCGTCATCCTAGAGTGCACCCACGAAAACGCGACACGCGTTGTCAGCTTGGAACTCTTGGAGTTGCACGCCTTTAAAGCGGCCCCTCACTGAAAGCTGCACTGCTACAATCAGAGGCTTCGCGGAAAGGTGGATGAGCGGTTTAAGTCACACGCCTGGAAAGCGTGCGTGGGGTTATACCCACCGCGGGTTCGAATCCCGCCCTTTCCGCCAAAACAAAGGTTCGTGACCAACTCCAAAGGTCTTTAAAGAGCCACTGAAAGCCTCGTTGTCTTTGGCAGCGGGGCTTTTTTTCGGGCAGACCTCATAGGCTCTGACCTGCCAGCCCAGTCAAAGACTAAAAGCTGAGCGACAAGACAGTCCGGTCGTCTGAAAAATAAGCCCGGGTAGAGCCTTTAACGCCGGCATAGCGCCCGATTTTTTCAGGGTCTTGCGCTTCGTCTTGCGCAAAATTAGCTTCCCAATCCATGACACTGACGCCGCCCTGCGGGCAAGACATGTAGCCATCTGTAAAGAGCTCAATGCTCTGCACATCAGCCATGGGCCGGCTGAAATAACGCAGGTCTTTGCCACGGGTTTCGCTGCCATCCACACTGGCATACGCTAAGGAGTGGCCGGACTGGTTGGCAAACTGGTATTGACCACCGGATATGCCGCGTAAAACCATGTCAACAAGGCAGTCCATGGCATCGGCCATGAGCTGCCCCTGGCAGGCAATGCTGACTTGATCCACGATTTGCTCAACTTGCGCTCGCGAAAGAGCAGTCTGCCGGAGCGGGTCCAAGCCCTTGAAGACCAGTTCACGTGTAGCAGCTTCCAAGTCATCCCCTTGCAAACCTTGCAGCCGCAAAAGCGCTCTGGTCGCCAATCTGACTTGGGTGAACAAGCGGTCTACATCTTTGGTCATGTGCGTGATGTCCCGGCCATTGATGCGCAGGCCCGAATCCCCCACCATGAGGAAATGCATATCTTTGCCAATGGGAAGGGCCATGGCTGCGGTGGTACTGACCCTTGCCTGGGGTACACCCAGGTTAAGCAAACCATCACGGATGGCGGCGTTCATTGCGGCCAGCCAAACTTGCGGATCAGCTACCGGGCCTTGCGCTTGCAGCACCTGGCGCAGCATGGCTTGAGCCGCCGAGGTGGCCGCAAAGCGACCAGGTGAGCAGGGTCCGCGGAATGTGCCTGTTGTATCGGTTGCGCCGTCAAACACGCCATAAAATTTGTCTGGCAGCACTGTGACGACGTCATCGCCTGGGTCTTTTAAATTGCGCGATTTAGGAACGCTAAGGCAATCTATACGTTTCACGGGTAATGGTCTGAAGCTCGAATTAGCGCCGAAACCTGGTTGGGGGCGCAGGTGCCGGCGCTGCAGGCGCGGGTGCAGGGGTCGGGTTCATTGCTTCAGCCTGTGCAGCAACAGCCTTGCGGTACAGACCATTGAGCACCGGAAGCCTGTCGAGAATATCGTTCCATTCCAAATCAAATGGCAAGCCGCTCCAGTCACCAATAGCCTTGAGCTCATCGGCACAAGACTTGATCTTCTTGCGAGCCTTGTCTACTTCTTGCATCTCCGCCTCTGTCAGATCTTCTCGGGCTTCGTTGATCAGTTGGGCTTCGAGCATGACGATCTGGTCATGCGAGTACGCACGCTCGCGGCGGATGGCGTCAGGGGTGCGGGTAACTGTTTCGGGTTTCTGCAGTCTAGTAAGCCGCGCTGAAATGTCGTTCAAGCTTTGCTGGGTGAAGACATAGAAAAGCACCACGCAAATCAGTACAAAAACCAAAAATAATAAGATGAATGTAGAACTCATGGCGCATCCAGCATTTTTATCGATAGGAAACTTTACAAGTAATTAATAGTAGCACTTCCGAAAAATCTAGCGGCTTGTATTCCAAAGAAGTTTGCCTCACAACAAGGTCGCATCTGGCACAGCAAAAAAAAGCCACCCGAAGGTGGCTTTGTAGACAGAAGCGAAGATCAGTTCAGGGCAGACTTCTTGCCATCTTTGTACTCGTACAAAGTGATAGAGGGGTTCTTTAATTCGCCATTGGCTTCAAAAGCAATGGTGGTGGTGACGCCTTTGAAGTTGGTTTTCAGCAGCTCAGGGGTGTAGACCTTGGGGTCTGTCGATTTGGCACGCTTCATAGCGTCAACCAGCACGAAGGTGGCATCGTAGGTGTAAGGGCTGTAAACCTGGAACTGGTTAGGGTACTTGGCGTCGTAACGCTTTTTCCAAGCCTCGCCGCCTGGCATTTTGGCCAAGGAAGCGCCGCCTTCGGCGCAAATCACGTTACCCAAGGTTTTGGCGCCGGCGGCCAATTTGGCGATCTCTGCGGTGCAGATGCCGTCACCGCCGAAGAACTTGACTTTGGACATGCCCAGTTGCTCCATCTGGCGCAGCATAGGGCCGGCTTGCGGGTCCATACCGCCGTAGAAAACGGCGTCAGGGGCTTTGGCCTTGATGGCAGTCAAAATGGCCATGAAGTCGGTGGCTTTGTCAGTGGTGAACTGCTCATCCACAACGGTCATGCCTTTTTGCAGCGCAGTCTTTTTAAAGACCTCAGCAACACCCTGGCCGTAGGCTGTGCGATCGTCAATGATGGCGACTTTTTTCAGCTTGAGCTTGTCTGCGGCATAAAAAGCCAGACCAGCGCCCAAAGCATTGTCATTGGCGATGATGCGATAAGTTGTCTTGTAGCCGGGCTTTGTGAGGTTGGGGTTGGTTGCAGCGCCAGTGACGTGGGGAATACCGCAGTCGTTATAAACCTTGGCAGCGGGAATGGTGGTGCCTGAATTGAGGTGACCGACCACGCCGGCAACTTTAGAGTCGCACAGTTTTTGTGCGGCAGCGGTGCCCTGTTTAGGGTCGGCTGCATCGTCTTCGGCAACGATTTCAAATTTAATCTTTTTGCCGGCGATCACAATATTCTGGGCGTTGAGGTCCTCGATAGCCATGCGGGCGCCGTTTTCATTGTCTTTGCCGTAGTGGGCCTGAGCGCCGGATACAGGCGCCACGTGGCCGATTTTGACGACTTGTGTTTCTTGAGCAGTTGCCATGCCCGATACGACGATCAAGGAGGCTAAAGCGGTAATTTTCAGTTTCATATTCACTCCGATTAAAAAAAAGACAAGGATGCGAGGTCTTTTCACCCCAACCTTCTAAAGATATCGCAATTTTTGAGCCTGTGCCACACCGGCGTCACAAAAACCAATAAAAAAGTTGAGGTGTTGGCTTAGTGTGTTTTCAACGCTTTGAGTGAATCAAGCGCTTGATGCGCTTTTTGCTCCGGCTGTACGGTCATGCGCTTTGAGTGCATAACCGCGTTGTTTATAGTGGTTCCAACGCTGTCGCCCGGCCAGGCGGTCGTCAGGGGCGCTACTCACAATTTCAATAAATCGCTCAAAGCTTTCAAAGCCTGGCGGTACATCTTGGCCCAGATTAACCAGAACGCCTGCTGCACGCCCTTGCAGTACCGGCTCCAAGGCAGAAGCCGCCAGCACGATAGGTGAAAGCGCCAAGGTAGCGGGCGGGGCGTCGCTGCGGCAATGAGGCAAAAACTCGGTCGCAGACAAAGTCCACAGCATCTGGTCAAGCTGCGCCAGCGTCACGGGGTCTGCTGTCACCAACAATTGAGCCCCCCCCGCATGGGCTTTGCGCAGCAAGCGGCAGCTGTAGTCGAGTTTGTCACCTACGTTGAAATGAAACTCAACTTCTGTCATGCGCTAGCAGCCTGGCTGCGTGTCTTGACGCTTTTAGGCTTACTCGCTTTTGTAACGCTAGGCTCGGTCTGGCTGAGCAGGTACTCCACCAACAGCGCCACAGGTCGCCCGGTCGAGCCTTTGGCGGCACCACTTTTCCAGGCTGTGCCTGCGATGTCCAGATGCGCCCAAGGGAACTTAGCCGCAAAACGCTGTAAAAACTTAGCGGCTGTGACCGCGCCAGCCGCACGGCCAGCCACATTGGCAATGTCTGCAAAGTTAGTTTTCAGGCCCTCCGCATAAGCTTCGTCTAAAGGCATGCGCCAGCAAAGGTCTAAGGATCGCTCCCCTGCTTCCATCAATGACTGGGCCAGTGCGTCGTTACTTGAGAACATACCGGAACGCACACCGCCCAAAGCCACCACGCAAGCGCCTGTCAAAGTAGCAATGTCCACCACAGCACGCGGTTTGAAGCGCTCTGCGTAAGTCAGGGCATCGCAAAGAACCAGCCTACCTTCGGCATCGGTATTGAGTACTTCAATGGTCAAACCGCTCATGCTGCTGACCACGTCGCCGGGCTTGATGGCGCGGCCATCGGGCATGTTTTCGCAGGAAGGTATTAAACCCACCACGTTCAGCCTGGGCTGCAAAGCTGCCAAGGCCCGGAAAGTGCCCAGCACGCTGGCTGCTCCGCACATATCGAACTTCATCTCATCCATCTCAGCAGCTGGTTTGATAGAGATTCCGCCTGTGTCGAAGGTGATGCCCTTGCCCACCAGCACCACCGGCGCCTGGCTCTTGAGCGCGCCCTCATAGCGCAGCACGATAAAACGCAGCGGCTCTTCGGAGCCACGCGCTACCGCCATGAATGAGCCCATGCCAAGTTTGGCAACTTCTTTGGGGCCCAGGATCTGCGCTGAAACGCGTGGCAATTTAGCCAGTTCGCGTGCAGCACCGGCGAGTTTTTCGGGGGTGGCGTGATTGGCAGGGCGGTTACCCCACTCGCGGGCCAGCGCGATGCCCTGGGCCAGGCCACAGGCTTTGGCAAAGGCGGCTTTGGCCGCCGGCGCGTCGGCCACGGCCACCACGGCCCGCTGAAAATGCCTGGTTGGCGCCTTGGACTTGGTGGCGCTGTATTGGTAAGCCGCATCGCCGCAGCTCAGCAAAGCGGCATGAATCGCGGACGACTCAGCGTCTTTGAGCAAGCTAAGGCACAAAACAAGCCGCAATGCCTTGCCAGACTTCAAAGCCGCCATCGCCGCCAGCACCGCGCTGCGAACATGGCGGGGGGTGCCATCGCCCACGCCTACCAGCAGCAAACGTGTCGCAGCCAAACCCCCTGGTCGGTAGGCTTGCAGCAAACTCCCGGGCTTGGCCTCAAAGTCACCGGCGCGGGTGGCCGCAGCGATCAAGCTGGAAAGCGCGTCATTGCCGCTGGCCATGTCCTGCGGCACCAGCACGACCAGAGCGTCACATTTTTCAGTGCAGAGCCGGGCGCGGTTCAAGGTCTTGAGTTCGAAGTCCATAATTGAAGGAAGTTCCGTTTTTGCGAAAAAATAATTAATCGCTCCATGTTATTCCAATCTTCGATGCGCAAAGAATTGGCGCGCAGCTTTGGTGCCACCCTGGTGGTACTGCTCACCATCATCTTGACAATCGTCTTGATTCAAACCCTGGGCCGCGTCTCCAGGGGCTCCATCAGCCCGCAAGACGTCATGCTTATCATGGCGTATGCCGCTTTGGGGCGTTTGCCGACCATTCTGACTTTGTCGCTGTTTATCGCCATGCTGAGCACCTTGTCCCGCATGTACCAGGACAGCGAAATGGTGGTCTGGTTTGCCAGCGGGCGCGGCTTGTCTGCTTTTTTGCGACCCTTGCTGCGCTTTGCCTGGCCGGTGCTGGTGTTGATCACCGTCTCCGCGCTGGTCATCTGGCCCTGGACCAACCAGCAAAGCGCAGACTTGAAACAGCGCTATGACCAGCGCGGTGATCTGGACCGTATTGCACCGGGTCAGTTTCAGGAGTCTGCCAACGGCCAGCGGGTTTTTTTCATTGACAACGCCTCCGAAGGACGCGTTGGCAGCAACAACATCTTCATTGCCTCTGTCGAAAAAAACAAAAACACGGTCACCACAGCACGCGTTGGCCGGGTTGAGGTGGTCAACGATACGCAAATGCTCATACTGCAAAACGGCCAGCGCATGGAGAACACCTTAGGCAAGCCAGACCTGCGGGTGACTGATTTTGAAGAATACGGTATCAGTACCGGCCAACGCAAGGATGTGGCAGCCGAAGCGATCGAAATCCGTGCAATGTCGACCCTTGAGCTTTTACAATCGCGCAGCAACAGCCACCGGGCCGAGCTCTCATGGCGCCTCGGACTTGTTTTCAGCGCCATCAATTTTGTCGTGTTGGCGCTGGCACTGGCCGCTGTAAACCCGCGCGCTGGCCGCAGCAGCAATGTTATTTTGGTGCTGCTGGTCTTCATTTTGTACAGCAACCTGATCGGTCTGGGGCAAACCTGGGTGGCCAGCGGGCGTATGGGCCTGGGCAGCTTGTTGCTGCTGATGCACGGCAGCGTGCTCATCGGCAGCTTGCTCTGGCTGGCCAAACGCAACGAAAACTGGGCCCTTGCAGACCTGCTGCCGCGCCGGCCACTTCCCGCCCAAGCACTGGCCGTTAAATCTTCTGTGAAGCCATGAAAACCGTACGCAAACTGATCTACGGCGAGGTCTGGGTTTCCATTTTGCTGGTGGGCATTGGTTTTCTGGCGCTTTTTTCTTTGTTTGACCTGGTCGATGACCTCAAGAACGTCGGTCAAAAATCAATGTTCGCCGGTGCAGAACAGGTGTACCAGCTGCGCCATTCTTTGCTTTATGTTGCTCTTCTGGGGCCCAGCCACATTTATGAGTTGATGCCGATTTCGGTACTGATCGGCACCATCATGGTGATGGCCCGCATGGCCAAGACATCGGAATTCACGATATTGCGCACCAGTGGGCTGGACCCCTGGCGCGCCCTCAGACTGCTGCTGGTGATGGGCAGCGTCTTTGTGGTGCTGAGTTTTGCCGTGGGTGACTACCTCTCACCCGTGGCCCAACGAACGGCACAGCTGCTCAAAGCCAAGTACCAAGGCCGCATCACTGTAGGGCAGACCGGCGCCTGGCTCAAAGAAAAGCAGCTCTACAACAATTACGTTGTCAACGTACGGGCCTTGTCGCCAGCCAATGAGATGCAAGGCATCCGTATTTATGAGTATGACAACAAAGGCCTGGTTGTCTCACTGACCGAAGCTGGCGCAGCCCGATTTGCGGCTGATCAATCCTGGACCCTGCTCAAGGCCGAGCGCACTGAATTTTTGATCCGACCAAGTACCGACAGCCTGAACAAAGCGCTGGAAAAAGCCAGCATGACCCGAACCCGAGCGGACAGCATGCGCTGGCCCACCGAAATCAGCGCCGAGATGGTCTCCGTCGCCCTGCTCAAGCCGGAGCAGATGGCCACCATCGATCTCTTTCATTACGTGCAGCACCTCAAAGCCAACGGACAGTCTTCACAGCGTTATGAGATTGAATTCTGGAAAAAAGTTTTTTACCCGCTCAGCTGCCTGGTCATGGTGATCTTGTCCTTGCCCTTCGCCTACCTGCACTTTCGTGCCGGCGGCATTGCCACCTATGTTTTTGCCGGCGTGATGATAGGCATCAGTTTTTTTCTGCTCAACAACGTGTTTGGCCACATCGGTAACTTGCAAAAATGGGAGCCCTGGCTCGCGGCCGCCGCCCCGGGTTTGCTTTACACCGGTATTTCATTGACGGCCTTCGGCTGGCTGGTGCTGCGGCGTTAACGCCCCGACCTTCCCTTTTTAAACCTACACACCCCCCCTGCCCAAGCGCATGACCACCGCCATCATTTTGTTTGCCCACGGCTCCAGAGACCCGCTTTGGCGAGTGCCTATTGAAGCTGTGGCCACTGAAATCAGGCGTCGCCATACGGCGGCCCTTGTGAGTTGCGCCTACCTTGAGTTATGTTTGCCGAGTCTGCCGCAGGCTGCAGACGACATGGTCTCGGCGGGCGCAACGCACATTCGTGTTTTCCCCTTGTTTCTGGGCGTCGGTAAGCACGCGCGTGAAGACCTGCCGCTCATCATCGAAGAGATTCGCAGCAAACACCCCCAGCTAAGACTTGAGTTGTTAGCCACCGCAGGCGAGTCAGCCCAACTCACTGCACTGCTGGCAGACATTGCGCTGGCCTGATTCACTGGCTTTAGGCTTCAAATGGCCTTTTGCACAGTAAAGCACAGTAAAGCACAGTCAAGCACAGTCACGCCTCTTTAGGCTCAAAATGTCATAATAAAAGACTTAATAAGAACTTATTTGATATGAACCTTCACCAGTTTCGCTTTGTGCAAGAGGCCGTGCGCCGCAACCTCAACCTGACCGAGACCGCGCGCGCCTTGCACACCTCGCAACCGGGCGTTTCCAAAGCCATCATCGAGCTGGAAGAAGAGCTGGGCGTAGAGATTTTTGCGCGCCACGGCAAACGCCTCAAACGCGTGACCGAGCCTGGCCAGCACGTGCTCAAAAGCATAGAGATGATCATGCGGGAAGTTGGCAACCTCAAGCGCATCGGCGAGCAGTACTCAGCCCAGGACAGCGGCACCCTGTCAATTGCCACCACACACACCCAAGCGCGTTACGTGCTGCCCCAGCCGGTAGCGCGCCTGCGTGAGGCCTTCCCCAAGGTCAACGTCAGCCTGCACCAGGGCTCGCCCGACCAGGTGGCCCGCATGCTGATCGACGAAGTTGCCGAAATCGGCATCGCCACCGAATCCCTGGCGCAGTACGACGAGCTGGTCACCCTACCCTGCTACGAATGGCAGCACATGCTGGTCATGCCGGCCGACCATCCACTGGCCCGGCAAAAAAACATCACGCTGGAAGAGCTGGCCGGCCAAGCCCTCATCACCTACCACCCGTCCTTCACGGGCCGCACCAAGATCGACGAAGCCTTCGCCGCCAAGCGCCTGCACCCGCGCATTGCCCTCGAGGCCATCGACTCCGACGTCATCAAAACCTATGTGCGCCTGGGCCTGGGTGTTGGCATCGTGGCTGAAATGGCGCTGCGAGACGACGGCACCAACACCGACCTGGTGACCCTGCCCGCAGGACAGCTTTTTGGCATGAACGTGGCGCGCGTCGCTTTCAAGCGCAGCGCCTACCTGCGCAATTTCGTCTACAAATTTGCCGAACTGGTGAGCGACAAGCTCAACCGCGACCTCATTACCAAAGCCATGACCGGCCGTATCAACGACTACGAAGTTTGAAAACCATGACCCCAGCCACCTCCACCAGCCAGCCCGCCGTGCGCCAGTACACCCCCGCCCTGCAAAGCCGCCTGCCCAACGTCGGCACCACCATCTTCACTGTGATGTCGGCGCTGGCCACAGAAAAAAACGCCGTCAATCTCGGCCAGGGTTTCCCAGACTTTGAATGCGACCCGGCACTGGTCAACGCCGTCACCGACGCCATGCAAAGCGGCCTGAACCAATACCCGCCCATGACCGGCGTACCCGTGCTGCGCGAAGCCATCGCCGCCAAAATTCAAACCCTGCACGGCCGCAGCTACAACCCGGCTACCGAAATCACCGTCACCGCCGGTGCCACGCAAGCCATCATCACCATCATTTTGGGCATCGTGCATCCGGGCGACGAGGTCATCGTGCTCGAGCCCTGCTACGACAGCTACGTGCCCAACATCGAGCTGGCCGGCGGCACCGTCGTGCGCGTGCCGCTCACCCCCGGCACTTTCCGCCCTGACTTTGACAAGATCGCCGCCGCGCTCAGCCCCAAAACCCGCGCCATCATCATCAACTCGCCGCACAACCCCAGCGCCACCGTCTGGACCGAAGCCGAAATGCTGCGCCTGCAAACCCTGCTCGCACCCACCGACGTGCTGCTCATCAGCGACGAGGTCTATGAACACATGGTGTTCGACGCCGCCCTGGGCGCCATGCACCACAGCGCCGTGCGATTTCCCGGCCTGGCGGCGCGCGCATTCATCGTCAGCAGCTTCGGCAAAACTTACCACGTCACCGGCTGGAAAGTCGGCTATGTGGCCGCGCCCGCCACGCTCACGGCAGAGTTCCGCAAGGTGCACCAGTTCAACGTCTTCACCGTCAACACCCCGGTACAACACGCCCTGGCCAGCTACATGGCCAAGCCCGCCGCCTACCTGGACTTGCCGGCCTTCTACCAACGCAAGCGCGACCTGTTCCGCGAAGGCCTGGCCGCCACCAAGTTCAAGCTGCTGCCCAGTGAAGGCACCTACTTTCAGTGCGTGGACATTTCAGACGTCAGCGACCTGGGCGAAGCCGACTTCTGCAAATGGCTGACGACCGAGATCGGCGTCGCAGCCATCCCCATGTCAGCCTTTTACGGCAATAGCTTTGACCAGCGCGTGGTGCGCTTTTGCTTCGCCAAAAAAGACGAAACGCTCAAGGCCGCGCTGGGGCGGCTGGCCAAACTCTAGAACTGTCATTCCTGCGCAGGCAGGAATCCATCCCCGCCTCAAGAATTGATCTGGCCCCAGGCTTTGTCCAGCCGCTTCACGCTCACCGGCTGCGGGGTCCTCAGCTCTTGCGCAAAAAAGCTCACGCGCAACTCTTCCAGCAGCCAGCGGTATTCCTGCATGCGGGCGTCGATGGTGCCTTTGCGTTCGGCCACCAGTCGCCAAAAGCGTTGCTCTTGCGGGCGCAGCTCGGTCAGGCGGGTGGCGTCGCGTGCGGGGTCGGCGCGCCACTTGTCCAGACGCAGGGTGATGGCCTTGAGGTAGCGCGGAAAGTGCTGTAGCTGAGGGTACGGCGTGGTGGCCAAAAAGCGTTTGGGCACCAGGCGCGCCAGTTGCTGGGCAGCGTCGGCGGCTGCGTCGGTGGCGTTTTTGCTGTCTTTGATCTTGCGCTGGGCGGCGGCAAACTCCACCAAAATGCTGCCGGCCAGGCGCGCCACTTCGCTGGCAATCAGCGTCAGGCGGGCGCGGCCTTCGTCCACGCGTTTTTTGAAGTCGGCTTCGCCCGTGGGCAGCGGCTCGACCAGAAAGGCGCGGTCGAGAGCGACTTCAATGATCTGGCTGCGCAGTTCTTCAAGCGTGCCGCCGCCCGAGTTGTCGGCGGCGCGGCCGACTAGCATGTAGGCGGTGGCCATTTTTTGCAGCTCGGGCAGGTTTTTCTCAAGGTATTTGAGCGCGTCTTTGATTTGCAGCGAGAACAGCCGGCGCAGGCCGGCGCGGTGCTTGGCGGCAGCCACGTCGGGCTCGTCAAAGACCTCGATGGTGACGGCGTCGTCCAAGTCGAGCAGCGCGGGAAAGCCGATCAGCGTCTGGCTGCCTTTGCGGATTTCCATGAGCTCGGGCAGCTCGCCGAAGGACCAGCTGGTGTAGCGCTCGCCGGCGGCTTTGGCTGAAGGGCTGGCCGCAGGGTTGGCCAATGGGGACGCGGCCCTTCTCGCAGTTCCGGGGGGAATGGGGTCAGAGCCCAATTTATCTGGATGGGGCTTTGCCAAATCGGGGTCTGACCCCAATTTATTTTTCAATCCGGCCAGAGCCTGAAACGCGCCGCGTGCTTGCGAGCCCAGCTCGCCTTTGAGAGCGCCCAGGTTGCGGCCGGTGCCGAGTTGGCGGCCGTGTTCGTCGAGCACGCGAAAGTTCATGAACAGGTGCGGCGGCAACATGTCGAGCTTCATGTCGTTGCGCTTGATGTCCAGGCTGGTGGCGTCGCGCACCCACTTGAGCACCGCGTCAGTGAGCGAGCCGGTACCCCACTTTTCAGGTTGCAGCAGTTCGGCCGCCATGCGCCCTGCCGTCTCGGGCAGCGGCACCAGGCGCGAGCGCGGGCGCTGGTGCAGGGTTTTGATGAGCGCCTGGATCTTGTCCTTGAGCATGCCGGGCACCAGCCATTCGCAGCGCTCTTCGTTCACCTGGTTGAGCGCAAACAGCGGCACTTCGACCGTCACCCCGTCTCTCGCGTCACCGGGCTCGTGCAGGTAGGTGGCCAGGCAATCGACGCCACCCATGCGCAGCGTCTTGGGAAACGCCTGCGTGGTGATGCCGGCGGCTTCGTGGCGCATCAGCTCTTCGCGCGAGAGCAGCAGCAATTGCGGCTGCTTTTTGACTTCGTCCTTGTACCAATGCTCGCAACCGGCGCCGGTGCATATGTCGGCGGGCAGTTGCTGGTCGTAAAAGGCGTAGATCAGCTCTTCATCCACCAGCACGTCTTGACGGCGCGCTTTGTGCTCGAGGTCTTGCACCTGCGCAATCAGCTTGAGGTTGGCGGCCAGAAAAGGCAGCTTGCTGTCCCAGTTGCCGGCCACCAGCGCTTCTCGAATGAAGATTTCACGCGCACCCACCGGGTCCACCCGGCCGAAGTTGACGCGGCGGCCGTTGTAGATGACCAGCCCGTAGAGCGTGGCGCGCTCCAGCGCGGTGACTTGTGCGGCCTTCTTTTCCCAGTG
Source organism: Polaromonas sp. (assembly GCA_044350025.1). Lineage (GTDB taxonomy): Bacteria > Pseudomonadota > Gammaproteobacteria > Burkholderiales > Burkholderiaceae_C > Polaromonas. Next base: position 61,759 of record JBILIK010000001.1, on the reverse strand, counting down.
CGGGTCCAGCAGCTGCTTCTTTAAAAGGTGTCCGGCCACCTGCTCGACCCACTGCGGCTCGATGTTGGCAATGCCACGGCCAAACAGGCGCGTCGTTTCGACCAGTTCTGCCGCCACGATCCAACGGCCGGGCTTTTTGCTGAGCTTGGCGCCGGGGTGCGGATAAAACTTGATGCCGCGTGCGCCCAGGTATTCACCTGCCTGTGCTGAGCCCGTCGAAGCATCTTCCGGCTTGTAGCCCAGGTTGCCCAGCAGCCCGCAGAGCATGGACAGGTGCAGTTGCTCGTAGCTGGCCGGTTTGTCGTTGAGGTGCCAGCCCTGCTCGCCGATGACGCTGTGCAACTGCGAATGGATATCGCGCCACTCGCGCACGCGGCGGATGTTGACATAGTTCTCGCGCAGCAGGTTCTCGTATTGGCGGTTGGAGAGCTTGTGCGAAGACCCTTCGACAAGCTCAGGGCGAACGGGTGTGGGCTTGGGGGGAGCGGAGTTTTTATCCGTTCGCCCTGAGCCTGTCGAAGGGCCACCTTTCGAATCCCCTAGCCATTTCCAAAGCTTCAGATACCCGCTGAACTCGCTTTTCTCATCATCAAACTTGGCATGCGCCTGGTCGGCCTGGGTCTGCTTGTCCATTGGGCGGTCGCGCACGTCTTGCACGCTGAGCGCGCTGGCGATCACCATCACTTCGTCCAGCGCGCCGCGGTCTTTGGCTTCCAGGATCATGCGGCCCACGCGCGGGTCCAGCGGCAGTTTGGCGAGCGTTCGACCGACCGGCGTGAGTTCGTTGTCATCGTCCACCGCGCCGAGTTCGGCCAGCAGCTGGTAGCCGTCGGCAATGGCGCGGCGTTGCGGCGGCTCAATGAAGGCGAAGTCTTCGACCGCGCCCAGGTGCAGCGCTTTCATGCGCAAGATCACGGCGGCCAGCGAGCTGCGCAAAATTTCGGGGTCGGTAAAACGCGGTCGGCCCAAATAATCTTGCTCGTCATACAGGCGAATGCAGATGCCGTCGGCCACGCGGCCGCAACGGCCGGCGCGCTGGTTGGCAGCCGCCTGCGAGACCGGCTCGACCATCAGCTGCTCGACCTTGTTGCGAAAGCTGTAGCGCTTGACGCGGGCCGTGCCGGCGTCGATCACATAGCGAATGCCAGGCACGGTGAGCGAGGTTTCGGCCACGTTGGTGGCCAGCACAATGCGTCGGCCGCTGTGGCCTTCAAAGATGCGGTCTTGTTCGGCCTGGCTCAGGCGGGCAAACAGCGGCAGCACTTCGGCGTTGCGCAACATGGGCTGGTGGGCCAGGTGCTTGCGCAGGTGGTCGGCGGCTTCACGAATCTCGCGCTCGCCGGGCAGAAAGATCAAAATGTCACCCGCACTGTGCGGGCTGCGCCAGAGTTCGTCCACGCCATCGGCAATGGCGTCGTTCAGGTCGTAGTCGCGGGATTCTTCGTAAGGGCGGTACCTTTGCTCAACCGGGAACATGCGCCCTGACACCATGATGACCGGTGCAGGAATCTTGTGCCCCCACGCTTCGCGCTGCGCGTCGTCGCTGCCCCCCGAGGGGGCGTCGCCCGGCTTGGGGCGGCCCGGCACCGGGCTGGACGACGCAAAATAATCCGCAAAGCGCTGTGCATCGATCGTTGCCGATGTGATGATGACCTTGAGGTCGGGCCGGCGCGGCAGCAGCTGGCGCAGGTAGCCGAGTAGGAAGTCGATGTTCAGGCTGCGTTCGTGCGCTTCGTCAATGATGATGGTGTCGTATGCGCGCAGCAGCGGGTCGGTTTGCGTCTCGGCCAGCAAGATGCCGTCGGTCATCAGCTTGACCGAAGCATCACGGCCCAGGCGGTCCTGAAAGCGCACTTTGAAGCCGACCACCTCGCCCAGCGGGGTCTTAAGTTCTTCGGCAATGCGCTTGGCCACGCTGGAGGCTGCTATACGCCGGGGCTGCGTGTGGCCGATCAGCGGGCCGCGACCGCCGGGGTAATTGAGCTTGCCGCGCCCCATGGCCAGAGCGATTTTGGGCAGCTGGGTGGTCTTGCCCGAGCCGGTTTCACCGCAGACGATGACCACCTGGTGCGCCGCAATGGCGGCCGTGATTTCGTCGCGCTTGCCCGACACCGGCAGGGATTCGGGGAACTCAATAACCAGGGGGGAAGGTGAATTAGCAGACAAGCGTGAAACTTAGGTGAAAATCGGCGCAAAGGTTTTGATAGCAAAGCCTCTTCATACAAAGAAACCATGTCCGCCGTTTTTAATTTTACCTTTGTGCCCTGGTTCCGCTCGGTGGCCCCTTACATCCACTTGCACAGGGGCAAGACCTTTGTGGTCGGCATGGCCGGCGAAGCCATTGCGGCCGGTAAATTGGCGCACATTGCGCAAGACCTGGCGCTGATTCAGAGCATGGGCGTGAAGATCGTGCTGGTGCACGGCTTTCGCCCGCAGGTCAATGAGCAGCTGCTGGCCAAAGGCCACGAGCCCCAGTATTCACACGGTATGCGCATCACCGATTCTGTGGCGCTGGACTGCGCGCAAGAGGCCGCCGGCCAGTTGCGCTACGAGATTGAAGCGGCCTTCAGCCAGGGCCTGCCCAACACGCCCATGGCCGGCTCGACTGTGCGCGTGATCTCCGGCAACTTCATCACCGCCCGGCCGGTCGGCATTGTCGATGGGGTTGATTTCAAACACTCGGGCCTGGTGCGCAAGGTAGACACCGTGGGAATTCGGCGCACGCTGGAATTCGGCTCGATGGTGCTGCTGTCGCCGTTTGGCTTTTCTCCCACCGGCGAAGCCTTCAACCTGACCATGGAAGAAGTCGCTACCAGCGTGGCCATCGAGTTGCAGGCCGACAAGCTGATTTTTCTGACCGAGATTCCCGGCATCCGCATCGATCCCGCACTGCCGGCCAGCGACGACAACCCGATTGACACCGAGCTGCCGCTGGCTGCCGCCAAGAAACTATTGGCAGATCTGCCTGACGCCCAACAACCCAGCGACACCGCGTTTTATTTGCAGCACTGCGTCAAAGCCTGCCAGCACGGTGTAGAACGCAGTCACATCCTGCCCTTTGCCACCGACGGCGCTCTGCTGCTCGAAATCTATGTGCACGACGGCATAGGCACCATGGTGATTGATGAAAAGCTCGAGAGCCTGCGCGAAGCCACCATCGACGACGTTGGCGGCATATTGCAACTGATAGCGCCCTATGAGAAAGACGGCACACTGGTCAAACGGGACCGCACAGAGATCGAACGCGACGCCGGCCTGTACACCGTGATCGAGCATGACGGCGTGATCTTCGGCTGTGCGGCGCTTTATCCCTACCCGGAAGCCAAAACCGGAGAGATGGCCGCGCTCACTGTTTCGCCGCACACACAAAGTCAAGGTGACGGCGAACGCATTCTCAAGCGCATTGAGCAGCGCGCCCGCGCTGCCGGTCTGCAAAGTATCTTTGTGCTGACCACCCAAACCATGCACTGGTTTTTGAAGCGCGGTTTCAAACCGGCTGAGATCGATTGGCTGCCCGAAGCGCGCATGCGCAAGTACAACTTGAACCGCAAGAGCCAGGTGATGGTCAAACAACTGGGCCCTTGAGCCTGCGCAAGCTGCAGCGGTGGCCGGGCGGTTTGCCTAGTTACGACGGCGCCACAAACCGCGCAAAAGAACCAGCGCTAGCAATGAAATGGCCGTGAAGGCCAAAAAAGACCAGTTAGCAATCGACAGGCTCAAAAATGTCCAGTCCACCTTGCTGCAGTCTCCGCTGCCTTTGAAAATCATCGGGATCACGCGCTGCAGGGGAAAGGTCTCAATCATTCCGTAGAAGTCACGGCCGCAAGAGGCAGTCTGGGGCGGGTACAACTGCAGCCAGCTTTGGCGGGCGGCCACAAAAGCTCCGAAAAGCGTGGCCAGTGCGAGCAGTGACAAGCCCATCAAAAGCGAAGCAGGCTTACGACCGAATGCAGAAAAACCAGCGATCAGCATCGCCAGCAACAAGGCGTAACGCTGAACAATGCACATCGGGCAGGGTTCGAGCCCGACCCCATGCTGCAGATACAGACCAAAAATCAACATCAACAAACTGACCAGCGCAATCAAGCCCAAGGCACGGCGCGGCAACAGGGTTCTGCGGTCAGAAAACATGGGGGAATGAGGGCCGGTTAAGCTGCGCACCGCCAGAGAGAAAACTTAGCGCGCAACCCGCAACGCGGGAGTTTGAAAAATTACTGTTTGCCTGCTGCAGCGTTGCTGATCGCTTCATCCAGCGCCTTGCAAGATGGCGCGCAAACGGCCTGAGCTTTACCCAGAACTTTACGGGTACCCATCATCGAGCGCGGGCGATGCTTTCCGCACATGAAACAGGACATGGTCGCGCTGCCAAAAGAAGTGGTTGCCACAAAGGGCGAGCCGGAAACTTTGGACTTGTAGCGCAGGCCATCAGGTAGAACGGCGGTTTTGGTTTCAGATCTTGCCACGGGCGGTGCCTACTTTCGGTTAACGCTCAAAGCGTTGTGGGGCTTGCATAGCTTGACCTGGGGAAGCGAGACAAAATTTTGCGATGAGTTAAATCACTTTTTTTGGTGGCTTTACCAAGTCTTGAAACTTATTTTAACGCTGAACGCCCAAGTTTGACCGCAGAGGGTCGTAAGTTGGGTGCATGGCATCGCAAAACGGCATGGCAAGGGGGCAAAACCTTGCGAAGGCTGGCGCGTGTGCAAAGGTCCATAAAATAGAACCTCAATTCAGGCGCCTTTCCTTTTTGGGCCTTTTGCTTTTAGAAAGAATTTCATGGCACGCTTAGTCAACTGCATCAAACTCGGCGCGCAAGCCGAAGGGCTTGATTTACCCCCTTACCCCGGCCCTCTTGGCAAGCGCATCTGGGAAGAAGTCAGCAAAGCTGCCTGGGCCGAGTGGATGAAGCAGCAAACCATGCTGGTGAACGAAAATCGACTGAACCTGGCCGATGCGCGTGCCCGCCAATACCTGGCTCGCCAAATGGAAAAGCACTTTTTTGGCGACGGCGCAGACGCTGTGGCCGGCTACGTTCCGCCATCGACTTAAAACCTTAGCACCTGCTGATACGGCGGCAGCGTGCAAATACCACCATCTTTTCTGCACGGCTGCGGTTTACCCCGGGCCTGGGCCGGGCTGACTCAATGGTGCGTTTTGGAAACCAGCTTTGGCGCGGGTTTAAACTTTCTCAAGACTTGGCAAGCCTGGAAAGCCGACCCCGCCCGACCCCGCATCCTGCACTTTGCTGCATGCGAGCCGTTTCCGCTCAGCCGAAGTGATTTACTCAAAGCCGCGTCTGCTCTGCCAGAGCTTTTGCCAATGGCGCAGGAACTGGTGGCACAGTGGCCAGGTTTGCTCCCAGGCTTGCAGCGGCTGAGTTTTGAAGACGGCCACGTGCTGCTGAGCTTGGGTATCGGAGATGCACACGACATGCTCAAGCTGCAAACCTTGACTGCGGACAGCATTTTCCTCAATGGCTTGACTCCGCAGCACCCAGCGCCCGGGTGGGCGCTGAACACAATCAAAGCTGTAGCCCGCTGTTGCCGACGCGGCAGCCGGCTGGCCGCCCTGGAGCTGGCACCCGGCATGCTGGAAGGCCTCCAACACTGCGGCTTTGAGCTCATCAAATCCCCCGGCCTGACGGCTGATGCGCACATGCTGCAAGCACTTTTCAACCCAGGCTGGGAGCCTAAAACCCCGCAAAAAGTCGCCAAGACTTGGTCCGGCGAGGCCAAGCGCTGCGTGGTGATTGGTGCCGGTCTGGCCGGTGCAGCATGTGCCGCCAGTCTGGCCAGACGCGGCTGGCAGGTGACGGTGCTTGACGCTCGCGATGCTGTGGCCGCTGGTGCCTCCGGCTTGCCGGCGGGCATGCTGGCGCCGCATGTTTCACCGGATGACAGCACCTTGTCACGCCTGTCTCGCCAGGGCTTGCGCGCCACCTGGCAAATAGCCCGCAGCCAGCTGCATGAGGGCTTGGACTGGCAGGCCCACGGCGCATTGCAGCGACGTTTTGACAGCAGCGGCGCCCTGCCCGCCAACTGGCCTGAAGCGGGCAAGAGCTGGAGCCGGATGGCCAACGCGGCAGACGGCGCAATACCCGCGCCAGACAGCGCTTTATGGCATGACGCCGGGGGCTGGATCAAACCGCAAAAGCTGGTTCATGCGCTGCTTGCCGGCGCTGGCATCCGCACTTGTCTGGGGGTAGGCATAGACCGCTTGCAACGCATGCCGGGACTTGAGCCGCTCTGGCAGGTTCAAACAGCTTCGGGCCAATGCATTGCCGAGGCCAGCCTGGTGGTGCTGGCGGCCGGCTTTGACAGCGCAGCCTTGCTCAGCAGCAGCCAAGTGGCCGACTGCTGGGGAGGCGCCATCCCCTTGCAAGCCATACGCGGCCAGCTGGCCTGGGGCTTGGTGCCCCGCAACGCCATCCTGCCTGCCAGTCCAGTCAATGGCGATGGCAGCTTTATTCCTTCTTTTCCGGCACCTCAAGACCCGGACTGCAAACCAGGGCAAGGCATGGCGTCCCATTGGTTGATGGGTGCCAGTTTTGAGCGTGACGCTGCCAATGGCGACATAAAGAACGCAGATCAGATGGCGCTGTTGGGCCGCCTAAGGCATTTACTGCCCGCCACAGGAGCGTGCCTGGCCCCAGAGTTTGAGCATGGACAGGCTAGGGCCTGGGCTGGAGTGAGATGCGCGTCACCCGATCACTTACCGCTGGTTGGTGCGCTGGACGAGAGCAAGCTGCCAGGCATTCATGTTTGCACCGCCATGGGCTCTCGCGGCCTGACGTTTGCTGTGCTGTGCGCAGAGCTGTTGGCCGCCTGGCTGCATGATGAGCCGCTGCCGGTCGAAAAGCGTCTGGCCCGATCACTGCGTGCCAATCGATTCCAAAAAGATCAGCCCATGCCGTCTGAAGGAATAAGCTAATTCGCATAAGCGTCAAAGAAAACTGTCGTTTGAATTGAGGCGGGCTTCTTCTACAGTTGCCGCCTATGCATGAGTTCGCTTTTATTTTGTCCGGCTTTGCCGTGGGCCTGATCGTCGGCTTGACCGGGGTGGGTGGCGGCTCCTTGATGACGCCTTTGTTGATTTTCGGCTTTGGCATCAAGCCACACCTTGCCATTGGCACTGATTTACTTTTTGCAGCCTTCACCAAAATGGGCGGCACCGTCAGCCTGGCGCGCCGGCGTCTGGTGCCTTGGCGCTTGGTGGCCACGCTCAGTATGGGGAGTATTCCGGCAGCCTTGGCCACGCTCTATGTCTTGCACAGTTTGGGCCCGGCCAACCCCTTGGTGCAAAAAACCATGACATTGACGCTAGGCGTCGCTTTGCTCCTGACCGCGCTGGCAACACTTTACAAAGTCACACGGGGCAAGCAGGTGCCGCGCCAGATAGCGCATGATCAATTAGCCTCAGCAACCCGGCCCCGCCACTGGAGCTTGCCGCTATTGTTTGGCGCTTTGATTGGCACCCTGGTCACACTCACCTCGGTGGGCGCTGGTGCGATTGGCGTGACTGCGCTGATGCTGCTTTACCCTTTGTTACCGCTGCCACGCATTGTGGCGGCCGACATTGCTTACGCGGTGCCACTGACTTTGGTGGCTGGCTTGGGCCATGCATCTTTGGGTTCTGTGGACTGGCCGCTGCTGGGCTTGCTGCTGACCGGCTCTTTGCCCGGCATCTGGCTGGGCTCTCAACTGGTACACAAAACACCCGACCGCGTTATTCGTTCACTCTTGTCCCTGTTGCTGGCCTATGCGGGCGTCAAACTCATCGCTATCTGATCAATTTACCTCTGCGACATGTACCAATACACCGAATTTGACCGCGCCTTTGTGCAGGCCCGCGCCAACCAGTACCGCGACCAGCTCACGCGCTGGCAGGCCGGCCAACTGCCTGAAGACGAGTTTCGCCCGCTGCGCCTGCAAAACGGCTGGTATGTGCAGCGCTACGCGCCCATGCTGCGGGTGGCAGTGCCCTATGGCGAGCTGTCCAGCGCCCAGTTGCGCGTGCTGGCCCAAATTGCCCGCGACTACGACCAGCCGCAGCCCGAGTTGCTGCGCGCAGCGCAAGCCAAGCAGGACCTGCTGGGGCCGGTGCAAAGCGGCGAGCGTGCCATCAGCTCCAAACTGAGAACCGGCTACGGGCATTTCACAACGCGCCAGAACATTCAGTACAACTGGATCCCGCTGGACAAATCGGCTGACGTGATGGACCTGCTGGCCAGCGTCAACATGCACGGCATCCAGACCAGCGGCAACTGCATACGCAACATCACCAGCGACGAGCTGGCCGGCATTGCAGTGGACGAGATTGCCGATCCGCGCCCCTTTGGCGAGATATTGCGCCAGTGGAGCACGCTGCACCCCGAATTCGCCTTCCTGCCACGCAAGTTCAAGATCGCCATCAGCGGCGCTCTGGAAGACCGCGCCGCCACCGCCTGGCATGACGTCGGCCTGTACCTGATCCGCAATGCCGAAGGCGAACTCGGCTTCAAAATGCAAGTGGGCGGCGGCATGGGCCGCACGCCGGTCATCGGCAGCGTGATCCGTGAGTTTCTGCCCTGGCACCAGGTGATGAACTACGTCGAAGCCATCGTGCGCGTGTACAACCGCTATGGCCGTCGTGACAACATTTACAAAGCGCGCATCAAGATTCTGGTCAAGGCAGAAGGCCAGCGCTACTTTGACGATGTCGAGGCCGAGTACCGCCAGATCATGGACCATGACGGCGGGCCGCACACCATCACGCAAGCTGAGCTGGACCGCGTCACGGCCTGCTTTGTGCCGCCGACGCTTAACTGCGACCGCAAGAGCGCAGACGCCAAAATCGCCAATATTCTGCGTGCCGCCGCTGAGGACGACATCGAGTTTGGGCGCTGGCTTAAACAAAACGTGCGTACCCACAAAAATCCGAACTTGCGCGCTGTCACGCTGTCGTTCAAACGCTTGGGCCAGGCCCCGGGCGACGCCACGGCCGACCAACTTGCGCTGGCAGCTGAGCTGGCTGAACAGTTCAGCGCTGGCGAAGTGCGCGTGACGCACGACCAAAACCTGCTGCTCCCCTGGGTGGCTTGCGACCAGTTGCCCGAGCTCTGGCGGGCTGCGCGCAAAGCCGGTTTTGCCAAGCCCAATATCCGTCTGCTGACCGACATGATCGCCTGCCCGGGCGGCGACTTTTGCTCGCTGGCCAATGCGCGCTCGATCCCGATTGCCGAGGCCATCACCGAGCGCTACCAGGACATGGACGAGCTGCACGACCTGGGCGAGATCGACCTGCACATCAGCGGCTGCATCAACTCATGCGGTCACCACCACAGCGGCCACATCGGCATTCTGGGCGTGGACAAAGACGGCCTCGAGTGGTACCAGGTGTCGCTGGGCGGCGCGGACGGCTCGGCCCTGAGCGGCACGGCCGTACCCGGCAAGGTGGTCGGCCCGTCGTTCTCAGCCTCTGAAGTGCCTGAAGTCATTGAAGCCGTGCTCGAAACCTACCGCCAGCAGCGGCAAGCCGGCGAGACCTTCATCGCCACGCTGCGCCGCGTCGGCATGGAGCCCTACAAGGCGGCTGCCAACGCCGCACGCCTGCCTGCCGCAGTTTGATCCGCTTGAGAGAGAACAAAATGAAATTACTCACCCCCAACGAGCACCAGGACGCCGGCACGCTGCCCGCGGCTGTGCAACTGGCCAACGACGCGGACCCGATGGCGCTGGCGCTGAACGGCGTGGCGCGCATTGACCTGCATTTCCCCAAGTTCACCGACGGACGCGCCTACAGTCAGGCCTTTTTGCTGCGCCGCCGCCGCGAATTCAAAGGCGAGATTCGCGCCACCGGTGACGTGCTGGTCGACCAGCTGGCCCAGATGCAACGCAGCGGCTTTGACGTGGCCGTGCTGCGCGCCGACCAGCCGCTGGCCGTGGCCGAACGCGTGCTGGCCAGCAACCCCGGCTTTGGCGTAGGCCGCTACCAGGGCGACGCTGTACAAGTGGCGCCGCACTTTGCACCGCACTTTGCGCTGGCTGACGAGCACAACCCCCGCTGACATGAGCGCCCTGACCCTTTACGCCAAGGCCTCCGCTGACTTTGAGGCCAAGCTGGCCGAAACCAAAGCCGTTTTGCTCAGCGCCGCGCAGACCTTTTCGCCGCTGACGCAAGCCTCCAGCCTGGGCGCGGAAGACATGGTCATCACCCACCTACTGGGCGTGACTGGCATCGATTGCAGCGTGTTTGTGCTCGACACCGGCCTGCTGCATGCGCAAACCCTGGCTCTGATCGGGCGCATCGAAGCGCGCTACGCCCGCCCCGTGCTGGTGTTCCGTCCGCAGGCTGAAGCCGCCAGCGCCTTTGTCAGCGCGCACGGCGACAAGGCCATGTACGCGAGCGTGGACCTGCGCAAGCAATGCTGCGGCATCCGCAAGATGGAGCCGCTGGGCCGGGCGCTGGCAGGTCACAAAGGCTGGCTCACCGGCTTGCGGCGCGAGCAATCGAACACACGCGCCGACGTTGATTTCGTCGAGCACGAACTGGTCGGCCAGGCCGGCGAGCGCGCCAAGATCAACCCGCTGGCGCGCTGGACGGCTGGCGATGTCTGGCATTTCATTGCGCTGCACAGCATTCCTTACAACCCGCTGCACGACGAGTTTTTCCCGAGCATCGGCTGCGCCCCTTGCACCCGCGCTGTCACCCTGGGCGAAGACATCCGCTCCGGCCGCTGGTGGTGGGAGCAAGAAAGCGCCAAAGAATGCGGCCTGCACGTGGCCGGTGAAGCCGCCGCCGTTTCATCCATCATTTCCATCAAAGACACCGCCGCGTGAACGCCCGAACCGAACCCCAACTGCTGGGCCAACTCAGCAACGCCCACCTCGACGCACTGGAAGAAGAAGCCATCTTCATCCTGCGCGAAGTCGCTGCCGCCTTTGAGCGCCCGACCCTGCTGTTTTCCGGCGGCAAAGATTCATTGGTGCTGCTCAAGTGCGCTGAAAAAGCGTTCATGGACAGCAGCCGCGGCGGCAAGATCCCTTACCCGCTGCTGATGATAGACACCGGCCACAATTTTTATGAAGTGACCGATTTCCGTGACTACCGCGCCAAGCAACTCGGCGCTGACCTGATCGTGCGCAGCGTGGAAGACTCCATGGCCCGCGGCACTGTGCGCCTGGCGCACCCGGGCGAGTCGCGCAATGTGCACCAGTCGGTGACGCTGCTCGAAGCCATCGACGAGTTCCGCTTTGACGCCCTGATAGGCGGCGCCCGCCGTGACGAGGAGAAAGCCCGTGCCAAGGAGCGCATTTTTTCGCACCGCGACGCTTTTGGCCAGTGGCAACCCAAAGACCAGCGGCCCGAGTTGTGGACGCTGTTCAACACCCGCCTGCAACCCGGCGAGCATTTCCGTGTCTTTCCTATCTCCAACTGGACTGAGTTAGATGTGTGGCAATTCATAGCGCACGAAAATATCGAGCTGCCTTCGCTCTACTACGCGCACCAGCGCCAGGTGGTCGAGCGCAAGGGCCTTCTGGTGCCGGTCACCGGGATCACGCCACTCAAGGCGGGTGAAACCGCCGTCGAGAAAACCGTGCGTTTTCGCACCGTGGGCGACATCACCTGCACCTGCCCGGTCGCCAGCACCGCAGCCACGGCCGGTGAGATCGTGCTGGAAACGCTGAGCGCTGACGTCAGCGAACGCGGGGCCACGCGCATGGACGACAAGACATCTGACGCTTCCATGGAAAAGCGCAAAAAAGAAGGTTATTTCTAATGAGCACGACGCTTGACATCCATGCAACTGCAGCCCCGGCCAACGCCGCCCAGGACACCCGCGCCGCCCTGCGCTTTGTCACCTGCGGCAGCGTGGACGACGGCAAAAGCACGCTGATCGGCCGGCTGCTGGTGGACAGCAAAACCGTGCTGCAAGACCAGCTGGCCGGTGTGCAGCGTGGCGGCCAGACCGACCTGGCCTTGCTGACCGACGGCCTGCAAGCCGAGCGCGAGCAAGGCATCACCATTGACGTGGCCTACCGCTACTTCAACACCGCCGCGCGCAAATTCATCATTGCCGACGCCCCCGGCCACGAGCAGTACACGCGCAACATGGTCACCGCCGCGTCCAGCGCAGACGCCGCCGTGGTGCTGATTGACGCCACCAAGTTGGACTGGCAATCGACCCTGCCCGAGCTGCTGCCGCAAACCCGCCGTCACTCGCTGCTGGTGCAACTGCTGCGCGTGCCGGCCATCGTGTTCGCCGTCAACAAACTGGACGCAGTCGATGACCCGGCACTGGCTTTTGCGTACATCAGCGCAGCGCTGCAAGCCTTCACGCAAGACGCCGGCATCACGGCGCAGGCCATCGTGCCGGTGTCGGCACTGGTCGGCTACAACGTGGTGGATGCCAACCCGGGCTGGTGCGGCTACCAGGGCCCAACCCTGCTGGCCTTGCTCGAAAAGCTGTCTGCCACGCCGGCCGACATCACCCAGCCTTTCAGCTTTCCGGTGCAGTGGGTCGAGAAATTTTCTTCGAGTGCCGACACCACGCAGGGCCGCCGTATTTTCTGGGGCCGCATTGCCAGCGGCGCGGTGCAGGTCGGCCAGCGCATGAGCGTGCTGCCCGGCGGCAAAAGCGCCGTGGTGGCCGAGGTGCTGGACCATGCGCGCCAGCCAAAGACCGTGTGGGCCGGCCACAGCGCCGGCATCATTCTGGACCGCGAGCTGGATGTGTCGCGCGGCGATGTGTTGCTGGCTACTGACGGCTTTGGCGACTCACCCGGCAAACGAAACCTGACGGCCACCGTGGCCTGGATGGACGACGAGCCCTTGCTGCCCGGCCGCCTGTACTGGGCTTTGCAGGGTCACCGCTGGGTCAAAGCCAAGGTCCAACGAATCGTGCATCAGGTCAATATCCAGACCCTGGCGCAGCAGCCGGCCACCCAGCTCGACGCTAACGCCATCGGCGTGGTGGAGCTGGTGCTGCAAGCGCCCATCGCCGCCCTGCCCTTTGCGCAATCGCGCATTCTGGGTTCTTTGGTGCTGGTGGACACGGCCTCGCACAAGACCTCGGGCGCCGCTTTGATACTGTCGGCCCACGAGGGATGATTTTGGGCCCGCCCTCAATGAGCTCGGGAAAACTCTTAAAATAAGGGGTTTTCACCGCCCCGTACCTACAACATGACCCACGTCGTTTCTGAATCCTGTATCCGTTGCAAGTACACCGACTGCGTGGATGTTTGTCCTGTGGACTGCTTCCGCGAAGGCCCGAACATGCTGGTGATTGACCCGGACGAGTGCATTGACTGCGCCGTCTGCATTCCCGAGTGCCCGGTCAACGCCATTTATGCCGAAGAAGACCTGCCGGCCGACCAGATGGCCTTCATCAAACTGAACGTCGAGCTGTCTCACCAGCCCGGCTGGAAAAGCATCACCAAACGCAAAGCGCCCTTGGCCGATGCAGAGGACTGGAAAGACAAGACCGACAAACTCAGAGAACTGGTTCGCTGAGCGATGGCGGCCCTGGCCCCAGGCGGTCAGCAGGCCGCCCCCATAGCAACCGACGCGCTGATCATCGGTGCCGGTCCGGTCGGCCTGTTTCAGGTTTTTCAGCTTGGTCTGCTGAGCATCAAGGCGCATGTGGTCGACGCACTGCCCCACCCGGGCGGCCAGTGCATGGCGCTGTATCCGGACAAACCCATTTATGACATTCCCGGCATTCTGGCGACCACGGGCCAAGACCTGACGGCGTCATTGCTCAAGCAGTCCGCCCCTATGGGTGCGGTATTTCACCTGGGCCAGGAGGTCAGCGCCATTGCGCAGCGCAGCGACAAACGCTTTGATGTGCAAACCTCCAAAGGCACGGTTTTTGTCACTAAAACCATTTTCATTGCGGCGGGCGCAGGCGCATTCCAGCCGCGTCGCCTGCATTTAGAAGGTCTGGCCAAGTTTGAAGGTACACAGGTCTTCTACAGCGCTGGCGAGCCCTCTGGCTTTGCAGGTAAGCATCTGCTGATCTTTGGTGGGGACGAAACCGCCCTGGAGTGGGCCATCAAGTTGGCTGATCAAGGCCCCGTGCGAGCCGCCAGTGTGACCTTGGTTCACCGTCGCGATAACTTTCAAGCAGCGCCTGCTGCAGTGGCCCGCATGCGCGCTCTGCATGCAAGCGGTGCCATCAAGCTGTTGATCGGGCAGCCCACAGCCTGGCATGCGCAACACGGTCAATTGACGCAGATCGACGTGATAAACACCGACGGGGTGTCGCTCCAACTTCCCTTGGATGCCATGCTGGTCAGCTTGGGCCTGTCCCCCAAACTCGGTCCAGTAGCCGATTGGGGGCTGGACATGGAGCGCAAACAGCTCCGGGTAGACACCGAAAAATTCTCTACCAGTGTCCCCGGCATTTTTGCCGTCGGTGACATCAACACCTACCCCGGCAAGAAAAAACTCATTTTGTGTGGCTTTCACGAGTGCGCACTGGCCGCTTTCGGTGCTGCCGCAATCATTTTTCCGGACCAAAGCATTCAGCTTCAATACACAACCACCAGTACAAAACTGCACAAGTTGCTGGGCGTATCAGTACAACCCGATGAGGGTTTGCAATAGAATCAGCCTCAGTTCGAAAGAACCATTCGCTAGGGGTGTTGGGGTTCACATGAAGTTGTGGCTCCGACTGAGAAAGTCCCTTTGAACCTGATTGAGGTAATCCTCGCGCAGGGAAGCCGTTAGCAATTGCTGCACCTCCATTCACAGGTCCGCATGCATGTTGCTCGCAAGCCCCCTGCGCCAATTGCAAATTTTGCTTGGAGCAGACATTGACAAATCTTACAAATCACCCGGCCGCGTCCCATAACGCTGGGAATACGGCGCTGAGCCCGGTGACGGCCGGCGAGCGAGTCTTTGCTTTGGGCGATCATGCTTCGCTCTGGTTCAGTCTTGGCGTTGGCCTCTTGGTCATGCAGATCGGCGCTTACCTGATGCCGGCCATGGGTACCCAGGAGGCCTTGCTGGCGATTGTGGCCGGCTCCATCCTTGGCGCGGGTATTTTGGGCTGGGTCGCCAAGATAGGCTGCGACAGCGGACTGGCCAGCGCCGGCTTGATGCATGCTGTTTATGGCCGTTCTTTTGCGCGATTGCCCATCGCATTAAATATCGTGCAATTGCTTGGCTGGGGCGCTTTTGAGTTGGTTGTGATGCGTGATGCAACAGTGGCCATCGGTCGGCAGTCCGGCAGCATGGCGGAAAGCTACTGGCCGTATGTGGTCACCGTGCTATGGGGCGCTGCTGTGATGGTCTTGATGAGCGTGTCGATGGTGCAACTGGTACGCAAACTGATCGCCCGGGTGGCTTTGCCGCTGGTGGTGCTTTCTCTGATCTGGCTGAGCTGGCAGTTTTTGTCGATGGCGCAGCTCAAAGGCTTTGAAGTCCTGTGGAACCGTGCTGGCGCTGGTGGCATGGGCGTCATGTCGGCCTTGGACCTGGTGATTGCCATGCCGATTTCATGGCTGCCGCTGGTGGCTGACTATGCGCGCCACGGCCGCAGCGGCGGCGCCGCACTGCGCGGCACCTGGCTGGGGTACGCACTGGCCAATATCTGGTGTTATTCGCTGGGTGTGCTGGTGGTATTGACACTGCCCAGCACCAACCTGGTCACCGCGCTGCTGCTGGCCCAAGGCGGTTTGATTGCCCTGTCTTTGATCTTGATAGACGAAGTCGATAACGCCTACGGCGATGCTTACTCGGGCGCCGTGTCTGCACACAGTCTGTTGCCTGGCTGGAGCATTCGCCAATTCGGCGTGTTGATGGTGCTGGCCTGCACCCTGCTGGCCATGCTGCTGCCGATGCACAGTCTTGAGCCTTTTTTACTGATGCTGAGTTCGGTGTTTGTGCCGCTCTTTGGCGTCATTCTGGGGCGCTTGGCATTCGGTGTCCCGGCGGCCACCCTGTTGGATAAAGCGCCTGCTGTGAACGTGCTGCCCGTGCTGATTTGGCTGGCCGGTATCGCCATGTACCACCTGTCGAGCCGCTACACCCCTGTCTTGGGCGCGGCTATACCAACCTTGGTAGCGACATTTGCTGTGGCCTGGCTGACCAGGCCTCAACCGTCGGCCTGATCGGCAACTGCCGTGATATCAGGACAGCGGAACCACTGCCGTCGCTTGCGGGGCATGGCCATGGTTCAGCGGGCCATGGCCCTGGCCGGTTTGTACCCCGGCACCGGCAGTGATCGCAGCCAAAATGTAATTACGGGCCTGCTGGACCGCCTCGCGCAGTGGCAAACCCAGGGCCAGGTGGGCGGCAATGGCCGAAGACAAGGTGCAACCGGTACCGTGAACATTGCGACTGGCGATGCGTTCAGAGCGCAGGTGCAAATGACGCTGTCCGGCTTGGGCAAACACGTCGACCACCGCCGCACCGCGCAGGTGACCCCCTTTGAGCAAAACCGTGCGTGCGCCCATTGCCAACAAATCATCAGCCGCCTGCTCCAGCGATTCGGCGCTGTCAATGCTGCGGCCTAACAGCAGGGCCGCTTCGTCCAGATTGGGCGTGATCACCGACACCAGAGGGAAAAGCTCCTGCTGCAGCACCTGCACTGTCGCTGATTCGATCAGCCGGTCGCCACTGGTGGCCACCATCACCGGGTCCAGAACCACTTGTTCGAGCTTGTAGTGCGAAATAGCCCAGGCCACCACGCGGACGATCTCTGGCGAATGCAGCATACCGATCTTGACCGCGTCTACCCCGATGTCTTCAATGACAGCCTGGAGCTGCGCTTTGAGAAACTCCGGCGGTACCGGGTGAATACTGCTCACGCCGAGTGTGTTTTGCGCCGTCAATGCCGTGATGGCCGTCATGCCGTAGCAACCCAGGGCGCTGAAAGTTTTGAGGTCGGCCTGGATGCCGGCACCGCCACCGCTGTCAGAGCCGGCAATCGACAAGACACGGGCGTAACGGTGGTGTGGAACAGGAAATGTAAAGGTGCTCATGTGAAAATTATCAGGCAAGCTCTGGCAGTGCGCTGGGCGCCGCAGGCAGAGCCGGATGTGATGTAATGAAGTCAAGGATGAAACAGGGGTGTCTTGCCAAGTGCAGGGCTGAGAAAAACCCTAAGACCCGATCCAGATCATGCTGGCGTGGGAAGTTTTCAGACAGCGTTGTTTTTTCAAGCACGCTCTTGTTTTATCCAGCTGTTCAATTCAGATGGATTCAATGACCGCCACCCCGGACTCCCACATGCTCGTTATCGGCGCCGGCCTCATGGGCCGGATGCTGGCGCTAGCACTGGCGCAAGCCGGCCATCGCGTCGAAGTTCACGAAGCAGGCCCCCAAGACGCCACGGGCTCTGCGGCACGCGCAGCGGCCGCCATGCTGGCGCCCCTGGCGGAATCTGCCGTGACCGAAGCCGGCGTGGTTCGCATGGGCAGCCATGGTTTGAAGCGCTGGCCAGAGCTGATAGCCCAACTTCCCCTGCCCACTTTTTTTCAACAAAACGGCACACTGATCGTCTGGCACCGGCAGGATGCCCCCGAGGCCATGCGCTTTGCCCGCCACATGGACAGCACGGCCCGGGCTATGCCCGAACTGCCACCAGCGCAAACACTGGACGGCGCCGCGATTGCAGCGCTTGAGCCAAGCCTGGGTCAGCGCTTTGAACATGGTTTGTACCTGCCCGGCGAGGGCCAACTTGATAATCGCCAGCTGCTGGCCGCGCTGCAGCAAGCGCTTGAAAACATGAAAGTCGCGCTGCACTGGAACAGCCCGCGATCACCCGAAGACTTCAGCCCCGGCGCGAGCGGCCAACCGGACTGGGTCTTTGACTGCCGGGGCCTGGGCGCAAAACCCCAGTGGCCCGGGGTTCGTGGCGTGCGCGGCGAGGTGCTGCGTGTGCATGCACCCGAGGTCACATTGCTGCGGCCGGTGCGCCTGGTGCACCCGCGCTACCCGCTTTACATTGCGCCCAAGCAAGACCACATTTTTGTCATCGGCGCCACAGAAATTGAATCCGAAGACATGTCGCCGCCCAGCGTACGCTCGGCCCTGGAGTTGCTCAGTGCCGCTTACTCGGTTCATTCGGGTTTTGCAGAGGCGCGGCTGTTGGAAATCAGCACCCAGTGCCGCCCTACCCTGCTGGATAATTTGCCCGCAGTACGCTTTACGGCACCGCGCACCATCCAAATCAATGGCTTGTACCGGCACGGTTTTTTGATCGCCCCCGCCATGTTGGATGTCGTGATGGAGCTGATTCAAAACGGGCACGGCAATCTTGCCGATCAATTTAATTTGCGGGTTGAGCTCCCCGCAGCGGCTGCGGCCTGACCCTTCATGCATGTATTGATCAACCGCATACGGCACGATGTTCCTGAGGGTGCCACACTGACAGATGCCCTCACGCTGGTCAAGGCCTGCCCGCCCTTTGCCGCGGCCATCAACCTGGCATTTGTTCCCAAAAACCGCTACGACCAGACCCTTTTGCAAGAGGGTGATCAGATTGAAATCATCGCCCCCATCACAGGTGGCTAAGACCAGGAAAGTTGATGAAAAACACTTTGACACAGGCGCAGACCGACCCGCTGGTTTTATATGGCGAAACCTTTCAAAGCCGCTTGCTGCTGGGCACAGCACGCTACCCCTCTCCGGCTGTGATGGAGGCGGCTTTGCGCCGTGCCCGACCGGCCATGGTCACCGCCTCGCTGCGACGCCAGGGGCCATCAACCGACACCCGCAATGATTTTTGGGAACTGCTCAAAAAATTGAATATTCCAGTTTTACCCAACACAGCCGGCTGTCACAGCGCCCAGGAGGTCATCACCACAGCGCAGATGGCGCGGGAAGTGTTTGAGACCCACTGGATCAAACTCGAACTCATAGGCGATGACTACACCCTGCAACCTGATACGCTTCATCTGGTGGAGGTGGCCGCACGATTGATCAAGGATGGCTTCAAAGTCCTGCCTTACTGCACTGAAGATCTGGTCTTGTGTCGCAAGCTGGTTGATGTAGGCTGCCAGGCCGTGATGCCCTGGGCCGCGCCCATAGGCACTGGCAAAGGCCCGATCAACCCCTACGCCATGCGCTTGCTGCGCGAACGCCTGGAGGTGCCGCTGATCGTAGACGCCGGTCTGGGCCTGCCATCGCATGCCTGCCAAGTGCTGGAATGGGGTTACGACGCCGTGCTGCTCAACACGGCCGTGGCTCAGGCCCAAGACCCCTTGCTGATGGCCGGCGCTTTTGCCGATGCGGTGCATGCAGGGCGTGCGGCGTACCTGGGCGGCGTGATGGCTGAGCAACAGGCAGCCCAACCCAGCACCCCCGTGCTGGGCACACCGTTCTGGCATCAGGCCAACAACTGAACCGCCAAGGACAAGGCATGTCGAACGACCCATTCATCAACCCCAACAACCATGAAGCGGCGGTTCAGGCCATCGTTCATGCGCACCAAAGCACTTTGGCTTTGAGCGCCATACCGCCAACGCTCAGCCAGAACGGCCTTGAAGCTTCGGTGTACCGGGCCGCCAGACAAGCCTGCTTGCGCATGGGCTTCATTGAAGCCGATGCAGCATGCGTCGCCAGCGCCTGGCAAAAGCAAGCTGAGCGTACCGGCCACTTCAATGCGCAGCACTGGCCGACAGAGCCGCTTGATTTCGGCATTCAAGCCTTGCCACGAAGCAACAGCTTTCCCGCTTGCCCGCGGCAGCTTGGCTTGTACGCCGTACTGCCGGACGCTGCATGGGTGGCGCGCATGGCGCGCGCCGGCGTGCCCACTTTGCAACTGCGGTTCAAGTCAGACGACCCGGCCGCCATCAGCCGTGAAGTGCAGGCTGCCGTGCAAGCCGTTCAAGGCACAGACGCACTGCTCTTCATCAACGATCACTGGCAAGAGGCCATTGCTGCCGGGGCTTATGGTGTTCATTTGGGGCAGGAAGATTTGGGTACAGCCAATCTTGACGCGATCCGGCAGGCAGGTTTACGTCTGGGTCTGAGCACCCACGGCTACGCAGAAATGTGCCTGGCCGACACGCATGCGCCCAGCTACATGGCCATGGGCGCCGTGTTCCCCACCACCCTCAAGCGAATGAAGACCGCAGCCCAGGGAACAGGACGGCTTCATGCTTATGCGCAATTGCTGCGTGAGTACACACTGGTGGCCATTGGCGGCATTGATATGGCGCGACTGCCTGAGGTGATGGCCAGTGGCGTAGGCTCGGTGGCCGTGGTTCGTGCACTGATTGCAGCCAAGGATCCGGAAGCAGAAGCCAGACTTTTGAGCGATGCGATTCACGGGTTAAACCACCGGAAGCACACTAAAAGCGCGCTATAATTTGAGGCTCCATTCCTCAATAGCTCAGTTGGTAGAGCACCGGACTGTTAATCCGTAGGTCCCTGGTTCGAGCCCAGGTTGAGGAGCCAAAAATCCAATTAAAAAGCACTTAACGCAATCACGTTAAGTGCTTTTTTTGTGGGCCTTACTTGACGTTGGCAACCCGGCTCAAGAAACTGGGTATGGCGGCCTTGAATCTGTCTTGCAAGCTCGGTGGCGCATAGTCATTGGCTGCAACCGGTATCTTGCGGTCTTTGGCATTGAGTCCGGCCCTGAAGCGGTCCAAAATAGTTCCCGTCATATTGGGCTGGTACAGACCCTTTGGCTTGGGTCTTTCAGCTTCCTGGATGCGGCCCAACTCTTCAATGGCGCGTCCAAACTCGATGAAGTTGTCACGGGTTTCTGCATGGCTGGTTTTAACAAAGAACTCAGCGCCAAAGAACTCACTGGCCCTGTCGCTGAACCGTACCGGTGGCGACAAAAAGAAGGCCGTGGTGAACGACTGGTAAAAAACATTCGAATAAGTATCCATATTCACCACGCGGCTGGGTACCACGACCAACTTAGGCGGGGTGCGCATGGTGGAATTGAAGACGAAACTAAAGCGGTTTACAAATTCGAGCGTGCTGTCAAGCTCGACACGTGACAAAGAACTGGGCACCAGCACCAGGTCAAAATCAAACAAAAATTCCGCGGGCAAAATATCCGTCCAGGTCAGGTCGGCAATCAGCACCTGGGTCGATGAACCTGCAGAGCGCAGCGCCTGCTGGGCCTGCAACAGCGCCATGCCAACGCCTTTGTTATTGGGCGATGCAACAGAAATGCATTCAATCCCGATAGGCGCAGCGTTTCTAACCCATTTACCGGCAGTACCTTGATGGTCCAGATCGACCAAAGTGGTCTTTTTAGACGATACATGCGCAAAGAAGGCAGCCAGATTGGCAGAGACAGTGCTCTTGCCAACGCCGCCCTTTTGGCTGGTAATCAAAATTTTGAGTGGTGTGCCCATGAGTGCGCTCTCAAATATAAATACACAGAAGTATTTGATTTATATGATTCGGGGGGATAAAATCCCAAAATGTATTTAAACACAAAATTCGATATCATGTTGCGAATTATGAGAATCTTGTAAAGGCCAGACCCCATGAGCACTCAAAGTCCCAAACTGGTGATGATGCGATTCGACCCTCGCGGTGGTTGGGTCAAGCCCAGCGATGAAAAGGTTCAAGTGGAAGGCGATGATGCCCCACCCCGTGCTGAACCTACTGTGCTTGAAGTGCCAGCGAAAATTTCGGCAAAGGCCATCACGGAACTCGGTGAGTCCATTGTTGATGTCTTTAACTCACTCAAACTCGAAGATCCCCGCCTGCAAGCCTGGGAGCAAGTCAATTCCACCATCCGCCGGATGTCTGACAAACTCACAGAACAAAAACTTCTGGAAGACAGGCTGGTTTCTGTGAAAGCAGAAATTACCGGTTTGCGCAGCTTGGCCACTGAACTGGTGGACTCAGCCTACCAAAACGAAGTGGAAGTTCATGCCACTTCCAAAGTCCGGGTTCAGGTTGCCGAATCCCTGAACAAGCAGATCACAGCAGCCTTGAAGGGTTAAGCCATGCAATCCAGGTTTTGGAGTACCGCAAGCAGCGCATTGGTATTTGTCAACTGGGTATTTTTTTTCACGGTCACGATGCTCATCGGCTCCCAAGCCGGAGGTTTTGACTGGCTTTCCATGCTGAGCTGGTCGTCTTTTCTGACAGATTTGTCTCTCATATTCGAGCTGGGCTCGGTGCCCTCCGGCAGTGTCTGGATTGCCTGGCTGCTGCTGAGTGTTTGCTGGTCTGTTGTGTGGCTGGGCAAAACGCCAGCAGTGGAACAGCCCCCCGAGGCGGCCCCGACCAT
This sequence comes from Polaromonas sp., assembly GCA_044350025.1. Taxonomy (GTDB): domain Bacteria; phylum Pseudomonadota; class Gammaproteobacteria; order Burkholderiales; family Burkholderiaceae_C; genus Polaromonas. The sequence continues at coordinate 39,561 of JBILIK010000001.1, read as the reverse complement.
TACCCCAGCCAAGCCGCAAGATGTTGTCAATGAGCGACAAAACGCCATCGAGTCGCGTCCAGACGTCCAGGAAAAACTCAGACGTCTGAACCGCTCCTTGAGCCAGGCCTGAAAGGCAAGAGCTGCTTATTGCGGCTCGATCTTGGCGTCGCGAATAGCCTTAGCCCATTTTTCTGTTTCGGCCTTGGAGCGTCTGGCCAGCGCTTCCGGCGTACCGGGCTCAGTTTCAAAGCCAAGCGCAGCAAAACGCTCCAGAATTTCCTTGTTACCCGCAGCAGTGTTGATGGCCCTGTTGAGCTTTTGAATGATGTCGGCAGGCGTTCCGGCCGGGGCAAAAACTGCAAAATAGGCAATCAATTCATAGTCTTTCAGTCCCAGGGCCTCGTTGACCGTTGGCAACTCAGGGATCGACTTAGACCTTTGGCTGGAGGTCACTGCCAGACCTCGCACTTTGCCGCCCTTGACTTGCGGCAGCATCACCGCGAAATCAGCCGAGAACATATTGACCTGCCCGCCAATCAAGTCGGTCATGGCTGCCGGACCGCTTTTATAAGGCACGTTGGTCATCTTGATGCCGGCCATGCTGGCCAAGACCTCTGACGACACCAGCTGCGAAGTGCTGGCGCTGGCAAAGGTGACGATGCCCGGTTTGGCTTTGGCCATGGCCACAAACTCTGCCAATGATTTAACCGGCACATCGTTGTTCACAGCAATGATCAGCGGCACTGAACCCAGGTAGGCAACCGGGGCAAAAGCAGTGTCCTGGTCGTAGGGCAACTTTTTCATGAGGCTTTTCAGCGCCGCGTTGGTGCTGTTGGTACCAATCAGGATGGTGTAGCCATCCGGTGCTGACTTGGCCACCGCGTCTGCGCCCAGCATGCCGTTGACGCCGGCCTTGTTTTCAACCACCACTGGCTGCTCGAGAATCTCGCCCATCTTGGCAGCAAAAGCGCGAGCAATCTGGTCGGTAGCACTACCGGCAGCAAATGGAACAATCGCCTTGATCGGCTTGCTCGGGTAGGTTTGCGCGTTCACAGCGCTGGCATAAAAAGCGCTGAAACCCAGCGTCAGGCTTAAGAGCCGAACGCCAAGGGAAGCGGTAAAAACGGGTCGCTTAAACAAATTCATGAAAAACTCCTGAGGAAAAAAACTAAGCTTCGATTATTGAGCCGCGCATTCATGAAAAAGCATGGGCAAACCCGAATGCCGCCAAAGATGTAAAAGCAAAACTAGTCACGGCCCCTGATGTGACGAGGCATGGACAAATCAAACCGGCTGGCAGTCCATTTGAGCAGGTAGGCGCCCAGCAGGGCCCCGTTGAGGTCACCGACCATCATCCAGAAAACTTGAGCACCGGAGCCAAGCTCTTTCAGGTCAAAGGCCAGCCAAACCGCATGGTGTATCAACGCATTGGCAACGCAATACGCCACCGTCACAATGGACAAATCTTTCAGAGATGTCAATTTGACAGCTTGGCCGTTAAATCGCTCAAAGGTCCACAAGGCCAACAAAGGGCCTGCAGCCGAACACAACACATTGGCCAACCCGGTCATGCTCACGGATTCAACAAAAACCATCAGCAACATGCCGCCCAACAGCGTCGCCACGGTGCCACGTAACTTTCCCAGTACCAGCACGCTGAGCATGCGCATAAAAGCAGGCAGGTAAAGAAGACTGATGTTGGGCGAGAGCTCGGCAAAGCCAAAAAACCAGCCCGTCATGAAGTGGAGCAAAACAAAAAAAAGTGCGAAACAGGGCAACAGCAAAAGCTCAAACATCAAGATTTAATTCAGAACTAAGTTACAAAAGCCAGAACGAACTCATTATGGCGACCATGTCCAGCGCAGGACAAATCAGCTTTTAAGCTTTTTTAGCCGCCGGATGCTTTGACCGTGAAGCCCTGGCTTGTGAGCAAACGCATCACAAGCTCACGGTGATCGCCCTGCACTTCAATCACGCCCTCTTTGACCGTGCCGCCCGTGCCGCATGCGGCTTTGAGCTGCTTAGCCAACTGGGAGAGTGTGGCCTCATCCAAGGCCAAACCCTGAACCAAGGTCACCGTCTTTCCACCCCGGCCCTTGCTGGAGCGAGACACGCGAGCCACCCCGTCGCCGGCCGGTACTGCAAAGGATTTCTTGCAAATGCAGTTGTCCTTGGACTGACGGCAAGTCGGGCATGTGCGGCCTAAGTCAGTGGAGTAGACCAGTCGGCTGGCACCAAGGCTGTTTTTCATGGCTTTCAATTCATCTCAGGTCATGCTGCAAGTAGAAACATTTTGCCGTAAATCCTTCGATAAACCGGAGCAAAGACTGCCAACAGCAAAGATCCTTACCCACTCTTAGAATGGTCTGATGCATACCTCATCACAAGGTCAACAATGATCGTCGAGCGAATCTGGACCGGCAACAGTCTGCGCAATTTCAATTACCTGATTGCCTGCCCGGACACCGGTGAAGCCCTGGCCATTGACCCGCTGGACCATGAAAAATGCCTCAGCACAGCCAAAGCCAATGGCTGGCAAATCACCCAGATTCTCAACACCCATGAGCACCATGACCACATTGGCGGCAACACGGCCGTGGTGGCGGCAACCGGCGCCAAAGTCATTGCGCACTACAAAGCTGCCGGCAAAATTCCTTGCATGGACCGAGGTGTGCAAGCTGGTGATGTGATCAAGGTGGGCAAGCACATAGAGCTCGAATGTCTGGACACGCCGGGCCACACCTATTGCCACATCTGCCTGTGCGCGCACGCAGAGCAACCCGCACTTTTTTCAGGCGACACACTTTTCAATGCGGGTGCCGGTAATGTTCACAACGGCGGCGACGTGAACGCACTTTTCAGCAGCTTCACCGAACAACTGATGCGCCTGCCCGACAACACCCGCATTTACCCGGGCCATGATTACCTGGAAACCAACCTGAAGTTCACCCTGGCGCGCGAACCCAACAACGCGGCAGCCCAGTCCCGCCTGGCCCGGGTGGTGGACCATGACCCGGCACTGGCCATGGTGACCACCTTGGCCCAGGAAAAAGAGCACAACACTTTCATGCGGCTTCAAAGTCCCGAGCTGATTGAACAGTTACGTATTAACTTTCCCGATATGGATGCAGAGCCTGATGCCCAAACAGTTTTCAAACATCTGCGGACTTTGCGTAACAGCTGGTGATTTTTAAATTGTCCGGCAAACTCTGAGCGCTTTTTTTATTCCTTAACTTCTCTGTTTTTAAAATCAAGGACATCGCAGCATGCCACCACGTTTGACCGCGCAAGACTTCGACCAGGAACTGCTGGTTCTTTTTGATGCCTATGTACATGGCGGCCTGGACCGCCGAGGCTTTTTAGACAAGGCCCAAAAGTTCGCCAAGGCCGGCATGACGGTCGCTGGTTTGCTGGCGGCGCTCAGTCCCAATTTTGCAGCCGGCCAGCAAGTGCGCCTGGACGATCCCCGACTAAGCACTGAACGCGTGAACTACCCGTCACCGGATGGCACGGGCAGTGTCAAGGGCTACCTGGCCCGTCCGGCCGGCAGTGCGGGCAACAAGCTGCCAGCTATTTTGGTCGTGCATGAAAACCGTGGACTGAACCCGCATATTGAGGACATCACCCGGCGCTTGGCGCTCGATGGATTCATGGCTTTTGCACCCGATGGCTTGACCGTTGCCGGCGGCTACCCCGGTGATGAGGACAAAGCACGTGAGGCCTTTGCCAAACTTGACGGCGCGAAAATGTTGCAGGACTTTGTGGCCGCAGCGCATTGGCTCAAAGCCCGCAATGACAGCACCGGCAAATTGGGTGTGGTCGGCTTTTGCTATGGCGGCGGTGTGGCGCACCAGCTGGCCATCCGTCTGCCGGACCTGGCAGCCTCTGTGCCTTTTTATGGCAACGTACCTGCGCCTGCCGACGCCGGCAAAGTCAAGGCGCCTATGCTGGTCCATCTGGCCGGCATCGATGAGCGGATCAACGCAGCCTGGCCCGCCTACGAAGCGGCTCTGAAAAGCGCCGGGGTGAGGCTTACGGTGCACCAGTACGCCGGCACGCAACATGGCTTTAACAACGACACCACGCCGCGTTTTGACGGGGCGGCCGCCAAGCTGGCCTGGGATCGCACCATCGCTTTTTTCAAAGCCACGGTTTAGCCCTCACAGCCTGCAAATTAAAGCGCCTGGCCCAGGCGCTTGACACCCTCTTCGATCTTGACCAGGTCTGCTGTTGCAAAACTCAAACGCAAAGCGGCAGGGTCAGGGTTGGTGGCGAAAAATGGGGCGCCGGGCACAAAGGCCACACCTTTTGCAATGGCGCGTTTGGCAAACTCTGCGGCGTCAGCGCTTTTGCCGCCGGCACCCGTCAGGCGGGCCCAGAAGAACAAGCCACCCGCAGGCTGGGTGAACTCGATGGCATCGCCCAGCTCACGCTGGAGCGCTGCGCCCATGGCCGCGGCGCGCTCTGCGTACACAGCGCGCACGCGTGCCAGCGTTTCCGGCATACGGCCGGCCTTGAGGTATTGAGCGGCCGTGGCTTGGGCAAAAGTGCTTGTGTGCGCGTCGCTGAATTGCTTGCACATGGTGGCTTTGGCCAGCAGTTCGCTAGGGGCGATCATCCAACCCACGCGCAGGCCTGGACTGAGTACCTTGCTCATGCTGCCGCAGTAAGCCAGCAGTTCGCGGCTGCCAGGTACATCGGCACTCAGGGCCAGCAGGCTAGGCGGTGGCGGCTGGTCAAAGTACAGGTCACCGTAAGGATCGTCTTCCACCACCATGGTTTGGTATTTGACGGCGAGGGCCAGAATTTGCTTGCGACGCTCAAGACTGAGCAGAGCGCCACTGGGGTTGCCGAAGGTCGGAATGAGGTACACAAACTTGGGTTTGTGCTCGACCATCAAGCGCTCCAGCGCATCGGTTTGCACCCCCTGCGCATCAATGGGTGCGCTGACGATGTCTGCACCGTACAAGCGAAAACACTGGATGGTGGCTAAAAAGGTAGGGCCTTCGACAATCACCTTGTCGCCCGGATCGATCATGGTCTTGCCCAGCAAGTCCAGACCCTGCTGGCTGCCGGTGGTCACGATCATGCCCTCCGGTTCGACTTTCACACCTTTGCTGCCCATGAACTGCGCCAGCTGTTCACGCAGCGGGTTGTAGCCTTCGGTGGCGCCGTACTGCAAGGCGCCGCCAGACTCTTGGCTCAAGGCCAGATTGACAGCGGCCTGAATACCTTGCACATCAAACATGGCGCTGTCCGGAAATCCCCCGGCAAAGCTGATGATGCCGGGCTTGCCAAGCAACTTGAACAGTTCCCGGATGGCGGAGGTTTCAACATTGTTCAGGCGGTCGGCAAAAGGCAGCGGCATACAACAATCTCTTGAGTTTTAAACAAAGAAGGCATGTTAACGCCGTAAGGGGGATCACCCAGGCAGCGGCTTAAACTGATGGCCATGAAAACCGCCCAGATCGACACTTTTTTTGCCACGCTCAAAACCGCCAACCCGATGCCGGTGACTGAGCTGGCCTACACCAGCGTGTTTGAGCTCTTGACGGCGGTTTTGCTTTCAGCGCAAGCGACAGACGTGAGCGTCAACAAGGCCACGCGCCAGCTTTTCCCCGTTGCCAACACCCCGCAAAAAATCCTGGACCTCGGGCTGGACCGGCTGGAGAGCTACCTCAAGACCATCGGCCTGTACCGCAGCAAAGCCAAGCATTTGTTGCAAACCTGTCAGATTCTGATTGAACAACACGACGGCCAGGTACCGCGTACCCGCGAAGCTTTGCAGGCGCTGCCCGGCGTAGGCCGCAAGACGGCGAATGTTGTGCTCAATTCTGCATATGGTGAGGCGGTCATGGCCGTGGACACCCACATCTTCCGCGTCAGCAACCGTACCGGGTTAGCCCCCGGAAACAACGTGGATGAAGTCGAAACCGGCCTGATGAAACGCGTTCCAGCCAAGTACCTGGTGGACGCGCACCACTGGCTTATTTTGCATGGCCGCTACGTCTGCCAGGCGCGTACCCCGCAGTGCTGGCAATGTGGCGTGCGCGAGTGCTGCGACTTCAAGCCCAAGACAAAGCCGCCGGCGTCAAGACTCTAAACCCTGAATCCGGGGCACAGCCAGCCATTGGCCTTCAAGCATGGCCACCCGCACACGATATTCAAACACCTGCTCCAGTGCCAGGTGCGTGGCGGCTTCTGTGCATGCGCCCTGATGCATCAGGCGTCCTTCTTGCAAGATCATCATGTCGTCGGCCTGCAAGGCGATTGAAATTTCATGCAAAACGCTGACCACGGTTTTACCCTGAGACACCAGCGCCCGCACCAGCAAGAGCCATTGCGCCTGGTGCGGCGGATCCAGGTTGGACAAAGGCTCATCCATCAACAACAGTTGCGCCTCCACCGCCAAGGCGCGCGCCAGCAACACGCGCTGGCGCTCACCGGCAGACAGTTCCCCAAGCAAACGATCGCGCCAGGCCCAGGCTTGCATGGCGGTCAAAGAGCGCGCCACCGCCGCATGGTCCGACGCGCTAGGGCCGGCCAACCAAGCCTGGTGCGGCATGCGACCCAGCATCACCAGGTCGTAGACGCTCAAGTCATCGTCGCAGGCCTCGCCCTGCCCCAACCATGCGATGTGCTGTGCGCGGGTGCGGGCACTGAAGCTTTGCAAAGGCTGGCCTTGCCATTGCAATGAGCCGGCATAAGGCAGCAATCCGGCCAACACACGCAACAGACTTGACTTGCCGGCACCGTTAGGGCCGACCACGCTGATCCATCTACCAGGGCGAAAGCCAAAAGACAGGCCATTCAAAACTGGCACGCCACCCAAGTTCGCGACCAGCGATTCGGCTTGCAAATCAAATTCAGCCTGATTAGGAACGCTTTTGCTCATGAGCCGGCCTCAGGGCGTCTTGCACTTCGGCCGTGCATCAGCCACAACAAATAAGCGCCCCCAAGAACAGCGGTGAGTACGCCCACAGGCAGCTCGCGCGGCGCCAACAGGGAGCGGGCTAACAAGTCGGCCGCCTGCAACAAAACGGCGCCACACAAGCTGGCCAAACCGATCAAGCGAGCAGGCGTGGTTTTAAGCAGTGAGCGCACCAGATGCGGCGCGGCAAGGCCCACAAAAGCAACCAAACCCGTGTGGGCCACCGCCGTGCCCGTGGCCAGCGCCAGCACCACCACCAGAGCCGTACGCAATGCAGGCAGCGGCAAACCCAGGCTTTGCGCAGTGGCTTCGCCAAGAGCCAGCGCATCGAGCAAGGGGCTCATGAGCCAGGCCAGCAAGCCGCACAAAACGAGTACCCCCGCCATCAGCATGCATGCGGGCCAGGCCAAAAAACTGGTACTGCCCAGCATGAAGGACTGCATCGCCTGCATGATGTCCGGCACCAATAACAAAATCAGTGAACTCACCGCCCCAAGCACCACACCCACCACCACGCCGGCCAACAGCAGCCGCAAAGTCTGCTGTACGCCTTGCGCCAGCAGCAGGGTCAACAGCACCGCCAGCAAAGCACCTGCAAAGGCAGCACCGGACAGCCCCAGAAGCGCTAGCCATAGCGTCGCCAGCGGCGACACACCCCACAAAGCCATGGCCAGGGCAACGCCCAGCGACGCGCCCGACGCGCTGCCTAACAAATAAGGATCGGCCAGAGGATTACGAAACAAGCCCTGCGCCAGCGCACCTGCTAAACCGAGCAAGGCGCCGGCCAGCCAGGCGCCCGCACTGCGGGGTAAACGGATCTCCCAGACAATTTGCCAGGCTAAGGGATCCCGCTGCAGCAATGCCAGGCTGTCCCAGCCGGTACTGCCCACAGCGCTACCCAGCAGCAACAAAATGGCACTGATCAACAGCATCACAAGCGTCAGCCAGCGGCCTGTCTTGGCGCTGTACGGAGCTCGCATGTTGCCGGGCGTCATCGCTTGTGTTCCTCAAGACATTTCGCGATCAGGCGTGCACCATCAGCCAGGCGGGGCCCGGGTCTGACCACCATGTCGGCTTGTTGAGGGCTGAGAACGCAGACGCGCCCGGCGCGTACAGCGCGCATCGATGCCCAGCCGGGGTAGAGCACCAAGCCTTCGGAACTCCGGCTGCTGACAATCAACACATCAGGGTCTGCGGCCAAGACAAATTCCGGGTTCAGTTGCGGAAACGGCCCTAGCGCCGCCGGCACGATGTTGCGCGCACCCAGCCGCGCCAGTGTTTGCCCGATGAAAGACGACTCGCCGGCGGCATACGGGCCACGACCGACTTCAATATAGACACGCGAACCCCGTGCATTTGGCGAAAGGCTCGCATTAACAGCGTTGAGCTGTGCATCGATACCCTGCCACAACTGCAGCGCAGCCGAAGGCGGTAAACCCAGCACATCACCCAAAGTTTTGAGCACACGCTGCAAATCTGCGTGAGTCTTGGGCTCCAGGGCCAGCACCTTGATACCCAGCGACTGCAGGCGCTGGCTAGCCCGTGAGGAACCGGCGAGTAAGACCAGGTCGGGTTTGAGCGCCACGATGGCTTCGATACTGGGCACCAGGCCTGATCCGAGCAAGGGCAATTGGCGCACGCTGGCAGGAAAGTTGGAGTACTCATCAACACCCACCAGCCGCTGGCACTGAGACAAAGCGCAAACGCTTTCAGTCAACGAGGGCAGCAAGCTGACGATGCGTTGCGGCGGTTTGTCCAAGTTCAAAGGCACGCCCAGATCGTCAACGACCTGCAAGGCGAATGCAGGCTTTACCAGACAAAAGCTCAGACAAAAGCACAGACAAAAGACCCGTAAAGCCAGCCAGTTAGCCCCTGAAGACTTAAGCATGTTGCGCACCCCAGGCCATGATGATGCGGTGCAGTTGCTCAACGCCATCTGTCAGCGCGGCCGGCCCGGGCTGCAAAATATCAGCCGACTTGATCTCAAAAATCTGCCCGGTTTTGACGGCATTCACGTTAGTCCAACCGGGCCGCGCCAGCACATGCGCAGGCCGGAAACGCCGCCCGCACCATGAGCCAAAAACGATATCCGGATTGCGCGCCACGATGTCAGCGCCGTCGGCAATGATGCGGTCCTTGCCCATGGGCTGGCAAGCCAGCTCAGGGAAACAGTCGTCACCGCCGGCAATACCGATCAACTCCGACACCCAGGCAATGGCGCTGATGTGCGGGTCGTACCACTCTTCAAAGTACACCCGGGGGCGGCGCTTGAGCGCAGCGGCGGCTTGCGAAATATCTGTCAAGCGTTGCTGCATGGCCATGATGCGCTGCATGCCCTGCTCTGCTTGCCCGACCATGGCAGCGAGCTGGTAAAGCATCGAGAAAATTTCAGCCACGCTGCGCTGGTTGAAGATGGTGACCTGCACACCCGCGCGAATCAACTGCGCAGCAATATCGGCCTGCAAGTCTGAAAAACCGATCACGCAGTCCGGCTTGAGCGCCACAATTTTGTCGATTTTGGCACTCAAAAAAGCGCTGACCCGGGGCTTGTCCAGCCGCGCCTGCGGCGGGCGCACCGTGTAGCCCGAAATTCCCACAATGCGCCGCTCTTCCCCCAGCAGATAAAGCCACTCGGTGGGCTCTTCTGTCAGGCAGACGATGCGTTGGGGGAACAGATTGGACATTGCCTACTTCGGCTGATATTGGAGAGTAACAAATGCACCAACACCCGGCGTGTTGTATGAATGGGCCAGCTGGTACTTGCGGTCAAATGCATTTTCCACCCGCGCGCGTACCATCCACTCTTTGTCGATACTCTTGCTCGCGTAGAAAGACCAAACGCTGTAACCGCCCAGCATTACGCTGTCGTATTGGCTGTTCTTGCGCTGACCAGCGCCATAGATCTTGGTGCCCAACTCGAAGTCCCCCACAAAGCGCGAGACATCCACAGTTCCGTAGTTTCGTGCACGACGCGCAAGCGCCAAGCCGGTTGTCAGGTTCTTAGGATCTTGAGAAACCAACGACAGCCGCACACGGTTGCCCTGCAACTGGGTTTGAAGAACCGCTTCCATACCTTGGTTCTCAGTTCGACCTACATTGCTATAAGTCTCGGGCCAAAGACCGTTGGATGTGATTGCATCGTCAGTACGAGTTTCAAAATAGACTGCCCTTGCATAACTTACGCCTCTGACGTAAACCAAACCGATTTCTTTGCTATGGTGGAATTCCGGTTTGACTGAAGGCGTGGCGGCGACTTCGTAAGCCGTGGGCGCCCGAAATCCAGTTGACAAAGAACCGGTCAATTTCAATTGCTCGTCCAAACGATACCCAAGGCCCAAAAGAGCTGATGTGGCAGATTGGTCGCTGCGCCCCGTGACCCCTGAGGCCGTATTTTTTGTCACCAATTTGTCATTGCGAACATTACCTTGCACGGTGAGCTTGCCCAGGCTTTGCGTGAGGCCTGCGTAATAGCCCAGACCAGTTTTTCGCATGGCATAAGCGTTATCGCCTTTGCCGTTGTACGTAGCCAGTGAAGAATCAATGCCGAAGTTCACCAATGTATTTGCTGCGAGCTGGTAATTGTTTGACCAGCGCAATTCACGCTGATTTCCAAAAGCAATGCCATTTTTGTACGATGAGTCACCGGCGGCATATAGAACGCCATTCTTCGAGTCCTCATAACGTAAGTGCGAAACGGATACATCCAGCGTGCTGACCCAGTCGGTGGAGATGGTGCGGCGCACATAAGCGCCGAAATTGCCAGTTTCTTTCTTGAGCTCATGGCGATCGGAAGCCAGGCCGCTGGATTCATCGTAATCCGATGATGCGACGCTAGCCTTTATTCGCAAGCCCAGCAACAAGTTGGTGTCAATACGTTTATCAAGCCGAAATGAGGCGAAGTCATTTTTGTATCCATCGCTGTCTGGATTGGCTAAGGGCTTTTGCAGGGTGTTGATCGCAGAAAAACTGTCAGATGCCGCGCTTCCCACATTGAAGTTGAGCTTGTAGCCGTCGGACTCTCCGGCGTAACCCGCCAACATTTCACGGGTATTGCGGGAACCAAGCGATATAGAACCATAAGCCCGGGCCGCGCCGTCACCCGTGCGGGTCGTAATGCTGATGACACCGCCCACTGCAGCGTCGCCATACAAAGCACTGGCATTGCCACGCAGAATTTCGATTCGCTCGATCTGCTGGATTGGAATATCGATCACCAGCAAGGATCCAATCTGGTCGACAGGCGCACGTATACCGTCCACAAAAATAGCGGTATTGATGCTGTCTTGTCCACGCATGAAGACCGAAGTTACCGCGCCAGGGCCGCCATTGCGGCCAAACTCAAAACCCGCCTCACCTTGAAGCAAATCAGCCAGCGTTTGCGCTTGCGAGCGCTCAATTTCCATGCGAGTGATCACCGTTAAAGAAGACAGCACATCGGCAAGTGGTTCTTCAACGCGCATAGCTGACACCACAACCGCTTGCAAAGCCGTGGGTTGATCCGCAATTTGCGAAAAACAAGTGGTGGGAGAAAAAGCCGCTGCCACGGCCACATTAAGCGCGACAAGACGCGCACGTCTGATACCAGTTTTCATATGAAACGTCCATCAAAAAGGCTCTCACCGGCATCCCCGCCAGTGCATGAGCGTTACGCTGGTGCGCTTGTAACAAGACGCACCAACACCTTGTTGGCCGGTATCCGGGCTGACGAAACAACCTTCATCGCCTTCCCATGCGCTTGTTCAAGGCGCTCAGTGGCGAGTGATGAAAGCGGGATAATTCATGAAGCAAAAAAGCTCAAAAATCATCCGTTCGTTTTACCGTTGCGGGGGCAGCGCAGGTTAAAAGTTTTGGCGCTGGCAGACTTGAGGCCTGCTTGGCTTTCACTTTCTCCTGCTTCCCGTTGAACTGCGGCATGTGAACCACACCGCGAGCACCAACAGCTTCATTCTAAGCGGTGCAGCTGCCATCAACCCTACAATCACCACTGAGATGGCTGAACCCAACCCCACCGTAGAACTGGTCGAGCGAGTAGAGCGACTCTTGTTGCGCTATGACGAGTTGCGCCGCACCAATGAGCTGCTCAGCTTGCAGGTGACCGCACTGACGAGCGAGCGCGACTCTCTGAAGTCCCGCTTAAGTGCTGCGCGCGCTCGGGTAGACGCGCTGCTGGAGCGTCTGCCTGAAGCCGACTCAAAGACGCACTCATGAAGCAGATTGAAGTTCAGATCATGGGCCAGAGCTACCTGCTCGGCACCACCGACAACGGCGATCAAAAGCTGCTGGCTGCCGTTGAAAAAGTCGACGCGGCCATGTGCAAAATCCGTGACTCAGGCAAGATCAAGGCACGCGATCGCATTGCTGTACTTGCAGCGCTGAACTTGGCCTTTGAGCTGGCTGACCGCACAGCACCACCGGCCACACGTGCTCCCGGCGAGCCCATAGATCAAGCGCAAATCAACTCATTGATTGAGCGTCTGGACACAGCCCTGGGCTTAGACGGCAGGCTGCTTTAAAACCTGTTTATTTCACCTGCAAGGTCTACAATCACCCTGTCTGCGGTGTACGCTGGGCTTTATATTTCCTTGTACCAATGCTCTTTGAGCACGGGCTTGGTAAATTGTTTTGCTGGTGTGATCGTCTCGCGTTAGACGAACCCGAAGTTTGACTGCCCTCGCCCACCTGAACCCTGGTTCAGGATGACGGCCCGGTGACATTCGCAGACACCTTTTTTTCTGGCGCCCTCCTCAGGCGCGCCCGACCAGGCGGTCTTCAACCGTTTGTAAGTGACGACGCATGGCGTTGGCGGCCTTGATCGGCTCCCGGTGAGAAATAGCGTCAATGATGTTGTCGTGCTCGACAAAGCTGTGATGAACCTCGGGAGGCCTCACACCCTCAGGCCGCGGCCTACCCCATGTTACAGAGCGACGCACCTCTGTAAGAAGGTCGGTCAAGGCCAACAAAATGGTGTTGTGCGCAGAGACCGCAATCTCATGGTGAAACAGCGCGTCATAAACCTCGTATTCGCGCCAATTGCTTGCGAACTTGCATCGTCGGCTGAGCTCCTTGAGCTGGGCAATTTCATCGTCTGTGGCATTGACCGCCGCCAAGCCGGCGAGCTCCGGCTCAATGGCCATTCTGGCGCGCATGACCTGCACTGGGTTGCTTTTGGATGCGAGCAAAGCGGCGTCAAGACGCTCTGCTGGTTTGGGACCGATAAAAGTTCCACGACCAACGCCACGCCACAAGCGTCCCTCATCTTCCAGCACTTGCAGACTTTTGCGCAGTTTGGCACGCGTGATGCCCAGACGCTCGGCAAGCAGGCGCTCATTGGGCAGGCGTTTGTCTTCCCCGGCTTTCTCCAGCTCGCTCACCAGAAGCCTTAAATTTTCCAGCACCCCGGAAGTTTCGTCAGCTGGTGGCGCGCTGGCCACCATTCGTAGTCTTGAATTCACAAGCAAGCCTTTTTTCATTTGCAAGTGCAGACCGCGGCAGCACTTGATCGTCTCAATTGAAAACAAGTATAGAACCAATGCGAAATTGGTTTAATTCAAGAATGCTCGTTTTTTTCATGGTAAACCCCATGATCCCCAGCGGGACTGGGTTTTAGAATAAATTTAACCAAATAAGCTCAAGGTATCAACCATTGAATTAATTGGTTCAAAACGCAGCGCAGCTGAGATGCCTCGTAATCCGTGTGAGACAGACAAAGCCGCAACAAAATTTTCATAAGCAAGGAGATAGAAATGGTTTATTCACTGACTGGGATCAAAAAACTTATCACCCGGTTCATAGGCGCCGCATTGCTGGTCACGCTGGCCACTGGTGCGCAAGCCCAGGCCAAAAAGGTCAGGGTTGCATTCGGAGATGTGCTCTCCACTGAAACGGTTTCTATGGTGATTGCGCTGGAGCGTGCCAAGGCGCGTGGCGTGGACTATGAAATTACCTTCTTTTCTAAAGAAGAACTGGCCATTCAGGCCGTGATCAATGGGCAGGCTGACTTGGGCGTGGGCACACCCTACTCCATCATTCAAAAGTCCAAAGCGCCTATGCGTATTTTGTTCCAAGGCACCCGGCTGGTTTTCTTCCCGGTAGTCGATAGCAAGTACAAAAACTGGAAAGACCTTGAAGGCCAACCCTTCACTTTCCATGCGCGCGGCACTGGCACGGAAGCCATTGGCAACATCATTGCCAAGCGTGAAGGCATCAAGTTCGGCGATCGCAGCTATGTGCCCGGCTCTGAAAATCGCGCCATCGGCATGCTCAAAGGCCAAATCAAAGGCACCATCCTGGACCTGGCCAACAAGAACCAGCTGATGGCCAAAGCAGCTCCCGGACAATTTACGGTTTTGCCAGGCGTCTCGAATCCAGCATCTGACGAAACCCTGTTCGCAGGCCTGGACTGGATCAAAAAGAACGAGGCGCAAGCCGACATCATCGTTGCCGAGTTCTACAAGCTTTGGAACGAAATGAACAGCAACCCGGGCGTTATCGATCAAGAGCGCGTCAAGTACAAATTGATGATGGACCAGCCTAAGGAAGTGCAATCCGGCGTGACCGAGTTCTACAAAGTCAGTGTCAAAGAAGGCATCTTCTCGCCCATCGGCGGCGGCGTAGACGTCGCTAAGAGTGATTTCGAGTTCTACACCGAAGCAGGTCAAATGCAAGGCCCTGCGGCATCGCTCAAAGTTGAAGATTTCTGGTACCTCTCACCGCTGGACAAGGCTCGCAAAGCCGCAGGCAAATAACCCAGCCTAGTTCCGAGCCAAAAATTCGGGGGGGCATGCAATATGCCCCCTCTTTTTTGGGCTGAAACTGAACAAAAGAAACCCAATGTCTGCCTTTAAAAGTTTTTTTCTCAAACTACTCTCTTTTCTGGTGGTGATCCTGGCCTGGGAATACGCCGGGCGTGCGGGTATCAGCGCAGCACTGCCGTCCTTTACTGAAACCATGTCCGCCATGCTGTCGCTGACCCTGGACGGCTCTTTGGGCACTGCTTTTGCCAAGACCCTGTACCCGCTGGCCATCGGCTTGTTGGTGTCCATTTTTATTGGTGTTTCGCTGGGTATGTCGATGGGTTTGAAAGATTCGGCCGAATGGCTTTTTTCACCGATTTTCATCGTTGCGCAAGCAGCGCCACTGGCCGCCTTAATTCCCGTTCTGACCTTTGCCTATGGCATCGGTGTGACGGCAAAAATTTTCACGGTGTGCATCATGGCCATGCCCGTGATTGTGCTGAACACTTTGGGTGCTGTGCGTAACACACCCAGCTCGCTGATTGAAATGGCCAAGTCGTTTCAAGGCACACGCATGCAAGTCATCGGCAAGGTGATCTTGCCGTCTGCCAGCCCTTTGATTTTTGTAGGTCTGCGCCTGGGTTGTGCCTCGGGCTTTATCGGCATCATCCTGGCCGAACTGCTGATCACGCCGACCGGTATTGGTGACATCATTTCTTACAGCCAATCGGTGGCTGATTACGACAAGATGTATGCCGCTATTTTCGCGATCATTGTTTCTTCTGTGTTGTTCATTGAACTGCTGGAAAAAATTGAGCAAGTGATGTTCAAGCCCGAAAAACGTACCTGACTTTAGCCCTAGCCCATCCTCCATATCTCCATGAATACCAGCATTTCCACACCCATCGTTCAAGTTAAGAACGTTAAAAAAGTCTATCCTGGCGGCGTCGAGGCGCTCAATGACATTTCGCTTGATTTCCCTGAGGGCAAACTGACCACCTTGTTAGGCCCCTCGGGCTGCGGCAAAACCACCCTGCTCAAAATCATTGCCGGCCTGCTCGAGCCAAGCAGCGGCGAAGTTATGGTCGACGGCCGGCCTATCAGCGGGCCCGGACCGGAGCGCGCTTTTGTATTCCAAGACTTCGCTTTGATGCCCTGGGCAACTGTGATTCGCAACGCTGCTTTCGGGCTAGAACTGGCGGGCGTGAACCGCAGCGAGCGCGAAGCCGTTGCTGAAAAGTACCTGAATACCGTCGGCTTGAAGGGCTTTGAAAACAAGTACCCGCATGAACTCTCCGGCGGTATGCGTCAACGCGTTGGCCTGGCCCGTGCGCTGGCCGTCAATGCCAAAGTGCTGCTAATGGACGAGCCTTTTTCAGCAGTTGATGAACAGACCCGCCGCAAATTCCAGGAAGACATGCTCAGCCTGGTGAAAAATGAACAAAAAACCTTCATTTTTGTAACCCACAGCATTGAGGAAGCCGTTTACGTTTCGGATCGCATTGTCTTGCTGCACCGCCGGCCCAGCAGAGTGTCTGAAATCATTGAGCCGAAGATTGTTCGAAACGTTGACCCGGAGATGATCCGCCGCCAGCCAGAGTACCTGGATGCGGTTGAAAACATCTGGCAAAGCTTGAAGAAATTTCTGGATTGAGGTGAACCATGCTTTTCAAAGGTTACCGAATTCCGCTTTTTTCATCGCTCATCATCTGGGCTGTGCTGTGGGAAATAGTGGGTCATACCGAATACGGACTGATTCTGCCGCCCCTGACTAAAATTTTTGAGCGGATTATTGAGATCGTACCCACGCCATCTTTTGCAACGGCGCTCTTCATCACCGGCAAAGCCTTTTTGCTGGGTAATCTGATCGCGATTGGTGTCGGCGTGCCTATGGGCGTGCTGATGGGTCGTGTGAAGATTGCAGACACGCTCATCCTGCCTTGGGTGAACCTGTTTTTGTCTGCCCCGCTCTCGGCTCTGGTGCCTGTGATCATGGTGCTGGCAGGCATTGGCGAGGTCACCATCGTTTTGACGGTTGTTTTATTTGCCATCTGGATCATCGCGCTCAATGCGCGTGCCGGTGTGTTAAACATACCGCCGTCTCTGGTGGAGATGTCCAGAAGCTTTGGCGCAACGCCTTACCAGTCTTTCGTCAACATCTATATCTGGGCAGCGCTGCCTGAGATTCTGGCCGGCATACGGCTGGGGATGATTCGCGCCGTCAAGGGCGTGATCATCGGTCAACTCTTGATTTCAGTCGTCGGCTTTGGCACCTTGTTTGAGGTCTATGCATCGCACTTTCTCATGGAACATTTCTGGGCCTTGATTCTGGTGATTTTTTCTTTCGCATTCACCATCAATGAAGTTCTGGCCTGGACAGAACGCAAAATCAGTTACTACGCCTCCTCCCGTTAATTGTTTTAAAGGAAACAAAAATATGTCCAGCTCCAACACCAACTACGTTTTTGCCCCGCCAGCCACCGTGTCGGTGGGCGTGGTCGGCGAGTCCGCCCGTTACCCAGTTCGCCGCATTTACTGCGTGGGCCGCAACTACGCAGAACATGCGCGCGAAATGGGTCATGACCCGGATCGTGAACTGCCATTTTTCTTTCAGAAAAATCCCGACAACCTCGTACTTGACAACAAAGATTTCCCCTACCCGACCATGACCAGCAACCTGCATCACGAAATTGAACTCGTGGTGGCAATGGGCTCGGGTGGACGCGATATTTCGGCCGCTGATGCACTGACTCATGTCTACGGCTATGCGCTGGGCATTGACATGACCCGGCGGGACTTGCAAAACGAGGCTAAAAAAACCGGTCGGCCCTGGGAGATCGGCAAAGCCTTCGAACATTCAGCGCCCATGACAGACATCACGCCGGCGGCCAAATCAGGCCACCTGAGCAAGGGTGCGATCTGGCTCAAAGTCAACGGTGAAGTGCGTCAGCAAAGCGATCTGACACAACTGATCTGGAACATTCCTGAAATCATTGCCCACCTGTCAGCCATCTTCGAGTTGCGCGCCGGTGACCTGATCATGACCGGCACGCCAGCCGGCGTGGCAGCTGTCAAGCCCGGGGATGTCATGGAAGGCTACTGCGAAGGCGTTGGTACCATCATCACCAAAGTGGTTTAAAAGCACAGCGCTTTTCCTCTCACAAAGCCCTGCACAGTTGTTGCCACTGTGCGGGGCTTTTTTTTGAAGCCGCCGCTTGCAGCCGGGCGGTAGACTCGCATGCACTCTTATTCTTACAAGCTCCCCCATGCCTTTTGAATTCTTGCTCATCGTTGAACTCGCCTTGCTCGGCATTTGCACCGGTTTTTTATCGGGTCTGCTGGGAATCGGGGGGGGCATGATCATGGTGCCGTTTCTCACTTTCTTGCTGACCGCCAAAGGCTACCCGGACGAATACACCGTCAAGATCGCTGTGGCGACTTCACTGGCCACCATCTGCCTCACATCGCTGTCTTCTTTGCGCGCCCATCACAGCCGTGGTGCGGTGCTGTGGCCCATCGTGAAAGTGCTGGCGCCCGGGATTTTGCTGGGATCGCTGGTCGGCGCGCAACTGGCTGCGGCGCTGCCGGGCAAATTGCTGGGCATACTTTTTGCCGTTTTCGTGGCATTTTCTGCGACACAAATGTTTTTGGACCGCAAACCCAAAGCCAGTCGCACCCTGCCCGGCCCCGTGGGCACCTTCGGCGTAGGCTGGGTCATTGGCATGTTGTCCGCACTGGTGGGAGCCGGGGGCGCTTTTGTGTCCGTACCTTTCATGACCTGGTGTAACGTCAAAATTCATGACGCAGTAGGCACATCTTCGGCCCTGGGCTTTCCCATTGCACTGGGCGGCACGGTGGGTTACATATGGGCGGGTCTTGACATGCCCAGCATGCCGCCGGGCTCATTAGGTTACTTGTACATGCCCGGGTTGATCGTCATTTCCATGGCCAGCGTCTGCACTGCACCCCTGGGTGCCCGGACAGCCCACCGTATGGACATACGCCCATTGAAAAAAGTATTTGCCTCCGTGCTTTACGTGCTGGCAGCTTACTTTTTGTTGCGTTAATTCGCTTTGAGGCTTGTCAACGGCTGGTGAAATTACGGGTGTTAACCCTAGTTCGGCTTAAATAATTCTGCAATCTTGACCCGAATCAAGAGGGTTTGGATACGATTGGGAAGACCATGCAAACCTGACAGGTTCAGGCATGGGGATCTACAAAATTCCTCTGCAAGATACTTTAAACATCAAAAGGGAGACAACGCGATGAAAACAAGATTTGCACAAATTGGACAACACTTGACAGCCGTAGCAGCTGTGGCCATCTCGGCCGCCGCCATGCTGGCTTCAACAGCACACGCTGCCTGGGAACCCACCAAACCGGTTGAGTTTGTCGTGCCAGCCGGCACCGGCGGCGGCGCTGACCAGATGGCCCGCTTCATTCAAGGCGTTGTCATCAAGCACAAGCTGATGTCGCAGCCGATGATCGTCGTCAACAAGGCCGGCGGCGCGGGTGCAGAAGGCTTCCTGGAGATCAAAGGTGCCAAGGGTGACCCGCACAAGATCGTCATCACGCTGTCTAACCTGTTCACCACACCCATGGCCACCGGCGTGCCTTTCAGCTGGAAAGACATGACACCAGTCTCCATGCTGGCCCTTGACCAGTTTGTGCTGTGGGTCAATGCTGACTCGCCCTATAAAACCGCAAAAGAATACATCGCCGCCGTCAAAGCTGCGGGCCCTTCGAAAATGAAAATGGGCGGCACCGGCTCCAAGCAGGAAGACCAGATCATCACGGTCGCGATTGAAAAAGCCACCGGTACCAAGTTCATTTATGTGCCGTTTCAAGGCGGTGGTGCAGTGGCAGTCCAGTTGGTCGGCAAGCACGTTGACTCGACGGTGAACAATCCGATTGAAGCTGTTGCCCAATGGCGTGCCGGCTCGCTGCGTGCGCTTTGCGTGTTTGATGACAAGCGCATGAGCTACAAAGCCAAGGTGACTGACACCATGGCCTGGAGTGATATTCCCACCTGCATGGAATCGGGCATTCCGATGGACTACCAGATGCTGCGAGGCATTTTCATGCCAGCAGGCGTGACGGCTGACCAGCGTGCTTACTACGTTGAATTGATGCGCAAAATCCGCGCCACCCCGGACTGGATTGACTTCATGGAAAAAGGTGCTTTCAACCAGACCACCATGTCAGGCGCCGAGTACGAAAAATGGGTTGCCGCGGCTGAAGCCACCCACCTGGGCCTGATGAAAGAAGCGGGCTTTATGGCCAAGTAAAGCAGCCTGCGCTTAGCCAACTCAAAGAGTGATGCCGGTCTGATAAGGCATCACTTTTTTTATGCCTGAGTCGCAGCCGGCGACCGGCAACTTTCATTTCATCTGCAGGAGCAGTTTCCATGTCTTCAAGTGATAGAACAGACCCCGCTGCGTCCAAGGGACCCGCCACGTACATCGTGGATGCAGTGGTTGCCGTCATTGTCTTTTTCATCGGGGCGGTGGTTATTTTTGGCAGCCGCAAGCTTGGCTCCGAATGGACCAGTGACGGTCCGGGTTCGGGCTATTTCCCCTTCTACATCGGCCTGATCATGTGCATCTCAGGCGCAGGTATTTTTTACCAGGCGCTGTTCAGCAAAAAGGCCAAGCGCAATACGAATGAGTTTGTCGATGGCGAGCAACTCAAGCGAGTGCTGTCGGTGTTGCTGCCGGCTGCTGTCTATGTACTGGCCGTTCAATTCATTGGTCTTTATATCGCCTCGGCCCTGTACATCGCCTTGTTCATGGTGATTCTGGGTAAATTCTCCTGGCTCAAAAGCATAGGCATTGCGCTGTGCGTCAACGTGCTCTTTTTCTTGATGTTTGAAGTCTGGTTCAAAGTGCCGCTGTTCAAAGGCGCCTACAACATGCTGGATTTTCTTGGCTATTGATCGCAACGCACACCCGATCACAGAATCACTCAAACACGGCATGCCGGGTGAACCCGGCCAATTAGTCTCTCGGAGTTCAAGAAAATGGATGAAATAAATTCGCTACTTCAGGGGTTTGCAGTTGTACTGACCCCCATGAACATGCTGCTGATGGTCGTCGGCATTGTGCTGGGCGTGTTGATCGGCGTGTTGCCCGGGCTGGGCGGCGCTAATGGTGTGGCCATCTTGCTGCCGCTGACCTTCACGATGACGCCAACCTCGGCCATCATCATGCTGTCCTGCATTTACTGGGGCGCTTTGTTTGGCGGCGCCATCACCTCCATCCTGTTCAACATTCCGGGCGAACCCTGGTCTGTAGCAACCACCTTTGACGGCTATCCCATGGCCCAGCAAGGTCGCGCCGGTGAGGCTTTGACGGCTGCGTTCACATCTTCTTTCATCGGTGCTTTTGTGGCCGTGGTGATGATCACTTTCCTGGCGCCGTTGGTCGCCAAGTTCGCACTGAAGTTCGGGCCGCCCGAGTTCTTTGCCGTTTATCTGCTGACCTTTTGCAGCTTCGTGGGCATGGGCAAAGGTTCCCCGTTCAAGATTCTGGCCTCCATGACATTGGGCTTCGCACTGGCATCGGTGGGGATGGACACCGTGACGGGTCAGTTGCGTCTGACATTCGGCTGGACCGAGTTGATGCGCGGCTTTGACTTTCTGATCGCCGTGATCGGTCTGTTTGGCATCGGCGAAATTCTGCTGTCGATGGAAGAAGGTCTGGCTTTCTCAGGCAAGCATGCCAAGCTGGACCCCAAGGTGGTGCTCGCCACCTGGAAAAAATTACCGCAGTACTGGATGACATCTGTGCGGAGTTCGCTGGTTGGTATCTGGATGGGCATCACACCCGGCGGTGCTACACCGGCTTCTTTCATGAGCTACGGCCTGGCCAAGAAAATGTCCAAAGATGGCAACAAGTTCGGTACGGGTCAGATTGAAGGCGTGATTGCCCCAGAAACCGCTGCGCACGCGGCCGGCACCAGCGCCCTGCTCCCTATGCTGGCCCTGGGTATTCCGGGTTCGCCGACGGCGGCAGTGTTGCTGGGCGGCTTGCTGATCTGGGGCCTGCAGCCCGGCCCGCTGTTGTTCGTTGAACAAAAAGACTTCGTCTGGGGCCTGATCGCCAGCATGTACCTGGGTAACCTGGTCGGCCTGCTGGTTGTGCTGAGCACCGTGCCCATGTTTGCTTCTATCCTGCGCATACCGTTTTCCATCATTGCGCCGGTGATCATCGTGATCTGCGCCATTGGCGCTTACACCGTGCACTCGGCCATGCTGGACATCTGGTTCATGCTGCTCTTCGGCATCATGGGCTACATGTTCAAAAAACTGGACTACCCGCTGGCGCCCTTGGTGCTGGCCCTGGTGCTCGGCGACAAAGCCGAAGACTCCTTCCGCCAGTCGATGCTGCTCTCACAAGGTGAGCTGGGCATCATGTACTCCAACTACCTGGTCGGCAGCATCACCACCCTGGCCTTGATTTTGTTGTTCTGGCCGCTGATTTCCAAAGGGCTGAACCTTATCCGGCCAGCCAAAAAAGACGAATTCGAGGCAGACAGACCGGTCGATTGATGTAACGCTGAACGCTGAATACGAAAAAGGCCATCGCGATCTTGTCGTGAAGGCCTTTTTTAACAGCTGCGTGCTTTTCTAAATCTTTCCGCGTTGCTTGAGCCGGCTTAAGGTTTCGGCAGACAGGTTCAGGTAAGAAGCCAGTTCTTTTTTAGGAATACGCTCAAACAGCTCAGGCTGCTTGCGCAAAAAACGTTTCACCCGGCCTGGCGCATCGAGCAAATGCAAGGTGATGGTGTGGGCCATGATTTCACTCATCAATCGCATCACAGAATACTCAAAAGACTGTTTGATGCTGTCGTGCCTGGCCAGAAAAGAAGCCCAGTCCTCCAAAGCCAGCTTGGCAACCCGAACTTTAGTGACGCAAACCGTGCTGTAAGGCGTTGGTGTACCCAAACGCCACGCCGCGTAGCTGGTTTCCATGTCGCGTTCATCTGCAAAGCGAAGAATCATCTCTTTGCCGGCCTGGTTGGTGACCACGCGCTTGAGAATGCCTTCCAAAATAAAGTACTGCTCCATCTCGTGCACGCCTTGCCCGAGCAAGGAATCGCCTTTGTGACAGTCCACAATCACCAGCAGCGCCTCAAGTTCAGCGGTTTGGGCTGCTGTGATTCCCTTTAAAACAGTGTTTTGCCCCAACTGGACACGAATGACATTTCTATCGGGATGGTCAACAAGGGACGACATGTTCAGGGAAATGGGCCGTAAGCAAAAGAAAGCAAGCCGCTCACAGGGCTCAAAACAGGGAAAATTGACCGCGGTCAATGGCCTGGATGCGGTCGGCCCCTATGATAACGCCATGTGAAATGTGACCCGTTCTGCGCCTGTCACAGCCGGTTTACCCACATGCGCCGCTAACCCCGACTGTCAATAAAAAAAGAGACCTCGCCTCATGACCAACGAAACAATAACGCAGGAACAAACTGACGGCTTTAGTCTCGTCATTGATGCCCTGAAACTCAACGACATTGACACGATTTTTGCCCTGCCGGGCATCCCGATCACCGACCTCACGCGCAAGGCTCAAGCAGCCGGTATTCGCATGATTTCTTTTCGTCACGAGCAACACGCCGGCAATGCTGCCGCTGCGGCCGGTTTCCTGACGCAAAAGCCTGGCATTTGCCTGACGGTGTCGGCCCCGGGCTTTCTCAATGGCCTGACGGCGCTGGCCAATGCCACCACCAACTGCTTCCCGATGATTTTGATCAGCGGCTCCAGCGAGCGCGAGATTGTCGACCTGCAGCAAGGTGACTATGAGGAGATGGACCAGCTGGCCATTGCCAAACCGCTTTGTAAGGCTGCTTTCAGGGTGCTGCATGCGCAAGATATCGGCGTGGGCATTGCACGCGCCATACGCTCTGCGCTCTCAGGCCGCCCTGGCGGTGTGTACCTGGACCTGCCAGCCAAGTTGTTTTCACAGACTATGGACGCCCTGGAGGGCAAGCGCTCTCTGATCAAAGTCGTTGACCCTGCGCCGCGCCAGATTCCCGCGGCAGACGCAGTCCAGCGCGCTCTGGACTTGCTCAAAGGCGCTAAACGGCCTCTCATCATTTTGGGCAAGGGTGCAGCCTATGCGCAGGCAGACGCCGACATACGCACTCTGATCGAGAAGTCCGGCATTCCCTACCTGCCCATGTCCATGGCCAAGGGCCTGCTGCCCGACACGCACGAGCAGTCGGCATCTGCCACCCGGTCTTACGTACTGGCCGAAGCCGACGTCGTCATGCTGGTCGGCGCCCGTCTGAACTGGCTGCTGTCGCACGGCAAAGGCAAAACCTGGGGCACAACGGAATCCAAAAAATTCATTCAAATTGACATTTCGCCCACTGAGATGGACTCCAACGTGCCGATTCAAGCGCCTCTGGTGGGCGACATCGGCTCTTGCGTGTCAGCATTGTTGGCCGGCATGGGCAGCAACTGGGCCAAACCGCCGGCGGACTGGACTGCCGCCGTGACTGAGCGCAAAGATAAGAACCTGGCCAAGATGGCCGCGACCCTGGCGCTCAACCCGGCCGTCATGAACTTTCACAGCGCATTGAATGTAGTTCGCAATGCGGTGCGCGAGCGGCCTGACGCCGTGGTCGTCAACGAGGGCGCCAACACACTTGACTTTGCCCGCAGCATTGTCGATATGTACGAGCCGCGCAAGCGTCTGGATGTGGGCACCTGGGGCATCATGGGCATCGGCATGGGCTTTGCGGTTGCCGCTGCCGTGACCACCGGCAAGCCGGTCATTGCCATTGAGGGGGACAGCGCCTTTGGTTTCAGCGGCATGGAAGTCGAAACCATCTGCCGCTACAACCTTCCTGTTTGCATCATCGTCTTCAACAACAACGGCATTTACAAGGGCACTGACGTCAACCCGCTGGGCACCGATGTGGCGCCTACCGTCTTCGTCAAGAACGCCCGCTACGAAATGATGATGCAGGCCTTCGGCGGTGTGGGCGTGATGGCCAGCACCCCCGCAGAGCTGGCCAAGGCGCTGGCTGAAGCCATTGCATCCGGACGCCCCACATTGATCAACGCCATCATCGACGAAACCGCTGGCACTGAGAGCGGTCGAATCACCAGTCTGAATCCGCAGAGCGCTGCGAAAAAGAAGTAACCCGAGCTACCCTTAAGGAGAAAAACCCATGAGCAACAAACCCCTCAACGGCATCAAAATCATCGACTTCACGCACGTGCAAGCCGGCCCGGCCTGCACCCAGTTGCTGGCCTGGTTTGGCGCCGACGTTATCAAGGTCGAGCGTCCCGGTGCAGGCGACGTCACCCGCAGTCAGCTGCGTGACATTCCCAACGTCGATGCCCTGTACTTCACCATGCTCAACAGCAACAAGCGTTCGCTGTCGCTGGACACCAAAAAACCTGAAGGCAAGGCTATTTTGGAAAAGCTGATCAAAGAAAGCGACGTGCTGGTCGAGAACTTCGGCCCCGGTGCACTGGACCGCATGGGCTTTTCATGGGAGCGCATCCAGGAACTCAACCCCAAGATGATCCTGGCATCGGTCAAGGGTTTCAGCGACGGCCACCACTATGAAGACCTGAAGGTCTACGAAAACGTAGCCCAGTGCGCCGGCGGCGCAGCCTCCACCACCGGCTGGTGGAAAGGTGAGCAGTCTGGCCCCATGATCTCTGCGGCCGCCCTGGGTGACAGCAACACCGGCATGCACCTGGCCATCGGCATCCTGACAGCCTACATCGGCCGCCAGCAAACCGGTAAGGGCCAAAAAGTTGCAGTCGCCATGCAAGACGCCGTGCTCAACCTGTGCCGCGTCAAAATGCGTGACCAGTTGCGCCTGGACAAGCTGGGCTATCTGGAAGAGTACCCACAGTACCCGCATGAAAGCTTCTCGGATGTGGTGCCGCGCGGCGGCAATGCCGGCGGTGGCGGCCAGCCGGGCTGGATTCTCAAGTGCAAGGGCTGGGAGACAGACTCCAACGCCTATATCTACTTCACGGTGCAGGGCCACGCCTGGGAACCGATTTGCGACGCTCTGGGCAAACCGGAATGGAAGACCGACCCGGCCTACACCACGCCCAAGGCACGCCAGCCGCACATCATGGAGATTTTTGCCACCATCGAAGACTGGCTCAAAGACAAGACCAAGTTTGAAGCGGTCGACATTCTGCGCAAATTCGATATACCTTGCGCACCGGTGCTGTCCATGAAAGAGTTGCTCAACGACAAGTCGCTGCGCGCCAGCGGCTCCATCGTCGACGTGCCGCACAAAGAGCGCGGCAGCTACGTGACTGTCGGCAGCCCGATCAAGTTCTCGGACCTCAAGCCCGAGATCACCGGCTCACCACTTTTGGGCGAGCACACCGATGAAATTTTGTCTGAATTGGGATACAGCAAAACCGACATCGCCAACATTCATGCTGCCAAAGCAGTCTGAGCTACTTTTTGCCAGGGCCTAGCCCTCCAGGCTTGGCGAGACGGCGTTCAGCTTGAACGCCGTCTTTTTTTCCGGACTCACTGCTGCAACCTGCAAGGCAAACATGCACACCGCATCACCGTCACCTGTTGACCTTGAGCAGCTAGTCAGTGCTTTAGGCGACGCCATTGTGATTGCCAATGCCGGCGGCAAAATCATTGCCTGGAACCCGGCTGCGGAGCGCATTTTTGGCTATTCCGAAAGTGAAGCCCTGGGTCAGCCCCTGGACATCATCACGCCGCAGCGCCTGCAGCAGCGGCATTGGGACGGCTACCACAAGACCATGGCCACCGGCAACACGCGCTATGGCAGCGATGTACTCAGGGTTCCAGCTGTTCACAAAGACGGTCATGCCATGTCCATTGCCTTCACCGTGGCCATGCTTTACACACCGGCGCACAAAGTGTCTTCCATCGTGGCAGTGATACGCGACGAAAGCAGCCGCTTTGAAGAAGATCGAAAGCTAAAGAAAAGAGTCGCTGAGCTGGAAGCTCAATTGGCCGCAATGGCCCTCCTCCACTGATTCTCCAAACCCCTAGAGCGCCATGGACGCAGTGATTATGATGAGATTTGGAACCTTTGGCGGCCCGAAATGACGGTCATCAAAAAACCCACTTCTGCATTTCGAAAGGTTATTTCATGAGTAAAGCGTTAGCCGGCGTCCGGATTCTTGATTTCACTCACGTTCAGTCCGGGCCGACCTGTACCCAACTTCTGGCCTGGTTTGGCGCCGATGTGATCAAGGTCGAGCGCGCCGGCGAAGGCGATGCCACGCGAGGTCAGTTGCGCGACATCCCCGGTGTGGACAGCCTGTACTTCACCATGCTTAACCACAACAAGCGCTCCATCACGCTGGACACCAAGAAGGCCAAAGGCAAACAAGTCTTGGACGAATTGATCAAAACCTGTGACGTGCTGGTTGAGAATTTCGCCCCCGGCGCCATGGACCGCATGGGCATCACCTGGGCGCATATTCAGGCCATCAATCCGCGCATGATCGTGGCGTCGGTCAAGGGCTTCGGCCCCGGCCCCTATGAAGACTGCAAGGTCTATGAAAACGTGGCCCAGTGTGCCGGCGGTTCAGCCTCCACCACAGGCAGCGAAGACGGCCCGCCCATGGTGACGGGTGCGCAGATTGGCGACAGTGGCACCGGCTTGCACCTGGCCTTAGGCATAGTGGCCGCCCTGTACCAGCGCAACACCAGCGGGCGCGGTCAAAAAGTACTGGCCCCCATGCAAGACGCCGTGCTGAACCTGTGCCGAGTTAAGCTGCGCGACCAGCAACGGCTGGAGCGCACCGGCACCATGCACGAATACCCGCAGTACCCGGACAGCAAATTCGGCGTGGCCGTGCCGCGTGCCGGCAATGCCTCAGGTGGTGGCCAGCCGGGATCCATCCTCAAATGCAAAGGCTGGGAGACTGACCCGAATGCCTACATTTACTTCATCACCCAGGCCGGGGTCTGGCCCTCGGTTTGCAAGGTGATCGGGGAAGAAAGTTGGATTACCGACGAAGCCTACGCCACACCGGGCGCCCGCCTGCTGCACCTGAAGCCCATTTTTGCCCGGATTGAGCAATGGACCATGACCAAGACCAAGTTCGAAGCCATGGATATTTTGAATAAGTACGACATACCCTGCGGGCCGATTTTGTCGATGAAAGAAATTGCCGAGGAACCCGCTTTGAGGGCCACCGGCACCATCGTCGAAGTCGACCACCCGACGCGCGGCAAATACCTCACGGTCGGTAACCCGATCAAGATGTCCGACAGCCCGACCGAAGTGACACGTTCTCCTCTTTTGGGCGAACACACCGAAGAGGTGCTGCAACAACTCGGCTACAGCACCGACGAGATCACAAAAATGCGCGTCGACCAGGTCATCTGACCGCGGTAAGACTTTCACGACTGACTTAGCTTTGAGCCTTGAAACAACATGAATCACCCGATCATTCCCATCGTCGTTCTGGATGACGCCGTCAAACAGCGTAAGCGCCAGGCGCCCAAAGGAAGGCGGGTAGACCCTGCTGCGCTGGCCGAGGTTCAAAGCTTGCTGCGGGAGACATCACGCAAGCCGGACATGTTGATCGAGCATCTGCACAAGATTCAGGATCGTTTCGGCCATTTATCTGCCGCCCATCTGGCCGCCCTGGCTCAAGAGATGGGCATGGCGCAGACCGAGGTGTACGAGGTCGCCACTTTTTATCACCACTTTGATGTGGTGAAAGAAGGCCAAACCGCACCTGCAGCGTTGACGGTACGCGTGTGTGACGGCTTGTCATGCGAAATGGCCGGAGCCAAAGAGTTGTTAGCCAAATTACCGGCACTGCTGGGGCATGAGGTCAGAGTGATTTCAGCACCCTGCATAGGCCGCTGTGAACAAGCGCCTGCTGCCGTGGTGGGACAGAACCCTGTGCCCACGGCCAGCACCGAGCGCATCGTGGCTGCCGTCCGGGCGCAAGCGATACGGCATGAGCCAGCTGGTTTCATCGATCTTGCGGCCTACCGGGCTGCTGGCGGCTATGCGCTGCTGCAGCAATGTCTCAGTGGCGAGCGGGACGTGGAGTCCGTCATCAAAACACTGGAAGACGCCGGCCTGCGCGGCCTGGGGGGCGCCGGCTTTCCGGCCGGGCGGAAGTGGCGCATTGTGCGGGCAGAAACAGCCCCGCGTTTGATGGCCATCAATATTGACGAGGGCGAGCCGGGCACCTTCAAAGACAGAACCTACCTCGAGCGCGACCCGCACCGCTTTTTAGAAGGCATGTTGATTGCAGCCTGGGCTGTCGGTATCGCCAAAATTTACATTTACCTGCGTGACGAATACCACGGCTGCCGCCAGATGCTCGAGGCCGAACTGGACAAACTGCGCCTGTCTCCGCCCATGGCGGGCATGCCGGAGATTGAATTGCGGCGAGGCGCCGGAGCGTACATCTGCGGCGAAGAATCCGCCATGATTGAATCGATCGAAGGCAAACGCGGCTTGCCACGACTGCGCCCCCCCTACGTCGCGCAGGTCGGCTTGTTTGGCCGGCCCACGCTGGAACACAATTTCGAAACCCTGCACTGGGTGCGTGAACTGCTTGAAAAAGGCGGGGCCTGGTTTGCTTCGCATGGCCGCCACGGCCGCAAAGGCCTGCGCTCGTTTTCAGTCTCTGGCCGTGTCAAACAGCCCGGCGTCAAGCTCGCGCCGGCCGGCATCACGGTGCAGGAACTGATTGATGAACATTGCGGCGGCATGCTCGACGGACACACCCTGTACGGCTACTTGCCGGGTGGGGCCTCAGGCGGCATCTTGCCAGCCTCGCTGAACCAAATCCCGCTGGACTTTGATACCTTACAAGCCTACGGCAGCTTCATCGGCTCGGCCGCAGTGATTGTTTTGTCGAACAAAGACAGTGCCAGCGATGCTGCGCGCAACATGATGCGTTTTTTCCAGCACGAGTCCTGCGGACAATGCACGCCTTGCCGAGTCGGCACGGCCAAGGCAGTCACGCTGATGAGCAAACCCTCTTGGGACCTGGCCCTGGTGGCAGAGCTTTCGCAAGTCATGCGTGACGCCTCCATTTGCGGGCTGGGTCAGGCCGCACCCAACCCCATGGACAGCGTTGTCAAGTACTTCCCGCAAGAACTCTCTTGAGTCTCAACTCCACGCACTGATCACCGTATACAAGGATTCCCTATGAACGCCATGACCCGCCAGGAACACGCCGAGATAGACGCGCCCCTGAGTTTCAGCCTCAACGGCAAACAAGTGACTGCCAATGCCAGCGAGTCGATTTTGGAAGTGGCTAAGCGAGAAGGCCTGGAGATACCCCACCTTTGTTTTCGTGAAGGCATGCAAGCCGTAGGAAATTGCCGGGCCTGCATGGTCGAGATTGACGGTGAACGGGTGCTGGCGCCCTCTTGCTGCCGGGCTCCCACCGCCGGCATGAAAGTTGTCACCGACAGCCCGCGCGCTGTAGCTTCGCAAAAAATGGTGCTGGAACTGCTGCTGTCGGACATGCCGGAGAAAGCCTACACACGGCACAACGAGCTGGACCAATGGGCCGCCAAAATCGGCGTTGGTAAACCCCGCTTTGAAGCAAGGCACTCGACCCCTTCTGACTTGTCACACCCTGCCATGGCGGTCAACCTTGATGCCTGCATCCAGTGCACACGCTGCCTGCGAGCCTGTCGCGATGAGCAGGTCAATGACGTCATCGGACTGGCTTTTCGCGGTGAACACGCGAAAATTGTTTTTGACATGGACGACGATATGGGAGCGTCTACCTGCGTGGCCTGTGGCGAATGCGTGCAAGCCTGCCCCACCGGGGCCTTGATGCCTGCGCGTGACGCCGCGCTGAGCGTGCCTGACAAGCAAGTGGCCTCAGTTTGCCCATTTTGCGGCGTGGGTTGCCAGCTGACCTACAACGTCAAAGATGAAAAGATTATTTTTGTCGAAGGCCGGGACGGCCCGGCCAACCATGAGCGTCTGTGCGTTAAAGGTCGCTATGGCTTTGACTATGCTCACCACCCGCAGCGACTGACCAAGCCCTTGATCCGGCGCACTGATGCGCCTAAAAACGGCGATTTCAGCATGGACCCGGACCGCGTGCTCGATGTTTTCCGTGAAGCCAGCTGGGAAGAAGCCCTCGAGTTGGCCGGTGGCAAGCTCGCCGCCATCCGCGATCAGCACGGCCCGCAAGCTCTTGCCGGTTTCGGCTCGGCCAAAGGCAGTAATGAAGAGGCTTATTTGTTCCAGAAACTGGTGCGCACCGGTTTTGGCAGCAACAACGTAGACCACTGCACGCGCTTGTGCCATGCCTCATCTGTGGTCGCCCTGCTTGAGGGCATAGGCTCAGGCGCCGTGTCCAACCCCGTCATGGATGTCAACAAAGCCGAGGTGATTGTCATCATTGGCGCCAACCCGACGGTCAATCATCCAGTGGCTGCCACCTGGATCAAGAACGCCGTTAAAAATGGCAGCAAGCTGCTGGTGTTGGACCCGCGCCGCTCGGACCTCACCCGCCTGGCGCACCGGCATTTGCAGTTCAAGCCCGACACGGACGTGCCTTTGCTCAACGCCCTCATGAACGTCATCGTGACCGAGGGCCTGGTTGACGAGGCTTTCATCGCCAGCCGCACCATAGGCTACGAAGAGTTGCGACAGAATGTGCAAGGCTACACGCCGGAATTAATGGCACCCATCTGCGGCATTGATGCCGACACCTTGCGCTATGTGGCGCGCCTTTACGCCAGCTCAAAAAGTTCAATGATCCTCTGGGGCATGGGCGTATCGCAGCACGTGCATGGCACGGACAACGCGCGCTGCCTGATCGCGCTGTCCCTGATGACCGGCCAGATCGGCCGCCCCGGCACCGGATTGCACCCCTTGCGTGGACAAAACAATGTACAGGGCGCATCCGATGCAGGCTTGATACCCATGATGCTTCCGGACTACCAACACGTCTCAAACCCGGCAGTGCGCGACAAATTTGAAAAAGCCTGGAAGCTGCCGGCCGGCACACTCGACGAAAAACCCGGCCTGACCGTGGTTGAGGTGATGCATGCCATTAAAAAAGGCGTGATTCGCGGCATGTATGTACAAGGCGAAAACCCGGCCATGTCAGACCCCGATGCCAACCATGCGCGCGAGTCCCTGGCCGCACTGGATCACCTGGTGGTGCAGGACATCTTTTTGACAGAGACCGCTTACCTGGCTGACGTCATATTGCCGGCCAGCGCCTTCCCGGAAAAAGACGGAAGTTTTACCAACACCGACCGCTTGGTGCAGATGGGTCGTCAAGCCATCAAGCCACCCGGCGAGGCTCGTCAAGACCTGTGGATCATTCAGCAGATCGGCCAGCGACTCGGTCTGGACTGGCAGTACCAGCATGTGAGTGAAGTCTTTGATGAGATGCGCCACACCATGCCAAGCATTGGCGGCATCACCTGGGAACGGCTGGACCGCGAGCACGCCGTCACTTACCCTTGCATCAACGAAGGTGACCCGGGTCAATCGGTGGTCTTCGTGGACAGTTTTCCGCGTGAAACAGGACGCGCCCGTTTTGTGCCAGCGGACATCATCCCGGCCAACGAGCGTCCCGATACCGACTACCCCATGGTCTTGATCACCGGCCGGCAGCTCGAGCACTGGCACACCGGCAGCATGACGCGCCGAGCCACTGTGCTGGACGCCATTGAACCCGACCCGGTCGCTCTGGTTCATCCGCTGGACCTGGCAGACATGGGCGGCAAACCCGGCGATCTGGTGACGATTGAATCCAGGCGCGGCTCAGTCTCGCTGTATGCCCGCGCCGATGAGAGCTCACCGCGCGGCGCTGTGTTCGTGCCTTTTTGCTATTACGAAGCGGCTATCAACAAACTCACCAATGCTGCGCTGGACCCTTTTGCAAAAATTCCGGAGTTCAAATATTGCGCTATCCGGGTCTCATTAGGCGGGCAAGCGCCGGTTCAAAGCAGCTACGGCGGCGGGCAGGCACTGGTCAATTCCATGGTCAGCGTCTGAGTTTTTGCGCTTTATTTTGCTTTTCAGAGGCAAAACTGCAAAAAAACCAATGAAAAAACGATATTTCCCTGTGAAAAAGCTGTTTTCTCCAGTAGCATCCGCTTTGCCAGTGAGAACTAGTTAATTTCATTGGTGATTAATCAACTTCTAGAAGGAAAATCAATCATGGCAACTGCAAAAAAAGCACCGGCAAAAAAAG
This sequence comes from Polaromonas sp., assembly GCA_044350025.1. Lineage (GTDB taxonomy): Bacteria > Pseudomonadota > Gammaproteobacteria > Burkholderiales > Burkholderiaceae_C > Polaromonas. Next base: position 6,725 of record JBILIK010000001.1, on the reverse strand, counting down.
CGCCAGCAAAAAAGGCTGCTCCGGCAAAGAAAGTAGCTGCGAAGAAAGCAGCTCCAGCAAAGAAAGCAGCACCTGCTAAAAAGGCCGCTGCTAAAAAAGCCCCTGCCAAAAAAGTAGCTGCGAAAAAAGCACCTGCTAAGAAGGCCGCTGTCAAAAAGGCACCTGCGAAAAAGCGCACGCCCAATGCAGCGTTCATGAAGCCACTGACCCTGAGCGCAGCTCTGGCAGCTGTGGTGGGCGACAAGCCTTTGCCACGCACTGAAATTGTCAGCAAGCTCTGGGTTTACATCAAAGCCAAAGGTCTGCAGGACAAAGTCAACAAGCGCATGATCAATGCGGACGACAAGCTCAAGGCTGTGTTCGGCAAGCCTCAAGTCTCGATGTTCGAGATGGCTGGTCTGATCGGCAAGCACGTCCAATAATCAGCGCCTGCTGATTGAAAAAGGCCGGTTCACACCGGCCTTTTTTTCGTCTGTACGTTGAGCGGTTTGTCAGGCCTGCGCAGCCTTGGCATTGCGCGTGATGGCTGACAAAGTGCCACGCGTGGTGATCACCTCAGGGTCCAGCATCACCTCAATCACAGTTCCCTGCGGGCGAGACAGCGCCGCCAGCAGCTCAGCCTCAAACTCGGCGGTTCGGGTGATTCGCACACCAGCGTAACCATAAGCGCGGGCCAGTGCCACAAAGTCCGGATTTTTCAGGCCTGAGCCGCTTTCGTGCTCAGGATAAGCGCGCTCCTGATGCATGCGGATGGTGCCGTACATGCCGTTGTTGAGCAAAACAATGATGCTTTTGGCGCCGTGCTGCACAGCCGTGGCCAACTCCTGGCCGTTCATTAAAAAATCGCCGTCACCGGCCATGGTCAAAGCCACGCGCCCGGTGGTGATGGCCGCAGCAATACCGGCCGGCACGCCGTAGCCCATGGCACCGACGGTGGGCGCCAGTTGTGTTTTATGGCCCTTGACCAGGCCGTGGTGCTTAAAAAAGCGATGCACCCAGCTGGCAAAGTTGCCGGCGCCATTGGTTAGCACGGCATCTTCAGGCAAATGCTTTTGCAGCAAGCCAACGATGGCCGGCATGTCGATGTCGCCAGGCAGCGCTTGCGGCACCAGGTTGCCCTGGTAGTCTTCATTGGCTGCAGCGCTCCAGGACTCCCAGGGTACTGATACAGGGGCGCTGAGCACCTCCAGCGAGCGCGCTGCGGCATTCATGGTGGCGTTGATGGCCAGGTCGGCCTGAAACACGCGGTTGAGCTCCTCAGCACTGGCGTGAATATGCACCAGCTTTTGCTGCGGGCGCGGCGCTTCGATCAGCGTGTAGTTGCCAGTGGTCATTTCGCCCAAACGCGGGCCGATGGCAAGGATCAGATCGCAGGCCTTGATGCGGGCAGCCAGCTTAGGGTTCAGACCGATACCAACGTCACCGGCATACAGCGGGTGGTGGTTGTCAAAGGTGTCCTGAAAGCGAAAGGCATTGCCAACCGGCAGCCGCCAGTTCTCGGCAAAGCGCTGCAAGGCCTGAGCAGATTGCGGCGTCCAGCCGCCACCGCCGGCAATCACCAGCGGGCGCTGGGAGGCCAGCAGCATTTCGCGCAGCGTGCGCAAGGCGCCCGGGTCGCTCCAGGCCTGAACGGCTTCAACGCGCGGCAGCGCCTGCGCGGCGGTCATCTGGGTGAGCATGTCTTCAGGCAAAACCAGCACCACCGGGCCGGGCCGACCGTTCATGGCTGTGGCAAAAGCGCGGGCAATGTATTCAGGAATGCGATCAGCAGCGTCAATGCGCTCGACACGTTTGGCAAAGCCCTTGGTGCTGGGCCCAAAGAAGCTGGCGTAATCAACTTCCTGAAAGGCCTCACGGTCACGGCAGTCGCTGGCGACATCACCCACCAGCAGGACCATGGGCGTGGAGTCCTGGAAGGCCGTGTGCACGCCGATCGAGGCATTGGTGGCCCCTGGCCCCCGCGTGACCATGCAAACGCCTGGGCGGCCGGTGAGCTTGCCATGGGCTTCGGCCATGAAGGCCGCACCACCTTCCTGGCGGCAGGTGACAAATTCGATTTGTCCGCGCCGGGCGTGCATGCCGTCCAGCACGGCCAGATAACTCTCGCCCGGAACGCCAAAGGCATGGGTCACGCCTTGAGCTATCAGGCAGTCAACAAGAAGGTGGCCGGCAATTTGTGTAGTCATGGCCGTTATTGTGCCGCCGCCAAAGGCACTTGGTTTCAGGCACCCTGCAAGGCCGGCGGATCGCGGCGCACCCGCTGAATACTCAAAGCACTCAACACCAGCAAGCCTTGCATCAGCGCCAGTCCAAGCAATACCCACTGAAAATGCCCACTGTCCATCAGCCACCCGAAGATCAAAGGGGAAAGCGCTTGACCAATGTCCAGACCCGAATAGACCACGCCATAGACCCGGCCTGAGGCGTTCGCAGGGGTGGCGCTTTTGATCAACAGATCGCGCGAGGGTGCCGCCAGACCTGATACAAAACCCATCAGGCCAAACAGCACCGGGACAATGGCAGCAGGCAGCTGCGCCAGCGCCAGCCACAAACTCATCCCGACAGCCAGGGAAAAGCCGGTCACCACCACTTTTTCAGAGCGTGCGGGATTGACTGCCAAAAAACCACCGCTGGCCATGCCGGCGGCGCTGGCCAGCATATAAACCGACAGGCAAATGGCCACCAGCGACAGCGGTACATCATGCAACTGCCTGGCGGCTTCAGGGGCAAAAGCATTGACAAGGCCGAGCGCAATGGCGTAGACAAAGAAAAATCCAAAGCACATCCAAACTGCCGGGATTCTTAAAAAATCCATCGCTTTGTCGCCAGCCTCTGAGGCTGCTGCAGTAACCGGTGGCAAAGCCAGCTTTTGCCGCTGCAGCACCAGCACCAACAGCACGGCGAACACCAATGCAGCAGCAGCCAGCAGCGCAATACGCCATGAAAAGGCCAGCGTCAGCCCGACAACCAGCGCAGGCGCCACAGCCCAGCCCAAGCTGCCTGAAATGCCGTGGGCACTGTACGCATGGCCCAACCTGCTGGCGCTGACACGCCGGTTGATCAAGGTGTAGTCAACCGGATGAAAAACGCCATTGCCAACACCTGCCAGCACCGCAAAAAAAACCAGCATCCAGTAGTCGCTGCTCAGCGCATAGCCTACGCAAGACAAGCCGAGCAAAGCCAAACCTGCAAACAAAATCGGGCGCGGCCCCATCCGGTCCACAAAAAAACCGGATACCGCTTGCACGGCGCAGGACACAATGAAAAAAACGGTCATCAAAAACCCCAGCTCGGTATAGCTGGCGCTGAAGTCGTCTTTGAGCCAGGGAAACAGCGGCGGCAGAAGCAACTGACTGAAATGGCTCACCATGTGAGCCAAACTCACCAGGCTGATCAGCTGCACGTCCTGCTTGAACGTGGGGGCTCGGGGTTGAAATTCAGGCGAAATAGACACGGGCATTCGCCTATCGTAGCGCGGCCAGCAGGTCATTCAGGGCGCTTGATCCCGCTCGACCTGGCTAATTTCCGTTCATGTAGGCGGCCCTCAATCGCTGCCGGGCATCCGGGCTTATCGCGAACTGCATCAGACTGACGCGGCGCGACCAGGGAATTGGCCGGAGGATGTCACTCAAATTTGATATTGGCAGACTTCACAATTTTAAAAATTTTATCCGTCTCACTCTTGAGATGATCTGAAAACTGAACCGGTGTGCCGCTTTGAGCAGTTAAACCCAGCGAGGTTAATTTCTCTTTTACATCCGGCATCGCTGCAATTGCAGTAAATTCCTCGTTCAATCGTTTGACCACAGCCACAGGTGTTCCAGCAGGTGCCAACATTCCCCACCAGTTGGTGAAGTTAAAGTCTTTGATGGTTTCGTTGATGCTGGGCACATCGGGCAAAGCAGAAAGACGAGGACCCGTGACGGCGATGGCGCGCAATCGACCTGCTTTGACCTGCCCCAAAGCCGCGCCATCAATCATGATGTCAATTTCATTGCCCAACAAAGCGGTTGCCGCCTGAGCCCCGCCTTTGTAGGGGACATGGGTGAGTTTCATACCTGTCATCGATGTGAGCAACTCGAAAGCCAAATGTGCAGGTGCGCCAACACCTGCCGTTCCGATTGTTAACTTATTGGGCTGTGCTTTGGCCATTGCCAACAAATCATCCAGGGTTTTGATAGGTGAGGAGGGATTAACACACACGACAACCGATACGGACGTGACCAAGCTGATCGGTGAAAAATCTTTTAAAGGCGCATAGGCCAAATTAGGATTGGCCACGCTGGTGATTACCATCGAGCCCAAATCACCAATCACAATCGTATAACCATCTGCAGGCGACTTGGCTGCAATCGCAGCGCCAATTGCGCCTGCCGCCCCACCTTTGTTATCGATGACAACGGGCTGCTTTAAACGCTCTGACAATTTTTGACCGTACAGTCGCGCAACAATATCGGTGTTACCGCCAGGTGGGTAAGGAACAATGAGTTTGATGGGCTTATCTGGAAATGTTTGCGCTGAAACGGGCGCAATACCCAGCGCAGAAATCGCCAGCGAAATTAAGAGAACATATTTCTTCAAAAATTGAGAGGGCATGAACGTCTCCAAAAATAATTTAAGGTGAACCCACTGAAATCGCTGACTCGTCACTGCATGGCTGAAGAAAATGCAAAGCCGCTTTGAACCAAGCTACCTCGATCGGCTGTTGGCTCATTATGTACACGCACACAGTTCACGGCTTCTCAGAAAAGCGAAGCGAGACGCCGGACAACTGCTCCACCACCTTGCCCACTATCTCGCTAGGGCCCTCCCCCAAGCCTTGCGTCATGGCTATGCTGTAAATTTGCCTGGCTTGTCCTAAGGTGAAAAGCGGCACCCCTAAGCGCGAAGCCATAGTGTGCGCCAGTCCTTGATCCTTGTGAGCCAACCTGGCTGAAAAACCAGAGGGGTACAAGCCAGTTAAAACGCTTTGGGGAATGCGTGTTCTCAGCGGGGCATTGTCTGCGGCGGTGGAGGTCAGCACATCAAGCATCACCTGAGGATCCAGGCCCGCTTTGATGCCCAATGCCATGGCTTCCAAATCCATCAGTTGAATAGATTGACTCATGAGATTGTTGATCACCTTCATGCTGATGCCCATGCCAGGGCCTCCGCAATGAATGATGTTGGAGCTCAATGCCGATAGAGCAGGTCGCGCGAGCTCCAGGTCTTCTGGGAAAGCGCCCACCATGAAAATCAGTTTGCCTTGTTCGGCTTGTGCAGGCCTTCCGCCAATGGGCGCATCCATCATTCGGAAACCAGCTTGGCGTACCTTCAGCCCCACCTCTTCTGACACCTGGGGGTCGATGGTGCTGCATTCCACAATCAAGGTGTTCGAATGAGCACCCTCTAAAAGTCCATGCCGACCCAAAATGACAGACTCAACGTCGGGGCTGTCAGCTACAACGGTAAAAATAACATCGACGGATTGAGCCAAAGTTGGAAGATCAATGGCCACTTTGGCACCCAAGGCTAGAAACTTGTTCGCTGCGCTGGCTGTCCGGTTGTAGACGGTTAAATCAAAACCGGCTTGGAGTAGTCTTTGGGCCATGGCGCTACCCATCTGGCCCAAGCCAACAAGGCCAATTTTTTGATTGGAGTCGCTCATATCTTCATTCGGCTTTGATTTGCGCTTCTTTGATCACACGGCCCCAGGTTTCAACTTCACTGGCAAAAAAACTGGCAAAAGCTTGTGGGTTGCTTTCAACGGGTTCGATCGCCATGGCGCTGATGCGTGATCGCAACTGGGGTCTGGCCATGGCCTCTTGTGTTGCTTTCAAAATTCGGTTTGAAACACTCTCTGGCGTGCCCTTCTTCAGGAACAAGCCATGCCACGATCGAATCGTGAGTTCCTGCTTGAAGCCGGCTTCTAAAATCGAGGGCACGTCCGGCAGGCTAGAAAGCCGCGTCGGTTGAAAAACGGCCAAAGGACGAACTGGCGACGCGGCAGACATGAAGGTGGGCTGAGGGTTTTCACACATGAAATCAACGTCGCCAGCCATCACCGCTTGCATGGCCGGTAGCCCCCCTTTGTAGGGGATGTGAAGCACTTTGATGCCAACGCGCCGGGCGAACAATTCCGGGGCCAAATGAGAAGCGGTGCCACTGCCACCTGAGCCATAGGTCAAACCTTGTGGCTTCGAACGGCCGGCATTCACCAGATCCGCGGCTGTCTTGTACGGGCTGTCTTTGTTGACAAGCAAGATGGTGGGCACGCGTGTCAGCTGCAAGAGTGGTTGAAGTTCCGACAGATCGTAGCCAATTCGAATCAAACTGGGATTGACGCCGTGCGCAAACGCACCCATCAAAATGGTCAAGCCATCTGCGGGTGATTGAACCAAGTTCAGCGCAGCAATATTGGCGGAAGCACCCGGCCTGTTTTCAACCACCACGTTTTGGCCCAGTGTTTCACTGAGCTGAACCGCTAGCAAACGGGCCACACTGTCAACCGCACCGCCTGGCGCAAAGCCAACCAACAATCGAATCGGCCTGTCTGAGGAGGATTGGGCGCTTGCTACGGTAGCAACAGCAGAGGTAAGGGCTGCACCAGCTGCCGCTAAAAAGAAACTGACCTTGCCCCTGAAAAACGTATCCCTTGCTGAGGTGTAATTTGGCAAGGAGAGAATTATGGAAAAGATGCGGCGGGCGCGTTACACGCTTGAATACAAGCTTGAGGCACTGCGCCT
>JBILIK010000101.1:0-3017 GCA_044350025.1 Polaromonas sp. | reverse complement strand
ACTGGAAAAACAAAGACGCCACAGCCCTGAGCGATGAAGAAGTTAAGGCCATGCCGGATTCCGAGTACATGAACGACAAGCAGCTGGCTTTCTTTCGCCACAAACTGTCTCTGCTCAAGCAGGAAATCCATGCCAGCGCCGGCGAGACCACTGAGCACCTGCGCGAAGACACGGTGGTTGTTCCGGATCCTGCTGACCGTGCCACCATCGAGGAGGAGCATGCTCTGGAGTTGCGCACGCGTGACCGCGAGCGCAAGCTGCTCAAGAAAATCGAACAGTCGATAAGCCGCATTGACGCCGGTGATTACGGTTACTGCGACGAAACCGGCGAAGCCATCGGTGTCGGCCGCTTGATCGCCCGGCCCACCGCCAGCTTGTCCCTGGAGGCTCAGCAACGCCGCGAGCTCAAGCAAAAAATGTTTGGTGACTGAGCTTTGAGCTTTGAGCCCGTGCGCTGAGCGGGCGCATGGCGCTCCGCGGGGTATCTGTCACGATCCCCTACGCACTTGTCTTTCCTGTCGCTGCGCGGCGGTCTTGCCGTGACTGCGTCCTCATAGCGCGGCTTTTTCGCCCCCATCCCTTGCTTGCCCGGTCATGCGTTTACTCGCGGCATGGCGCTGTGTTTGCACGCCATTGACTGAGCGGCGCTTGTTGGTGCATTTGGGCCGGCTCACCTAGGTTGATGCGATCACCCTGAGAAAGCACTTTCACAGCCTGCGCTAAGTGCTTAATTTTGAACAACTTTATTTTATAAATTGTCTGGAAGATCGCTCTAAGTCATTGATTTCATTGAAAAAAACTACCTAAAGGCATTTGCATCGGCAGATATTCCTGCTAAAGTGGGGAAAAGTGCATTTTTGTGGTTAAAAGTGTTTTCAAAGGTCTGAATCCGTGTTTCAAGGTGCTTCTTCCATTGCTCTCGATGCCAAGGGTCGCTTGTCGGTGCCGACACGGCATCGCGATGTGCTCAGTGCCACCGCGGCCAGTCAGATCACCATCACCAAGCATCCGCATGGCTGCTTGATGATTTTTCCCCGCAACGAGTGGGAAAAATTCCGTGAGCGCATAGCCTCGCTGCCCATGCAGGCGCAGTGGTGGAAACGCATTTTTCTGGGCAACGCCATGGACGCCGAACTCGATGCCACCGGCCGCGTGCTGGTCTCGCCGGAGTTGCGTGCGTCTGCCGGCATCAGCAAAGACACGGTGCTGCTCGGCATGGGCGGTTATTTTGAATTGTGGGATGCCGCCACCTATGCGGCCCACGAAGCCGAGCAGATGAAGGGCGAAATGCCGGACGTCTTCAAGGACTTTTCGTTCTGATTGATGACGGTGCCTGACACATGGACACACCGCACCGTCTTGTTGAACGAAGCAGTCCAGGCACTGCATCTCAACCCCGACGGGCATTACATCGACGCGACTTTCGGTCGTGGCGGTCACTCGCGGCTGATCCTGTCGCAGCTCTCGGCGCAGGGCCGGCTGACAGCCTTCGACAAAGACCTCGATGCAGTGGCCGAGGCTGCCAGCATTGCCGACGCACGTTTTGCGATTCGCCACGAGGGCTTCAGTCACATGGCGCAACTGCCTGCCGGCAGCGCCGCAGGCATATTGATGGACCTGGGTGTGAGCTCGCCGCAGATCGACAACGCGGCGCGCGGATTTTCATTTCGCGGCAATGGCCCGCTGGACATGCGCATGGACACCACGCGCGGCCAGAGTGTGGCCCAGTGGCTGGCCGACGCATCTATCGAAAGCATGACGGAGGTCATTCGTGACTATGGCGAAGAACGGTTTGCTGGGCAGATTGCAAAGGCGATTGATCGTCGGCGGCAGGAGCGGGGCCCTCTTGGAAGCACCGCTGAACTGGCCGAGGTCGTGGCTGGCGCGGTCAAAACCCGCGAGCCGGGTAAGGACCCTGCAACGCGCACATTTCAGGCTTTTCGGATTTTCATCAACGCCGAGCTTGAAGAATTGCAACAGGCGCTGAGTGCTTCACTTAAGGTACTTCAAACCGGAGGTCGGCTGGTGGTCATAAGTTTTCATTCTTTGGAAGACCGCATCGTCAAGCAATTTATCGCCGAACATTCGCGCGAGGTGTTCGATCGCCGCGCCCCTTTTGCCGCACCCAAAGCCATGCACCTGAATGCCTTGGGTCGCATCAAACCATCCAATTCTGAAATTGCCGACAACCCACGCTCGCGCAGTGCTGTGATGCGCCTGGCCGAGCGCACCGGAGTGCCTGCATGATCCGCGTCAATGTGTTGCTGCTGGTGGCGGTGGTGTTGAGCGCGCTGTACCTGGTGCACATCCAGTACGAATCGCGCCGCTTGTTTGTGGAGCTTGAAAAAGCGGCTTTGCAAATGCGCAAGCTGGAGATGGACAGCGAAAGTGCGCTGGCCGAAAAACGCGCGCAGGCCACGCCCATGCGGGTGGACAAACTGGCCAAAGAAAAATTGCAGATGCAGCCGGCCACACCGGCGATCACCCAGTATGTGGCCTTGCGTGATGCGGCAGCGGTACCTGCACCAGCTAAACCATGAGCCGCAGCGTACGTTACAGCTCCAGTCCCCTGCTGGCCAGCAAAACGCCGGTATGGCGCAGCAAGTTCATCGTGGCCGCTATTGCGCTGGGGTTTGCGGTGCTGGCTGCCCGGGCGGCGCATGTGCAGATTTTCGGCAATGCATTTTTTCAGCGCCAGGGTGAGGTGCGTTTTGTACGCACGCTGGAGCTTCCAGCCAGCCGCGGTCGCATCATGGACCGCAATGGTTTGATTCTGGCTTCCAACATTCCGGCAGCCAGCATCTGGGCGATTCCCGAAGATGTCAATGCCACGCCGGCGCAGCTCAAAGAGCTGGCGCAGCTGCTGGAGATCCCTTTCACAGAGCTGAGTAACAAGCTGGGCAATGAAGACAAGAGCTTTGTCTGGCTCAAGCGCCAGGTCGAAGAGCCGGTGGCCAAGCGCATCACCGAGCTCGGTCTCAAAGGCATTCACCAGGACAGCGGATTCAAGCGCCAGT
>JBILIK010000024.1:0-40489 GCA_044350025.1 Polaromonas sp. | reverse complement strand
ATGAACTCACCTTTGATGTAGAGCTGGGGAATCGTCGGCCAGTTGCTGTATTCCTTGATGCCGTTGCGAATTTCTTCGTCTTCCAGCACGTTGACCGTTGCCGGCTTGGTGACGCCACAGGCTTTGAGCACCTGAATTGCACGGCCTGAAAAGCCGCACATAGGGAACTGGGCGGTTCCTTTCATGAAAAGAACCACGTCACTGGATTTGACGATGTCGTCGATGCGTTGCTGGGTATCGCTCATATTCATTGCTCCTTGATTCAGATTTGGACTGGCGCGCAAACCGGATGCCATTGGCCGGATTATCCGGCTCTTTCAGTGCCCATGCCGCCGGCCGGCCAACGCCCCCCTGTGCAGCGCAAAATGCCAGCCAGATCGGGGCGGCTGCTGACGGCTTCAAAGCCGCCTTCGCGCAGCAGCAGACTCACGGCATCAGCCTGGTCGTAGCCGTGCTCCAGCAGCAGCCAGCCACCGTCGGCCAGGTGCGCTGGCGCTTGCGCAATGATCTGGCGCAAGTCATCAAGCCCATCTGCCCCGGCGGTGAGCGCCTGCAAGGGCTCATGGCCCAAGGCGGCAAGGTGCGGGTCGCCCTCGCGAACATAAGGCGGGTTGCTGACAATCAGGTCAAACACGCCGCTGACGCTCTCCAACCAGCAGCTGCTCGTCATCGTCACCTCCAGGCCCAGCGAAAGCGCGTTTGCGCGCGCTACGCACAAGGCTTGCTCGCAGGCATCAATGGCCAGCACCGCGCTATGCGGGCGGGCATGTTTGAGCGCCAGCGCTACCGCGCCGCTGCCTGTGCCCAGGTCCAGCACCTTGGCCGAGCTTGGCGCCACCGGCAGCAGTGTCAGTGCCCAGTTCACCAGGGTTTCGGTGTCCGGCCGGGGAATCAGCACCCGTGCATCGACCGCCAGTGTCAAGCCGAAAAATTCCTGTCGCCCGAGCAGGTAGGCCAGCGGTTCGCCTTGTGCCCGTCGCGCGCAGAGTGCAGTAAAGCGCGCTGCAGCTACAGCGGGCAGGGCGTCCTGGTCGTGCGCCACCAGCCAGGCCCGCTCGGCTGCCGATTTGTCCAGCGCATGCAGCAGCAAGAGCTGAGCATCGAGCCTGTCGATGCCGGCACTGCAGGCGCCGGCCAGGGCCCGCGCCATGCTGGCGCTTGAGCCGCCAGCATGCTCAGCCATGGCGGTTTTCCAGTTCGGCCAGCAGTTCGGCGCCGCGTTCGACTTGCAAGGCGGTGATCACATCGTCCATGTCGCCTTCCATGATGGCCCCCAGTTTGTACAAAGTGAGGTTGATGCGGTGGTCGGTGAGCCGGCCCTGCGGAAAGTTGTAGGTGCGGATGCGGTCGCTGCGGTCTCCGCTGCCGATCAGGCCTTTGCGCATGGCGGCGTCTTTGGCCGCCCGCTCAGAGCGGTCTTTTTCTTGGATGCGCGCTGTCAGCACTTTTAGCGCTTGCGCTTTGTTGCCGTGCTGGCTGCGTCCGTCCTGGCATTCGGCCACGATGCCCGTAGGCAAGTGAGTGATACGCACTGCCGAATCGGTCTTGTTGATGTGTTGGCCACCGGCGCCGCTGGCGCGGTAGGTGTCTATGCGCAGGTCGGCGGGGTTGATCTGGATGGCCACCGCTTCGTCCGGCTCCGGCAGCACGGCGACGGTGCAGGCGCTGGTGTGGATGCGGCCCTGGGTCTCGGTGGCCGGCACGCGCTGCACCCGGTGGCCGCCCGACTCAAAGCGCAGCCGGCCGTAAACGCCCATGCCCAGCGCGTCAGCTGCCCCTTCGATACGCAGCACCACCTCCTTGTAGCCGCCCAGCTCAGAGGGCGACTCGCTGATGATTTCGCAGCGCCAGCCGCAACGCTCGGCGTAACGCGTGTACATGCGAAACAGGTCGGCAGCAAACAGCGCAGATTCGTCACCGCCGGCACCGGCGCGCAGCTCCAGAAAAGCCGGCCTGGCGTCGTCCGGGTCTTTGGGTATCAGCATTCTTTGCAGCGCCTCGTCAAGCCGGCTGATGTCGGCTTTGGCCGCAGTGATTTCGTCCTCGGCCATCGCTGACATGTCTGTATCGCTGCCTGCATCGCTGAGCAAAGTCTGGGCTTCAGCCAGCTCTGTCTCACGCTGAGTCAAGCGCTGGTACTGCGCGGTGATCAGGCTGGCTTCTGCGTGTTCGCGGGTCAGGCTGCGAAACCGGCCCATATCGCTGACCACGTCGCTCGCCGACAGCAAGGCGTCCAGTTCCTGCAGGCGAAGAAGTTGGCGGTCCAGGGTTTGACGTAAAAAAGGTTTCATCGGAATGAGTTGTGCAAGAAATTGACCGGGGTGCGCATGCATTGCAAAGCGAAATGGGACGCCCCGCTTTCAAGTCGGGGCGCACGGGCCGCTGCGGCGGTCACCGCTAAAGGCTGTTGCCGTCTTTGGGCGGATTGCCGCGCAGGAAAAGTCGGCTGACCACCTGGGCCGTGCTGTCGCGCGTTTGTGCGTCACAGGCGTGCAACTCGGCCATCGCGCCGTGCAGCATTTTCTGGGTGAGCCCGCGTGACAGGGCTTCAAGCACGGCTTCCACCGGCTCGCCTTTGAGCAGCATTTTTCTGGCGCGGCTGATCTCCAGGCTGCGCCACTCATCTGCCTGCGCATTGAGTTGTTGGATCAATGGCACCGTGCCACGCTGGTTAAGCCAGTGCATGAAGTTTTGTACGCCAGCGTCAATGATCACCTCGGCCTGTGCCACCGCCGCCTTGCGTTGGTCCTTGCCGGTCTGCACCACCTTGGCCAGATCGTCTACGGTGTAGAGAAAAATGTCTTGGAGCGCTTGCACTTCGGGTTCGATGTCACGGGGTACCGCCAGATCGACCATGAACATGGGCCGGCGCTTGCGCTGCTTGAGCGCGCGTTCCACCGCGCCCAAGCCGATGATAGGCAAGCTGCTGGCAGTGCAACTGATCACAGCGTCAAATTCATGCAGGCGCTGTGGCAAATCGCTCAGTCGCAGTACTTCAGCGCCAAAACGACCGGCCAGTTTTTCGCCGCGCTCCAGCGTGCGGTTGGCAATCGCCAAGGACTTCGGGTTTTTTGCAGCGAAATGGGTGGCCGCCAGCTCAATCATTTCACCGGCACCGACAAACAAGACCCGGATGTCCGCCAGGTTCTCAAAGAGTTGACCGGCCAGGCGCACCGAGGCCGCCGCCATGCTGATGCTGTGGGCGCCAACATCGGTGTTGCTGCGCACGTCCTTGGCCACAGAAAATGAGCGCTGAAACAACTGCTGCAGCGTGGTGCCAATGGTGCCGGCATCTTCTGCTGCGCGCACAGCGTCTTTCATTTGACCCAGTATTTGCGGCTCGCCCAGCACCATGGAGTCCAGCCCGCTGGCCACGCGAAAAGCGTGGCGTGCGGCGTCGTCGTTGTGCAGTGCATAGCTGTGCGAGCGCAGCAGGTCTGGCGAGACGCCGCCGTTATGGGCCAGCCAATCCAGCGTGCTGTCCAGGTCGGCATGCTCGCCTGCACAGTAAATCTCGGTGCGGTTGCAGGTGGACAGCAAAGTCGCTTCAGGCTGACGCGCCAGGGACGCGCGCAAGCCCTTGAGCGTGGGTTCGATCTGATCGAGCGCAAAAGCAAAACGACCCCGCAAGTCCAGCGGCGCTGTGTGATGGTTTAAACCTAGGGCCCAGACTGACATGCCGAGATTATAAATTTTTGGCGCTGCCGCCCTTGGGGCTTGCCGATTAGCGCCTTATTGAGCGCTTAAACTGTAGATAAGCAGATTTCCAATCGCCCCACTGTTGCGGCGCTACCCGCCATTGACTATGACAGCCTACCTGCTGATAAACCATTTTTTGAACTTCATTGCACCTGCGCTTTTTGTGGCTTTGTGTGTGGTGCTGGCAGCCCGGCGCTGGCCTGGGGGGCGCAGCGCTGCGAGGTCCGGGCGCATGGGCTGGCGCCGGCAGTTTGTGATCGTGGCGCTGGTCAATGTTTTGGTATTGGTGGCAGGATTGGTGTTTTTTTCGCAGGACGGCAAACTGCTGACATACACCGCGATGGCCTTGAGTGCAGCCATCTCCCAATGGTTGCTGATGCGCGCTTGGCGCGCCTGAAACCCTTCGTGCGTGCTCAGCGCGACGCAGAAAACAAATCGACCCGGTCGGTGATGATGGCGTCGGTACCCAGCGCCAGCAGGCGCTCTGCCGCCCATTCGTCATTGACGGTGTAGCTCGACATCCGCAGGCCCGCACTGCGCGCCTGGCGCACGCTAGATTCATCCCACAGCGCCTGGTTGCACACCACCGCCACGCAGCCCAGCCTCAAAGCTGTTTCCAGCCAGCCGGTCCAGAGCTGCTCTAGCAGCAGGCCGCGCGGAAACTGCGGCTGCGCTGATTGCGCAGCCTCCAGTGCATCGGGGCTGAAAGAGGTCAGCAGCGGCGCCATGGCCGCGGCCGGGGCGTTCGCCCACAGCCGCGCCGCCGCATCGGCCACCAGCGCGCCGGTCTGCGACTCGGCGCCTGGCGTTGGCTTGATCTCGATGTTCAGCGCAAAACCATTGCCCAGGCAATAACGCGCCACGGCGTCCAAGCTGGCGATCGGCTCGCCCGCATAGGCGCGCGAGTGCCAGCTGCCGGCGTCCAGGCGCGAGAGTTCGGCCCAGCTCAACTGCCCGGCGATGCCCTGGCCGTTGGTGGTGCGCTCCAGTGTGGCGTCGTGCAGCAAAAAAGGCACTTCATCCGCGCTCAGTTTGATGTCGCACTCAAACATCCGGTAACCATAGCGGGCGCCGAGTCGAAACGCTGCCAGGGTGTTTTCAGGTGCCAGCTTGCCGGCGCCGCGATGCGCGACCCAGCGTGGGTAGGGCCAGACCGGAAGCATGGGGGTTTTCATGGCAAAAAGAGGGTTTGTCGTACAGCGGTATGTCGGCGAGCCGAACTCTGTGGGAGATAGTCTGGTGCTACTGGTAGTTTGCACCAGCCTTGAGCTAAGGGCAACAACCGCGACTTCCATGAGGTCACCCGGTTGCTAACCCCGGGCTGGCGTTGGTGCTGCGGTAAAATTGGTCCTCAGGGCGGCTCTCCCACCTTGGCAGTCTATTTTTCAAGATGAACGCTCTCACTACCCTAGACGAATTTCAAGCCATCGCCGGCGACGCTGCCGGTCTTGCGCTGGGCGATGCTGCAGGCCAGGCCCGAATCCGCGAGATTCCTTACAACTACACCTCTTTTTCTGACCGCGAAGTCGTGATTCGACTGCTGGGTGACAGGGCTTGGGCGCTGCTCAACGAACTGCGCGGCGAGCGTCGCACCGGCCGCTCAGCGCGCATGCTCTACGAAGTGCTGGGCGATATTTGGGTGGTGCAGCGCAATCCCTACCTGCAAGACGACCTGCTGGACAACCCCAAGCGGCGCAAGTTGCTGGTCGAGGCCTTGGAACACCGACTCGGTGAAGTCGAAAAGCGCCGCACGCCCGACACGCATGCCGATCGCGACCTCATCGTGGGCGAGTTGCTGGTTTTGGCGAGGGCGGCGGTAGAGCGGTTTTCTGTCTCTTTTCAGGCCATGACAGAGCTGCGTCGCAAGACAGAGCGAAAGCTCGGCAAGTGCACGCAAAAAGACAATATTAAATTTGACGGTCTGTCCCGGGTGTCGCATGTGACCGATGCGACAGACTGGCGCGTCGAGTACCCGTTTGTAGTGCTGACACCTGACACCGAAGTCGAAATGGCCGGCATGGTCAAGGCCTGCATTGAATTGGGTCTGACGATAGTGCCACGTGGCGGCGGCACAGGTTACACCGGCGGCGCCATTCCCCTGACCTGGAAGTCGGCGGTGATCAACACTGAAAAACTCGAAGCCATGACCGAGGTGCAAAAGGTCATGCTGCCCGGCCTGGCTGAGCCGGTCGCCACCATCTGGACCGAAGCCGGTGTGGTCACGCAGCGCGTGGCCGACATGGCCGACCGGGCTGGTTTTGTTTTTGCGGTCGACCCAACCTCGGCCGAAGCCTCTTGCATAGGCGGCAACATCGCCATGAACGCCGGCGGTAAAAAAGCGGTTCTCTGGGGCACGGCGCTGGACAATCTGGCGTCATGGCGCATGGTCACGCCCGACGCGCAATGGCTGGAAGTGGTTCGCCTGAACCACAACCTGGGCAAGATTCACGATATCGAGATGGCCAGCTTCGAGCTCAATTACTTTGAAGCCGATGGCAAGACGCCGATCCGTACCGAGCGCTTGGACATCCCGGGCAAGACTTTTCGCAAAGAAGGTCTGGGCAAAGACGTCACTGATAAATTCCTCAGTGGCTTGCCCGGTATCCAGAAAGAAGGCTGCGACGGCCTGATCACCAGCGCCCGCTGGATCGTGCACAAAATGCCGGCGCACACGCGCACGGTCTGCCTCGAGTTTTTTGGCAACGCCAAGGACGCAGTGCCCAGCATCGTCGAGATCAAAGACTTCATGTTCGCCGAACAAAAGCGCGGCGGTGCCATCCTGGCCGGTTTTGAACACCTGGACGACCGCTACCTCAAGGCGGTTGGTTACGCCACCAAGTCCAAGCGTGGCGGCCTGCCCAAGATGGTGCTGGTGGGTGACATTGCCGGTGAAGACGCTGATGTGGTAGCGCGTGCTACGTCCGAAGTGGTACGCATCGCCAACTCGCGTGCCGGCGAGGGTTTCATTGCAATCAGCGCTGACGCACGCAAAAAATTCTGGTTGGACCGCAAACGCACGGCAGCTATTTCGCGCCACACGAATGCTTTCAAGATCAATGAAGACGTGGTGATTCCGTTGCCGCGTCTGGCCGAATATTCGGATGGCATTGAGCGCATCAATATCGAACTCAGCTTGGCCAACAAACTCGAGCTGTGCGATGCGCTCGAGGCTTTTTTCACCCAAGGCCAGTTGCCTCTGGGCAAGTCAGACGACGCCAATGAAATTCCTTCGGCTGAGTTGCTCGAAGACCGCGTGTCGCAGGCGCTGAGCCTGGTGCGGGAAGTCCGCAACTTGTGGCGCGGTTGGCTCGAGCAGGTCGAGCCCTTGTTTGCACAACTGCAAGACCACTCCTTGCGCGCCAGCTGGAAAACGCAGCTGCGCATGCCGCTGCAAGCAGTTTTCAATGGCGCGGCGTTCCAACCCATCCTGGATGAGTGCACCGCCATACATGCCCGGGTGCTCAAAGGCCGCGTCTGGATCGCGCTGCACATGCACGCCGGGGATGGCAATGTACACACCAACCTTCCCGTTAACAGCGACAACTACGACATGTTGCAGACAGCGCACCGTGCCGTGGCCCGCATCATGGTGCTGGCGCGCTCGCTTGACGGCGTCATCTCGGGTGAGCACGGCATCGGTATCACCAAGCTCGACTTTTTGACCGAAGCCGAACTGCAGCCGTTCACCGACTACAAGCAGCGTGTCGACCCCGAGGGTCGTTTCAACAAGGGCAAGCTGCTGCGCGACGCCGCATTCCCGGCTGATTTGACCAACGCTTACACCCCCAGCTTCGGGCTGATGGGTCATGAATCTTTGATCATGCAGCAGTCAGACATTGGCGACATTGCCAACAGCATCAAGGATTGCCTGCGCTGCGGCAAGTGCAAACCGGTGTGCGCCACCCATGTGCCGCGCGCCAACTTGCTTTACAGCCCGCGCAACAAAATCCTGGCGACTTCCCTGCTGATCGAGGCATTTTTGTACGAGGAGCAAACCCGCCGCGGCATCTCTATCAAGCACTGGGAAGAGTTTGAAGATGTGGCCGACCACTGCACCGTTTGCCACAAGTGCCTGACGCCTTGCCCCGTCAATATCGACTTTGGCGAGGTGTCGATGAACATGCGCAACCTCTTGCGCAAAATGGGCCAGAAGTCATTCCGGCCCGGCAACGCGGCGGCCATGTTCTTCTTGAACGCGACCAATCCGCAAACCATCAAGTTCATGCGCAGTGCCATGGTTGATGTCGGCTTCAAGGCTCAGCGGCTGGCCAATGACCTGCTGCGCACCTTTGCCCGCAATCAGACGGCCAAGCCACCGGCCAGCGTGGGCAAGGCGCCGGTCAAAGAGCAGGTGATTCACTTCATCAATAAAAAGATGCCCGGCGGCCTGCCCAAAAAATCCGCCCGTGCCTTGCTGGACATTGAAGACAAGGACTACGTCCCCATCATCCGCGACCCCAAGCGCACAACGGCTGAAACAGAAGCGGTGTTTTACTTCCCCGGTTGCGGTTCGGAGCGTTTGTTCTCGCAGGTGGGGCTTGCCACTCAGGCCATGCTCTGGCATGCCGGTGTGCAAACCGTACTACCGCCCGGCTATTTGTGCTGCGGTTATCCACAGCGCGGCAGCGGCCAGTTCGACAAGGCCGACAAAATCATCACCGACAACCGGGTGCTGTTTCACCGCGTCGCCAACACGCTCAACTACCTGGACATCAAGACCGTGGTGGTGAGTTGCGGTACCTGCTATGACCAACTGCAAGGTTACGAGTTTGACAAAATATTCCCCGGCTGCCGCATCATCGACATCCACGAATACCTGCTCGAGAAAAATATCACCCTGCGCACCGACTCCCCCGGCCAAGGTTATCTGTACCACGACCCTTGCCACAGCCCCATGAAGCTGCAGGAACCCATGAAAACCGTGAAAGCGCTGTTGGGTGACAACGTGCTCAAAAACGAGCGCTGCTGCGGCGAGTCCGGCACGCTGGGCGTGACGCGTCCCGACATCTCCACGCAGATCCGTTATCGCAAGGAAGAAGAGCTGCAAAAAGGCGAGGCGGCCTTGCGTGCCAGCGGTGCTGTGGCGGCCCAGGGCAACGTGAAGATTCTGACCAGCTGCCCGAGCTGCCTGCAGGGACTGTCGCGCTTCGGTGATGACCTCAACAACGGCCTGCTTGAAGCCGACTACATCGTCGTCGAGATGGCCAACCAGATTCTGGGCAAGGACTGGATGCCGGCCTATGTCGAGGCGGCGAATCACGGCGGCATCGAGCGCGTGCTGGTTTAACTCACTGAAAGAATCACCATGGCAGGACTACAAGCAGGTGCGCCTACACCCTCGGCCATCACGGTGCACAGCCAGTCGCGGCAGCTGCAGGTGGGGTTCTCCGACGGCTCGGACTTTCACATCCCCTTCGAGCTGATGCGCGTGTACTCGCCCTCCGCAGAGGTGCAGGGCCACGGGCCCGGCCAGGAAGTGCTGCAAACCGGCAAGCGCGAGGTCACGCTGCTCGAACTTGAGCCTGTCGGCAATTACGCCGTCAAGCCGGTGTTTTCAGACGGTCATGACAGCGGCCTGTTTTCCTGGGACTACCTGTACTTTCTCGGCTCCGAGCAAGACCGTTTGTGGGCTGATTACCTGGCCCGTTTGCAGGCGGCAGGCGTCGAGCGTGATGCCCCCATGAGCGCCGGCGGCGGCTCGGCTTGCGCCAGTCATTGAGGCCACGGCGATGAAACTCATTTTTTCGGCTACACCACTTTAAGCGGGGCATTGAGTACATGAGCCAGACCCATTTCGGATTTGAATCCGTCGAAGAGCAGGAAAAAGCCCGCCGTGTGCGTGGTGTTTTTGACTCGGTGGCGTCCAAATACGACGTCATGAACGACCTGATGTCCGCTGGCTTGCACCGCGTTTGGAAGGCCTACACAGTCAAAGTGGCCGATGTGCGCGAGGGCCAGTCGGTGCTCGATATCGCCGGCGGAACGGGCGATTTGGCGCTGGCTTTTGCCCCGCAGGTCGGCGCCAGCGGGCGGGTGGTGCACACCGACATCAATGCCGCCATGCTCAGCGAGGGGCGCAACCGTTTGCTAGATGCCGGGGTGGCTTTGCCCACCTTGGTCTGCGATGCCGAAAAATTACCTTTTCCCGATGCCAGTTTTGACCTGGTGACCGTTGCTTTCGGCCTGCGCAACATGACCCACAAGGATGTGGCCTTGCAGGAAATGCACCGCGTCCTCAAGCCCATGGGTAAATTGCTGGTGTTGGAGTTTTCCAAAGTTGCCAAGCCGCTGGAGAAGGCTTATGACTGGTACTCCTTCAAAGTGCTGCCACTTTTGGGCAAATGGGTGGCCAATGACGATGCCAGTTACCGCTACCTGGCGGAGTCCATCCGCATGCACCCGGACCAGGACGCACTGAAGACCATGATGCATAAAGGGGGTTTTGGTCATGTGGACTATCACAACCTTTCTGGCGGTATGGTGGCCTTACATGTTGCAATTAAGTGTTGATTGCCAAAGGATGGATCGAATTTGACGATTTCTTTTGGTGGAATTTCTGAAATAGTCAAAAATCGATACAAAGGAGACATTATGAAAATCTGGTCAACCCTGTCTTTGGTCGCACTCACTGTGGCCTTGGTTTTCACTGGCGCAGACGCTGAGGCCAAGCGCATGGGTGGTGGCAAGTCGGTCGGCAAGCAGTCGTCCAATGTCACTCAGCGCGAGGCCGCACCTGCTGCAGCCAAGCCCGCAACACCTGCTGCCGCACCCGCTGCCGCTGCACCCAAGCGACCTTGGGGTGCCATGCTGGGCGGTTTGGCCGCCGGTCTTGGCTTGGCCTGGTTGGCTTCATCCCTGGGTTTTGGCGAAGGCATGGCCCAATTCATGACCTTTGCCCTGGCGGCCTTGGCCATCATGTTGGTGGTCGGTTTCGTCTTGCGTTACCTGAAGTCCCGCCGTGAAGGCGCCGGCCAGGCCTCAGAATCACCCTTCGCTTTCCAGGGCGCCGGTGCAACGCCTGCCCCCGCCTACAGCCCTGCCAATGTCGGTAACGACGCCTCGGCCCGTCCTTGGGAAAGTGCAAGCACTGCCTTCGAAGCTTCACCGGCTGCTAGTGGCGCTGCATCTCAAGGCGGCTCCATGATCGGGTCAGCTTTGCTTGGCGCACAGACTTGGGGCGTTCCTGCCGGCTTTGACTCGGTGGGTTTTTTGGCCGCATGCAAAACCAATTTTGTGACGCTGCAAGGCGCTTGGGATCGTTCAGACATCAGCGCATTGCGCGAGATGATGACCGATGAAATGCTTGATCAGATCAAAACCCAGTTGGCTGAACGTGAGTCGCACACCGGCGGCGTAGTCAATAAGACCGATGTCTTGCGTCTTGACGCCCAGTTGCTGGGAATCGAAGAGACGGACACGGTCTACATGGCCAGCGTTGAATTCTCCGGAATGATCAGCGAAGACGTTTCGGCCGGTCCAAGCCCTTTCCGCGAAGTCTGGAACATGACCAAGCCGCGTAACGGTGCCGGTGGCTGGCTGGTGGCGGGCGTACAGGCCTTGCAATGATTTAAGGTTTGCGCGCTGGCCAATCGGTCGGCGCGGCATTTATCCGTCAAAATCGGGGACGTATGAATACATCGTCCCCTTTTTCTTTTCTGGAATCTTTCGTCAAGCAAATTCAAGCGCCGCCCTGGCTGGTGGCTGAGGGACAGCAGCGGCTGGTGCTGCTGCTCAACCATGTGTTGATGCAGGAAAAAGAAGCCCAGAGCCGGTTGGCCCGAAAAAAAGGCAGCGTCGTGCGCGCTCAATGGGCTGGCTTCTCCTTGGATTTGCTGATCACCCCCGCCGGACTGACCGACCTGGCCCCGGCCGGTATGCCAGCAGATCTGAAGTTGATCATCGTAGAGCAAGCCCCTTGGACTCTGGCCCAGTCGGTGCTGCAAGGCAAAGCACCGGCGGTGAAAATTGAGGGGGACGTGATGCTGGCAGCCGAGCTGGGCTGGTTGGCTGACAACCTGCGTTGGGATATCGAGGAAGATCTGTCCCGCCTGTTCGGTGATGTGCCTGCGCATGCCATGGTTGATGCCGGTCAGCGTTTACTGGCAAGGCTGCGTGCTTTTCTGGCGCAAGCGCCCAAGCCGTCATTTGGCGCAGCCCCCAAAGACCTGCAGGCGGGCACATGAGCCGGTTGTTTCGCGGGTTTTTTATCGTCTGGACTGTGCTCCGCTTTGGTCTTGATGAGCTGGTGCTCTCGAGTTTCCAAAACCCCTGGATACGTCTTTTAAAGCGCATCGTCTGCCTCGGTCGCAATCTGAACGCGCCGCGCGGTGAGCGACTGCGCATGGCGCTGGAAAGACTAGGTCCTATTTTTGTGAAGTTCGGCCAGGTCATGTCCACGCGGCGCGATCTGCTGCCCCTGGATATCGCCAATGAACTGGCAAGCCTGCAAGACCGCGTGCCGCCGTTTGAATCGGCTGTGGCGGTCGCCATCATCGAGCGCGCTTTCGGCCGGCCTCTGGACAGTATTTTTGCCAGTTTTGAACAAACGCCGGTGGCCAGTGCCTCCATTGCCCAGGTGCACTTTGCGGTGTTGCCCGGCGGGCGTGAAGTCGCCGTCAAAGTTTTGCGGCCCAACATGCTGCCGGCCATTGAAAAAGACCTGGCCTTGATGCACATGATGGCCAGCTGGGTCGAGCGCTTGTCTGCCGACGGCAAGCGGCTCAAACCGCGCGAAGTGGTGGCCGAATTCGACACCTATTTGCATGATGAGTTGGACTTGTTGCGAGAAGCCGGTAACGCAGCCCAGTTGCGGCGCAACATGCAGGGCTTGGATCTGGTGTTGATACCGGAGATGGTCTGGGACTTCTGCATGACCGATGTGATGGTGATGCAGCGCATGAAGGGCGTGCCCATCAGCCAGGTGCAGCGACTGCGCGATGCCGGCGTGGACATACCCAAGCTGGCCCGAGACGGCGTGACAATTTTTTTCACCCAGGTTTTTCGTGATGGGTTTTTTCACGCCGACATGCACCCGGGCAATATTCAGGTCAGCCTGGATCCGGCCACTTTCGGGCGATACATCTCGCTGGATTTCGGCATCGTCGGAACGCTCACGGAGGTCGATAAGGAATACCTGGCGCAAAACTTTTCGGCTTTTTTCAGGCGCGACTATAAGCGCGTGGCCGAGCTTCATATCGAGTCGGGTTGGGTGCCGGCGCGAACGCGTGTGGACGAGCTCGAGTCGGCCATACGAGCCTGCTGCGAGCCCTACTTTGACCGTCCGCTCAAAGAAATCTCGCTCGGCATGGTGCTGTTGCGGCTGTTCCAGACCTCGCGGCGCTTTGATGTGGAAGTCCAGCCGCAACTGGTGCTGCTGCAAAAAACGCTGCTGAACGTTGAGGGCCTGGGCCGCGAACTCGACCCGGAGCTCGACTTGTGGAGCACGGCTAAGCCGTTTCTTGAAAAATGGATGCTGGAGCAAATCGGGCCTGAAAAGCTGCTGGCCCAGCTCAAGGCCGAAGCGCCCAGCTACGCCAAACTGCTGCCGACTTTGCCACGACTTTTGCACCAGCTGCTCAAGCAACAGGTCTCTGGCCAGCGCAGTGAACTCAGCGAACTGCTGGAGGAGCAAAAACGAACCAACAAGCTGTTGCGCGGCCTGCTTTACGTCGGTATAGGGTTTTTGTTGGGGGCGCTGGCCGTCTTGCTGCTGCCCGCCCAGTAAATTGAAAGCAGCCGGAGCCTGCGCCTATAATTAAAGGTTTGCATCCTGACGCCTTTTTCAGGCGCATTTGCCCAATTTAAAACCCCTCAAAATATGCCAATCTACGCTTACAAATGCGAGTCCTGCGGGCATACCAAGGACGTTTTACAAAAAATGTCGGACGCCCCTTTGAATGATTGCCCCCAATGCAATGCGCCGGCCTTCAAAAAGCAAGTGACGGCCGCCGGTTTTCAGCTCAAAGGCTCCGGCTGGTATGCGACAGATTTCCGGGGCGGCAATTCGGCCGCTTCGGCGCCAGCGACAACAGACGCTGCCCCGGCTAGCGCACCCACCGCTGGCGCTCCGGCTGCCACTGCGTCAACGTCCAGCGCTGCTGCACCTGCCAGCGCGCCTGCCGCTGCGCCCGCAGCGCTTACTTCTGGAAAGTCTGCGTGATGGCCGCCGTACGTCGCTGGTTGCTGGCGGGCCTGCTGGTGCTGGTGCCACTGGCCATCACGGTCTGGTTGCTGGACTGGATCGTTGGTACGCTGGACCAGACTTTACAAATACTGCCACGCCAATGGCATCCTGACTACTTGATCGGTTTTCATGTGCCGGGCTTTGGCGTCTTGCTGGCTCTGGGTATCGTGCTGCTGATCGGGGCTGTGGCAAGTAACTTCTTGGGCCGCAAGCTGGTTAGTTGGTGGGATGCGCTGCTCGGCCGAATCCCCATCGTTCGTTCGATTTACTCCAGCGTCAAACAGGTTTCGGACACTTTGTTCTCCGAAAATGGGAATGCATTTCGCAAAGCAGTGCTGGTGCAGTGGCCGCGTGAGGGCGTATGGACCATTGGCTTTCAGACCGGCACGCCGGGCGGTGATGTGGTCAACCACCTGGGCACTGGCTACCTCAGCGTGTATGTGCCCACCACGCCGAATCCGACCGGCGGCTACTTTGTGATGTTCAAAGCCAGCGACTGCATTGAGCTTCAGATGAGCGTTGATGAAGCACTGACCTATGTGATTTCCATGGGCGTGGTCTCGCCAGGCAAAACACCCCCTAAAAAACTGTCCTGATTTTTGGCCGGACGCTTCGTCGCCCGTTTCGCCTGAATTGTTAACCTAGAAGTAAACCCGTATGTCCATCGCCTCCCAAATGCGCTCCCACTATTGCGGCCTGGTCACCGACATCCTGATGGGCCAGACGGTCAGCTTGTGCGGCTGGGTGAATCGCCGCCGTGACCATGGCGGGGTGATCTTCATTGACCTGCGCGACCGCGAAGGCTATGTGCAGGTGGTTTGTGACCCGGACCGTGCTGATATGTTCAAGACTGCTGAAGGCGTGCGCAACGAGTTCTGCGTTCAGATCAAGGGTCTGGTGCGTGCCCGCCCCGAGGGCACTGTCAACGACAACCTCAAAAGCGGCAAGATTGAAGTGCTGTGTCACGAACTCACCGTGCTCAACCCCAGCGTGACGCCGCCCTTCCAGCTGGACGATGACAACCTGTCGGAAACCACGCGCCTGACGCACCGCGTGCTGGACTTGCGCCGCCCGTACATGCAAAACAACCTGATGCTGCGCTACCGCGTTGCCATGGAAACGCGCAAGTTTCTTGATGCCAACGGTTTCATCGACATCGAAACACCGATGCTCACCAAAAGTACGCCCGAAGGTGCACGCGATTATTTGGTGCCCAGCCGAGTCAATGAAGGCCAGTTTTTTGCGCTGCCGCAAAGCCCGCAACTCTTCAAGCAGTTGCTGATGGTCGCCGGCTTTGACCGCTACTACCAGATCACCAAATGCTTTCGTGACGAAGACCTGCGCGCCGACCGCCAGCCCGAATTCACGCAGATTGATATTGAAACCTCGTTCATGGGTGAGCAGGACATCCGCGACATGTTCCAGGGCATGATCAGCAACATCTTCAAGACCGTGCTGGCCACCGACCTGGGAGAGTTTCCTGTCATGGCCTACCACGACGCCATGCACCGCTTTGGCTCGGACAAGCCCGACTTGCGCGTGAACCTTGAGTTCGCCGAGCTGACCGATGTCATGGCCAGCGTGGATTTCAAGGTTTTCAGCACACCGGCCACCACGCCGGGTGGCCGTGTGGTGGGTCTGCGCGTGCCGGGCGGCTCAGAGATGAGCCGTGGTGAGATTGACGGCTACACCGAGTTCGTTAAGATTTACGGCGCCAAGGGCCTGGCCTGGGTCAAGGTGAACGACGTCAGCAAGGGTCGCGATGGCCTGCAAAGCCCGATCGTGAAGAACCTGCATGACGCAGCAATCGCGGAGATTCTGACGCGCTGCGGCGCGCAAAACGGCGACATCATTTTCTTTGGCGCCGACAAGGCCAAGGTGGTCAATGACAGCATTGGCGCGCTGCGTCTGAAGGTCGGTCACAGCGAGTTCGGCAAGAAAACCGGTCTTTTCACCAAGGGCTGGAAGCCGCTGTGGGTGGTGGACTTTCCGATGTTCGAGCACGATGAAGAAAATAATCGCTGGAGTGCCGTGCACCATCCGTTCACGGCCCCCAAAGACGGCCACGAAGATTGGATGGACACCGATCCGGGCCGCTGCATCGCCAAGGCTTACGACATGGTGCTCAACGGTTGGGAACTCGGCGGCGGCTCGGTGCGGATTCACCGTGCTGACGTGCAAAGCAAGGTCTTCACTGCGCTCAAGATCGGACCTGAAGAGGCGCAAGAAAAATTCGGCTTCCTGCTCGATGCGCTGCAATACGGCGCGCCGCCGCACGGCGGCTTGGCCTTCGGCCTGGACCGCATCGTCACCATGATGACGGGCGCAGAGTCGATCCGCGACGTGATCGCTTTCCCCAAAACCCAGCGCGCCCAGTGCTTGCTCACGCACGCACCAAGCCCGGTGGACGAAAAGCAGTTGCGCGAGCTGCACATCCGCCTGCGCAACCCGCTGCCGGCCTGAGCCGGTTTAGACGGTGCCAGCTCAGCCAGAGCCGGTATGAAAGCTGCCAAGCTGCCGGTCTCGGTGCTGGTGGTCATCTACACGCCGGCGCGTGAAGTGCTGCTGATCCGGCGCGCCGACCATGCGGAGTTCTGGCAAAGCGTCACGGGTTCTATGGACCCTCAAGACGCCAGCCTGCGCGACACCGCCGCGCGCGAGGTGCAAGAAGAAACCGGCTTGAGCGCTCAGCCTGCCGACCTGCAGGATTGGGGTATTGCCAATGTCTATGAAATTTACCCTGCCTGGCGCCACCGTTACGCCTCAGGTGTGACGCACAACACGGAGCATGTGTTCGGCTTGTGCGTGCCGAGCGCGCAGCCTGTCAGCTTGAGCCCGCTGGAGCACACCGCCTGGCAATGGCTGGATTGGCGGGCGGCGGCTGATCTTTGCTTTTCAGCTTCAAACGCCGAAGCCATCTTGCACCTGCCTCAGTTTCTCAGTACTCGCGCCTGAAAACCCGGGTGCTTTGCCGGCTGTTTGGCATTGTCTGGAATTTGTGTCACCCTCTGCACATGCCCGCCTCCGCTTTATTGATCAGATCGCGCCCGCCCTTGTTGCTGCAAGGCGGTGCTGAGTACTTTCCCGCACTGATTGCGGCGATGGACCGTGCCGAGTATTGGATTCAGCTGGAAACATATATTTTTGATTTCCATGGTGCGGGCGCGCAAGTGGCTCAAGCTTTGATTCGTGCAGCCCGCCGCGGTGTGACGGTGCAAGTGCTGGTAGACGGTATCGGTACCGCCGAGCTGCAACCTGAATGGCAGGCGCAGTTCACAGCAGCCGGCCTGCATTGGCAGGTCTATTCGCCTTTGACGCGCAGCTGGCCTGGCCTGAGCCTTTTGTGGCCCGAGCAGTGGCGTCGCTTGCACCGTAAATTGTGCGTCGTCGACCGACGTCAGGTTTTCTGTGGCGGCATCAATATCCTTGATGACTTTTACGATCCGCACTACGGTCAATTGAGCGCACCCCGTTTGGATTTTGCAGTTGTACTTGAAGGTCCGGTGGCTGAGGCTGCTTCTGAAGCCGTGGCACTTTTGTGGTGGCGTGTGCAAGCGGGCTACAGTGCGCGTCATCATCATTTGGGTGAGGCTTGGGAAGCCTTCAAAGCAGCCGGTTATGGCGGACGCATCAGCGCGGCGCATCTGGCACGCAGCCGCGCCGCAGCCTTGGTTGGGCGACCGCAGCAGGCCGGCCGCAGCCAAAGTCTGCCGGCAGCGCGCGCAGGCCTGCTGCTGCGCGACAACTTGCGCCATCGCAACACCATCGAGCGGGCCTACCGCAAAGCCATAGGTCAGGCGCGTCATGACATTGTGATTGCCAATGCCTATTTTTTGCCGGGTGGGCGCCTGCGCCGCGCGCTCATCAAGGCGGCACGGCGCGGCGTCAAAGTCACGCTCTTGCTGCAAGGCAAGTACGAATACTTTATGCAATACCACGCGGCTCGACCGGTCTACGGCGCTTTGCTGGAGGCTGGCGTTGAAATCCATGAGTACGCGGCAGCTTTTTTGCACGCCAAAGTGGCGGTGGTTGACGGGCGATGGGCCACAGTGGGCTCGTCCAACCTGGACCCTTTGAGTCTTTTGCTCGCTCGGGAAGCCAACATGGTGATGGATGACCACAGCTTTGCACAAGGGCTGCGCGAGCGCTTAGAGGGCGCCATGCAGGGCGGCAGACGCCTGCAAAGTGCCCAATACAGCCGGCGTCCGTGGTTCGAGCGTTTGCTGGATCTGGCCGCCTATGCTTTGATGCGCCTGGCGCTGCTGGTGACGCGTCAACGCTACTGAGCGAGAGAGTTGACAGACTGTTAATATCAGCCATGGACATGAAATCAAGCCTCCCTACAACCATCGCTGCACCCGCTTTAGACGATGAAGGAACCCCTGTTTCAGTCAAGATCAGGGAGCGCCTTGTGCAGTCACGCAAGCGCTTTCATGCGAACGACAATATTTCAGCGTTCATTGAGCCCGGCGAGCTCGAAAAGCTGCTCGACGAAGTCGAGCTCAAGATGCAAGGGGTGCTCGACAGTTTGGTGATCGACACCGAACAAGACCACAACACCAACAACACGGCACGCCGGGTTGCCAAGATGTACCTCAATGAGGTTTTCAAGGGCCGTTATCTCGAGGCGCCGCCCATCACTGAGTTCCCCAATGCGGAGCATCTCAATGAGTTGATGATTGTGGGCCCGATCACGGTGCGTAGCGCCTGCTCACATCATTTTTGTCCGGTCATCGGCCAGGTCTGGATCGGTGTCATGCCCAACGAGCACACCAACGTGATCGGTCTGTCCAAATACGCGCGCCTGGCCGAGTGGATCATGGGTCGCCCGCAGATCCAGGAAGAAGCAGTGGTGCAACTGGCTGATTTGATTCAGTCCAAGACACAACCCGACGGGCTGGCCATTGTGATGGAAGCTTCGCACTACTGCATGGGTTGGCGCGGCGTCAAAGACCTCGACAGCAAGATGATCAATTCGGTCATGCGCGGCGTGTTTTTGAAAGACCCTAACTTGCGCCGTGAATTTTTAGCACTCATTCCCAAAAAAATCTAAGGACCAAGTTGCCAGCAAGTGTCGAAGCAGCTGCGCTTCGACCGACCCGCACAGACAGCGCTTTGTACCTTTTATCTTCCAAGGATTTTCATCATGTTGGTCAGACTTCTTTATGCCAGTCGCGCTGTTGAGCCGCACAACACAGAAGCCACGGACGCCATACTGGCGCAGTCGCGAACCCATAACCCGGCCTCTGGCATCACCGGCATCCTTTGTTACGGCGGCGGTATTTTTCTGCAAGCCCTTGAAGGCGGGCGCAGCGCCGTCAACGAACTCTACGGACATATACAGCGTGATTCCCGGCATAAGGATGTGGTTTTGCTGAGCTACGATGAAATCAGCGAGCGTAGTTTTGGCAGCTGGACCATGGGGCTGGTCAATATCGCCAAGCTCAACACCTCCATCTTGCTCAAGTACTCTGAGCGCCCTGAATTCGATCCCTATTCGGTCTCCGGCAATGTCTCGCTGGCTTTGCTGCAGGAGTTGATGGCGACCGCCTCTATCGTCGGGCGTTCCTGACGCTTTGGACACCCTGATCGCTGGCTGCGATTTCTCCAGCAGCCCCAGCCGCCGCAAACCCATTGTGTTTGCCACCGGCACTTTGCAGCAAGCGCGGGTGCAACTGGCAGGGCTCGAGAAAATAGAGTCACTCGATGATTTTTCAGTCTGGCTGCGCCAGGACCGTACCTGGATCTGCGCTTTTGACTTTCCCTTCGGTCTGCCACGCGAGTTGGTGCAAACACTGGGCTGGCCGCTAGAGTGGCAGGCCTGCATGGCGCACTACGCCAGCTTGAGCCGGGCGCAGGTGCGCGACACCTTTGCCGCCTTTTGCAATGCCCGCCCGGCCGGCGGTAAATTTGCCCACCGCGCAACCGATGTGCCTGCCGGCTCCAGCAGCTCCATGAAATGGGTCAACCCCCCGGTCGCTTACATGCTGCACGCCGGTGTGCCCAGACTGATCGATGCATGTATTTCACTGCCGGGCCTGAGCCATCCATCGGCTGACCCGTCCCGCACTGCCCTGGAGGGCTATCCCGGTCTGTTGGCGCGGGAGTTGCTGGGCCCATCGCCCCGCAGCTACAAAAACGATGCCAAGGCGCTGCAAACCCCCGAGCGACTGATTGCACGCAAAGACATGCTGACAGCGCTCGAACACGGCCAGACACGGCTGGGTCTGCGGCTCAAACTCACGCATGCGCAGCGTGAGCGTTTGATTGATGACGCCACGGGCGATTCGCTGGACGCCGTGCTGTGCCTGATGCAGGCAGCCTGGGCTCAGCAGCAGCATGCCGCAGGTCATCCTCGCTATGGTCTGCCCGCGGTAGTTGATCCACTCGAGGGCTGGATCATCACCGCTTGAGTTCTTCAAGCGCAAAATGCATCTTGAACAAAAAGGACTCAGGATGAGGATCGCTTGGGGAAAATGGTTAGCAATCGGCAGCTTGCGCAAAGCCTCCCTGTTGCGGCAGCTGACGGCGCTGTGGTTCATGCTCAAGGAGCCGGCTGCACCTTTGCTGCCCAAGCTGCTGGCTTTCGCTTTGCTGGCCTATGCGCTGAGCCCGATTGACCTTATTCCCGACTTCATTCCTGTGCTGGGCTGGCTCGATGACCTGATCTTGCTGCCCATCGGTTTGACACTGGTGGTTTGGCTGGTACCGCGTCCGCTCTGGCAGGCGATGCTGGACAAAGCAGACCTGTTCCAGGGGCGCTTGCCCAAAATGCTGACCGGCCTGATCGTGGTGCTGTTGATCTGGGCTGCGTTGATCATTGCCTTTGGCAGTTGGCTGGTCTCCGAGCTGCTGCACGCATGAAGCCCATGCGCCAGCGGCAGGCAATCGCCTTATTGAGCGCCGGGCTGCTGGGCCTGCTCGTACAGGGCACATTGTTGGCTGCTGCGATGAGTCTGCCGGGGCAGTCGCTACCGGCCTGGACCGGTGTGGTGACCCATGTGGTGGATGGCGATACGGTGCATGTCCGGCCCGTGGCCGGCGGCGTCTCGCGCAGCCTGCGCCTGCTGGGTATGGATGCCCCTGAAATTTGCCAGGAAGGCGGCGTGGCAGCCCGCGATGCCTTGAATGAGCGTGTTTTTCAACGGCAAGTTCAGGTGCAGGTGCAAGGCACCGACGATTACGGCCGCGACCTGGTCAGGCTTTACCTGGCCAGTGAAGACGTGGGGCAGTGGATGGTTCAGCGTGGTCACGCCATGTCTTACCGATTCAGGCAGGACCCGGGTCCTTATGCCGAGGCAGAGCGGCGCGCCCAGATTTTGCGGCGAGGCATTTTTGCCGGCTCGCCACCGGAAAACCCCAGGGACTTCAGGCGCCGCCACGGCCCGTGCACGCTTTAGCTTTGCAAATGGTCGAAGCTGGCTGCGCTGTCAGTGGGCGTCGGGCCGAGTGCCACAGACTTTGCAGCCGGGCGCGCGACGGGTGCCGATTTCGCTCCAGCGCATGTGCAGCGCATCCAGCATCAACAGCCGGCCGGCCAATGTCTCGCCCGTACCGCAGAGCAACTTGAGCGCCTCTGCAGCCTGCATGCTGCCAACGATGCCTACCAGCGGTGCAAACACGCCCATGGTGGCGCACTGAGTTTCTTCGGGAGCCTCTTCTTCAGGAAACAGGCAGGCATAGCAGGGGGCCAGGGGCTGGCGCGAGTCAAAAACAGACACCTGCCCATCCATGCGCAGTGCTGCGCCCGAGACCAGCGGCTTTTTGTGATGCACACAGGCCTTGTTGATGGCGTGGCGGGTTTGGAAATTGTCGGTGCAGTCGAGCACCACGTCGGCCGCCTGCACCCAGGCTTGCAAGGCCTGGCCTTCGGCCTTGGCCGTGACGGCCGTGACAAGCACGTCCGGGTTGATCTGGCCAATCGCCGTGGCGATCGAGTCTGCCTTGAAGCTGCCTACGCGCGCCAGAGTGTGGGCGATTTGCCGTTGCAAATTGGTGGTGTCGACGCGGTCAGGGTCCACCACGGTGATGCGGCCTACACCCGCACTGCCCAGGTACAAGGCAGCCGGAGAGCCCAGGCCACCGGCTCCGATGACCAGGGCATTGGCAGCCAGCAGGCGCGCCTGACCCTCGACCCCGATTTCTTCGAGCAGGATATGCCGCGAGTAACGCAGCAACTGGGAATCGTTCATGGCAGGCGCAAGGCTGCAGGCATGCCCGGTATTGGCGCTCAGTCTGCTTTTTTCTCAGCCTTGCGCTCGACCATGGTTTTGCTGGCCACGACCGGGCGACCCTTAAGATGGTTGATCGCCTGTATCAGCGGAAAGTCTTTGTCGCTGCCGAACTCGGGTGCACGGCGTTGCTCTGGGGGTTTGCGCGATTCTTCTTCAAGTCGCTTCAGCGCTTCTTCGCGGGCCTTTTCGCGGGCCGGGTCTTTGACGTCAGCGCCCTGACCGCTGTTGAGGTGTTTTTCAAGGTCGGCTTCGCGCGTGCGCAAAGCAGCAAAGGGGCTGCCTTCCAGAGTTTCATCAACCATCACGTCCGGAATGATGCCCTTGGCCTGGATGGATTTGCCGCTGGGCGTGAAATAACGTGCCGTGGTGAGTTTTAAACCGGTGTCAGGTCCCAGCGGACGCACCGTCTGCACCGAGCCTTTGCCGAAGGTTTGGTTGCCCATGATGGTGGCACGCTTGTGGTCTTGCAGTGCGCCGGCCACGATTTCGCTGGCTGAGGCCGAGCCTTCGTTGACCAGCACCACCAGCGGCACATTTTTCAGCGCAGCGGGCAGGCGTTTGAGCGGATCGGTTCCGCGGCGTGCATAAAACTCCGGCGAGGCTTTGTAAGTGAATTTGCTTTCTGCCAACTGGCCGTTGGTGGACACCACGGTCACGTTCTCAGGTAAAAAAGCCGCCGACACGGCCACCGCTGCATCGAGCAGGCCACCCGGGTCGTTGCGCAGGTCCAGCACCAGACCTTTGAGCTTGGGCTCTTGCTTGTAAATCTGCTCGAGTTTGGTCACGAAGTCTTCGACCGTGCGCTCCTGGAACTGGCTCAGGCGGATCCAGGCATAGCCGGGTTCCAGCACTTTGCTGCGCACCGATTGCGTACGGATCTCCTCGCGCGTGATCGACACCGGGAAAGTGCGGTTCTCGTCTTTGCGGAAAATAGTCAGCAAGACCTTGGTCCTGGGCTCGCCGCGCATTTTCTTGACGGCCTCATTCAGGGTGAGACCTTTGACAAAAGTGTCATCAATTTTGGTGATCAGGTCGTTGGGCTTGAGGCCGGCACGGTCTGCAGGAGAGCCTTCGATCGGCGAGACCACTTTCACCAGGCCGTCTTCCTGGCTGATTTCGATGCCAACGCCGACAAAACGGCCGGTCGTGCCCTCCCGGAATTCTTTGAAGGACTTTTTGTCAAAATAAACCGAGTGCGGGTCCAGGCTGGCGACCATGCCTGAGATGGCATCAGTGATGAGTTTTTTATCATCGACCGGCTCGACGTAATCACTTTTGACCATGCCGAACACCGCCGCGAGTTGTTGCAACTCTTCCAGCGGCAAGGGAGTCATAGCGCCCCTGGCAACGGCTTGCAACTGCACAGTGGTCAGCGCGCCGGCCATGGCGCCCAATGCGATCCAGCCGCTGATCTTTAATTTCTGACCCATACAAACACCTTGGTTGGTCTTGCCCCGGGCACTTCGGCAACAGGTGTTGCACATGCCCTAGCAGGAATCAAAGGAAATATACACCTTGGCGCCCGGCCTTGCACCGGTTTGCAAGGATGACCGCAGGAAAATTTCAGCCGTGGCCCTGGCCGGCAACCGCTGCGGCGGCTTTGGCAATGGCCTCGGCGTCGCCCAGGTAGTAGTGGCGAATCGGCTGCAAAGCCGCGTCCAGCTCATACACCAGGGGGATGCCGTTGGGTATGTTCAGCCCCACGATGTCTTCTTTGGACATATTGTCCAGGTACTTGATCAGCGCCCGGATGGAGTTGCCGTGCGCGGACACCACGATGCGCTTGCCTGACTTGATGGCAGGGGCCATCGACTCGTTCCAAAACGGCAGTACGCGGGCGACCGTGTCCTCCAGGCACTCGGTCAGGGGCACCTGCTCGGGCTGCAGTTTGGCGTAGCGCGGGTCTTGGCGCTCGCATCGCACATCGTCTGCGCTCAGTGCCGGCGGCGGGGTGTCATAGCTGCGGCGCCAGGCCAGCACCTGCGCATCGCCGTATTTCTGAGCTGTTTCGGCTTTGTTCAGACCCTGCAGCGCGCCGTAGTGACGCTCGTTCAGCCGCCAGCTGTGCACCACCGGCAGCCAGGTGCGGCCCATTTCGTCGAGCACATGCCACAGTGTGCGCGTGGCACGTTGGAGCATGCTGGTGTAGGCCAGATCGAAGTCGTAGTTTTCTGCCTTGAGCAACTTGCCGGCACTTTGCGCCTGATCAATACCGGTGGGCGTCAGGTCCACATCGGTCCAGCCGGTGAATCGGTTTTCAAGGTTCCAGGTGGACTCGCCGTGGCGGATAAGCACTAATTTGTACATGGGGTGGTTCGGGAAAAGGGCTGAAAAATGCCTGAGGTAACAGTCACAAAAAATGTCCGGAAATCGCCGGTTTCGGGGTCTTGCCAACCGGCGGTATGCGCCAGTCTTGCCCTGCATTCTAAAATCACTGCTTTATTGCCCTGTGGCGCAACACTCAAAAGGTTCAAATTGAAATTTCTCATCGACAACTGGATGCTGATTTCCGTCGCATTGGCTTCGGGCGGCATGCTCCTGTGGCCCCTGATTGCCGAGAGCGCCTCGGCCGGCAAGCTCAGCCCGACGGCTGCCGTGCAACTCATCAACCGTGAAAAGGCGGTGGTCATTGACGTGGGCGAACCGCATGAATTTGCGGCCGGCCACGTAGGCGGCTCCAAGAATATTCCTTTCGGTCAGCTCGAAGAAAAGCTGCCTGGCCTGGTTAAAAACAAGGCCCTGCCCGTGATTCTGGTGTGCCCGCTGGGCGCGCGCGCCGGCCGCGCGGTGGCAGTTGCCAAAAAAATGGGCTACGAGCAGGCGCAAAGCCTGGGCGGCGGGCTCAAATCATGGCGTGAAGCCAATTTACCGGTTGAAAAAGCCTGAAACAGTCTGGAGCTCTGAACATGCCTACCGTCAAGATTTACACCACCGGCACCTGCCCTTATTGCATTCAGGCCAAAGCTTTGCTCAAACAGCGCGGCGTTACCGAGCTGGAAGAAATACGCGTTGACCAGATTTCTGGCGAGCGCGAAGTCATGATGCAGATCACCGGCCGGCGCACAGTACCCCAGATTTTCATCGGCCAAACCCATGTGGGCGGCTGTGACGACCTGGTCGCGCTGGATGGCCGTGGCGGTTTGCTGCCCCTGCTTGCCGCAACTTGAATCTGCTCTGGCCGTCCGGCCTGAGATAAACTTTTGTTTAAGCCCTCAGCGGCCCGACGTCTTCCTACTTATCGTTTTTGAAAGAGCACCATGGCCGAAGCCAATCTTGAACCGGTTTTTCAGATTCAACGCGTTTACCTCAAAGACGTGTCGCTGGAGCAGCCCAATTCCCCCGAAATCCTGATGCAGCAAGAGCAACCCAGCGTGGACATTCAGTTGGGCGTCGAAACCAAACCGGTGGTCGAAGGCATTTTTGAGGTCACTGTGACCGCCACTGTGCACACCAAGATCCAAGACAAGACGGTCTTCATGGTTGAAGCCAAGCAAGCCGGCATTTTTGAAGTGCGCAACATCGACCCCGAGCAACTGGGCTCTATTTTGGGCATTGCCTGCCCGCAGATCGTCTACCCCTACCTGCGCGGCAATGTGGCTGACGTGATTCAGCGCGCCGGCTTTCCGCCCGTGCACCTGGCTGAAATCAACTTTCAGGCCATGTACCAGCAGCAGGCCGAAGACGCCAGCCAGGCCGCTCCCCAGATCATTGTTTAAGTTTTGAACGCCGCCCTGCACACCGCCCGGGCAACTCCGTTAGGTCACGCGGTATGAAAATCTGCGTCCTGGGCGCCGGGGCTTGGGGCACAGCACTGGCAGTATCGGCCAGCAGCCAGGAGCGGTCGCCGCATGCGCTCACGCTGTGGGCGCGCGATGCGGCACTGGTTACAGCCATGCAAAGCACCCGGCAAAATCAGCGTTATCTGCCTGGTGCTGCGCTGCCCGAATCTTTGCAAGTCACCGGTGGCGCAGCGAGCTCCTTAGAGGCGGCTGTGGCCGGACAAGACCTGATCATCATTGCCACGCCCATGGCCGGCTTGCGCAGTGTGCTGCTGCGCTTGCAGGCAGCCAGGGTAGGCGTGCCGGTGGCCTGGCTGTGCAAGGGCTTTGAATCGCCAGAGAACAAGACCCCGGACGGAGGCGGCTTGCTGGCCCACGAAATCTCTGCCCAGATTGCACCCGACCTGGCTGCCGGCGTGCTGAGCGGGCCGAGTTTTGCGCGTGAAGTTGCCATGGGCCGGCCGACCGCGCTGGTGGCCGCCAGCGAACACGCCGGTGTGCGAGATGCGCTGGTGGCAGCTTTTCACCAGCCGACCTTGCGTGTCTATGCCAGCCATGACATGGTGGGTGTGGAGGTGGGTGGCGCCGTTAAAAACGTGCTGGCGATAGCTTGTGGCTTTTGTGACGGTCTGCAACTCGGGCTCAATGCGCGGGCCGCCCTGATCACCCGCGGTCTGGCCGAAATGACGCGTCTGGGTGTGGCGCTGGGCGCACGTGCCGACACCTTTACCGGCTTGTCGGGTCTGGGCGATCTGGTGCTCACGGCCACTGGCGATCTCAGCCGCAATCGCCAGGTCGGTGTGTTGCTGGCCCAGGGTCAGACACTGGCGCAGGCCGTGGCCAGCCTGGGCCATGTGGCGGAAGGCGTTTACTGCGCGCGAACGGTGGTGCAAAGGGCCAGAGCCCTGGGTGTTGACATGCCGATTGCCCAGGCGGTCGTGGCCCTGTTAGACGGCCAGCTGAGTGCTACGCAGGCGGTGGCTTCTTTGATGGGGCGTGACCCCACTGCTGAGCTGGGCTGAGCCCGGCGGTTTAAATTTCGATGTTGTCGATCAGCCGGGTCATGCCCAACTTGGCCGCACCGAGCACCACCAGGGGATCGCTGGCCAGTGCTTCGCTTTGCGGCAGCAGTAAATCACTGCGTCTGCGCACGGTCAGGTAGTCGGGTTTCCAGCCGCGCCGCGCCAGCGTTTGCATGGCGGCGGCTTCGAGCTCGGGTAACTGCGCCAAGCGCGCGCCCTTGGCAGCCTGGCCCAGAGCTTTCAGGGCGATCAACAGCTGCACGGCTTCTACACGCTCAGTTTCGCTGAGGTAGCTGTTTCGCGAGGACAGTGCCAAGCCGTCGGCCGCACGCTGGGTTTCACCGGCGATGATCTCAATCGGTAAAGCCAGTTGCTGCACCATGCGCTGCACCACCAGCACCTGTTGGTAGTCTTTTTTACCGAAAGCAGCGACACCCTCGGGCATGCCGGCAAAAACACAGGAAAAAAGTTTGAGCACCACGGTGCTGACGCCAATGAAAAAGCCGGGCCGAAAATGCCCTTCAAGAATGTCCGACAGCTCCGAGGCCGGGTGAACCTTGTAGGTCTGCGGTTGTGGGTAGAGCTCTTTTTCGCGCGGAGCAAACAGCAGGTTGCAGCCGGCCGCCTCCAGGCGCTGGGCATCGGCGTCCAGCGTGCGGGGATAGCTGTCAAAGTCTTCGTTCGGCGCGAATTGAAGACGGTTGACAAAAATGCTGGAGACTGTCACATCGCCCAAGGTCCGGGCTTGTTTTACCAATGCGATATGCCCGTCGTGCAGATTGCCCATGGTGGGTACAAAGGCGGGGCGCTTGAAACCGCGCAGCTGCTCGCGCAGGTCGGCAATGGTGTGAACAATTTGCATCAGAAAAATCCTTGCGGCCGGATTTGTGAACGAATGACGGGCACAGACTACAAAAAAATCAGGCCGGTGTATAGGCCAGCCGCACGTAAATCGGTGCAAAGGCTTCAGCCTGCGTCACATCAATCAGGCCTTCCTTGCACAGCTCGAGCATGGCGATGAAGGTGACCACCAGCACCGGCATGCCGCGCGTGGTGTCAAACAGATCTTCAAAGACGACAAAGCGGCTGCCCTGGAGTCTGCGCAACACGATGCTCATGTGCTCGCGCACGCTGAGGGCTTCGCGGCTGATGATGTGGTGTTGTACCAGCCGCGCACGTTTGACGATATCGCGCCAGGCTTCCTGCAGATCGACCACGTGCACATCCGGAAAGCGCGGTTGCAATGCCTGCTCCACATAAACCTGGGCCCGCAAAAAATCCCGGCCGAACTGCGGAATCTCATTGAGTTGATGTGCAGCCAGCTTGATCTGCTCATACTCCAGCAAACGGCGAACCAACTCGGCGCGTGGATCTTCTGCCTCCTGGCCCTCAGCGGTTTTCTTGGGCGGCAGCAGCATGCGTGACTTGATCTCAATCAGCATGGCCGCCATCAGCAGGTATTCGGCCGCCAACTCCAGGTTGGTTGAGCGGATCTCGTCCACATAGGCCAGGTACTGCCTCGTGACGGCCGCCATGGGAATGTCCAGAATATTGAAGTTCTGCTTACGGATCAGGTAAAGCAGCAAGTCCAGCGGGCCTTCAAAGGCCTCGAGAAACACCTTCAGTGCATCCGGCGGAATGTACAGGTCGTGCGGCATGGCAAAGAGCGGCTCGCCGTAGAGCTTGGCCAATGCCACCTGGTCGATCACCTCTGGCATGTCTGGCCCGCCAGCATGGGCCGCAGGCAGCAGCGCATCCTGGTTGACGGCCGGCCGGTCGGTGTTGGCGTTGGCGTGAGATGAGTTGTTCATGTGATTGAAACGGGCCGGGCCGGCTCATTCAAAGGCTGTAAAGGCAGACGTGCCAACGGGAATGCCGCCATACCGGCACAGGCTCATTGACCCTTTGGATGCTGACCTGTCAGGTAAACATAGGCCTGCTGCTCAAGCCTGCCGTCTTGAAACCCCTGCTCGGCGCTGCGGTCCAGCTGTTTGTCCCACAGCAGCGCCCGGCCGGCACGTTGCTCGGCTTCAAGCGTGGGCTTTTTGGCCTTCAGGCCGTCAATGAACTGGGTCACTTCGGAGGTGTAGTCGGGGCGGCGGAAGATGGACATGAGTATTTACCTTTGCCGCCATTTTAGGCGCTGTCAATTTTGGCCAAAAAGCCTGCGCGGTCCATGGTCTGAAGCGGCTGGGTATGGAGCCCGGTGATCACCAGCCGGCCACCGCGCTGTGTCACGGCTGTGTGCAGCTGCTCCAGCACCGCCAGCCCTGACTGGTCCAGTGACTGCAGCTGCTTTGCGTCCAGTTGAATCAGCAAGGCGTGCGGTGTGCTCTCAACCACCGTCATGACCGGGTCGATCTTGGCCACCGCGCCGAAAAACAAGGAGCCGGAGAGTTGAAAACTCACAGAAACCTCATCGCGGGCGGTTTGCGTCACTTGAAACAGGGAACTCATGCGCCGCACAAAGAGCACGCAAGCCAACACCAGACCGGTTTGCAGCGCCACCGTCAGGTCAAACACCACAGTCATGAAAAATGTACCCAGCATCAGCAGCCGGTAGTGGCTGCTGTACTGGCGCAAATGCAGCAGCCCGCGCCACTCACCCATGTTCCATGCCACGTACATCAAGATGCCGGCCAACACTGCCAGCGGCACATGCAGTGCCAGGGGTGCGGCCACCAGCACAATGACCAGCAGCGTCAGTGCATGCACCAGCCCGGAAACCGGTGAGCTGGCGCCGGCGCGTACATTGGTCACGGTGCGCGCGATGGTGCCGGTTGCCGGCATGCCGCCAAAAAAAGGCACCACCAGATTGGCCAGACCTTGTGCCATCAGCTCCTGGTTCGGGTCATGGCGCGGCAGCCCGGAGATCTGATCGGCCACCCTGGCGCACAGCAGCGACTCGATGGCGCCGAGCAGCGCAATCGTCAAGGTGGGCGCCAACAGCAAGCGTGCGGTGTCCCATGAAAAATCGGGCCAGGCAAAGACCGGCAAAGCGTCCGGAATACCGCCGAAACGCGAGCCTATGGTCTCCACCGGCAGGCCGGCCAAATAGGCCAGCGCCGTCAGTGACACCAGGGCCACGACGGGGCCAGGCAGGCGCGCAGCAGCGCGCATCGCCTGCGACATGTGCGTTGTACGGCCGGCGTTGATGGGGCGCATTGCCAACAAGCGCGGCCAGACAAACAGGCCGCCCAGACAGGCCGCTGCCAGCAGCAGTGCCCAGACATTGGTGGTGTTCAGGTGGCCGCCTATGGCATGCAGCTGCGAGAAAAAATCAGCCGGCATGGCCTCCAGCTTCAAGCCCAGAAAATCCTTCACCTGCGACAGTGCAATCAACACGGCAATGCCACTGGTAAAGCCCACCACAATGCTGACCGGCACGTAGCGCACCAGGGTGCCGAGCTTGAGCAGGCCCATCAGAAACATCAGCACGCCGGCGCAGCTGGTCGAGATCAGCAAATTGGCCAGGCCGTAGCGCTCCACAATGCCGTAAACGATCACGATGAACGCCCCTGCCGGTCCGGCAATCTGCACTGCCGAACCGCCCAGGGCTGCCACCATCGCGCCGGCCAGTATGGCGGTCCAGATACCGGCCTCAGGTTTGAGGCCCGAGGCGATGGCAAAAGCCATGGCCAAAGGCAATGCCACGATGCCCACCGTCAGACCGGCCCCCAGGTCTTTGATGAAACGCTCTCGTGTATAACCTGCCAGTGCGTCTACAAGGCGAGGCCTGAAAGTCGCCAGGAAATCAGCTTGTTTCATCCGGGAGGGCTTGACACATCCGACGGGTTGCCCAACTCACTTGCGCGCCGGCAGCACGGCGTCGGCAGCGGCGCCGACCGCCTTGCCTGCAACGCGAGCGGTTCCCATGGCGGCCTCACCGACCAGCTCGACCGTGCCCACGACCAAAGACGCGGCGCCGTCCGCCACAGCGACAACAGCGCAGCCGCTCAAGCAAAGCGATGTGGCCAACAGGACTGCGGCCAACTTGAAAGTCTGTTTTGTCATGGTCGCTTCTTTCAATGAATCCGCATGCCGGGCACAGCGCCCGGCCAGGGCTTGAGTATGTAAATACCGGGTTCTGCTTTTTCATCCGCGTGGCTGGCGGCCAGCACCATGCCTTCGCTCACGCCAAACTTCATCTTGCGTGGCGCCAGATTGGCCACCAGCACCGTGAGCTGGCCGATCAGGTCTGCGGGTTGGTACATGCTGGCGATGCCGCTGAATACATTGCGCATACGGCCTTCGCCCACGTCCAGCGTCAGTCGCAGCAGCTTGACCGAGCCCTCGACCGCTTCGCAATTGACGATCTTGGCAATGCGCAGATCGATCTTGGCGAAGTCGTCGATGGAGATGGTGGGGGCGATGGCCTCGCCGCCGGGGATGAGTTTGACTTCGGTGGGAGCCGGGGGCTCGAAGAGAGCATCGAGTTGTTCGGGGGTGACGCGTTGCATGAGGTGCTGGTAGGGCTGGATGCTGGCGACATAGCCCTTAGCATTCCAGTCTTGCATGCTGGTGCCTACAAATCCTTGTACCGCCTGCGCCAGGGAAGGCAAAACCGGCGCCAAATAACGGCTGATTTCCGCGAAGGCATTGATGAGCACAGAGCACACCTGGTGCAGCGCCTCGTTGTTGACCGTATCCTTGGCCAAGTCCCAGGGCTTGTGCTGGTCCACATACGAGTTCACCTTGTCGGTCAGCAACATGATCTCGCGCGTTGCTTTGCTAAATTCACGGGCTTCGTAGGCTTTGGCCAGATCGTCTTTGGCCGCATGAATTTCAAAAAGCAGCGCGCTGCCTTGTTCGCCAAAAGCCTGTGTCAGCTTGCCTTCAAAGCGCTTGGTCAAAAACCCAGCTGCCCGACTAGCAATGTTCACAAACTTGCCAATCAAATCGCTGTTGACCCGCGCCATGAAGTCGTCGGCATTGAAGTCAATGTCTTCGTTGCGCGCCGAGAGCTTGGCCGCCAGGTAGTAGCGCAGCCATTCGGGGTTCATGCCCAGGCTCAGGTACTTGAGCGGGTCCAGGCCGGTGCCGCGGCTTTTGCTCATCTTCTCGCCGTTGTTCACCGTCAAAAAGCCGTGCACAAACACATTGGTCGGCGCTTTGCGGCCGCTGAAATGCAGCATGGCCGGCCAAAACAGCGTGTGGAAGGTGACGATGTCTTTGCCGATGAAGTGGTACTGCTCGAGTCCGGGTTGGGCCATGTAAGCGGCGTAATCCGGGCTTTGTGGATCCAATACCGCGCGCTTGTCCAGCAGGTTCTTCAATGAGGCGAGGTAGCCGACCGGCGCGTCCAGCCACACATAAAAATACTTGCCCGGCGCGTCCGGAATTTCGATGCCGAAGTAGGGTGCGTCCCTGGAGATGTCCCAGTCGCCCAGGCCTTCGCTGGTCGAGCCGTCAGGGTTGGTGCGCACGCTGAACCATTCTTTGACCTTGTTGGCCACCTCGGGTTGCAGTTTGCCGTCTTGCGTCCAGTTCTGCAAAAACTCAACGCAGCGCGGGTCCGAGAGCTTGAAGAAAAAGTGCTCCGAGCTTTTGAGCTCGGGCTTGACGCCTGACAGCGCCGAGAACGGGTTGATCAGGTCGGTGGGCGCGTAGACGGCGCCGCACACCTCGCAGTTGTCGCCGTACTGGTCTTTGGCGTGGCACTTGGGGCATTCGCCCTTGATGAAGCGGTCCGGCAAAAACATGTTTTTAGCCGGGTCAAAAAACTGCTCAATCGTCTTGCGCTCGATGAGTGAGCCGCCCTTGTCTGCAGCAATATCGCGCAGGTCGCAGTAAATCTGGCGGGCCAGTTCGTGGTTCTCCGGCGCGTCGGTGCTGTGCCAGTTGTCAAAGCTGATGTGAAAGCCGTCCAGGTAGGGCTTGCGCCCGGCGGCGATGTCGGCCACAAACTGCTGGGGTGTCTTGCCGGCCTTCTCGGCCGCAATCATGATGGGCGCGCCGTGCGTGTCGTCAGCACCCACAAAATTGACCGCGTTGCCCTGCATGCGCTGGAACCGCACCCAGATGTCGGCCTGGATGTATTCCATGATGTGGCCGATGTGGAAATTGCCGTTGGCATACGGCAGGGCGGTGGTGACGAACAGTTGGCGCGGCATAGTCGGCTTTAAGGCAAGGAAGCAATGATTTTATGTCGCGGGGCGGCTACTCAAGCCCTTGCCCCTGTGCGGCCCGGGTGCCGGCGTTAGACTTCTGCCCTGACTACACGCCCCACTTAACCGAGACACAGACCCCATGGCCTTAGACAAAGAGAGCATCCTTCAGGCATTACAGGCCGTCATCGACCCCAACACGGGCAAAGACTTCGTCAGCACCAAAGCCGTCAAAAACCTGGCTGTCACCGACGGCGACGTGGCTTTTGATGTCGAGCTGGGCTATCCCGCCAAAAGCCAGCTGGCTGGCCTGCGCAAAACGCTGATTGCCGCCGTCAAGGCGGTGCCGGGTGTGGCCAATGTGTCGGTGAATGTCACGGTCAAAATCGCCAGCCACAGCGTGCAGCGCGGCGTGCAATTGCTGCCCAATGTCAAAAATATCGTTGCCGTGGCTTCGGGCAAAGGCGGCGTTGGCAAAAGCACCACCGCCGTTAACCTGGCCCTGGCCCTGGCCGCTGAAGGCGCCAGTGTCGGCCTGCTGGACGCCGACATTTACGGCCCCAGCCAGCCCATGATGATGGGTATCGAAGGCCGGCCCGAGAGCGTGGACGGCAAGAACATGGAGCCGATGGAGAACTACGGTCTGCAGGTCATGTCGATCGGTTTTCTGGTCGCGCAGGACGAAGCCATGATCTGGCGCGGCCCCATGGCCACCCAGGCGCTCGAGCAGCTGCTACGCCAGACCAACTGGAAAGACCTGGACTACCTGATCGTCGACATGCCGCCCGGCACCGGCGACATTCAACTCACGCTCTCGCAGCGCGTGCCTATGACGGGCGCTGTCATCGTCACCACGCCGCAAGACATCGCCCTGCTGGACGCCAAAAAAGGCATCAAAATGTTTGAAAAAGTGGGCGTTCCCATCCTGGGCATCGTTGAAAACATGGCGGTGCACATCTGCTCCAAGTGCGGCCACGCCGAGCATATTTTTGGCGAAGGCGGCGGCAAGAAAATGGCCGGCGACTACAACATGGACTACCTGGGCGCCCTGCCGCTGGACATCAACATCCGCCTGCAGGCCGATAACGGTCGGCCCACCGTGGTGGCCGACCCGGACGGTGAAGTCGCTGGCATCTACAAGGCCGTGGCACGCAAGGTGGCGGTATCGATAGCCGCCAAAAACAAGGATTTTTCGGCCAAGTTCCCGACCATCACTATCTCCAAAAACACCTGATCGCCACACGCTTTTCGAGAGCCCTCGCATGACGTCAGAAGCCAGCGCCTCCCCTGTGATCATTCGCATGCACGAGCGCGACAACGTGGCCATCGTTGGCAATGACGGCGGTTTGCCGGCGGGCACCGTTCTGCCCGGCGGGCTCGTGCTGACCGAGCGTGTGCCGCAAGGCCACAAGGTGGCACTGACAGACCTGAATGTTGCGCAACCGGTGCTGCGCTACGGCATTCCGATCGGCTACGCGCTCAAGGCCATTGCCGCCGGCAGCTGGGTGCATGAAAAGCTGCTCGACATGCCAGCGGCGCGCGAGCTGGTTAACTTGCCGATGGCCACCGTCAAGCCTGCGCCCATGCCGGCGCTGGAGGGTTACACCTTTGAGGGTTACCGCAACACCGACGGCTCGGTGGGCACGCGCAACATTCTGGCCATCACCCAGACCGTGCAATGCGTGGCCGGCGTGACAGAGTTTGCGGTGCGGCGCATCAAAGCCGAAATGCTGCCGCGCTTTCCCCATGTGGACGATGTGGTGTCACTCGAACATGCCTACGGCTGCGGCGTGGCGATTGACGCACCGGACGCCATCGTGCCGATACGCACCCTGCGCAACATCAGCCTGAACCCGAACTTCGGCGGCGAAGTCATGGTGGTCAGCCTGGGCTGCGAAAAGCTGCAACCCGAGCGCTTGCTGCCGCCCGGCAGCATCCCGCTGATCGATGAGCGCCAGAGCGGCGACACCGCGCTGGATGTGGTCTGCCTGCAAGACGATGCGCA
Organism: Polaromonas sp.; assembly: GCA_044350025.1. Classification (GTDB taxonomy): domain Bacteria; phylum Pseudomonadota; class Gammaproteobacteria; order Burkholderiales; family Burkholderiaceae_C; genus Polaromonas. The sequence continues at coordinate 5,460 of JBILIK010000024.1, read as the reverse complement.
TGTGGGTTTCATGTCCATGGTCGAGTCCATCATGCGGCAGGCCGAAGTGCATTTGACACGGCTGAACGCGCGCCGGCGCGAGACTGTGCCGGCTTCAGAGCTGGTGGTAGGCGTGCAGTGCGGCGGCAGCGACGCTTTTTCCGGCGTCACCGCCAACCCGGCGGTCGGCTTTTGCACCGACTTGCTGGTGCGTGCCGGCGCGAGCGTGATGTTTTCTGAAACCACCGAGGTGCGTGACGGCATTGACCAGCTGACCTCGCGCGCCAGCAGCCCGGAAGTGGCTGAGGCCATGGTCCGCGAGATGGCCTGGTACGACGCTTATTTGCAGCGCGGCGGCGCCGACCGCAGCGCCAACACCACGCCCGGCAATAAAAAAGGCGGCCTGTCCAACATCGTCGAAAAAGCCATGGGCTCTATCGTCAAGTCCGGCACGGCGCCGATTTCCGGCGTGCTCGCCCCAGGTGAAAAGCTCAAAACCCGCGGCCTGACCTACACCGCAACGCCGGCCAGCGACTTCATTTGCGGCACCTTGCAGCTGGCCGCTGGCATGAACCTGCATGTGTTCACCACCGGCCGCGGCACGCCTTACGGCCTGGCCGAAGTGCCGGTGATCAAAGTCGCCACGCGCAGTGATCTGGCGCGCCGCTGGCATGACCTGATGGACGTGAACGCCGGCACCATTGCGACCGGCGAAAAGACCATCGAGGCCGTGGGCTGGGAGCTTTTCGAGCTCATGCTCGAAGTCGCCAGCGGCCGCCAAAAAACCTGGGCCGAGCACTGGAAGCTGCACAACGCGCTGGTGCTCTTCAACCCGGCACCGGTGACCTGACAGACCCGAGTGCAGGCATCTGGCCCTTACACTGCGCCCATGTCTGATTTTCAGTTGCACACGCCAGAGACCCAAGCCGGGCTGCGCCGTCCTTTTGTGGAGGTGGCCGTGGTCATGCGGCGTGAGCGCATTGACAACCGCTGGCAGCCCTGGCGATGGAGCCTGTCTGAGATCATTCCCCACGAGGATGATTTTGGCCACGCGCCGCGCCTGCTGCTCCGCGACGACCAGGAAGAGCGCTGGCTGCATCCAGGTTTGAAGGTCGAGCTCTTTAGCGATGATGCCGAAGGCTATGAGTTGAACCTGACCACGCAGCAGCCTTGCTTTTGGGTGGTTTGGCGCATGGAAGAAGAGCCCGCTATCACGCACGAATGCATCGCCGTGCCGCAAACCGTCACCCTGAGTTACCACGATGCCGGCCGTTGGCTGGACGCGCAGGAGTCCGTCGAGCAGGTGCCCGCGCCGCTTGAAGTGCTGTTGTGGATGCAGACCTTTGTCGATCAGCACTATGTGCTGGATGTCAAACGCCGCAAACGCCCTGAGAGTTTCAAGTCCCTGCAAGACCGCTTTGGCAACCCGGCGCGTGTCAGCACGGTGAAGTCGGGCGGGCCGCACCATGGCTGAGCAGAACAAAGACCGCCCGGACGGATTTTTGGGCCGCTGGGCGCGCCGTAAAAATGACGCGCTGCAAGGCAAACCACTGGACGAGCCCGCGCCGGCCAAACCAGCCGTTCAAGCGCCCCTGGCTGCCTCGGGGGCTGTGGCTGCAGCGCCGGCATCGGCTGGCGCCGGCCCTGAGAGCACCGGGGAAGATGCGCCCAATCCCTTGACGCTCGATGACGTCAAGGTCTTGACCAAGGACTCCGACTTCAAGCCTTTCATGGGCCGCGGCGTTGAACCCGGCGTGCGCAACGCCGCCATGAAAAAACTGTTCGAAGACCCGCACTTCAATGTGATGGACCGCCTGGATATTTACATCGACGACTACTCCATCCCCGACCCGCTGCCGCTGTCGATGCTGCGGCAGATGGCCAGCGCCAAGTTTCTCAATCTCTTTGAAGAAGAGGAAGACAAGGACAAAACGCCTGCCCTTGCCGCAGACCAGTCGCGGGAAAGCGCCAATGGCCCTGCAGCTGATTCAGTGGCACAGTCAGCGCAAAAGACGCAGGCTGCCTTGCCCGACATTGATCCACCCGACAGCCCGCTACCGGGTTTTGTGCCCGAAGGCACCCGCCAGGAAAACCATGCCCACACTGATTTGCGACTGCAACCAAACCATCCCGCTCAAGAGCCAGGCGCTGGGCGAAGCCCTCAATGAGCCTCTGACGCAGCATTCGGCTTTGTGCCGCCGGGAGGCCGCTTCCTTTCAAAAGGCCATCCAGTCCGGCGACGACGTGGTGATCGCCTGCACCCAGGAAAAGCGCTTGTTTGCTGAACTTGCCGAGCAAACGGTGGGCGCTGTCTCGGTCATCAAATTCGTCAATATCCGCGAGACCGGCGGCTGGAGCCATGACGCGTCCAGCGCCAGCCCCAAGATGGCCGCGCTGCTGGCTGCAGCGCACCTGCCCGAGCCGGAACCGGTGGCCACCGTCACTTACAAAAGCAGCGGCCGTTTGCTGATCGTGGGCCCGCTGGACCAGGCCGAGCAAGTCGCAGCCATGCTGTCAGACACCCTCAGCGTGACGATTTTTGCCCAAGGTGTGGCTGGCAATGCGCCTGAGCCCGCTCAAGAGCGCCAGTACCCTGTGATCAGTGGTCAAGCCTTGCAACTCAGCGGTTGGCTGGGTGCTTTTGAGCTGAAGTGGGACAAGACCAACGCGATTGACCTGGACCTGTGCACGCGCTGCAATGCTTGCTTGGTGGCCTGCCCCGAAGGCGCAATCGACCTGAGCTACCAGGTGGACAGCGCCAAATGCGATTCAAAGCGCGCCTGCGTGGCCGTGTGCAAAGTGGCCGGCGCCATTGATTTCGGGCGCGCCCCCCAGGCGCTGAGCGAAGCCTTTGACCTGGTACTGGATTTGGGTGCGCAGCCGCTGATCAAGCTGCATGCGCCGCCGCAAGGCTACTTTGCGCTGCCGGGTTTCACGGGTCTGGCTACGCCGGGCTTGCTGCCCACGGTGGTCAAGCTGCGCGACATGGTGGGCGAGTTTGAAAAGCCCAAGTTTTTTGCTTACAAGCAAAAGCTCTGCGCGCACAGCCGCAACGAGACCGTGGGTTGCAATGCCTGCGTCGACATCTGCTCGGCCGGCGCCATCAGCAGCGAAAAAGACCGCCAGCAGATCAAAGTCAACCCCAACTTGTGCGTGGGCTGCGGCGCCTGCACCACGGTCTGCCCGACCGGTGCACTCACCTACGCCTACCCCCGCGCCAGTGAACAGGGCGTGCGCCTCAAAACCTTGCTCAGCACCTACGCCAAGGCCGGCGGGCGTGATGCCAGCCTGCTGTTTCACAGTCAGGGCAGCGGCCAGAAAGCGGTCGACGCGCTGGGCCGCGCTGCACAACGCGGCCTGGTTCAGGGCGTGTCCGCCAGCATGATTCCACAAGCCCTGTGGCACACCGCCAGCCTCGGCATTGATGTATGGCTGAGCGCCATTGCGCTGGGCGCACGCCAGGTGGCCGTGCTGGTGACTGATGAAGAAGCACCGGCTTACCTGGCCGGTCTGAGGGAGCAAATGCAGGTGGCGCAGGCCATCGTCACCGGGCTGGGTTACAGCGGCATGCACTTTCACCTGGTGCAGGCCGGTGCCGGCTTGGGCACTGAGGCGATGGCTGCGCTGGACGCCAGCTTGCAGGCCATCGCCAAGGCCAAAGCCGCAGGCCCGGCCGTGGCTGCCCGCTTTGCCGTGGCCCAGGAAAAGCGCAGCACGCTGGACATGGCCATTGACCACTTGATGAGCAGTGCGCCTGCTACGCTGCCAGAAGCCATTGAACTGCCCGCTGCCTCCCTGTTTGGCAGCGTGCGGGTCAACAAGGACAGTTGCACGCTGTGCCTGAGCTGCGTCAGCGCCTGCCCGGCCAGTGCGTTGTTGGACAACCCCGACAAACCGCAGCTTCAATTCATCGAAAAAAATTGCGTGCAATGCGGCCTGTGCGTCAGCACCTGCCCTGAAGACGCCATCACGCTGCAGCCCCGCCTGTTACTGACTCCGCAGCGCAAAGAGGCGCGCGTGCTCAACGAGAGCCAGCCCTACGCCTGCATACGCTGCGCCAAGCCCTTCGGCACACTCAAGGCCATTGAAGCCATGCTGGGCAAGCTGGCCGGCCACGCCATGTTCCAGGGCGCGGCGGCCGACCGCCTGAAAATGTGCAGCGACTGCCGTGTCATTGACATCTACTCGGCAGACAACGAAATCAAAATCACAGACATCCGCTAAGGCGGGTTCACAGCGTTCAAAGGCCAACTCTATGCAGCCCGCCATTCTTGTCTCTTCCACCCTGGACGAAGAAACCGCCCGCGCTGAAATCTACGGCGTTTTGGCGGCGCTTTTTTATGCGGCACCGACGCCGGCTTTGCTCGAAAGCCTGCAACTGGCAGTGACCGAGGCACCGGCTGCCGGCGCCCTGTTGGAGGCCAGCTGGACCGAGCTGGTGGCCACAGCCCGCGCCATGTCGGTGCAGGAGGTGCTTGATGAGTACGACGCACTGTTCGGCGGCGTCGGCAAGCCCGAGGTTTACCTTTTCGGCTCCCACTACCTCAGCGGGTTTTTGAACGAAAAGCCGCTGGCGGCTTTGCGTACTGATCTGGCCGAACTGAGCCTGACGCGTGGTGATGCCATGGCGGAAACAGAAGACCATTACGCCTACCTGTGTGAAGTCATGCGCTATCTGATCGCCGGCGACGACGTGGCCGTGGCCAATCTGACGCGCCAGCGAGAGTTTTTCACCCGTCATCTGCAGCCCTGGGCGCAGCAGATGTGCGAGGCTGTGTCTGCACACCCCAAGGCCCGGTTTTACAAAAGCCTTGCCGGCTTCACGCAGGCTTTCACCAGTGTGGAGGCGCAGGGCTTTGACATGCTGAGCTAAGGCATTCCTTGCGAGCGCCTTGAACCGCAGCACGCATATCAAAATGGTGCGAAAACAGGATGATTGCCTAGTGTTTTCCCTAGTTTTGAAGACATTGCCGTGCTTGTTTTAGCCTTGAGCGCACCAGCTTGGCGTAACATCCCTATGAGATCGACTTCATACCCTTAGTGGAGAAACCATGCAAGACAGCCAATCCAAGCCTTCCCGTCGCGGTTTTTTTGCGGGCGTTGCCGCCACCGGCGCAGCCGCCGCGGCCGTGGTGGCCATGCCTGGTGTGACCCTGCCCGAGCCGGCGCAGCCGGCGCTCAAGCCAGCCCCTGAAAAAGGTGGTGGTTACAGCCTTTCAGAACACGTTAAGCGTTACTACAAGACCACCCTGGTCTGAGTTTTTTGTATTTCCCGACCCGACACCCTTAACCTTCACGGAGAGCCCATGCTGCTCACGAAAAAAACCCATCTTGCCCATGCCCAAGGCGCCGGCTCATCCCGTTTTGTGCAGAGCCTTTCCCGGGGCCTGAGCAATGCCTTGCCCACCATGGACCGCCGCGCTTTTCTGCGCCGCTCCGGCTTGGGTGTCGGCGTGGGCCTGGCAGCAACCCAGCTCTCGC
>JBILIK010000067.1:0-11814 GCA_044350025.1 Polaromonas sp. | reverse complement strand
GACGAGGAAATTAAGATGATCGAAAACAGATTGAATAACCGCCCCCGCAAACGATTGGGATTCAGAACGCCTGCAGAGGTGTTTCATCAATCGTTATCTCGTGTTGCACTTCGTGCTTGAATCCGCCTTTCCATAAGAGTTGAATTAGCTGCGTGGAAAATCACTGGTAGTAGAACTAGACGCAATCACCGCTTGCGGATCGCCATCCACGCAATAAACCAGGTCTTGACTCACAACATAGCCCTGACGGTACTGCTCAATGGACCGTGCCAGGTGGGAGGCGTTGGCCGACATGGCTTTCGCTACAACCTGCACAAGCGTCAGGGCTTTTGGGGACATCGTTGCGCGTAGATCAGAAAACTTCTTGGTCATCAGTCAGCACTTCCATTCGAAGTTGCTTTAAAAGCCCCTGCCTCGCTTGGGCTCACATAATTTTTTTGCTGTAGAGCCTCTAACTCGACCCTCAGCACCTCGTACTCGTCCATCTTTCGCTTTAAAAAGCTACCGGTCAGGGACATCTTTTCGGCGATGCCGGCCGGGGTGAGCAGGTACACGTAGCCGAACTTGTTTTGGCTTTGGCTGAAGTTCTGCACCTAGACAAGACCCTTGGCCATCAGGGCGTTCAGGCAGTAGTAGACCCCGCCAAAGCTGATGCCCAGCGCCTTGGCCATCTCGCGCTGAGAGATGTCTGCGTTGGCGTGCAGTATTTGCATGAGCCTAAAGCGCGTGTCTTCTTGTTGCCGGGTCTGGCGGGAGGTAGAAGAGGCTGGCATGGAGGGGGTTGGAAGCAGCAAGGCTACCGCAGTGCCGCGTTGGTCAAAACAGCACTTGGGGAACAGATCAGATCGATCGAGTCTGATCAAGTCTGACCAAGTCTGACCAAGTCTGACCAAGTCTGACCAAGTCTGACCAAGTTTAGGGTGAAACGGCAACTTTGGGGATGCCAAATTTTAAAAAATAATTCTTTTGGCGATGGTCCCCGGTGCACTAGGGCTGGGGGAATGCGAGGTGGGCCGGCTTTGCTCAAAATAAGAGCTGGCGCATAATGCATATATGCATAAAAGGAGCTTGCCATGCAAAAAAGAATGACCATCACCATGGATGAGGCAGTCTATGAGGGACTGGTTAGAGTCGTCGGGCGGAGAAAAATCAGCGCTTTCATTGAGTCCCTGGCGAGGCCTCACGTTGTCGGAGATGACTTGGCTGCAGGCTATTTGGCCATGGCCCAGGACACTCAGCGCGAGAAAGAGGCACTGGCGTGGAGCGAGGCGCTGATAGCCGACGGAACACATGAAGCGCGCTGAGGTCTGGTGGGTAGACTTTGAGCCTGCCAGAGGCGGCGAAATCCGCAAGACCCGCCCGGCTGTCATCGTGAGCAATGACATTTCGAATACTCATCTGAACAGAGTCCAAGTTGTACCCCTGACATCCAACATGGGGCGGCTGTATCCTAGCGAGGCGGTTGTTGCAGTAGCAGGCCAGAACAGTAAAGCGATGTCAGACCAGATGACTACCGTGGCCAAAGAGCGATTGAGCACACGACTTGGCGTGTTGACCAAGGCAGACATGAAAATTGTTGAGCACGTCCTTAAGATTCAACTGGGGCTACCGCTTTGAAGTGAACTGAGAAGTCAAAATTCGCAATCCAAAGACCACCACCTGCGCGGATTTGTGCGGCCCGAAGTAGGCCTATTTCGACAGCAAGAGACTAGCCTGGGCCATCATTTTTTGACCTGCCACAACCAAGGTACTCACATGCTTGTGCCCTAATTGCAGGGCGCTGGTCAGAAGCGCCAGGTCTTCGATGTATTCGTGGACCATCTGGTTGCGAAGCTTGCGAATTTCCAGCCAGGCTTCAACCGACTCGATCCAGCCCAGGCGCTCTGCCCGGTCTAAGTTGTCGATGGCCGCGCCGGGCTTTTCGGCCAGGGCCAACAGGAGCTGAGGCAAAAATTTATCGCCTAAGTTGTCCTGCAAACGGCCAAAGCGACTGACAAACGCATCGAGCCGCTCGGCCAGGATGGGGTCAGTTTCGATTTGCTTGGCCGCTTCAACGGTGAACAGGTCTGCAAACAGCCTGCGGTCTGTATCTTGCAGATGAAGAATCTCTTTTTGCGTGATTCGGCAAAGAAAAGCAAGGCGCTCATGCTGCGCAGGGCTAAGGCTCACAGCCGCACACCCTCTTGCGTGGCGATACGGTGGATGGGCTGCTCAAGCAGATTGGGGGCCTTAAGCAATACGTCTACCTTGCGCCCGTGCATGGAGCGCGAAACGCGACTGGCCAAGCGGGCCGCCATGAGGGCCGGTTCTTGCACAGCTTGCAGCACCTCCACCATCAGGTCAACATCGCCGCCTTTTTGGTCGTCATGCACGCGCGAGCCAAACAAAGTGACCTGAACGCCCTGGCCAAGCACGTCCTGCGCCGTGCTTTTGATGGTGTCGATCTGGGCGGGAGTCAGGCGCATGGGGGTTTTAGGATGGATACCCGCCTTCGCGGGTATGACAAAAAAGCAGCTTGCAGCTTGATAGCTACCGCAGTGCCAGGTTGTAAAAAACAGCACTTTCCAAACACAAGCACACGTTTGGTTAGGTTCAAGTTTACGGGCAAACCCGTCAAACCTCAAGCCCGCTTGCAAAGACTTCCGGATGGCAGAGCTCGAACAAGGCAATGACATTGAGCCACCTGAATGCCACGCTTGACCAACAGTTTGTCTACGTTCTGAGGGGGATCTACATTTTACTAGATTGATCTATTGAATTTAATAGACTCGCCTAGCATTCTGTACCCAAAATATACGCCTAAAATATGCGCATAACATTATGCGTATGGACACCCTTATGCCAGCCACACCATCGTCCCAACATGTAAGAACCGGTAGGCCCGGTAAACGGGCAATCAATTTGAGCCTGAGCAGCGATGTTCTGGAGGCCGCCAAGGGCCTTGAGATCAACATTTCTCAGGTTTGCGAACAACACCTGCGGGAAGTTGTGCTGCGCGAGCAAGAGCGCAAATGGCGCGAAAAGCATGCCGATTTCATTTCGGCTTACAACGCCATTTTGGAGGCTGAGGGGCTGCCACTGGACGAATGGAGAAGCTTCTGATGGCACGCTTTGATGTCTACGCCAATGCAGGCAGCCACGCGGCAACCACGCCCTACCTGCTGGATGTGCAGAGCGATCTGCTCGATGGCTTGGGCAGCAGGATGGTGATTCCCCTGCGCAGTATCAAGCACTTCCCAAAGGTCAAGCTGTCGTCTCGCCTGACTCCGGTATTCACCATAGAAAGCGAAGAGTTTTTACTGGAAACGCCGAAGATGGCTGCTGTACCCCGCAAAGGGCTGAAGTCACCTGTGACCTCTTTGGCGCATGAGCATGACCAGATCACCGCGGCACTTGATTTTTTGTTTCAAGGCTACTGATGGCTTTGAAGGGAGTCTGACGCCGGTTGATGACGGGAAACCCGCCAGACCTCAAGCCTGCTTGCTCAGACTTCCGGGCTCAATTGACAGCCGCACTTGCTTGCTCATGATCTCAATGAGCACCATCACGCGGGCTATGCCGTCTGCCATCTGGTAAATGGCTTCCAAGCCGGCAAAGGGGCCTTGGTTGATGCGCAACTGCTCACCGGGAGCAAAGTGCGACTGCTGCAAGGGCTGGGCTTGCAGTTGCGCCTGAATGGCCGAAACCAAGGCATCGTCTACCTTGGCAGGCACATTGCCAAAGCTGACCAGGCGGCTAACGCCGGTGGTGTAGCGGATGGGGTTCCAGCTTTTTCCTTGCTGGCTGGCGTCCAGGCGTATGAAAAAGTAGCGCGGGAACAGCGGCTCGTCTGCCGGCACAAGCAGCTTGCGGCGCAGCTTTTCAACGCTGATCAGCGGCAAATAACACTCATAGCCCTGGCGCTGCAGGTTGTCCAGCGCCAAGGCCTCTTGCCTGGGTTTGCTGTGAATAAGGTACCAGCTGAACACGTTGCAGGGCAATAGCTAGCGGGTTAGCTGGTTAGACCGCAAAGGGCTCAGGCCTGGGGTTTGGCGCCAAAACCCAGCGCGCGGCGAATGGCGGCGAGCTTGGCGGCGCTTTCAGGGTCTGCGCCGGCGGTGCGCAGGCCTTGGCGAATAAAAACAAACAACAAAAGCGCAAAGCCGGTGGCCAAGGCGGCGATGGTAGCTTTCATGGCTTTTTTCTGGCTGACGGGCTTTTCTGGCAGGGAGGGGGCTTGCAACAGTTGCTCGTCAGACATGCCTTCGAGCTGCTGCTCCAGCGACACCACTTGCGCCTGCATGCCGGCAAGTACGGCCAACAAGTCGGTGTAGCTCTTTGAAACGTCAGAACCTGTTGACTTGAGGGTAGCCTCTGATTTCATGCCACGCTCCAACACACCCAGGAGGGCACCGCTGGTTCGCTGCGCATCATCCAGCCTTTGCTTGGCACCCACCAACTGAGCTTCTAAACGGGTCTTGTTACTGCCTCGTGGACGATTTTGCTCGTAACTTTGCTTCAAAACGGCCTTGGCCGTGGCCTGCGCCTGCTGCGGGCTGTCGCCAGACACAGTCAGCGTGTAAAGCTTGGTTTGCTTGTCCTGCGCGAATTTGATGCGGCCGCTCAGTGCCAGGCGGGCCTGCTCGGGGGTTTGGCCTTTGGCCAGGTCCAGCTTGGCGACCACAGGGTCCAACACAGAAGCCAAGCGCAGAGTGCTGCCGATGTCAATCTGCAAAATAGCCACGCTTTCATAGGTGGCTGGCAGGGCAAAGGTAATGCCCAGGGCGCACAAGCCGGCGGCCAGGGGCCCGAGAATCAGGAGCTTGATGTTTTGACTGACGGTGAGCAGCAGGTCGAGCAGGCTGATTTCGTCATCTGCGGCTTCGGGGGGGGCTAAATTTTCCATTTTTTAAGTATACCTTTTGTCATTTTGGAAATTGGTTTAGGCCCCAAAAAACAAATTAAAGAGTAGTTTTGGCCTCAGTCAGGCATTGCCCCAGCTGGGCAAAGTAATGCTCTGCCATGGGTGTGGGCTGAACGTATTTAATGCGGTTGTCCACCTCGTCGGGCACCAGGGTGAGCACGCCTTTTTGGCGCAAAGACTTCAGGCGGCGGTGCGCGGTGGTGGAAGAGACGTCTTGGGACAGGGCCATGGCTTGCAGCACCGTGATTTTTTGGCCGGCCTGCCAAACGGTGGCAAACAGGTGCAGCAGCCGCTCTTCGACCGGGTCCAGCAGCACGAAATCAGGCAAATTTCGCAAAGATTGCACCAGCTGCAAAAACTTCAGGTAGGTCTCAGAGTACTGTTTCTGTTGATTCTGCATAGCCCTTCATCATAGCGTTAAAGCTTGTCGCCAAGACCAGTGTTATGGAGCGCCATCGGGCTGCTTTTAGAAGTTGCCGCCTAACAGAACACGATGGGGCGGCTTAACATCGGTGGCGCTAGCTGACCTGCCCGACTCATTCACCTATCACAACCACAAAACCGATGCCCGCCAAAAAAACCACCAAGCCTTCCGAAGCAAAACGCAACCAAGCACCCCACACCGCCGGCTTGGTGCAAGACTCTGCGCAGCAAATCTGGCTGGCCGGGCTGGGCGCTTTTGCCAAGGCGCAAGAAGAAGGTAGCAAGGCCTTTCAGGGTTTGGTGAAAGAGGGCCTGAGCCTGCAACGCCAGACCAAAGCCGCAGCCGAAGAAAAACTGGCCGAAGCCAGCCGCAAGTTCAGCAGCCTGGCCGAGGCAACCACGGGCCTGAGCAGCGGCATGAGCGCCAGCCTCAGCAGCCTGGGCGCCAGGGCGGCACAGCCCTGGGACAAGTTAGAGAGCATTTTTGAAGAACGCGTAGCCAAAGCACTGGCTCACCTGGGCGCACCCTCAGCCGCAGACATGGCGGCCTTGCAAGCAGAAGTGGCGGCTTTAAAGCGGCAGGTGGCGGCCTTGAAGCCAGCCGGCAAAGCCCAGGCCAAGACCTCGCCTAGAGTGGCTTCAAAAGCCCCTGCCAAAAAGGGCTAGGGCAAGGGCACAGTCGGCGGCTTAATGTATGTGATGGTAATATACAAAAATGATCGATCTTGACAAGATCAACGGCTTTAACTGGGACGCCGGAAATGCTCGCAAAAGCGAGGAGAAGCATGGCGTCTCTATGGCCGAGGCAGAACAGGTTTTTTTCAACACTCCGCTTTTGATACTGGAAGATGCGGCCCACAGCGGCAAAGAGATCCGCATCCATGCTTTGGGCCAAACTGACGAAGGGCGTGCACTGCACATTACCGTGACGTTGAGGAAGGAAGGAACATTGATTCGGGTGATTTCTGCCAGAGACATGCACCGCAAGGAAAGAGCTATTTATGACCAAACAAGCTAAACCCCCATTGAAAGCCGCGCCCAAATTCGCCAGCGAGAAAGACGAGCGGGCGTACTGGGAGTCCAACGATTCCACAGCGCACCTGGACTGGACGAAAGCCCAAAAGGTATCGCTGCCCAACTTGAAGCCCACGACAAAGACCATATCGCTGCGTCTGCCACAGCACCTTCTGGATTCCATCAAAACGGCGGCCAACTCGCGCGATGTCCCTTACCAATCGTTGATCAAAGTTTGGTTGCAAGAAAAAGTCCATAGCCATTGAGCTAAGGGAATCGGGTCACTAGTGGGCTTCCCTAGTTACCCGGCCGCGCAGCCTGGGTTAGAGTGCCCTCAGACACAAGAGTCAGGAAGGCAAGCCGATGGCGAAAAAAGCGCCGCGCCGCACTGCGGAGCGCATTCTCGAGGTGACGCTGGCGCTGTTCAACCGCTTTGGCGAGCCCAATGTTTCGACCACGCTGATATCGGCCGAGCTGGGTATCAGCCCGGGCAACCTGTATTACCACTACCCGGCCAAAGACGAGCTGATCAACGCCCTGCTGGAGCGTTATGAAAAAGCGCTGGGCGAGTTGCTGGGCGCCAGTGAAGGCGTGCGCGATGTGGAAGACGCTTGGTTTTTCATGCACACGCTGTTTGAGCGTATTTGGGAATACCGGTTTTTGTACCGCGACCTCAACGACTTGCTGAGCAAAAACCGCAAGCTCGAAACGCATTTTCAGCGCATCATCGATAACAAGACCCGCGCCGTCAAAACCATGCTGGCCAGCATGACGCTGCACCGCGCCATGAGCATGGACTCACGCCAGACCGAGCCCACGGCCACCAGCATGGTGGTGGTGCTGACCTATTGGCTGAGCTTTGAATACGTGCGCAACCCGCGCCACGCGCTTGAGCCCGAAAACGCCCAAACCGCCCTGCTGCGCGGCGCCCACCACGTGCTCAACCTGCTGATCCCCTACCTGGAGCCCGTGCAGCGCCTGCACTTGCAAGCGCTGGTGGATGCGTATACCAGCCGGGATGAGGGGGATGGATCCCCGCCTGCGCGGGGATGACGGGGGGATTTGTCATTCCTGCGTAGGCAGGAATCCATCCCCGAATCTGCTGATGGATCCCCGCTTTCGCGAGGATGACCCAAGAATTCTGTCATTCCTGCGTAGGCAGGAATCCATCTCCGAATCAGCGGATGGATCCCCGCTTTCGCGAGGATGACGGATGGGATTCGTCATTCCTGCGTAGGCAGGAGTCCATCCCCGAATCAGCGGATGGATCCCCGCTTTCGCGAGGATGACGGATGGGGGCAGGAATCCATCTCCGCATTCATCTTCTCTACTCGCGCTCAACCCAGCTAGTTTCATTTGTTCTATTGACGGGACATTTACATACATGCAGAATTTGTCGCAATAGTCATTGAACCCGCCAAAGCCAATCAGGAATGTTGCATGTTTTCATTTGAAGCGACGGTCGTCACCAAGCAGGCAAGCGTCAGTCAGCGCTTTCCGGTCAAGCGGTTGTACAACCTGGGTTCGGCCACTCGTGAGGCGTCGGTGGCGGTGCATCATCAGGAAGAAGTGGCACGGGCTGGGGTGACGATTGCGCTGCACATACCTGCACCGCGGATTTACCCGATTGATACTTTTGCCATGACCACCGAAGACAGCATCGGGGTGCACGGCTTGCGCACTTCCGGCGAGGTTGAGATCGTGCTGGTCATGACCGACCGCCTGTATGTGGGCGTGGGCAGCGACCACACCGACCGTGACCTGGAGCGGGGCAGCATTGTCTGGTCCAAGCAGGTGAACCCGAATATTCTGGCGCCTACCCTTTGGGACTTTGAAGAAATTGCCGGCCACTGGGACGAGTGCGTGATACGCAGCCGGGTGGACGGCCGGCTTTACCAGGATGTGGGCGTCAACGCATTTTTGTCGCCGCACGACATTTTGAAAATAATGAAAGAGCGCGTGCCCGGCCTGCCGGCGCGTGACTTTGTGGTTTTCTGCGGCACGATCGTGGCGCTGGACAAAGAGTTAGGCTTCGGCCAGCGTTGGCAGTTCGAGATGGAAGATCCCATCTTGGGCCGCAAGATCAGCCACACCTACCAGGTGGAGCAGTTGCTCGATGAAATAGCCGAGCCTTATCGCGTTCCGCTCGTGACCGGCAAGCTCTGAAAATTAAACCCCTCTCAGGAGATTCACCATGTCCCGTCTTTTTTCACTTCGCAAAGTTTGCACCGCCGGGGCGCTTTGCCTGACGCTGGCAGCTGCTGCGCTGCCGGCCGGCGCTGCCACGCTGGTGGTGGCCGCCACCAAAACGCCTGGCGGCTTTGATGGCGATGCGCTCAAACCGAACACGCAAAACGTGGTGGTTCAGGTTTACGAGGGCTTGACCAAATACGGCTACAAAAAAGACCCGAAGACCGGCCGCATGGTGCTGGACCCGGGCACTATCTTGCCGCACCTGGCCACCAAGTGGACGATCTCGCCGGACGGCAAGACCTACACCTTTGAGTTGCGCAAGGGCGTCAAAAGCCCGTTTGGCAACGAGCTGACATCTGCCGACGTGGTGTGGGGCTGGGAAAAGTCACAAGCCCAAAAACGCACAGGCGCTTTCATTGCCAAGGCTTCCAGCGTCAACAAAGTGGAGGCAGTGGACCGCTACAACGTGAGCTTCACGCTGGACGCGGCCAGCAGTATCTTTTTGCCGGCGCTCACGCTCTACACCCCCAGCTTGTACGACTCGACCGAAGTCAAAAAATACATCACCGCCGAAGACCCTTGGGCTCTGAAGTGGATTGACCAGAACACAGCCGGCTTTGGCGCTTACCACCTGCAAAGCCTGAAGTCGGGTGAAGAAGCCGTCTTTGTTGCCAACCCCAACTACTTTGCAGGCAAGCCCTATTACGACCGCGTGGTTTACAAGGAAGTGCCGAACGCCGGCACCCGCTTCACGCTGATGCGTACCGGCCAGGTGCAGTGGGTCGAAGAGCTGAATCTCAAGCAGATCGCTGAGCTCAAGAAAGACAAGCGCGTCAAAGTGGAGTCGGACGAAGGCTCTGGCCACGCCAGCGTGCGCATGAACCCCACCCTCAAGCCTTTTGACAATCCTTTGTTGCGCCAAGCCATTTTGTACGCCACTGATTACAAGGCCATCAATGGCGCGGTGTTTGAAGGCATTGGCACGCAGGCGCGCTCTATCGTGCCGCCCATCATCCCCGGGGCTGACGTCAAGACCTGGCAGTTCAACACCAACCTGGACAAGGCGCGCCAGTTGCTCAAGCAGGCGGGCTACACCGACGGGGTGGACGTGACGCTGGAGTACGCGGCCATTTTCTGGTTTGAAGAGCAACTGGCCATTCAGATGAAAGACCAGCTGGCCAAGGTCGGTATCCGGGTCAATCTGCAAAAGATCACCGACGCCAACATGCGCTCGCGCACGGCGCCCAACAAGCGTGACTTGCCCTTTTTCACTTTCATGGACAACCCGATCGTGCTGGACCCGGTGTATGCCCTGTACCTGAACGCGCACTCTGAAGGCGCTTCCAACCGTAACAACTATGCCAACCCGGAGTTTGACAAGCTGGTGGACGCTGCCCGCATTGAGCAAAACCCCAAGAAGCGGGCTGATCTGGTCAATAAGGCCCAACAGATGCATATCAAGGACGCCAGCTGGGTCATGACCATGTACCCGGGTGCGCACGAAGCCATGCCAACCTGCATGAAGGGTTACGTCTGGCAGCCCGACTACCACGAGCGCTGGCGCGAACTGAGCTGCAAGTAAGCACTGGGCGCGGCCGGCAGGATGTGGGTTCAGTTATTTCGTTTCCTGCTGCGGCGTCTGGCGGTTTCACTGCCGCTGGTGGTGGGGGTGGTGTTTGTCACCTTCATGCTGGTGCGCATTGGCGGGGGCGACCCTGTTGCCCTGCTGGCCGGACCCACCGCTTCGGCGCAGGAGCATGCAGAGATCCGCAAGGGCCTCGGGCTTGACCAGTCCCTGGTCACGCAGTTTGGCATTTACATCAGCAAAGCTGCCCAAGGTGACCTGGGCCAGTCCTGGCTGTCAAGCAAGCAAGTCAGCGACGAGATCGCCAAGCGGGCTCTGGTCACGCTCGAGTTGCTGCTGTGGGGCGTGGCGATCGGCGCGCTGGTGGGCATACCACTGGGCGCGCGGGCTGCAGCCCGGCGCGGCAGCACGTTTGACCAGGTGGTGCGCGCGCTGTCCCTGGCGGGCTTTTCGATTCCCACTTACTGGCTGGGTCTGATTGCGATCCTGACTTTCTTTTACGCCCTGGATTTGTCACCGGCCCCCATGGGACGGCTGGACGCTACCTTGATCACGCCGGAGCGCATCACCGGCAGTTATTTCATCGACGCACTGCTCAGGGGCCAGTGGGAAGTGGCGCGCTCGGCGCTGTCCCATTTGCTGCTGCCGGTGATGACGGTAGCGGTGGTGGCTTGCGCGCCGATCATGAAGCACACGCGGGCGATTGCCTCGGAGATTGTGGACAGCGAGTTCATACGTTTTGCGCGATCCAGCGGCCTGGGTGAGCGCCGCATCCGGAGCATGGTGCTGCGCAACAGCATGGTGCCTGTGTTGACCTTCTTGGGCACCGAGATCGTCGGCCTGCTGGGCACCTCGTCGCTGATCGAGCTGATCTTTTCCTGGGGCGGCATTGGCCAGTGGGGTTTGCAGTCCATCTTGAACGGCGATTTCGCAGCCATTCAGGGCTATGTGCTGTTTGCGGCCCTGCTGTCGGTGGTGGTGTTCATCATCATCGATGCGGCCAACTACCTGCTTGAGCCGCGCGGCCGGGAGCGCATCTGATGCGGACCACCCTGATGGCCTGGCTGAACGTTTTTCGTGGCTTTCCAAGCATTGCGGTGGGTCTGGTGATTGTGGGCTTGTACGCCGCCATGGCCCTGCTGGCGCCCTGGCTTGCGCCCATGGACCCGATCGCGGTGCACTCCGATGCGGTGCTCTCGCCGCCGTCTGCGCGCTTTTTACTGGGCACCGACGGCAACGGCATGGACTTGTTCTCACGCATCATTTACGGCGCCCGCTATGCTTTTGGCATTGCGGTGCCGGCGGTGTTGCTGTCCATCCTGATTGGCGTGCCGGTGGGGCTGTGGGCCGGTTACCGGGGCGGCTGGATCGACGAGGCGCTGCTGCGCAGCATGGACTTGCTGCGCGTGTTCCCTTCGATCATTCTGGCGCTGACCATCGTGGCGGCGACGGGGCAATCCATCACCAACGTGATTCTGGTCATCGGACTGCTGGACGCACCGATTTTTGCGCGCGTGGTGCGCGCTGAAATACTGGCCTTGCGCGGCGGCTTGCTGATGGAGTCGGCCCGCGCCATCGGCAACGGCACCACGCGCATGCTGTTTGTGCATTTGCTGCCCAACAGCATTTCGGGAGCTTTAACGCAGATTTCGGTACGCATGGCCTGGGCGATTCGTGTCAGCGCCACCCTGGCTTT
>JBILIK010000023.1:0-41484 GCA_044350025.1 Polaromonas sp. | reverse complement strand
CGCTGACTTTTCTGGACTTTGAAAAAGCCGCCAGACGCTACGGCAAAGTGGGCGGCTTTGCGCACCTGGCCACGCTGGTCAAACGCATGAAAGCCAGCCGGCCCGGCGCTTTGCTGCTGGACGGCGGTGACACCTGGCAAGGCTCGGGCACCAGCTTGTGGACGAAGGGCCAGGACATGGTGGACGCCTGCAAGCTGCTTGGCGTGGACGTGATGACCGGCCACTGGGAGTTCACGCTGGGCATGGAACGCGTTAAAGAAATCATCGACAAAGACTTTGCCGGCAAGGTGGACTTTGTGGCGCAAAACATCAAGACCAAGGACTTCGGCGACCCGGTTTTCAAGCCCTATGTGATCCGCGAGATCAATGGCGTGCCTTGCGCCATCATCGGCCAGGCTTTTCCTTACACGCCGATTGCCAACCCGCGCTACATGGTGGCCGACTGGGAGTTCGGCATTCAAGACCAGAACATGCAAGCCATGGTCGATGAGGCCCGCGGCAAAGGTGCGCTGGTGGTGGTGCTGCTGAGCCATAACGGCATGGACGTGGACCTGAAGATGGCCAGCCGCGTCAGCGGTATTGACGCCATCATGGGCGGCCATACGCATGACGGCATGCCGGTGGCCAGCATCGTTGCCAACAAAGGCGGCCAAACCATCGTCACCAACGCAGGATCGAACAGCAAGTTTTTAGGCGTGCTCGACTTTGAGGTCAAAGACAAACGCATCACCGACTTCCGCTACAAGCTCTTGCCGGTGTTCTCCAACATGCTGCCTGCAGACAAGGCGATGGATGCGCTGATCACCCGGGTGCGTGCGCCTTATGAGGTTAGCTTGGCTGAAAAGCTGGGCGTGTCTGAAGGCCTGCTGTACCGCCGAGGCAACTTCAACGGCACGGGCGACCAGCTGCTGATTGATGCGCTGCTCGATGTGCAAGGCGCTGAAATTGCTTTTTCACCGGGCTTTCGCTGGGGCACCTCGCTGCTGCCGGGGCAGGCCATCACGCGCGAGTGGCTGCTGGACATGACGGCCACCACCTACTCATTTGCCACCGTCACCGAGATGAGCGGCGAGACCATCAAGACCGTGCTCGAAGACGTGGCCGACAACCTGTTCAACCCGGACCCTTACTACCAGCAAGGCGGTGACATGGTGCGCGTGGGCGGCATGAGCTACAGCTGCAACCCGGTGGCCGGCATGGGTCAGCGCATCGGCGACATGCGCCTGAATGGCCGGCCCATCGAGGCGGGCAAAAAATACAAGGTGGCCGGCTGGGCGCCGGTGGCCGAAGAGGCGCGCAACCAGGGCAACAAACAAGTCTGGGAAGTGGTGGAGACCTGGCTCAAGACGCAGCCGGGTGGCCGCGTCAAGCCTCGCAAACAGAACACGCCCAAGCTGCTGGGCGGTCTGCCGAACATGGGCTATGTCGCAGCATGAGCTTTTGAGCGTCTGAACAGCCACTGAAAAAAGCGCATGCAAAGACGGAATTTACTGCTCTGCAGCGCCGCACTGGGCAGCGCGGCCTTCTGGCCCGATGCCAGGCTGTTGGCGCAACAGGCGCATGACTTCATTGAAGGCCCGCCCGTGGCTGACATTGCACCCAGACAGTTGTCGGCGCATGTGTGGATGATTTTTTCGCCGGATGGATTTCCTTCGCCGGAGAACCGCGGCATGATGTCCAACGTGATTTTCGTGATCACCTCCGTCGGGGTGGTGGTGCTGGACTCGGGCGCCTCGCTGCAAATCGGCGAGATGGCGATCCGCATGATCCGCAAGCTGAGCAACAAACCCGTGGTGGCGGTTTTCAACAGCCACTACCATGGCGACCATTGGTTGGGTAACCACGCTTTTGTCAAAAGCTTTGGTGACAAACTGCCGATTTATGCCTTGCAAGGCACCATCGACAAACTTCAGGGCACCGAGGCCAATCTCTGGCGCGGTCTGATGGAACGCTGGACCAACCAGTCCACCCTGGGCACCGAACTGGTCTTGCCTAACACCGCCGTGCGGCACGACCAGGTCTTTACATTCGGTGATGTGAGTCTGCGCCTGCATCACCACGGCACAGCGCACACGCCTGCTGATTTGTGTGTGGAGGTGGTGCAGGACAAAGTCACCTCGGTCGGCGACATCGCCATGGCCAACCGCATTGCCAACATGGAAGAAGGCTCTTACCCCGGTACTTTTAAATACTACCAAGCCCTTGCGGCGGCAACCGGTGTGCAGCTCTGGGTGCCAGGCCACGGCGAGCCCGCCAAAGACTTGCTCAAAACCTATGGTGACTTCATGGCCGGCATCTGGGAGCCCTGCCTGCAAGCCGTGAAAGACGGCCAAAGCGAAGCCGATGCCAAAGCCATGGTGCTCAAGGACCCGCGCGTCGTGAGCCGGGCCAAAACCATGCAGGGATTTGCCAACAACATCGGCAAGTACATCAGTCTGGCTTACCTGGAAGCAGAAAAAGAGGCTTTTTAAAACTGCCCGCTCAGCTGAGCTTTTCAGCGCTCCAAAAGGCACTCTGGCCGTAGTGGTGCTTGAGAAAATCAATCCACAAGCGCACCCGCAGCGGCAGGTGTTTGCGCTGCGGAAACACCGCATAAATGCCGTTGGGCGGTGCAGCAAAGTCTTGAAGCACCTCCACCAGGCGCCCGGCGGCAACCTCGGCCTCAACCTCCCAGGTGCTGCGCCAGGCAATGCCATAGCCGGCCAGGCACCAGTCATGCAAGACCTGCCCGTCCGAGCAGTCCAGCGGACCGCCGGCTTTGAGGTGTTGCACCTCTGTCTTGCCGTCCGGGTCTTTGAAAGCCCAGCCCCGCGTTTGCGAGGCATCGCTGGACAGCGTCAGGCAGTCAAAGCGCGCTAAGTCGCCGGGATGCTGCGGCGTGCCATGCCGGGCCAGGTAGGCCGGCGTGGCCACACACAAGCGGCGGTTGTCGGCCAGGCGCACGCTCACCAGGGATGAGTCCGGCATGTCACCCACGCGCACCGCGCAGTCAAAGCCCTCACCGGCCAGATCGATGACGCGGTCGCTCAGGTTCAGCGACAGGGTGACGTCTGCGTGCTGCTCCCGAAAGCGAGTGATCAAGGGCGCCACATGACGACGGCCGAAGCCGGCCGGCGCGGTGATGCGCAAATGCCCGCTGGCTTTGACGCCGCCGGCCGAGACGCTGGCCTCCGCATTGGCCATGTCGGCCAGCAGGCGTTGGCAGTCTTCTAAAAAAGCACTGCCCTCGTGCGTCAGGCTGATGCGGCGCGTGGTGCGCACCAAGAGTTTGACGCCAAGCCGGCCTTCCAGCGCGTCAATGCGCCTGCCCATGATGGCGGGCGCGACGCCGGCGGCATTGGCGGCCGCCGTCAAACTGCCGCGGGTGGCCACCGAGACAAAAGATTCGAGCTGCTTGAGTTTGTCCATGGCCGATTATGGACATTTTTAATAGCAATGAACCTGATTTTTATCAGATTCCACGCTTTAAGCTAAGTTTTAGAAGGTTTTGCCTTCCTGACTTTCCCTCTTTGCCACTTTTTTGTGGCCAATCGAGTCTTGCAAATCAAAACAAAAGAACCTAAACTTGTACAACAAAAAGTGCAAGTCAAGGGGTTGGTTTTATGAGAGTTATCAATTTTTCTGAGGCGAGAAGTAGCCTGAAGGGCGTGATTGACCAGGTCATCTCTGACGCTGACTACACGGTGATTTCGCGCCGTGATGCGCCTGATGCGGTGCTGATGTCGCTGGATACCTTTAACGGACTGATGGAGACCGTCCACTTGCTGAAGTCGCCGGCGAACGCTGCCCACCTGGCGCGCTCCGTTGAGCAGTACCGTTCAGGCCAAGTCCAGCACCGGGACCTGGTCGATGCCGAATGAGGCAACGCCTCTGAGGCTGTCTTGGACCTTGGCCGCATGGGATGATGACACGTACTGGCAGGGCCAGGACAAGAAGACGCTCAGGCGCATCAATGCCCTGATCAAAGACGCCCTTAGACATCCGTTTGAGGGCATCGGCAAGCCCGAGCCCTTGAAAGAAAATCTCTCGGGGTTTTGGTCGCGCCGTATCGATGACACTCACCGCTTAGTCTATTGCGTGGATGATGGGTCGCTGGTGGTTATCGCTTGCCGATACCACTACCTGTAAAGGAATTGAAGCAAGGCTCGACATTGGGCTTGAAGAGGCCATGCTAAAGAGCCGGCTCGTTCTCGACAGGCCCATTGGGTTTGGGCCCGGCCAGCCAGCTGTTGACCACGCCACAGACGGCAATCATGGCAATCCCCAGCAAGGACCACCTGTCGGGCACTTGCGAAAAAACCAGCCAACCGGCCAGCGTGGCAAATGCAATTTGAAAGTACAAGTAGGGGGTGAGCGTGGACGGACTCGCCAGGCTGTAAGACAGGATCATGAGGTAATGCCCCAGCGTGCTCACCACGCCCAGCAAACAGACCATCACCCACAAACTGACGCCTACTGGCGTCTCCCAGAAAAAAGGCAGGGCAAGGCTGGCCAGCATAAAGGCCACTGCACCGGTTAAAAAATTCGTGGTGCCGGGGTCGTCATGGCGCATCAGGTAACTGGTGAGCAACTGAAAACCTGTGCTCACCAGCACCAGCGCCAGCGGCAGCAGCATGATCCATTCAAAGTCGTGTTTATCGGGCTGTATCACCATCAGCGCCCCGACCAGGCCGCCGGCCAGCAACAGCCAGCGCAACCAGGACACCCGCTCGCCCATGGCGCGCACCGACACCAGCGTGATGACCATGGGCGTGAGCGTCAGGATGGCGGTGAACTCAGCCACCGGCATGTAGCGCAGACTCAAAAATGCCAAAGAGGTTGACACTACCAACGACACGCCGCGCAAGACTTGCAACCAGGGGTGGCGGGTTTGAAACAAGCGACGACCGCGCCGCGGCAGCAACACCGCAGCGGTGATGGTCATCTGAAACATGTAGCGAAACCACATGACCACCACCAAGGGCAGCAAAGCGCCCAGGTACTTGACCATGCCATCGACGCCGGTGAAGCAGGCCATCGCCAGGATCACCAGCAAGATGCCTTGCTGATCGCGACTCCAACGTGTCATTGGCGGGCCTGAGGTAATGCAGGCAAGTTCTCTGCGCCTGGCTCAGTACTGCAAGCGCGCCACAGCGCGCAGTGCATCCGGGGTGGTGGTGGGTAAATTGAAATACTCCAAATAGGCGGGGATTTGCTCAAAGAGCATATCCGAGCCGACCTGCACCGGGCAGCCGCGCAGCTGAGCCGCGTTTAAAAACGCCGTCATTTCAGTGCGCATGACCACCTCGCCGACAAAGGTGCCCGGCGCAATGCGCGACACATCCATGGGCAAGGGGTCGCCCTCGTTCATGCCCATGGGCGTGGCGTTGACTACCAGCGCATGTCCGGCCGGGTCATTGCTGCCGGTTGCCACTTCCAACGCAGGATAGTGGGCGCGCAGCCGGCCGGCCAAGGCCTCGGCTGCAGCGGGATTCTTGTCAAACAAGCTGATGGCCGCAACGCCGGCTGCGGCCAAAGAGGCAGCAATCGCCGAGCCGACGCCACCGGCGCCAGCCACCAGCACGCGTGCGCCCTGCAGCTTGAAACCCTTGCGCAGCACGCCGCGCACAAAACCTTCGCCGTCAAACATATCGCCCTGCAACTGGCCCCGGGGGCCCAGCCGGACCGCATTGCAAGCTCCGGCAATGGCGGCTGCCGGCAAGACCTCGTCCACCAAAGTCAGCGTGCTCACCTTGTGCGGCATGGTGATCAGCGCGCCACGGATATTGCTCAGCTTGAAGATGGCGCGCAAAAAAACCGGGTAGTCCTCTGCCTGGCAACCCATGGGCACCACCAGTGCATTGATGCCCTGCTGTTCAAAGTAGGGGTTGTAGATCAACGGCGCCTTGAAGGCATGTGTCGGAAATCCAATGTGGGCAATGACTTCGGTGTGGCCGTTGATGAGCATGAAGAGGCAATGAAGATGAAGGCGATTTATTTGGCGGATTTGACGGCCGACACCGCGGCACGCAGGGCCAGCAGGTAGCTGTCCACGCCGAAGCCGCAGATCTGACCTTTGACGATTTCGGCGAACACCGAGACATGGCGAAAGGCTTCGCGCGCGTGAATGTTGGACATGTGCAGCTCCACAATCGGGCAGGTCAGGATGGCCAGCGCATCTCGTATGCCGTAGCTGTAATGCGTCCAGGCGCCGGCGTTGATCAGCACCGCGTCCACACCATCGGCGTAGGCCTTGTGAATACGCTCGCACATATCGCCTTCGCTGTTGGTCTGAAAGGCTTCAATGGTGGTGCCCAGCTCTTTGCCCAGGCTGACCAGCGAGGCATTGATTTCGTCGAGCGTGACAGTGCCGTACTGCGCCGGGTCGCGTTTGCCGAACATGTTGTGGTTGATACCGTGGAGCATGAGAATTTTCATGGGTTTTCCTTGAAGTGAATGCCGATTAAAGGGTGGGCGCTGGTGAGTCCGTCACGACCTCAAGCTTGAAGACTAACAGTCTGTCCGCTGCGGGCGGCTTGGGCTATGGCTTCGGTGATGCGCAGGTTCAACAAACCGTCTTGCGCGCTGACCAGCGGCTCGACCTCACCCCGCACGACGCAGCCGAAGTGCTCCATCTGGTGTTTGAGGGGATCGTCCCGCACCATGCCCGCCACACCGACTTCAAACTCTTTCCACCACGAACGATCTTCCGGCCGCGGGTAAGTTTTCAGACGCATGGTGGGCACCGACAGGCTGCCGTTGGTGCCCGTGACAACGTAGCAGTCTTCGTCGTCATAGCTCGCGTAGGCTTTGTTTTCGCGGCTGGTTTGCTCCCAGCTGCGCGCGCATGCTGCTGTGTCCGACAACAAAAAGCTGCCCAGCACGCCGCTGGCAAAGCGCAGGTTGATGGACACCGTGTCTTCAACCGCAAAGCCACGCGTGGCGTGCGAGGCAAAGGCCTGCACAGCCACAATGTCGCCGCACATCATGCGCAGGTTATGCACCTCGTGAATCATGTTGAGCAGGATCGGGCCGGCACCGGCCTCGCGGCGCCACGGCGCGTCGGCAAAATAGTGGTCGGGCTTGAGAAATGTCGCACTGCCCATCACGGCCACCAACTGACCGAGTTGGCCTGAGGCAATCACCTCACAGGCCTTGGCCATGATGGGGCTGTGCGCGCGGTGGTGGCCTATCAGTACGCGGGCACCGGTTTCTTTAACGCGCTGCACCAACTTCGCGCCTTCGGCCACGGTGGTGGCGATCGGCTTTTCCAGCAGGATCGGTAATTTGGCGTCTATGCATTTCAGTGCCTGCGGCACATGCAAAGGGTTGGGAGTCGCCAGAATCAGACCGTCGGGCCTGTCTCTGGCCAGTAATTCTTCAAGGCTCTGGTACAGCGGAACGCCAGCCTCGGCGGCTAGAGCAGCAGCTGCCGGCGAGGGATCGACAAGCGCCGACAACATGACGCTCGCACTGGCCCGGGCCACAGCCATGTGGGCCTGGCCGATGTAGCCTGCGCCGGCAATGGCGATTCGCGTGCGTGTCATGGTCAATGCGAAAGTGCCAGCCTGCCCGAAGCGGGCGGGCCGGCAGCAGGCGATTTACCTGCGCTGCTTGGCGAGCTCAGCCATCATTTCATTGACAGTGGCTTCGCCCACGCTGGCCGAGTACTTGGCAATGACCGGCTTCATCTTGTCGCGCAGCTTGGTCATTTCAGCGGCGGGCAGTTCGGTGACTTGCATGCCGGCTTTCTTCAGATCGGCCAGGTTGCCACTGGCAGCGTCACGGGCGACTTTGCGCTGGGTCTGGGTGGCTTCGGCAACAGCGTCGGTGATGATTTTTTTCTCAGCGGCGTTCAGGCCGTCCCAGAACTTCTTGCTGACGATGACTGACTGCGGGTTGTAGACGTGGTTGGTCAGCGTCAGGTGTTTTTGCACTTCAGCAAACTTGTTGGCCAGAATCACATTGAGCGGGTTTTCCTGGCCGTCGATGGCTTTGGATTCCATCGCGCCGTAGACCTCGCCGAAAGCCATCGGTGTTGGGTTAGCGTCCAGGGCCTTGACCCAGTCCAGGTTGATCGGGTTGGGAATGACGCGAATCTTCAGGCCGGCCAGGTCTTCCACCTTGTTGATAGCGCGCTTGGAGTTGGTCATGTTGCGAAAGCCGAGCTCCCAGTAGGCGATGCCCACAATGCCTTTTTCCTGCAGCCTGTCGTGCATCTTTTTGCCGAAGGGGCCGTCCACCACGGCGTCAGCCTCCTTGGCGTTGGCAAACAGGAAGGGGAAGTCGTACAGCGCGAACTCCTTGACCTGGCTGGCCAAAATACCGGAATTCAGCGAGACCATTTCAATGGTGCCGCCTTGCACGGCTGACACGTTGGGTGCGTCGCCGCCCAGCACGCCGGCTGGGAACAAGTTGACCTTGATCTTGCCGGCGGACTTGGCCGTGACAATCTCAGCAAATTTTTCCATGCCGACCATGATCGGATGGCCCTTGGGGTTTTGCGTGGCGAACTTGATGGTGTGCTCGCGCACCTCTTGGGCAGATGCCAAGCCAAAAGCGGCGAGAGCGGCGGCGGCCACCAGAGTTTTGATCATCAGACGTTTCATGTTGTCTCCTGGAAATGTTTCAAAGTACGCGAGTTGAAAGCTTGCAGAACATGGCGTACAAAACACACCCTGCAAAGAAAAAACAGTTTTAGTAAAACCAGCGTGCCGGCACCATCACCAGTTGCGGGAACAGCACCATCAAAAACATCACGGCGAACTGCGCCAGCATGAAAGGCATCACGCCGCGGGTCACCACGTCCATGCTGACCTTGCCGACACCGGCCACCGTGTTGAGAACGGTACCCACCGGCGGCGTGATCAAGCCAATGGCATTGTTGATGATGAACAGCACACCGAAATACACCGGGTCAATGCCGGCCGCTTTGACCAGGGGCATCAGCACCGGCGTCAAAATCAAGATGGTTGGCGTCATGTCCATGGCCGTGCCCACCACAATCACCAACACCATGATGGCAAACATCAAAAGCCGCGGGCTGTCTAAGAGCGGCTGAAGCAGCTTAACGACTTCGGCCGGCAACTGCGCCACCGTGATCAGCCAGGCCGAGACCATGGCAGCGGCCACCAGAAACATGATCACCGCGGTGTTCTTGGAGGCTGCTAAAAACAAGCCGTACAAATCACTGAACTTGAGCTCGCGGTAGATCAGCGTCGAAACAAGAATCGCGTAGACGGCAGCCACCACGGCCGCTTCAGTGGGCGTGAAGACGCCGAACTTCAAGCCCACCACCACGATCACCGGCATCACCAAGGCAAAGGTGGCTTCCTTGAAAGCGATCCACACTTCGGGCCCTGTCTTACGCGGCGGCACAGCCACCTGCTCTTTGCGCGCCACCCACCACCAAGTCAGCCACAAAGCGGCAGCCAGCATGATGCCGGGCGCAATGCCGGCCATGAAGAGCTTGGAAATCGAGACGTTGGCGGCCACGCCAAAAATCACAAAACCGATGCTGGGCGGGATGATGGGCGCGATGATGCTGGCCGAAGCCAGCAAACCGGCCGAGCGGCCCTTGTCATGACCGGCCGCCACCATCATGGGCAGCAACAAGGCTGTCAAGGCGGCGGCATCGGCCACGGCAGAGCCCGACAGCGCCGCCATCATCACGGCCGCCACAATGGCCACATAACCCAGCCCGCCCTTGATATGCCCCACCAGGGCGAGCGCGAAATTGACAATGCGTCGGGACAAACCACCGGCATTCATCACCTCGCCGGCGAGCATGAAAAACGGCACCGCCAGCAGCGGAAAACTGTCCGCGCCATTGATGACGTTTTGCGCCAGGATCTGCGGGTCAAACATGTTCAGGTGCCACATCAAGGCGGCGCCACACAAGAGCAGTGAAAAAGCAATCGGAATACCCAGCGCCATCGCGCCCAGCAAGGAACCTAAAAAAATAGCAATGGTCATGGCGTTCCTTGCGTCTGCTCTTCGCTTTCGCGAATGCCCACCAGCTCATCGCTGTTCATTTGACCGGTGATCAGGCGCCAGAAGTCCAGCAGCAAAATCACCGCACCCGAAACGGCAAACACCAGGCCGCAGCCATAAAAAATACCCATCGATATTTCCATGGCTGCGCTGCTGGTTTCCCAGTTGATCTTGACCTGGTCCAGCGAACCCTTGAACAAGAGCCAGCACACAAAGAGCATCAGCAGGTGTCCCAGGCCCAAACAGAATTTTTTGCCGCCCGCCGACAAGCGCGACACCAGAATGTCGGTCCCCAAATGCGCGCGTTCGTGCAGCGCAACGATGCCACCCAAAAAAGTCAGCCAGACAAACAACCAGCGCGACAGCTCTTCCGACACCGCAATGCCCGAATTCAAGGCATAGCGCAACACCACGTTCGTGAAGACCAGCACCACCATCAAGGCCAGGCTGGCAGCCATCAGCCACGACAACAACTGGCAATATTTAGCAATGAGTTTTCCGAGCACGGACGCCTCCTGAATTGAATTCAACACTTAATGTACAAACTAGTTAGTTTTATAAAATCCGTGTTAACCCTTGGGTTTCCACTGCGCCGGCCGCCCGCAATTTCAGTTGCGCCAGGGTCGGCGTGCCGGTGACGCCGCCAAAAACCTCGCACTTCATGGCCGCCGCCAGGTTGGCCCACTGCACAATCTCAGGCATGGGCAGGCCCGTGACCAGACCCCATGTGAAAGCGCCATGCCAGACATCGCCTGCGCCCAGGGTGTCTACGGCTTTGACGGCCGGCGCCGGCGCCTTCAATACAAGTCCCGATGCACGAGTCCATACCCAAGCACCTTGCGGCCCCAACGTCACGCCAACCACCTCGGCAGTGTTTTGACCGGCCACTTCAAGCAGTGCCGCCTCAGGACGCATGCCAGGCGCCACGATGCTGAGCGCCGACTCGGAAAACAGCACATGCGAAGCCAGTGGTATCAGCGCATGCAGATCCTGCGCGGGCGCCGTGTCTGCATCCAGAATGCCGGGCACACCGCAGGCGCGAGCCTGCTTCAGGGCGGCAACAGCACCCGCCATCCACCGCATGTCCACCAGTACTGCGGCGGCTTGCGCCACTTTGTCCAGCGGCAGCCAGGACGCATCCGGCGAAATATTCGGATCAAAAAACGGCACCAGGGTGCGCTCGCCATCGAGGTCCACCAAAATTGAAGAAAACGATGTCTGCACACCCGCCAGAACACGCACTCCGTCGGCGTTGATCCGCTCGCGCTGCATTTCCTTCAAGAATTGCTTACCCGTTTCATCATCACCAATCCGCGTCCACATATGCACGTTCAGGCCCAAACGGGACATCGCCACTGCGGCATTAACGGCCATACCGGCCGCCCGCTGCACAGCCTTCAGCGGCAGCGCCTTGGCGCCCGCAGTGGGCATGCGCTCAAGCTGGAAAACGGTGTCCCAGCATGCGCCGCCTACGCTGATAACGTGCTTATTGGTCATGACTTAGGGGCAGGCTTTCAGCGCTTGACAAAGCGCACGATCATCTCGACGATGTTGCTACGCCGCAGGGCGCGGGCGGCATCGGCTGCCGGGTCGTGCTTGAAAATCAAGCCGAAAGTGTGCTGGTTGGAGACGTTGAAAAACGTCAGCGCTGAAATCGAAGCGTGGATGTCGATGGCGTCCAGACCCGTGCGAAACAGGCCCTCAGCCACGCCGCGGTCATACAACTGGCGTATGGCCTCGATGGCCGTGACATTGAGCTCCTGGATGATCTTGCTTTGCGCCAGGTACTCACCGCGCTGCATGTTCTCTGACATAACCAAACGGATGTAGTCCTGGTTGCCGAAGTGATGGTCAAAGGTGAATTCCACCAAGCGACGCAAGGCCGCCTCCGGTGAGAGGTCGCTCAGTTGCAGATCAGCTTCGATGCTGCGCATGCGCCGGTACGACTCCTCCAGCACGGCCAGGTACAAGCCTTCCTTGCTGCCGAAGTAGTAATAGATCATGCGCTTGCTGGTGCGGGTGGCCGCGGCAATCTCGTCGATGCGCGCGCCGCTCAATCCCTTGTTGGCAAACTCGGCGGTAGCGACTTCCAGAATGCCGGCCATGGTGCGCGCCGGGTCGTTGGTACGCGTCGGTGTGCGCGCAGCCGGTGCCCCGGTTTTGCGCTTGGCCACCGCAGCACCCCGCTTTGTTGCCGAATGTACTGGTTCGTTCATTTCGCCAGTATAGGGGGCCGAAGCCCCCTGATGCCGGTCTCAGCGCCGACGTTCAGGGGCGTACAACACGCCATCGCGCTCCATAGCGCTGATCTCAACGTCAGACAGTCCGGCTTGCGCTGCAATTTCCCGGTTGTGCTGGCCCAGTTCGGGCGCCACCGCGGCGATATCGGTGCTGTAGCCTGAAAACCGAAATGGCAAGTTGGGCAGCCGGATCTTGCCGAGCACCGGGTGGTCTTGCTCGATCATCATGCCGCGCGCCTGGACTTGCGGGTCGGCCAACACCTCGTCGATGCGCTGCACCTTGGCGCAGGGCACGTCGAGGGCGTCGAGGGCGGCCAGCACCGCGGCCACGCGCTGCCCGGCCACCCAGGGCTTGACCACTGCCAAAATATCCAGTCGGTGGGTGTTGCGGCCGGGCAAGGTGGCAAAGCGGAGATCGGCGCTAAACCCGTGCGGACCGCCCTGGCTTTGCACCAGCGCCGCAAAGCGCTGCCAGACATCGTCCACCTGCGCGGCGATCACCAGGTCACCATCTTGGGCCCGGAACACGCCATACAAAGTGGACGTGGGCATGTCGTGTCCGGTTTGTACAGGCACATCCCGGCCTCCCGACATGGTGTAGCACTGGATCGCGTAGTCATGCATGGACACCAGCGTGTCATACAGCGCCATGTCGATATGCTGGCCCTTGCCACTCTTCACGCGGCCCAGCAGCGCCGCATTAATGGCGGCCACCGCATGGATGCCCGTGTACATGTCGCCCAGGGAGATACGCAGCAGGGGCGGTGCTTCGCCGGGGTTGCCGACCATCTGCATGATGCCGCTCTTAGCCTCGGCGATCAGACCAAAGCCGGCGCGGTGCGAATCCGGCCCGGTGTGGCCGTAAGCGGAGATGGAGCAATACACCAGGCCCGGGTTCTGCCCGGCCAGCTCGGCGTAGCCCAGCCCCACTTTCTCGAGTGCGCCGGGACGGTAGTTCTCCACAAACACGTCGGCGCTGCCGACCAGTTTTTTGAGTAGCGCCAGCCCGCGGGGGTCCTTGATGTTGACGCAGAGACCTTTCTTACCCATGTTGAGCTGCAAAAAATAACCGCTGTGCTCGCCCACCACATAGGCATGCTGGCGGCCAGCATCACCCGTGGTGGGGCGCTCGATCTTGATCACTTCAGCACCCATTGCCGCCAGGCAGCGACCCACGTAAGGGCCAGCCAGAAAGTGGCTGTAATCAATCACCCGAAAACCGGCCAGCGGCAAGGCCTGGGTAGAGTCAAATGCTGAGCTCATAAGCTTTTTGTTCAATTTTCAAACGGGACGGCGCGGGATCATCAGCCGGTGCTCGCCTTTTTGCACCACTTGCCCGTGCTGGTTGATCAGCTCGGAGGGCAAGATCACGATACCCCAGCCGGGACGACTTTGGGAGGCGCGCAAGCCGGTGACGCAAAAACGCACATGCAGCGTGTCCCCGATCTTGATGGGAAGCACAAAGTCCCAGGTCCAGCCCAAAGACATACCGGGAAAGAAACGGTACTCGCTGCGCGTCTTGAGGCCGTCGGCAATCGACAGACCAAAGAGACCATGGGCCACCCGTGTGCCAAACGGCGTGGTCTTGGCATATTCCTCGTCAACATGCACTGGCGTGAAGTCCCCGGTGAGTTCTGCATAGGCGTTGATCCGGGCCTCGGTCACCAGGTAGTCCGGGCTGACGCAGACGTCGCCCTCGCGACCATCGTCCCAGTATTTCTCGGGCGTTTGGGGTTGGGAAAAAGTCGATGTCATACGGATCCTGTCGTCGAGTTCATAAAACGTCCGGAAATTTCACATGGCACGCGGATCGACCGCCAGCGCCTTGCTCACCGCACCCGGGCTGGCTTGTATGAGTTCCACGGCCAGGCCGTCAGGCAATTGCAGCCAGTTAGGTCCTTGCGGCAAGGCTGTCACGCCCCAGCCAGCGGCCGCCTGCAAGGCGGCCTCAAGATCATCGACCATGATGCCCACATGGGCCAGCCAGCCCGCGTCGTTGCTGGGCGGCGCAACAAAGTCTGGCGAGCTCACCAGCTGCATACCGCCAAGCGACCAGTACTGCTGCGGCGCTTCAAGCGGGCCATCGACCTCGCGCAGGCCCATGCCCAGAACCTCCTTGAAAAAACGGATGTGCCAGTGGATGTCTTTGACGCGCACTGCAACATGTTCTACATAGGCTTTGGTGGGCTGGGTCATGGTGGGCCTGGGTTCATTGAATTGGAGTAGGGCTTGCAGTGTGCGCGAACTCAGCGCAACAAATTTTTTTCGATGCCTTTGATCGCGGCAACCAAGGTCTGGTTCACCGGCGTTGGGACGCCGCACAGGGCGCCCTGCCGGACCACCGCGCCATTGATGTAATCGACCTCAGTGACAGAGCCTTTTTCCAGACTTTGCAGCATCGAGGCCTTGAATTCATACGGCAGGCCGGCGCTGGCCATGTGCCAGGCTTGCGCAGGGTTGTCAATGCTCAAGGTCACGCCGCTGGCACGGGCAACCGCCATGGCCTCGGCGACTGCGGCGAGCGCGCAGGCCTCGACCTCGGGAACGCTGTACAAGCCGCCGTAGGTCAGGCGCGTGATGGCGCTGAGCGCACCTGTAGCCACATTGATCAAGAGCTTGTCCCAGGCCACGCCCATGATGTTGTCGCTGACCGTGGTGTCCAGACCGGCCGCGCTGAACGCGCTGGCAATTGCCGTAGCGCGCGCGCTGAGGCCGCCGGCGGGCTCGCCGATCAATGTGCGTTTGCCGCGGGTACCGGCTTCGACATAGCCAGGCGCGAGTTGTGTGCCGCCTGCATATGTTTTGCCGGCCAGAACACGCTCGCCCCCAACGATGCCGGCAAGAATGTCTACATGCCCTAGGCCGTTTTGCAGCGACAGCACCACGGTCTCTGGCCCCAGCAGGCCAAGGGCGGAATACATCGCCTCGGCAGTGTGAAAGGACTTGACCAGCACAAGCAGCAAGTCGGCTGGCCCGCTGGCTGGACCGACACCTGCGGCCGTGGTCACCACACGAACGCGGACCGTACGGTCAAGGCCGTCGCTGCGCAGCACCAGACCGCGCTGGCTCATGGCCTCGACCTGGGCTGTGTTGCGGTTGATCAGCCAGACTTCATGTCCGGCCTCGGTCAGCACGCCGCCAATTGCGCAGCCCAAAGCGCCGGCACCTAATACACAAATTTTCAACGCTGTCTCCTGTCGCAGTGTGGCGGAATCTTGGCGCCATCAATTCGCCTAAAGGGCGGATCAAGGCGCATTTGACCTCCAGCTTGACAGGCCAGTCGGGTGGGGTGGGGTGACGTCAATCGGCGGGCCCTGTCGCGGCAGGCTGAAGAAAACGCCGCGCTGCTTGCCCGACTATAAGTGCATGCTCATTAAAAGGCAGTCCGGCGAGTTTCAAGGTCGGAGCTTCCACGCTCAGGGGAATCAAAGGCGGCAAGGCGCTTACCAGTTCGCGCACGGGCAACTCGCCCTGACCAGGCAACAGGCGCGCAGTACGCGCTTCTCGGCGCCGTTCCTCCAGCGTCAAGGGGCTAGCAAGGGGGCCATCACAAATTTGCGCGTAAGGCATCAGCGCAGGATCCAAGCTGGCGATCTGGCTGATTTGTGCACCCGAGCGAAAAAACTGCAAAGCATCGACAAGCAAGCGGGCGTTGGGCTGGCCGCTGCGCCGCACCAGGTCCAGCGCTTGCTCCAGTGTCGCGATGGAGCAATAGGTGATGAACTCCAGCACCACCACCATATTGAACTTGGCCGCAGCCTCACAAAGACGGCAAAAATTACCCACCAGGCGCTGCGGCTCCGGGTCATAGCCAACGGCAAGAACATACTTGGCGCCTAAGGTGTGCCCGGTCTCCAGCGCGGGGATCAGGTCTTGCACGCGGGTCTCGGGCTTTAGCCAGATCGCCTCGATGTCCAGCAGCTTGACGCCAAGGTCACGCATGCGCTGGTGCACTTCGCGCACCATTGCCGGTTGGCCGACCAGGTCAAACACCGTATCGCTGCTCATGGGTGCCACCAGCCGCAGGCCGCAATAGTCGAACCCACCGGCAGCGGCCGCCTCTACCAATTCCAGTGGATGGGCCTGCAGCATGGTCAAGTGATGCAGCGACAGAGGCCTCACCGCAAAATTTCCCCCAGAAAGGCTTTGGCGCGCGGATGCTGTGGGCTGCGAAAAAACTCATCGGGCGGCGCCTCTTCCAGAATCTCGCCATCCGCCATAAACAGGACGCGGTCTGCAACCTGACGGGCAAAACCCATCTCATGCGTGACGCACACCATGGTCATGCCTTCACTTGCGAGGGTGATCATGGTGTCTAGCACCTCCTTGACCATTTCCGGATCGAGCGAGCTGGTGGGCTCATCAAACAGCATGATCAAGGGCTCCATGCACAGGGCTCTGGCAATGGCCACGCGCTGCTGCTGCCCTCCCGACAGCTGAGCCGGGTACTTGTCGGCCTGCTCCGATACATGCACCCGCTGTAAAAACTTGCGCGCCGTGGCCTCGGCATCGCTCTGCGATAGCCGGCGAACGCGCATGGGCGCCAGCGTGCAGTTTTGTAACACCGTCATGTGGGGGAACAAATTGAAGCTCTGAAACACCATACCAACCTCGCGCCGCACCGCTTCAATGGACGCCCCGGACTTTTCGAGCGCGGTGCCGTTCACCACAATGCGGCCCTGCTGAATGGGCTCAAGATGGTTGATACACCTGATCAGTGTCGATTTGCCCGACCCCGAGGGACCGCAAAGAACGATTTTTTCACCCTTGCGAACCCTCAGGGTCACGTCGCGTAATGCCTGGAACTCGCCATACCATTTGTTGACGGCCTGCATATCGATAAGCGCATCGGGGCTGGTACTGTCTGCATGCTGCATGGCGGAGTTCCGGTTGGGCTATGGCCTTAAATCACTGTACGCTGAAGGGGACACCTTCAAGGCTGGTCGCAAAGTCGGGCGCGGCAAAGCCCATCCACTTTTTATAAAACTCATTGAGCTTGCCGCTGGCCTTCATCTTGTCGATGAAACTGTTTACTGTCGAATTCCAGGCCTTATCGCCCAGCCGGGTGCCGGCGCCGTTGTAGTTGGTGGCCAGCGGAAACTTGTTTTCGAAGATGCCGGGTTTCTGCTCGTTAATGCGCCCTATGTAGAACTGGTTGGCCCCCACCGCATCGACCTGGCCAGACAGCAAGGCCTGGATGGTGGACGAGTCATCGTCAAAACGTCGCAACTGCGCATCCGGCGCCATCTTGGCTACCAGCGACTCTTGCGAGCTGCCTTTGGGCACGCCCACAGGCATTCCTTTCAAAGTCGCCGGGGTGTCCAGCTTGGCTGTTTTTTTCCCCAGCAGGAACATCTGGTTGGCCGCGTAGGGTTTGGAGTATTGCAGCGCCTTGGCCCGCTCAGCGTTCATGCCCAGAGTGGCAAACAGCACATCGACCTTGCCAGTCTGCAAGGCCGCAATACGGTTCTGGTTGGTCACCACCACGAACTCCACAGGCACCTTGAGTTCACTTGCGAACAGCTTGCCAACATCGGCGTCATAGCCGTCGTTTTTGCCTTGTGAGTCCAGGAAGCCAAACGGAGGGTTGTCCCCCTGGATGCCAATCAACACTTTGCCGCGTGCCTTGACGGCCTCCAGGGTTTGGGCGCTGGCATTGAAAGATGTCAGCGCCATCGCGCCTAGCATGGAGACGGCCGTCAATCGGATGAGTAGGGATGAGAACAATTTGCTTTTCATACAAGACCTTTCATGGAGTGGAACAAGGAACATCGAAATCGGTCAGGGCGCGATACGCCAACCGTAGGGGAACAGGGGCGGGTGGCAGTAAGCGACTCCTTGGCAGATAAGAAATCATGCGGCGTGCCCACGGGCCAGTCGCTCTTCAAGACGCCCGCCCAGCAGCGACAAGGGCCAGCACAGCACGAAATAAATCACGCCGACCACGCCGAACACCAGCAAGGGCTGAAAAATCTGGTTCGAAACAATCTGCCCTGCCCGGGAAAGTTCCACAAAGCCGACGATGGCCGCCAGTGAAGTGCCTTTGAGCAGTTGCACGAGAAAACCGACTGTCGCCGGCAGCGAGATACGAAGCGCCTGCGGCAGCACCACATCACGCATGCGCGCGCCATAGCGCAGTCCCAGGGCCTTTGCTGCTTCGGTCTGACCTTTGGGAACGGCCTCAATCGAGCCCCGCCAGATCTCACCGAGAAAGGCGCTGGCATGCGCCGTGTAGGCAAAGGCGACTGCCATCCATGCATCAGTTTTAACGTCCAGCAGGGCAATGCCGTAATAAATGACGAACAGCTGCATCAAGAGCGGGGTGCCTTGGAACAAGGCAATGTAGCCCGCCGTCACGCTGCGCAGCCAAACCCAGGCACTGGTGCGCGCCAAAGCCACGAGCAGACCGATCACGCCGCCGCCGGCAAAGGCGATCAGCGTTAGCAAGAGCGTCCACTTGACGCCGGCCAACAGAAACAAGAACTCAGGTCCGCCAAATTTGCCCATTGAGAGTCTCTATTTCAAAGGGTAGTTGAAGTAACGCCGCGCGATGGCACCGAACATCGACATCAGCAGCCAGGCAATCACTAGGTACATCCCGGTGATAGTGAAAAAAACCTCAAAGCTGCGGAAGGTGGCCGACTCGACGCGCTGCGCCAGCGAGGTCAGCTCAAAAGCCGAAATCGATGAGCACACGCTGGACGTCAAAGTCAGCATGATGAATTGGCTCGACAACGCAGGGTAGATTGCGCGCATTGCCGGCTTGAGTACGATAAAACGAAAAATATCGGCTCTGCTTAAACCTAGGGCAGCACCGGCCTCTATTTCCCCTTTGGGAATGGCCTCTACGCCGCCGCGAATAATTTCGATCGCATAGGCGCCGCCGTTGATGCCCAACGCGATGATCGAAGTCACGGTCGGGTTGAGTTTGATGCCGACAAAAGGCAGCGCGAAGAAGAGAAAGAAAATTTGCACCAGAAATGGCGTGTTGCGCACCACCTCAATAAACACCTTCACGCCAGCAGCGGCCCAGCGGATACCGGTCTGGCGCACCGCGACACCCGCGACACCGATAAGCAAGGCCAGCGTCATGCCGGCCAGCGCCAGGCCCAGCGTGGCCAGGCCACCTTGTAAGAGCAGCAGCCAGCTGTCGAGAACAACGGAAAAATCTAGCTTGTGCAAGGCGTTTTTTCAGTTGGTAAGCGCCGTGTTGGCAGCCGATACGGCAGCGCGCAAACCCAGGAGATAGCTGTCGTGGCCAAAGCCGGCGATGTAACCTTTGGCGATGTCGGAGATCACCGAGTGCTGGCGGAATTTATCGCGGGCATGGTTGTTGGACATGTGGATCTCGACAATCGGACAAGTCAAGATGGCCAGCGCATCGCGCATGCCGTAGCTGTAGTGCGTCCAGGCGCCGGCGTTGATGACAACACCGTCAACCTTGTCCATATAGGCTTGGTGGATACGATCGACCAGTGCACCTTCGCTATTGGTCTGAAAGTGCTGCACCGCCACGCCCAACTCCAGACCCAGTGCGATCAGACTGTCGTTGATCTGGTCTAGCGTGATGGTTCCGTAGAACTTGGGCTCACGTTTGCCAAACATGTTGTGGTTGATGCCGTGCAACATCAGAAATTTCTTCATAGGAACTTTCGAGAGTTAAGTGATTCGGGCTTGCTATTTGCGGCTCATGCTCAGGCTCAGGGTCATCAAATCACCAAACTGCGACACATAGGTCTGCCCTGCGAACATGGGCGTGGGCAAAGTGGCGGAGCCGGTGGTGATCAGGTCGCCGGCTTGCATGCCGATGCCGCGCTGCGACAACCCATTGACTGTTTGCAGCACAATGTCTGCAGGGTCAGGCCGAAATTCGCCACTGTAAGTTTGAATAGGGTCTTCGCCGTCCATGCGGGCGGTCACCTTGAATGTGGCCAGGTTCAGATGCTTCCAGTCACGCACGCCGTCCCCGACGATGTAGGCGGCGGCAACACCGTTGTCGGCAATAGCATCGAAGGTAGTGCCTTTGCGCTGCCCGGGTGCAGAAGACCAGCGCGGACCGGCCAGTTCAAGGCCGGGGTGAAACACCAGCAGGGGGTCAATTTCTTCCCGCGTGTAGGGGCGGGACCGGGCCGGCAGGTTCTCGGTGAAGCGAAAGGCAAACTCGCTCTCGACCGTGCATCCATCAAAGAGTTCACCGCGAAGCTGCCCCGGGGTGGTAAAAAGACGTGAGGCCAGCAAGCGGCCAACGATAGGACCATCGTGGCCCTCCATCACCTGAACAGCCTTGACGGCAGCGCCCACCTTCCACCCGACACACCGATCGCCAATGATCTCGGCCATGCGGTCTTGGACTTCAAACGCCTCGTCGCGGGTTTGCGGCGAAGCCTCCAGGGGCGGAAGGGCAAGCGTCCGGCCGTCTTTCCAGGCTTGGGCCAGCGCCTGAGCCAGCGATTCAAACTGCGGATGCATGCGGTCTCCTTGGGCTAGGGTCTGATAGATTGGTCTGCGGGGTACTTGCTCAACCATTCACTTTGCACTTTAGATGGCACTTTATGTGGAAGCAATACTTGTTTCGTGATTACATAAAGCACGAAACGTCATTAATCAAAGCTGTCTTGACAACCTTTCAGCCCCTTGCGGAAGCGAAACAGCAAGGCCTTAGCACCCATATTGCTCACGTACTGTTTTTTATGTAATCACGAAAGAAGTATTGCTTCCATTTCATTCGGGTTTTACATTTCGCCGACGGACTGCATTCTTGAGTTTGATACAGATAAAGCCCTCATACAGCCTCACACAACGAAGCCCATCACCATGCCTGACACGTACGCCGCCATTGGCAACCCGATCAGCCACAGCAAATCGCCCCTGATTCACGCCACATTTGCCCGGCAGACCGCACAAGACATGCACTACACGCTGATCGAGGGACCGCTGGGCCAGTTCAAGCCTACGGTGGACGCTTTTCGCGCGACGGGCGCGCGCGGCTTGAATATCACTGCGCCTTTTAAGCTAGACGCTTTTGCCTACGCGCAGCACCTGTCCAAGCGCGCGCAGCTGGCCGGCGCGGTCAACGCCATGAAGTTCGATGGCGAGGCGGTGTATGCGGAAAACTTCGATGGCGTGGGTTTAGTGCGGGATCTTCAGGTCAATCTGGGCCGTCCGCTGCAAGGGATGCGCGTGCTGATGCTGGGTGCGGGGGGTGCCGCGCGTGGTGCTGCGCTGCCTTTGCTGGAAGGAGCGCCGGCGCGTTTGGTGGTCGCCAACCGCACGGTTTCAAAGGCGCAGGACCTGGCGCGCCTTTGCAGCGCCTTCGGCGTCATTGAGGCCGTGAGCTATTTTGAGCTCGCGAACCAGCGTTTCGACCTGGTGTTGAATGCCACATCTGCCAGTTTGCGGGGGGAACTGCCCGCTGTACCCGCCGAGGTCTTTGCAGCCGACGGCCTGGCCTACGATCTGGCCTACGGCAAGGGGCTGACGCCCTTTCTGCGGCTGGCTCAGAGCGCGGGCACCCGCCAGGTGGCCGATGGCGTGGGCATGCTGGTCGAGCAAGCTGCGGAAGCGTTTGCATGGTGGCGCGGTATTCGCCCGCAGACGCCTGAGGTGATCCGGATGCTGACCGTGCCACTGACTCCCTGAGCCCGGCTCTAGCGCCATCAGACCCGAGCCTCATGCGCCGTTGCAAAATCACCCACCGAGTTACCTGAAAGAGCACAAATGAACCCCAAAGCACGCATTGCAGTCGCCGGTGCCGGCCTTATCGGCAAGCGCCACATTGAAATGGCGGCCAAGGCCGAGCGCGGCCAGCTTTGCGCCATCGTTGACCCTGCACCCGCCGCACAGGCCATAGCTGACCAGTACGGGGTGCCCTTGTATGCCTCACTGGACGAGTTATTCAAGCGTGACCGGCCTGACGGCGTGGTGCTGGCCACGCCCAATCAGATGCATCTGGCACATGCACTTGAGTGCATTGCCGCATCGATTCCCACATTGGTCGAGAAACCTGTGGCGCATTCTCTTGAAGCTGGTATCCGGCTGTGCGAGGCTGCCGAGGCGGCACGGGTTCCGATCCTCGTCGGCCACCACCGAAGGCACAGCGCTGTCATGGCCAAAGCCGTCGAAATCATCCAAAGCGGTGTGCTGGGTAAAGTGGTGGCGGTGGTGGGCACCGTACTTTTTTACAAGGCTGAAAACGAGGGCTACTTTGAAGGTGCGTTTTCATGGCGCCGCGAGCCTGGCGGCGGCCCGATTCTGCTGAACATGATTCACGAGATAGGCAACCTGCGCAGCCTGTGCGGCGAGATCGTCGCTGTTCAGGCATTCACCTCCCATGCAACGCGCGGATTCCCGGTGGAGGACACTGCGTCCATCTCGCTGCGCTTTGCCAGTGGCGCACTCGGCACCTTCATGCTGTCCGATACCGCCGCCTCGGACCACAGCTGGGAGCAAACTTCGGGCGAAGACCCGCGCTATGCGAAATCTCACACCGATGACGATGACTGCTACCACGTGGCGGGTACCTTTGGCTCGCTGTCTATTCCAACAATGCGGCTGAGTCGCTACGCCTCTGCAGCGGAACAGTCGTGGCACAAGCCGCTGCAAAAAACCACCATCGCCCTTGAAGCGGCCGACCCTCTGGCACGCCAAATCGACCATTTCGCTGACGTCATTCAAGGTAGGGCGCAGCCCTTTGTCAGCGCGCGGGACGGGCTCCAGAATCTGCGCGTTGTCGAGGCCATTGTCGAGGCGGCTCGCAGCGGTCGCGTCGTTGAACTACCGGCCTGAGCAACCAAGCACTGCAGCTACGGCGGCTCTCCATCACCTGCAGTAGCGACTCAAAAACAGCTTCTGCCGCCCTCCCGGCCAACCCCAACAGGAACCCATCCCATGAGCCAATCTTTCAAGAACAAAATTGTGGTCGTCTCCGGTTCAAGCCGCGGCATAGGCCGTGGTATCGCGGCGGCCTTTGCAGCCCAAGGTGCACAGACGGTACTCGTCGCCTCCAGCCAGTCAAATCTCATGGCTGCTGCTGATACGATTGAACGAAGCGGTGGCCCTCGCCCGGATTTCTATGCGGCCGATCTGCGCACCGAAGTCGGTTGCAATGCTGTTTTCGAACATGTGGCGCAGCGCCATGGCCGTTGCGACATTCTTGTCAACTCGGCTGGC
Source organism: Polaromonas sp. (assembly GCA_044350025.1). GTDB lineage: Bacteria > Pseudomonadota > Gammaproteobacteria > Burkholderiales > Burkholderiaceae_C > Polaromonas. Next base: position 18,103 of record JBILIK010000023.1, on the reverse strand, counting down.
GCCACCAAGGCCGGCGCATTCCTCGACCTTGACGAAGCCCTTTGGCAAGACGGGTTTGCACTTAAGTTCTTTGCCTGCACCCGTCTGTGCAGGTTGTTCTGGCCTATGCTCAGGCAGGCCCGCGGACATGTCGTCAACATCATCGGCGGCGCCGCTCGCACGCCGGACCCGGATTTCCTGATCGGGGGCGCGGTCAACGCCGCGATGCATAACTTCAGCAAGGGCCTGTCTGGCCTGGGCAAGCGCGATGGCGTGAATGTGAACGCCATCTTGCCTGGCCTGACCGAGACGGAGCGGGTCGAGCAGATCTTCACCCAGCGCGCCAATGCCACAGGTACGTCCATTGCGGAAGTGCGCGCAGCACAGATCGCCAAGGAAGGTCTGGCGCGCCTGGGGACACCAGAGGACGTGGCTGCACTGACCCTGTTCTTGTGTTCCGAGTCCGCCCGCCATGTTCAAGGCACGGCCATTGCTGTTGACGGGGGTGGTACGGCGGGCGTGTATTAAGCCCGCAGGCCGGATCAATACCGGTTACGGCTTGTGCATAATGGCCCAAAAACCATTAGCACCCAACTTCATACGTGAGCAATCTTCCGTTACTGAATGACCTCCGGCTGCTGTGCATCGTGGCCCGTCGGGCCAGTTTCATTGCCACTGCCGATGAAGTGGGCGCCTCCAGCGCCTATGTCACTAAGCGCATCGCGATCCTTGAGAAAACACTGGGCCTGAAGTTGTTTGACCGCACGACCCGGCGCGTCAAGATCACAGAAGAAGGGGAAACGGTTTACCAGTGGGCACGCGAGATGCTGGACCTGGCCAACGGGCTGGGGCACAAACTCGGCGGCGCTCAAAAAGAGATTCGCGGCATGGTGCGCATCACGGCCGGTTTCAGGCTGGGGCGATTGAATGTGGCGCCCATCTTGTCCATGCTGCTGGACCGTCACCCGGGCTTGGAATTGTCGCTAGAACTGGTCGATCGTCCCGTAGATTTGGCGCGTGACAATGTGGACATCGACATCCGCCTGGGCGAAGTCACCGACCCGAACGTGATTGCCCATCGCATTCTGGCCAGCAACCGAATTCTGTGCGCGGCACCGAGCTACCTCGAAAGACACGGCACACCCAAAACCATACTGGAGCTTGCTCAACATGCATGTTTGGTGCTGCGCGAGCGCGATCACGCTTTTGGCACCTGGCAACTACGCGGACCCAACGGGCAGGAGACCATCAAGGCAACCGGCTACATGGCCACCAACAATGCCGATGTCGCCCGCATCTGGGCGCATGCGGGGCACGGGATTTTGCTGTTTGCCGACCGCGATGTGGAGGGAAGTCTGAAGACCGGGGAATTGGTCCGCGTGCTTCCGGATTACAGCCAGCCTGCAGATGTCTGGGCAGTCTGCCGCACGCGGCTTTCCCAGTCTGCAAAACTGAAAACCTGCGTGAGTTTTTTGCAGGAGCAGTTGACCAATGGCCCTTACGCGCTGATTTCCAGCGGCATCCCCTACTGAGACTGGCTGCAGCGCTCCCAACAGGCCGTGCGTCTATAACGCCGAGGTCCCTGCTGGAGTGCTCGCTTTATTTAAGGCCGCACGGTCCAGCGCAACAGCAGCGCCTTCATGCGATTTCCATACTCGGGATCCTGAACAAACAGGAACAGCGTCACCAGCGCGTTACCCAGGCCCACGCACAAGAACACCTGCGCCATGTCCAGCCCCGCTGTCAGCAAGGCGCCGGCCAGCAGCGCGCTGGCGATCATGAACAGCGCATTGAGAATGTTGTTGGCCGCAATGATGCGGGCGCGGTGCGAGGGCGCGGTGCGCAATTGGATCAGCGCGTACAGGGGCACGCTGTAAAGACCGGCCGACAAACTGAGCAACCCCAGGTCGGCCATCACGCGCCAGTGTGCTGCCTGCTGTAAAAAAGCGGCGGCGTCCATCAGGGCGGACGGCGGCAAAGCGCGCGAAGCGAAATACAGATCGACCGTGAACAGCGTCATGCCCATGGCGCCCAGCGGCACCAGGCCGAGCTCGACCTGTCTTCGGCCCAGCACTTCGCACAGCAGCGAGCCGATGGCGATACCCACAGAAAAAACCACCAACAAGAGCGAAGACACCTGGGCATCGCCGTGCAATATCTCTTTGGCAAAGCCGGGGAACTGGCTCAAAAACACCGCCCCGAAAAACCACATCCAGCTGATCCCGATCAAGGCCAGAAACACCTTCGGGTCAGCTTTGGCATGCCGCAAATTGCGCCAGGTTTCGCTCAAGGGGTTCCAGTTGATGTTGAGTGCCGGGTCGTTGGCCGGCGCTTCAGGAATGAACTGCGCCGCCACCCGGCCCGCCAGCGCCAGCGCCAGACAGGCCGCAGCAACATAGGCCGGCCCGTCCCCGGGCAAAGCCACCAACAAACCGCCGGCCACATTGCCCAGCAAGATGGCCACGAAAGTGCCCATCTCGACCATGCCGTTGCCACCCATCAACTCTGAGTCACGCAGCGCTTGCGGCAGGTAAGCAAACTTGACCGGGCCGAACAGCGTTGAGTGCAGGCCCATCAAAAAAGTGCAGGCCAGCAGCAGCGGCACTTGCCAGTCCAGCCATGGGCCACTGGCCAAGAGGCCGGCAGTGGCCAGCAGCATGATGAGCACTTCCAGGCTTTTGACCTGGCGCATCATGCGCGCCTTGTCGTACTTGTCGCTGAGCTGGCCGCTGGTGGCTGAAAACAGCACAAAGGGCAAAATAAAAAGCGCGCCGATCGCCAGACCCGCCATCGCAGGCGGCAACCAACTCACGCTGAGCTGGTACGTCAGCATCACGGTGAAGGCGAACTTGAACAGGTTGTCGTTGGCCGCGCCGGAAAAAAGCGTCCAGAAAAAGGGGGCGAAGCGCCGCTGGCCCATTAATGCCCACTGGTGGCTGGGCACTGCGGCTGAAGGCTGCGGGTGCTTCACGCCGGGGGCTTTCAAATGCTGGCGGTGAAAACGGTCAGCACGCCGGTGTAGCCATACAAATGATTGCGGGCAATTTCACCACCGGCAAAAAAACCGACCAGGGGCACATCGCCCAGCGCGCGCCGGATGATTTGCAGCTCTGCGCTGGGCCCGCCGAAGTGGGGGCCACCGCGACCGGTGCAACTAACGTAGACCGCGCCTGCAATACCGCGGGCTGCAGGCGCTGCGCTTTCAGCCTGGCCGGCACCAAGTGCCCGGGACAGCTCGAAGCCAACTTCCTGCGGCTCAAGCTCTTCCCGGATTTCAGCGCAGATGCGCACCAGGTCTGCGCGCGCAGCGGCCGCATGCTGCTCACAAAAAGCCAGCGTCATACCGACTTCAGGCACGTCGGCAATGGCAATGCCTTTGCGCGACGGGTCCAGTCCGATCAGGTGGCGCACCACCACATCCGCGCCGAACTGGCCGGCGCGGCGCACCGCGCCATCGGCCAGACTGTGCGCCTCACCACTGAGGCCCACCAGAGTGCGCCGCACCTTGTCGATGGCTTCTTTCGGTTTGTCCAAGGAAATATCCAAATCACCCAGCATCACCTCCAGCGCCGGCTTACCGTCGAGCTCGGTGACGACATTGTTGTCACAGGCTGTGATGCGGTAATTGCCAGAGACCGGCTGACAACCCTGGGTGACGCGCGACATCAGACCCAGACTGCCGGAGCCTTCGCCCAAAGGGCCGTCTACGGTAGCCCGGGCAAAGGCTACGCCGCTCAGCCCGCCGCTGAAGACCCCGCTGGCAGCCCCCTGACCTTTGAGATTGCCGTGGCCGCTGAGCGAAAACTGCAGCGCACTCGTACGGCTGGAGGCCAGACCACCAAACACGTAGCCGCTGTCGGTGCGGGCGGCCATTTCTTCAATGAGCTCCGCCACGTCAGGTGTGCCGGCGTCTGCATGCACCAGCGCCGTGTGCGCATTGAAGCGGCTGGCCGGCGGCAATGGCGAGACCCCGGAAAAAACGCGGTACTGCGCAGCGGGCATCTGGCACAGCATGACGGCCATGGCCGGCTCGTCAAAGTACTCCACATTGTTCGAAGCAATGCCCACGCCCACCGTGCCGCTCCAATCGGTCACCTCGGGCAGCTCGGCACTCAGATGGTCCAGGATGTCCTGGGCTTGCGGGGCAAAGTGGTCGGTGATGTAGAGCAAAGCCAGCGTCGGCGCACCGGCGTAAGCCGGCAGCGCCATCTGGGCGCGCAGTTGGGCCAGCACCAGTGCAGCCGCCATGGGCCACTGCGGGTGCGTGGCATGCCCATAGGGAAACAACTTCATCGGCTGCGCGGTGCCGCCTTGCGGGCAGGCGCCTTGGCTTGGGTCGTCGACGTGCGCCCGGCCGGCGCTTTGGCTTTGGCTTTGGCTTTGGCTTTGGCTTTGGCTTTGGCTTTGGCTTTGGCTTTGGTAGCAGATTTGGGCGTCGCAGATTTTTTGCCCGTCCGCGGAGCCGCAGTGCTGGGCTTGCGCACCGACGCATCTTTGATTGCGGCCTGGGCAATGCTCTGGAACTGCTGCGTCAGCGCGCCCCACCACTGCATCGGGTCAACCGCAGCGCCACCCTCGGCCGCCTTGGCGCTGCTGTCGGGCGCGGCTGGGGGCTTGGCGGCAGGCTCGGGCGCAGGGGCAGCCCCCGGCATGCGGGCGGTGAAGGCCTGGGCCATTTCGTTCATGTTGACGTTCATGCCCTGCAAGGCGACCAGGGTCATTTTTTGCACTTCGAGCGCCTGGATGGTGGCTTTGAGTGCTGCGGCGTTCTGGTCTAACCAGAACTGCACAGCCTTGAGCTCGGCAATGCGCTTATCGAGCTCCTCCACATTCAAGGTGGGCGCAACCCAAGCGCCAAGTTGCGGCATACCCGGCATGGCAGGCGCAGCGCTGGCAGCGGCCTGGCCGCTGAGATTTTTCAAAAAATCAAAGCCCGGCACCAATTTGCCGAAATCGGGGAAATGGGCTTGGTCAGCGTCGCTCATGGTTTCTCCAGATGTTTGATGCTCAGCACCTTGAACGCCATTGTGCAGTGGCGGCAGGCCGCGTCAATGACTTTTGCTAAGCTTAACAACATGAAAAGTCTGTTTCACTTCGCCTTCAATGTCACCGACCTGCAGGTGGCACGGCATTTTTATGTGAATGTCCTGGCTTGCACCGAAGGGCGCAGCACCGACACCTGGGTTGATTTTGACTTTGCCGGTCACCAGCTGTCGCTGCACCTCGGTACGCCCTTGAAGACCGAAGCCACGGGCCGCGTGGGCGAGCACATGGTGCCGATGCCGCATTTCGGTCTGGTGCTGGCGCTGCCCGACTGGCAGACCATGGCGGCGCGGCTCGAAGCGGCGGGCACAGACTTCATCATCCGGCCTCAATGCCGCTTTGCCGGTGAACCCGGCGAGCAGTGGACGATGTTTTTTTGTGATCCCTTCGGCAACCCGATAGAGATCAAAGGCTTTCAGTCGCTAGAGACGATTTACGAGCACTGACAGGCGCGGGCACGGGCTGTATGGTTTGCGCAATAGCGCCGAACAAGGCTCCCCCTTGCGGGTCTTTCATCTCAATGCGGATGGTGTCGCCGAACTTCATGAAATCGGTAACCGGCTGGCCGTCCTGCAACGTCTCCATGGCGCGCTTTTCGGCGATGCAGTTGTAACCTTTGGGCCACTGCATCTGGCCCTGGCTTTCCTGGCCCCGGTTACTGACGGTGCCCGAACCGATCACGCTGCCGGCGCGCAACTTGCGCGTCTTGCACAGGTGGGCAATCAGCTGGCCGAAGTGAAAACTCATCTCGGCGCCTGCGTCGCACAGGCCGACCTTGCGGTTGTTCCAGGTGCTTTGCAGCGTCAGGTGTACGCGGCCCTGCTGCCAGGCGCTGCCTAGCTCATCGAGCGTCACCGCCACCGGGCTGAAAGCCGTGGCCGGTTTGCTGTGTACCAAGCCGGAGCCCCTGGCGGTTTCTTGGGTCGCCACATGCCGCAGCGTCAGTTCATTGGCCAGCATCACCAGGCGAATGCCTTCAAGGGCCTGCTCAGGTGTGCAACCCATGGGCAGATCAGCACTGACCACGGCCAACTGGGCGTCAAAGTCAATGCCGGCGTCTTCGCTGGCCAGCATCACGTCGTCGCAGGGGCCGCAAAAATCGTCGCTGCAGCCCTGGTGCATCAATGGCGCTGTATCAGGTGCCGCGGGCAGCTCAGCGCCACCGGCGCGCAGAAGCAGCTCGGCATGGCTCATGAAGGCAGCAGCTTGGACCCACTGGTAAGCACGCGGCAGCGGCGCCATGCAGCGCGCAGGCTCAAAGGGAAAGGCGTGGCGGGCGCGGCCCTGGTTCAGCGCGTCATACAAGTCTTGCAGCTGCGGTGACAGGAAGTTCCAGTCCTCCAGCACCTGTTGCAGCGTGCCGGCAACACCGCTGGCATAGTGCGCCGTGGCAAGGTCCCGCGAGACCACCAGCAACTGGCCGTCTCGCGAGCCGTCTTTGTATGTGGCGAGTTTCATGGCATATCTTTCAGGGGTGTTGGCATGGCCGCCCTCGGGTGCGACCTGTCAGGATGAACGTCACTGCGGCATTGAGCGCCTGGCGTTACGATAAGCGGCATCTTTTTACTTGCCAGCCACAGCTAAATTCTAGTCCACAGCGCATGACCGACCGACCGCCAACGCTCACTCACAGCGCGCCGCGTCGCGCCTTGTGGGTGCTGGCTGCGCTGGTGAGTCTGGTGCACTGGTGGGTGCTGGCCGATGGCCCCTGGGACTTGGGTCTGAGCCAGGCTTCGCCAAGCCAGCCGCCGGCCGACCTGGTTTTCGACACGCGGCGCATTGAACTCCCGGCCCCGGCCCCCAGCAAACCAGCGGCGCGGGTTATACAGTCGGCGCGCGTGAGCGCCAAACCCTCTGCTGCCCAAACTTCAGCACCGGCGGCCAGCCCTTTGCCTGCTGAAGCCGCGCCCGTACTGGCCGCTGCACCCGTGCTGCCTGAACCCGCTGCACCACCTTTGCCCGCCGCCCAGGCCGAAGACACACCAGGCCAAACCGATGCACAGCCGCAGGCCCAGGCACCTGCTACGCAGACAGAAACACCGCCGGCTGTTGCAGCCACACAGTCAGCTCAGTCGCCGTCAGCCCTCAGCATTCCCAGCTCGGTGCGACTCAGCTACAAAATGACCGGCTTGTCGCGCGGCCTGAACTACCACGCCAACGGCGAGTTAAATTGGCGGCGCGAAGCCAACCGCTACGAGTCGAGCATGGTGGTCAGCGCATTTTTGCTGGGTTCACGCTCCATGACCAGCGTGGGCGAAGTGACTGCCGATGGCCTGGCGCCCAAACGTTTTGGCGACAAAGCCCGCAACGAGCTGGCCGCTCACTTTGACGCCGACAAGGGCAAGATCACCTTCAGCGCCAACCGGCCTGAGTTACCCTGGCAGCGCGGCGCACAAGACCGGCTGAGCGTATTTTTTCAGCTCGCCGGCTTGCTGGCCGGTCAAGCTGGTGCGGTCCCGACGGGCACGCGCATTGCGCTTTACACCGTGGGCCCGCGCGACGCCGAGACCTGGACCTTCATCGTCGAGAGCATGGAAAACCTGAACCTGCCCGTGGGCGATATCAAGGCTCTTCGAGTCACCCGCGAACCCCTGCGCGAGTTCGACCAAAAAATTGAGACCTGGTTTGCGCCGTCCATGTCTTACTGGCCGGTACGCATCAAGATCACCCAGAGCAACGGGGATTTTGTAGACCAGCAGCTGTCTGGAAGCAGCGCACCTTGAGCCTTGAATTCACGCCAACAGGCGCCATCTGATGTCAAAGGATATTTAGTTTATGCACATGCTCTACGATTCAGATTCTTTCGCAGTGATGCAAATACAAGCCAACGCTGAGAGCGCAGACGCCAGCGCATCCGCAGTGCCGGCGCAGCCGCAACTGGCGCGCAACGGCTTTGAAATCGTGGACAAACGCTCCGGCAAAGAGGTGTACCTCGATGGCTCCTGGGCTGAGTTGTTTCAGCAACGCCTGAACGGCTGGCAGCAAAAAACGCCGACCGAAGAAGAAATTGAAGAGATTTTGGAGAGCTACGCAGAACTCGCCCAGATGCCTGTTGTCATGCATTGAGCGTGCATTATTTGGCTGCGCTCAGCCTCAGCCAGCCGCGGTACATGGGCTCTGTGAGCAGCAGCACCGCAGCCACCCGCGTCACATGAAAAGCCGTCACCAGCGGCACGCCAAGCTGCAAGACCTTGGCCGTGATGGACATCTCCGCAATGCCGCCGGGCGCTACGCCCAACATGACTGTGGCCCATGGCAGGCCTGAGGCCCAGGACATCAGCCAGGCAAAACCAGCGCACAGCAAAATCATGGTCATGGTGATTAAGGCCACCGAGAGCATCCAGCGCGGCGCCATGCGGATGAAACCCGGCGTGAAACGCACCCCCAGCCCGATCGCCAGCACCAGCTGCGCCGCATTGGTCATGGGCTGTGGCAGGGCCGACAGGTTCACGCCGGTGGCGGTCAACAGCAAGGACACGCCCAGCGCGCCCAAAAACCAGGGGTTGGAGCCGCGCAAACGCAGCAGCACCCAGCAACCCGCACCTGTCAGCAGCAGCCACAGTGCCAGGCCAGGCCAAGCCACCACACGCGGCCCAGGCAAACTCATGTCCAGACCGTGCATGCCGCTCAACTGCATGCCGAAAGGAACAATCAGCGTCACCATCAAAATGCGCAGACTGTGGGCCGCGGCGATCAGCTCGGTCTGCGCGCCAAAACGCTCGCCCAAAATCGTCATTTCAGAGGCTCCGCCTATGGGTGACGCAAAGTGCGTGGTCAAGCGCGTCACCCCGGGGATGTACATCAGCCCCGGGCGGGCATGCAGCCTGTACAAAAAGGCGCCGGCCAGAAAACCCAGCACCAGCGCCCAAAGAACGCCCAGCGAAATCACCCACCACAGGCCCAGCAACATGTCCAGCACCTGCGGCGTGAAATACAAGCCCAGCGCCCCGCCAATCACCCACTGACCCGTATTGCGCAGCGGTGTGGCGCTGGCCGCAGGGCCGCCGGTCATGGCGAGCAACGCAGTCGATAAAAGAGGGCCCACCATCCAGGGCACGGGGGTTTGCAAGGCGACGCACAGCAGGGCAGCGGCCAGGCCCAGCAAAAGCGTCAGCACAATGCGCGTGGCCGGCCTGTTCATGAGGTTTCGGAAAAATCGGACAAAAACAGGTGCAGACATCGCAACAGCCGGCCAGCAGCTCAAAAAAACGGCGCCGGTTTTCGCCGCCAAAGCATTAGTATCGCCGTATGTATGACTTTCTTCTGGCACCCGGCAACGCCCGCCTGGTATCGGCCACCGCCCTGCTGCTGAGCCTGAGCGCTTGCAGTCTGCAGCCACTTCAGTCTGACGCCGAGCGCCTGGCCGCCTGGCTGCCGACCGACGTGCTGCTGCTCGGCGAGCAACATGACGCCGTCGCGCACCAGCGCGTGCAACAAGGCCTTGTGGCAACACTTGCCGGGCGCGGCCAACTGGCAGCGCTGGCGCTGGAGATGGCCGACAGCGGCACCAGCACCGCCGGCTTGCCTACCGATGCCAGCCCCGAGCAGGTACGCGCATCGCTGAAATGGGACGACACGGCCTGGCCCTGGGTGGCCTACGGCCCTGCGGTGATGTCCGCGCTGCGCGCAGGCGTGCCGGTGCTGGGTGCGAACTTGCCGCGCAGCGACATGCGTGCCAGCATGGCCGACTCACAGCTTGAGCAGCGGCTGCCTGCACCGGCCTTCCAGGCGCAGCAGCAACTCATACGCCAAGGCCATTGCGATCTGTTACCCGACAGCCAGATCACCCCGATGACCCGCATTCAGATCGCCCGAGACCGCCGCATGGCCGACACACTGGCCAAGGCCGTGCAGCCGGGCAAGGTGGTGGTGCTGATCAGCGGCAGCGTTCATGCAGACAAGCAGCTCGGCGTGCCGCAGCACCTGCCGGCCGGCTTGCAAGTCAAAAGCGTGCGCCTGCTGGCCGGCGGTAAAAGCCTGCCGGGCGAGTCATTTGACAGCGTCTGGGCCACTGAAGCCACCCCCGACAAAGACTATTGCGCCGGCCTGCGCGAGAAGTTTAAAAAGCCCACGACATCGCAAGGCTGAAAGGCAGGGTCAGGGGATGGATTCCTGCCCCCCGATCAGGTCGAGGGCAGGCTCCGCAGGAATGACGGGAGGGCGCAGGAATGACGGCCCCTGTCCGTCATCCTCGCGAACGCGGGGATCCATCTTTATTCCGTCATCCTCGCGAAGGCGGGGATCCATTCCCCTGTCTTCAGGCGTGCTGCTTGATGGCGTCTGCCACCACGTTGACCATGCGGTCTATGTGTTCTTTTTCCACAATGTACGGCGGGCACAGCACGATGTTTTCACCGGCAGGGCGTACCAGCACACCGTGGTGGAAACAGGTCATGAACACGTCATAAGCGCGCTTGCCCGGCGCGCCGGGGATGGAGGCCATTTCCACTGCGCCGGCCAGCCCCAGGCTGCGGATGCCGATCACCGTGGGCAGGCCCTTGATGCCGCTGTGCAGCGCGTCGCCCAGCACCGGGCCCATGTGGCCGGCACGTTCGAACAGCTTGTCTTGCTTGAACAGCTCCAGCGTGGCGATGGCCGCCGCGCACGCCACCGGGTGGCCCGAGTAGGTGTAGCCGTGAAAGAACTCGATGGCGTGCTCGGGGCTGCCGGCGCTGGAGGCCATCATGGTGTCGTAAATGCGGTCGCTACAAACCACGCCGCCCAGCGGAATCACGCCGTTGGTCACGCACTTGGCAAAGTTCAGCATGTCGGGCACAACGCCGTAATAGTCGGCGCCGAAGTTGGTGCCCATGCGGCCAAAGCCGGTGATGACCTCGTCAAAAATCAGCAGAATGCCGTGCTTGTCGCAGATCTCGCGCAGACGCTTGAGGTAACCCTGGGGCGGCAGGTACCAGCCGGCACTGCCAGCCACCGGCTCTACGATCACGGCAGCGATGTTGCTGGGGTCGTGCAGCGGCAGGATGCGGTTTTCGAGTTCAAGCAGCAGGTCTTCCTGCCAGACCGGCTCCTGGTTGTGGATGTAGGCGTGGTTCACCGGGTCGTGAATGAAACGCATGTGGTCCACCCGCGGCAGCAACGCCGTGCCGTAGGCCTTGCGGTTGGCCGGAATGCCGCCCACGCTCATGCCGCCGAATCCCACGCCGTGGTAGCCGCGCTCGCGGCCTATGAACATATTGCGGTGGCCTTCGCCGCGCGAGCGGTGGTAGGCCAGCGCCACTTTGAGCGAGGTGTCGGCCGCCTCTGAGCCGGAGTTGCAAAACAGCACCTTGTTCAAGTCGCCGGGCGCCATGTGGGCGATCATCTCGGCGGCTTTGAAGGCCTGGTCATTGCTGGCCTGGAAAGCCGTGGCGTAGTCCAGCGTGTCGAGTTGCTTTTTGATGGCTTCGTTGATGGGCTTGCGGTTGTGGCCCGCGCCCACGCACCACAAACTGGAAATGCCGTCGAGCACCTGGCGCCCGTCGTGCGTGGTGAAGTGCATGCCGTCGGCCGCCACAAATACGCGCGGGTCTTTGTGAAAGCTGCGGTTCGGCGTGAAGGGCAGCCAGTGATGCGTCATGTTGATGTCTTGCAAGGCCATGGCCGTTCTCCCGATGCATTGAAGGTTGCTTATGTCGTAGATCATTTTGCACCGATGCCTGTGCCTGCCACAATAGCCTCGTGATGACGCCGTCCTACACCCTGACCCTCTCCTGCCTGGATCGCCCCGGCATTGTTCATGCCGTGTCCGGTTTTTTGTTCGAGCGCGGCGGCAATATTCTGGATGCCGCCCAGTACGCCGACGACAAAGACCCGGACGCCACCGGCCTGTTTTTCATGCGGGTCGGCTTTGCCTGTTCGCAGCTGTCTTTTGATGAACTCAAGAATGCGCTGGGCGTGCTGGCCGAGGATTTCGGTATGCGCTGGCAACTGCACCCGACCAGCCGACCCATGCGCACCGTGCTCATGGTCAGCCGAGAAGGCCATTGCCTGAACGATCTGCTGTTTCGCTGGAAATCGGGCCTGCTCAAGCTGGACATCCGCGCCATCATTGGCAACCACCTTGATTTGCAGCCGCTGGCAGAGCGTTACAACTTGCCTTTTCACCACATCCCGGTCAGCGCCGCCACCAAGGCGCAAGCTGAAGCGCGGCAGTACGACATCATTCAGTCGGAAGGCGCCGAGCTGGTGGTGCTGGCGCGTTACATGCAAATTTTGAGCGACGAGATGTGCCGGAACCTGGCCGGCCGCGCCATCAATATTCACCATTCTTTTTTGCCCAGCTTCAAAGGCGCCAAGCCCTACCACCAGGCGCATGCGCGCGGCGTCAAGCTGATTGGCGCGACCGCGCACTACGTCACGTCTGACCTGGACGAAGGCCCGATCATCGAGCAGGACGTGGCACGCGTGGAGCACAGCCGCACGGTTGAAGACCTGACGGCCATGGGCCGCGATACCGAAAGCCAGGTGCTGGCGCGCGCCCTGAAGTGGCACAGCGAACACCGCGTGCTGCTCAACGGCCACAAGACGGTGATCTTTAAATAAGCCATGGCACGCGAGCCTGCCCAAGCAAGTTTAAGCACGCCGAGTGCCTCGGCCAAACGCATACCGCCCATCCAGTGCCTGCTGACTTTTGAAGCGCTGGCCCGGCTGCGCAGCGTCACGCAAGCCGCAGAAGAGTTGTTTGTCACGCCCAGTGCGGTGAGCCACCGCGTCAAGCAACTCGAGCAGATCATCGGCACCAAACTGTTTGGCCGTGCCGACTTTTCACTCACCACTGAAGGCAGCGAATACCTGGCCCATGTGCGCGAAGGCCTGGCCACGCTGCAAAAGTTTCCGGGCGCAGCCGGCCAGAGCGCCAACCCCGGCAAGCGCAAGCTGCGGCTGGCAGTAACGCCGACCTTTTCACGCTCCATCCTGATCCCGCGCCTGCGCCAGTTCACCGAGGCTTATCCCGAGATCGACCTGACGCTGCAAGTGTCCATACCGCTGCTGGATGTGGTGGCTGAAGACGCCGACCTGATGGTGCGCTTTGGCACCGGCCGCTATGCCGATGTCGAGCATGTCTGCCTGATGCAAGACGAGGTGACGCCGTTGGCTTCGCCCGCCTACGTGCGCGAACACGGCCCTTTTGACAGCCCCGAAGACCTGGAAGGCCAGGCCCTGCTGCGCTCGCCACTGGAGCCCTGGCGCACCTGGTTCGCCGCCAACCGACAGGACTGGCCCGAGCCGATCGAAGGCTCGCAGTTCAACGACATCGGCCTCATGTGCGACGCCGCTGCGGCCGGCATGGGCATCGCACTGGTGCGCCTCAAACTTGGTGCACCCTGGCTGGACAACGGCTCATTGGTACGCCTGTACGAGCACAACGTCGCCAGCCCGCACGCGCACTACCTGTGCTGGCGCACCGGCATGATGGACCGCTGGGAATGCGCGGCTTTTGCCGAGTGGCTGCGTAAAAGCGTTTTTTAAACGCTTCAACTTATTCGGCCGTGATGTTCTTTTCTGTAGCGATCTTCTTCCAGGCGGCTAGGTCATCCTTGACACGCAACGCCACCTCAGCGGGAGACAGCGGCATAGGCAGTGCACCGTCGGCATCCAGGAGGATGCGCACCTCGGGCAATCGCGCCACGTCGATGATCTCGCGGTTGAGCCGCTGAACCAACGCTGACGGAGTCCCGGCAGGTGCAAAAACAGTTACCCAGATCTCGGCCTCAAACCCGGGGGCTACGCCTTCCATGGGTGGAAGATCCGGAAAAGAAGGGCTGGATCTTTTCGAAGTGACGGCCAGGGCGCGCACGCGTCCTGCCTTGATCTGGGGAGCCAGTGAAGAGTAATTGGAAACCATCATGTTGATCTGCCCGGAGGCAAGATCCAGCAGCGCCGGCGCAGCACCTTTGTAGGGCACGTGCAGCATCTGCACTTTGGCGGCGTCACTGAGCATTTCGCTGCTCATGTGCGCAATCGAGCCCTGACCGGAAGTTCCATACGTAACTGAGCCGGGCTTAGCTTTGGCCGCGGCAATGAACTCTGCGGGCGTCTTGATCGTCGTCGTACCCGAAACCGCCACCAGCATGGGGCCCTGGCCCACCATAGCGACCGGCGCAAAAGCCGTCAACACGTCGTAGGGCGTTGTCTTGGGCATGGTGACTGCTGCCGTCAGCAGGGTCGACGAAGTCAGCAACAGAATCGAGCCGTCCTTGGCACCTTTGGCCACGGCATCCGATCCGATAGCGCCAGAGGCGCCAGGTTTATTTTCAACAATGATCGTGTTACCCAAGCGTTTGGCCAGCGAGGGGGCAATGACTCTGGCAATCACGTCATTGCTGCCGCCTGCGGCAAATGGCACCACCAGACGAATCACCGCCGGCGGCTTGGCGGCGTCTGCCTGCGCCTGGGCGCCGGAGGACAGGGCGAGGATGCTCAATGGAAGCAGGGCCGACGTCAGAAATTTTTTCATGAGATTCACTTTCAAATGAGTCAAAGAGAGGCAACAAAGAAACGTGGCGTTCAGGCCGGAATATCCAGATCCAGCAGCGGAGCGTATTGCTGCGCGCCAAAAATGTCGCCATCGCCGGCGCTGCCGCTGGGTTTGAGCCGGTAAATGGTGAATTTGATCGCCTTGCCCGGGTCGTACTCGACAAAGTCGCTGATGCGCTCAAGTGGAATGCGATAGAGTGCCGCCATCGAAGCAGCGGTGATGGCACCCGAACGCTTGACGCGCTCGTAGACATCAAGCTCGCGAAAGATGATGTCAAAGGTGATCTTGTTCACGCCGGCATTTTTACTGCGGATGGTTTTGGCGAGTTGGTGCAGCTTTTCAGTTTTCATGGGTTTCTCCTGGCTCACGCGCCAACTTCGATCAAGCCGGTCTGGAACAACTCCATCGGGTTGTCCACTTCGAGTGTGTGATTGAGCGTCCAGCGGTAGGCCGCACTGGCCGGCAAGACCTCGTCCAGCGGAAAGGAGACCGAGCCAGCCGTACCTTTGACGTCGGGCAAGCGGGCGTAAAACATTTGCCGCAAGCCGATCATGGTGAGCTCCTCTGCCATTTCATGGGTAGGCGCCACACCCTGCACCATCACGCACAGCTCATGGCCGGGCTGGTCACGCAGCGGTTCCAGATCACCCATGACACCGTCGCGTCCGTAGACGTTGTAGTGCAGCTCGTAACCGGTCTCGCCGAAACGGGCGCGCACCTGCTCGCGGGCCCACTCGATCACCTTGTCCACATTGGCAATGGTGTACGGATCGCGAATGCCGCACAAGCCGACAAAGCGCTCGCCCACTTTGCCGGCACCTTCCAGCTTCACCCGGACCTTGGCATCCGGCAAAAACCTGGAACCGGTCACCCGTGTCGTGCGCTCGTCGAGTTGCTCGTAGTGGCAGTTCGTCATGTCGAGCTTGCCGCCGGCAAAGAACTCTTCAAATGGGTTGGAGCGCTCGTACATGGCGTGGCCTGAGACCGAGGCGATCGTGCAGCGCTGCGCCGGCAACATGGCCGTCACACGCACGTCGCTTTCGGTGATCTCGCCCATGACGGTCTCCTTGCCGCCGTAGGGTTCGGCGCAAAAAGAAGCGCACTCCAGAACCTTGCCCAGATAGTAGGCCTGGTCGGCATGAAAGCCGTGATGGAGCGCCGGCGCAGCAAACAAAGCCGCATCCGAGCTGCGACCGCCAATGATCACGTCAGCGCCTTGTCGCAACAGTTCGACGAAAGGATGCACGCCGGCCATGGCCACGATGCGGTCCGTGGCGTCGAGTTCGGCCTCAGTCAAATCTGAGTAGCCATCCAGGCCGCTGACCGGACTGCCGCCGCGTATGGCTTTTCGCACACGCTCTTTGGAGACCTCAGAATAAAAATAGCCCAACCGAAAAGACGCCAGCTTATGTTTTTTAGCCAGCTCCTGAATCATGTTCACATACATGTCCACGCGGCTGTTCGAGCCGGTGTCACCTGCCGAGCCGATGATCATGGGCACGCCCAATTTTCTGGAAGCCAGCAGCATGTGCTCCAGGTCCTGACGCTGCCAGGATTGGGGGCTGGTGGAAGTGTCAGAGCCCAGGGGCACCGGACCGACGTCGTCGCTGCCCGAATCGGCCGCAATGTAGTCAGGACGGGCCTGAACGCCCAATTGAAAACTTTCTGGACGTAAAGGTGCAAAGCCAAGGTGGCCGTTAGGACAGATGATCTTCAAGGATTTCATGAGTAGCTTGGGGCTTTTTTCCAGCAGGTTGTAAATGAATTGAATCTTGTCTTGCAGAAACCATACCAAGCGAGGCCACCCGGAAAACACAATAAGAATCAAGCCTCAGGCACATTCGAAGAGTGATACGGAAATGTTTTCAGAGTGAATTTCACACAAAATGCGTTAAATTCACGCAGACTAACACCCCCTCAAGCCCAGCTTGGCCATCTGATGCCGCAACGCATGCCGACTCAGCCCTAGGCGCTGCGCAGCCATCTGCAGGTTCTGACCGCAAGCAGACATCGCCTCTGAAATTAGCTCACTCTGAAATTTCTGGGTTGCCAGGCGGTAGTCTAGATCCACCTCAGCTAAGACATTTGCATCTGAATTAGCCTGGGATACAGTTCCGTTGCTGCCCGCGGGCAAGACTTGCGCTTCACGCAGAATTCGCTTGGGTAAATGCTCCAGCCGAATGTGCTCGCCGTCTTCAAGCAGGCACAAACGCTCGATCAGGTTTTCAAGTTCACGCACATTCCCTGGCCAGGGGTAGCTCAGAAAAACCTGCTGGACTTCCGCGTCCATATGTCGCAACTTACTGCCATATTCACGGTTATATTTCGCTAGGAAATTGTTTGCCAACAAAAAAATATCGTCGCCGCGCTCGCGCAGTGGAGGGATATTGATGGCAATGACCTGTAATCGATAGTACAGGTCGTCACGGAAGTTTCCAGCCTTGACCTCGCCCAGCAGAATCTTATTGGTAGCGGCAATAAAGCGGACATCGACCTCATCATCGCGGATACCCCCAAGGCGGCGCATCCTTCGGGTGTCAAGGAGGGTCAGTATCTTGGCCTGCATCACCGGTTCAAGCTCCCGTATTTCATCCAGGAAAAAAGTGCCGCCGTGGGCGGTCTCGATCAGTCCTTGCTTTCTGTTCGCCGCACCGGTGAAAGCCCCTTTCTCATGTCCGAAAAGCTCAGACTCCAAAAGCGCAGCCGGAATAGCGGCACAGTTGATGTCCACAAACGCGGCAGCCGAGCGCTGAGATTCCTCATGCACCATGCGAGCGACCAATCCTTTGCCGGTACCGGTTTCACCGTAGATCAGCACCGTACGGGCCTTGCTACGAGCAACACGACTTATGAGCTTGCGCAAGTCCACCATGGACGGGTGCTCGCCAAACAACTCAGCATTGGTCTTCAATGGTTTCATGGTGCGCAAAAATCAAGAGCCAAACCCGCACCTTACCTCAGCGCCGCATTAGAGGATACGCTAGTACCCAGACAGGCTGGCATGCTAGATTCATCTTGCATTCATCATGGTGCGTAACAATGGGAAGATTGGCAAGCCGCCTTCGGCTTGTCCGAAAGCACCCATGAACTTCACCGACCTCGCCGACGACCCTGAAGACAGCCAGCACACGCCGGCCGAGCGCATGGCTGCGGCCACGCGCAGCACCTGGGTCAGCGTGGGTGTGAACCTGGTGCTGACGGCTGTGCAAATCAGCATCGGTATTTTTTCAAAATCACAGGCGCTGATTGCCGACGGCATTCACTCGCTGTCAGACCTGGTGGCTGATTTCGTGGTGCTCTTTGCGGGCCACCACAGCAAAAAAGACGCAGACGAAGAGCACCCTTACGGCCATCACCGCTTTGAGACGGCGGCCTCCATCGTGCTGGGCTTGCTGCTGCTGGCTGTGGGCCTGGGTATGCTGTGGTCGGCATTTTTAAAACTGCAATCGCCCGACACCGTGGCGCAGGTTCATATGGTGGCGCTGTGGGTGGCGGGCGGCGCATTGGTGGCCAAGGAGCTGTTGTTCAGGTACATGTTGTCGGTCGCCAAGCGGGTCAAGTCCAGCATGCTGGTGGCCAACGCCTGGCACGCCCGCTCAGACG
>JBILIK010000065.1:0-11981 GCA_044350025.1 Polaromonas sp. | reverse complement strand
AAGCTGGCCGACGTGCAGCTGGAAGATTTCAAAGCCCTGAACCCGGCCGCCAACCGCCCTGTTATTTTGGCAGCAGGCACGCCGCAGATCCTGCTGCCCTGGGACAACGCCAAAGTTTTTGTGCGGAACTTTGAGGCCTACACGCTGGGCCAGTACGCCAGTTGGACCACCTGGAGCGTGCCCAAAACCATGTCCTCAGCAGAGGCTGCGCGCCAAACCGGCATGAACGAGATCGAATTGCGCAGCGTCAACAACATTCCCTCGCGCATGCTCATCAAGGCGGGCTCTACGCTGTTGGTGCCACGCTCGGCCAAAGTCGACAAAGACGTGGCCAGTCATGTGGCCGAAAACGGCCATATGAGTTTGTCGCCAGAAACAGTGAGTCGACGCTCGACCGTCAAAGCGCGTCAAGGCGACACTGTTGCCAGCTTGGCCCAACGTTACCGGGTCAGCGCCATGGATGTGGCCGGCTGGAACAATGTCACCGCCAGCAGCGCGCTCAAGCCGGGCCAGTCTGTCGTGATTTACCAGTCCGTGAAAGTGGCCGGTGGCAAGACGGCAGGCAAGGGTAAAAATGCCGTGAAAAACAAAAAACCGTCTCAAACTGGCAAAAAAACGAATTCCACCAAGGTGGCGGGCATCAAGCCTTAAAGCGCCCCTTGGCGCGGCGGGCAAATTCATTGCTGTAGGTGCGGGACAGGTCGATTTTGTTGCCCTGAATGGACGGGTTGAATCTCAGCAACGCCAGCAAAGCGGTGCGGGCTGCGTCCTCGGGCATGAGGCCATCTGGCGAGATCGACTCCCGCAACTGCTCAAAACACGCCAGGTACAAAGCGCGGTCGCCCAGCAAATAAGCGTCAGGCACCGTCTTGATAATGTCGCCCGGGCCTGCAGTCTGCAACCACTTCAAAGCGTGCACGATGGCGTTGGTCAGAGCCTGGCAGGTGTTTGGATTTTTCTGGATGAACTCACTGGGTGCGAAAAGGCTGGCAGAGGGCATGGCACCGCCAAACACCTCTCTGGCGCCCTTGAGCGTACGCGTGTCTGCAATGATTTTGATATCGCCTTTTTGCTCGAGCATGGTCATCACAGGATCGGCGTAACTGATGGCGTCAATCTGGCCGGAGCGAAGTGCGCCCAATGCTGAGGCCGAGTTGGAAAACTCAAACAGGTTGACCTCACTGGTCGTCAACCTGGCTCGGGCCAGAACCGAATTGACCACCATGAAAGAAGCTGCCTCGGTTGGCGCGATGCCGATTTTTTTACCTTTGAGGTCAACTGGCGTTTTGTAGGCGGGCATGCTGCGCGTGGAAACCCCCAAGGCGATTTGAGGCGTGCGGGCCTGCACCACAAAGGCCTGAAACCAGTTATTTTTAGCTTGCAAGCCCAGTACTTGTTCATAGGTACCGGCGCACACATGGGCTGCGCCGCTGCTCACCGCCTGGGTGGCGCGCAGACTTGTCTGGACATCGCTGATTTCGAGCTCCAAGCCTTCGGCCCTGAAGTAACCCAATTGGTCAGCAATCGTCAGCGGCAGGTGATGCAGGGTCGGCTTACCGCCGACCGCCAGCACCAGTCGGGTTTTTTCGGGCTTGGTCTGGGCCTGCAACCCAGGCATAGCCAGGCAAGCTGCGGCCAGTAAAGCGGCTTGGCCAAGTTCTCGACGGGTCAGCCCCTTAGTTTTCGTCATCGGGAAATTTTTGAACAAATTAGCATGGAGCTCAAGCTTAAAGAGCCAAGAAAAAACCCGCATCAGGAACATCCCGTGCGGGTTTTCACTCAAGCCGCTTCGTGCGGCTGACTGCAGGAGACTGGCTCAGGCCATCCCGGCGAACAAGAGACCGATGTTCGCCAGCAGGGCCAAGACCCAAACCAAACTCCGCAAATTAGCCAAATTTTTGACATAGGCAGCCACATAGACGATGCGCAGACCTACAAAGGCCATGGCCAGCGCATCGATGCGCCACTGCGGCGCTTGCAAAAAATGGGCAATGATGACCGCCGCAAAAAAGAAGGGCAGCGCCTCGAATGTATTGGCTTGGGCGTTGTTGGCACGCGCGCGCCAATCAGTTTGGTTGGACAGCCACTGGCGCGGGTTGTCGTTGTCGTAACCACCGTCTTTGCGCGGCTTACCCATCATGCCGGACTTGGCCAAGCCAGCACACACTACGGGCAAAAGAGCCATCACCAAAACGCAAGCAAAAGAAATCGTGAAACCTGTTGTCATGTCAATAGTCCTTCATTTTTGTATATTTTAGAATTAAAAACCATCGTCATAGATCTCCGGCAAGTGGCGTTTAACGGCGGTCTACCAGAGCATGGGCAATGGTGCCCAGGTCAACATACTCCAGCTCGCTGCCCACAGGCACGCCACGTGCCAGCCGGGTGACCTGTATGCCACGGCTTTTGAGGGCCTGCGAAATCACATGCGCCGTGGCCTCGCCCTCGGCCGTGAAGTTGGTGGCCAGAATCACCTCTTTGACTTCACACTGCCCGGCAGGCAGGTGTTCATCTTGCGCATTGCGCGGCAACACGCGGTCAAACAGGGTTTGCAGTCCGATGTCATGCGGCCCCACGCCATCGAGCGGGCTGAGCTTGCCCATCAAGACGTAATACAAACCCTGGTACGCCAGCGTGCGCTCGAGCGCGGCTTGGTCCGCCGGAGTTTCCACCACGCAGAGTTTGCTGCGGTCGCGTTGCGGGTTTTGGCAGGTGTTGCAAATGTCCTGCTCTGTCAGCGTGTTGCACAGCGCGCAGTGTTTGACGCTGAGAACCGCGTGCTCAATGGCCTTGGCAATTTGCATCGCACCGGGCTTGTCGTTTTGCAGCAGGTGAAACGCCATGCGAGCCGCCGACTTGACGCCGACACCGGGCAAACGGCGCAGCGCCTCGGTCAGACCTTCCAGGGCATTTGAATCGGCCATCAGGGCAGACGCGGCTCAGCGTGCTGGGGCAATGGCATCAAAAGGGCAGCTTCATGCCACCGGGCAAGCCGGGCATGCCGGCAGTGATCTTGCCGAGTTTTTCCTGGCTCAGGTCTTCGGCCTTGCGCACGGCGGCATTGAATGCGGCCGCCACCAGGTCTTCAAGCATGTCCTTGTCTTCGGCCACCAGCAAGCTGGGGTCGATCTCAATGCGCTTGACGTCGTGCTTGCAGGTCATGGTGACCTTGACCAGGCCGGCACCGGCATCGGCTGTGACCTCAATAAAAGCCAGCTCGTCCTGTGCCTTTTTCAGATTGTCTTGCATGGCTTGCGCCTGCTTCATGAGGCCTGCGAGTTGTCCCTTGTTGAACATGTCTGGTTTCCTTTAAATCGATGCTGGGAAAAGAAGCGTCATCATATCGGCTTGGCCTCGGCAGTCACTGGGGCGGCAGCTTGCATGCGCACACTGCCGGGCACGATGCGGGCACCCCAGTTGCGCACCATGTCTTGCACCAAGGGGTCTTGGTCTATCAGCTGTTCAGCCTGCTGCTGGCGCTCTGCCATGAGGGCAGCGTAACGGCGTGCCGGTGTGTCTGTTGCAGGGCCGATCTCGACTTGCAAACGCTCTGCATTTTGTTGGCTGGGCAAGGACGGCAGGCTTTGCAAGGCCAGCAACAGCGCCTGGCAAGCGTCACCCTGGTTGAGCGACGGACTCTCGACCCGCAAACGCCATGTGCCACTGCCCTGCGACTGCAACTCCGACTGCAGCGCCAGTTCACGCACCAGGCCATTGACAAGCTCGGCTGCCACCAGGGACTGGACGCACTCCGCCCACAAAGCCCCCAGCGCCGTGGCTTGTACAGGCAAAGCAAGGGCAGGCGCAGGCGCAGGCGCAGGCGCAGGAGCCGGCGCAGGCGATTCAGGCTTTTTTAGGGGCTCGGCGGCACCCCCCGCAGGTGCAGTGTGCAAAACCGGCGCAGCGCTGGCCACGGGCGAGGTGCCGGCGCCAGGGCGCTTGAAAGGCAGCAAGCGCAGCAGCACCATGGTCAGCGCAGCGTACTCGTCCGGCGCCAGCCCCAACTCGCCGCGGCCATGCAGGCACAGGCTGTAAAGCAGTTGGGTTTCATCTGCAGGCAGACCGTGAGCCAGGCGCGCCGTTTCGGCAATGTCCGGGTCGCTGGCATCGTCTGCGGCAGCGGCTTCGGGCACGGACTGCAGCACCGCCATACGCTGCAAAACCGAAGTCATTTCTTCCAGAGTGGAAGCGGCGCTGAATCCGTTGAGTCGCAACACTTCACAGAGTTCAATAATGCTTTTACCGTCGCCCCTGGCCAGCGCATCCAGCAACTGGTACACATAGCTGCGGTCTACGCTGCCCAGCATCAGCCGTACGCCGGTTTCGGCCAGCGCGCCAGATCCAAAGGCAATCGCCTGATCGGTAAGTGACAGCGCGTCGCGCATAGAACCGCGAGCCGCACGGGCCAGCAGACGAAGCGCCTGTGGCTCGGCCGGCACGCTTTCGGCGGCCAGCACCTGCACCAGATGCTCCAAAATAGTTTCAGGCGCCATCGGCCGCAAATTAAATTGCAGACAACGCGAAAGCACGGTCGCTGGCACCTTCTGGGGGTCGGTGGTGGCCAGTACAAATTTGAGGTACGCCGGCGGCTCTTCCAGCGTCTTGAGCATGGCGTTGAAAGCCGTGTTCGTGAGCATGTGAACCTCGTCGATCATGAACACCTTGAAGCGTCCGATCACCGGCTTGTAAACCGCTTGCTCGAGCAACTGCGCAATTTCGTCCACACCCCGGTTGGAAGCAGCGTCGAGCTCGGTGTAGTCGACAAAACGGCCGCTGTCGATGTCCATGCATGCCTGGCAAACGCCGCAAGGCGTTGCGGTGATATCGCCCTGCCCGTCGGGCCCGGTGCAGTTGAGCGACTTGGCCAGAATACGCGACACCGTGGTCTTGCCAACCCCGCGCGTGCCGGTGAACAAATAGGCGTGATGCAAGCGTTGCGTGCCCAGCGCATTGCTCAGTGCCTGGACCACATGCGACTGCCCGACCATCTCCGAAAAATTCTTGGGGCGGTATTTGCGGGCAAGTACAAGGTAAGACATGGACCCATTCTAGAGTGCAGCCTGGGGTCTGCTTCTCAGGACCCGGGCTATGCACACAGCAAGGTGGCGTCCACTACAATCAACACCGACGGGCCTTCCCGCATGGTGAAGCGGCCAACCGGGTCAGGTGGGGAACCAAGCAGCCCTAACTGTGGAGCCAGTGCCGGGGCGAGGCTCGTCACCTTTTTCTTCAGAGCCTTTGGACTTTCACCGGGACCTGCGCTCAGTGACCCAGCGGCTGACGCAACAGCTCTTCAATGGCCGCTGTCGAATTCTCGGCGTGCTGGGCGATTTGCGCGCTCATCAAGGCCAGCGAAGCCAGCGGATAGGTGCCGCTGATGATGTTCTTGTAAGCGATCTCTGCCCCAAGCGCGTCCTGACCCAATCCATCGACGGCAGCAGAAATGCATTCTTCAATACTGGCCAGACCGGCGTCAGCGTAAAGGTCCTCGCCTTCGTGGCTTACCCGGTAGTCAAAGCGGCCGGTTTCAAACTGGTCAATGTGAAATCGAACGATCATGGTGGAGCTTTCTTTCGGTGGAAATGAATGCAATGAAAAAATCAAGCGGCTGACAACAAGCCGAGGTGGCGCAACACGCCCTGCCCGGCCCGCCGGCCGCTGGCCATGCAAGCGGTCATGAGGTAGCCGCCTGTGGGCGCTTCCCAGTCCAGCATTTCACCGGCACAAAAAACGGCTTGCGCCGTCGCAAGACCCTGCAGTTGCAGGTCTGCCGACAGGTCTGAAAAGCGCACACCGCCGGCGCTGCTGATCGCTTCGTCCAGCGGCCGGGCGCGCACCAACTTAACTGGCAAGGCCTTGATGGCCACAGCCAAACTCGCAGCGTCGGCCATGGTGCTTTTGTCGAGCAATTCATACAAGATGGCGGCCTTGATACCGTCCAGGCCCAGCCGGCTTTTGAGGTGGCTGGACAAAGAGCGTGATCCGCGTGGATGGCTGACATCGGCCAAGACCTGCGCAGCCGATTTGTCGGGGAGCAGGTCGAGTTTCAGGGTTGCACTGCCACTGCGTGTAATTTCCTCGCGCAGCAAATTTGAAGCAGCGTAAATCAGGCTGCCTTCTAAGCCGGTCTCGGTGGCTACAAATTCGCCACGACGCGTAAATTCGCGCCCCAGCGAATCGGTGAAGGCGATGGCCACCGACTTGAAGGCTTGGCCGGCAAAACGGCTGCTGAAGTGCCTTGACCAAGCGGGCACATCAAAGCCGCAATTGGACGGCAGCAAGGGCGCCACCGACACGCCTTGCTGCTGCAG
This sequence comes from Polaromonas sp., assembly GCA_044350025.1. Taxonomy (GTDB): domain Bacteria; phylum Pseudomonadota; class Gammaproteobacteria; order Burkholderiales; family Burkholderiaceae_C; genus Polaromonas. The sequence goes on along the minus strand of JBILIK010000065.1, from coordinate 5,670 downwards.
CCATGGCACCCAGGCACCGTCTGAGCCCAGGCGCGACCAGCTGCCGCCACCCAAAGCAAGGACGACGGCGTCGGCCTGTAATTCGAACTCACCGGCCGGGCTTGCAAAACGCAGCGCACCGCGGTCAGACCAGCCGGTCCAGCGGTGGCGCATCGAGAACTGCACACCGGCTGCACGTAAACGATGCAACCAATGGCGCAGCAAGGGCGCGGCCTTCATGTCTTTGGGGAACACCCGCCCGGAACTGCCCACAAAAGTTTCGACGCCCAGCTCATGAGCCCATTGACGCACTTCGTCAGCACCAAAAGCGCTGAGCATGGGCGCCAGCGCGCCAGCGGCTTCAGCGTAGCGGGTGTTGAAGCAGGCGGGCGCTTCAGCGTGGGTCAGGTTGAGTCCGCCCTTGCCGGCTAACAAAAACTTGCGGCCTACGGACGGCATGGCATCCAAGACATGCACGCTCAGGGCGGCCCCGGCATTTGACAAGACCTCGGCAGCCATGAGGCCGGCCGGACCGCCACCGATGATCGCAACGCGGGGGGCAGGCGCCCTTGCAGCGCCGGCCGAAGTTCCAGACATAGGGAAGTGGCTCACGAAAAATTCCGTTGAAGCGTGCGGAACCGACCCAGGGTGCAGCGCCGGCAGCAAAGCCTAATTATTGCAGGCGGGCAATTTCAATCCACAGCAATCAGCCGGCCCTGGGCCGTGAGAAATGCCGCCTTCACAGTTTGCCCGGGGTAAACCGCCAGCAGCGCAGCGCGGTACAGCTGCATTTGCTGGCGCAACTCGGGCAGATCTTGGGGCGCGGCATTGGACTTGTAGTCCAGCACCCACCAGTGGCCTTCATGCCCGGCGTCGCAACGTCGCACCAGGCGGTCAAGCCGCATGCTTTGCCCCTGGTAAGCCAGCTCGACCTCATTGCCCTGCCAATCAAGCACCGCGGGGTCCCAGGCCCAAGCGCCCTCGCCGGCCAAAATGCGCTGCGCGCCGCTCAATGCGGTTTGCGCTTGCGCAGCGTCCAGCCGGAACTCGCGCGTGATGGCCTGCACATGCAGGGCCGACAAGGCACCCCACTCCAGCAAGCGGTGCATGGCTTGACCGGTGCGCGACGCCGCAGAGTCTGCTGCAGGCCGGGCCGCAGCAGGCGGCAAAACAACTGCCGGCGGCAGGCTCAGGAAATCAAAGACCTCATCAGAGCGCTGGGCCGGTGCGGATGTGCTGGCAGGCGCTCTGGGCGCCGGCCATTCGGCCGCCAATGCGTGCAAGCGCTGCCACCAGCTGTCGGGTGCGCTGCGGTAGGCCTCAATGGACGACATCACCAGGGTTTTCCGTGATCTGGTGAGCGCCACATACAAGGCGTTGAGTTCTTCACGCTGACGGGCGATTTTTTCGGCCTCCAGCGTCTTGACGCAACAGGCTGGCGGATTGCTTTCACTGACCAAAAACACAAAGCGTTGAGGCACTGCAGCTTCGCCTGGCCAATCCAGCAGCACAGCCATGCTCTCGGCGTTGCGCGGCGGCGTGTCCGTGTCCAGCAGCAGCACCGCCTCGGCCTCGAGACCCTTGGCGCCATGAATGGTCAAGAGCCGCACCGCGTCGGCACTCACCGTGGCCGGCGCCAAAATACCACCGGCCCTGAGCGCGCGCACCAGGGCATAGGGCGTGGTGTAACGACCGCCATCGATTTGCAGCGCAACCGCCAGCAGCGCACGCAAATTAGCCAGTACTGCGTCGCGCTGAGCCGCCGGTGCAGCGGCGGCAAAACGGGCCAGCACATCACCGTCGTCATACAGAGCCTGCAACGCATCATGCGGCGGCAGGCTGTCCAGCCAAAGGCGCCAGCGCGCCAGGTGCGCGGCCACGCCTTGCAGACAGTGCGCATCGATTGTGCGCAATTCATCTATGGGCTCGCTGGCATCGGTTTGCAGCAAGTCGTACCAAGCTTGAGAAAGCCTGCGCTGGGCCAGCGCGAGTTGGACCAGCGCCGCATCGGTGACGCCGAACAGCGGCGAGCGCAGCACCCGCGCCAGGGACAAATCGTGTTGTGGCGACACCAGCACGTCAAGCAAGGCGGTGATGTCCTGCACTTCGCAGCAATCAATCAAGGCGGTTTTTTCGCCGATCTGGGCAGGAATGCCCAGCGTGCGAAGCTCTTGCTGAAGTGGCAACAAACCAGCCCGCTTGCGCGACAGCACCATCACCTGCGCAGGCTTGATTGGAAGTGCGCCGGCTGATCCCGAACCGGGTGCCAATTGCAGTGCAATCCAGGCGGCGGCCTGACGCGCCTCGAGCGTGCGCAGGGTTTCTTCAAGCACTTGCCGCGGCTGCAAGAGGCTGTCGCGCCAGGGCAGCGGACTGTCGTGCGGCGTTGACGGTGTCTCATCTTTTGTGGCACGTAGGATGGCCGGCAGACGCCCGACCGCGCCGATGTCGGGCGAGTCACTGCTGTGCAAGCGAAAGCCTTCGTAGCCGTCGACTTTCGCCGCTTGCTGCATGGCTGCATTGACAGTGTTGATGACTGCTTGCGCATTGCGCCTTGTATGGTCACAGCTGAGTAAATCACCCTGTAGACCTTGTTGTACAAAATTCTGCGCCGCCCGGAACACCTGCGGCTCGGCACGGCGAAAACGGTAAATGCTTTGTTTGGGGTCGCCCACGATGAACACGCTGGGCGCCCGGCCGGCGCCGCCATAACTGCCCAGCCACGCCGACAAGGCCTGCCACTGCAAGGGGTTGGTGTCCTGGAACTCGTCAATCAAAAGATGCTTGACGCGTGCGTCCAGCCTTTCCTGCACCCAGCCAGACAGCACCGGGTCACCCAGCATGACCAGGGCCGCGCGCTCCACATCGTTCATGTCGATCCAGCCGCGTTCGCGCTTGAGGGCGGTGAACTCGCTGATCAACAGACGCGCCAGCCGGGCCATGCGCAGCTGGTGCAGCCAGGCTTCATGCTGATGAACTACGGCAGCGACCTGCAGCACCAAGGTTTGCGCCTGCCGCACAATTTCAATACCGTTGATTTTTTCGCCGAACTTACGGGCTGTGCCCTCCTTGGTGAGGAGGCACTTGAAAACAGCGTCCATGTTGCCATCGGTCAATGCGCGCTCAAGCTCCACGCCCATGGCAGAAAAAGACGGCGCTTTGGCGCGACCCAAAACAGTGGCAGCCTCATTGAGCAACTGGCGCCCGGGCGTGTCTGTCAGCGCTTCGTGCGGATGCTGCCAATGGGAGAACTCGGGGTATTGCCGGCCAAAAGTCTGCACCGACACATCGACCAGCCCTGCAGCATCGGCCAGGCCAAACTCGACGCGTTTGTCCAGCGCCGCTTTTAAAGCTTTTTCGGTTTGCGAACGTCCCCAGGCCATGACCACAGCTTCAAAATCGGTCTTTTGGGCCGGCTCCTTGAGCAAAGCCTGGTAAAAACGCCGCCACACCAAGGTCTGCGCCTGGCTGTCGTCTTCCAGCAGCTCGTAATTGACCGGCAAACATAAATTTTGCAAAACCGCCACGGGCGCGCTGCGCAGCAAGGCGGCAAACCAGCCGTGGAAAGTGCGGATTTGCACCGAGCGGCCGCTGGCCAGCATGCGCGCGTACAAGCCTTGCAGCTGCGCCGTCAAGCGCTGAGCGACGGCTTCGTTTTCCAAATCCGGCACGCCGCGGATCTGCAGCTCATGGAGCAGTCTGGCGTTGTCAGCATGAGCAAAGTCGGCTAGCCATTCATAAAGACGCTCGCGCATTTCTCCGGCAGCGCGCTTGGTGAAAGTGATGGCCAGAATTTCCTGGGGCTGAATTGCGCCACCAGCGCCGGCTTGGTCTGCGTCTTCCAGTAAGGCACGCACCATGCGCGAGACCAGCATCCAGGTCTTGCCGGCGCCGGCGCAGGCCTCCACCGCCACGCTGCGCTGGGGGTTGCATGCGATGGCATAAAAAGCCCCAGGCGCGATCAGCGCACCATTGCATTCATAAGCGGCCTGGGGTTTCATGTGGCCACCCTGAAGTCGCGCCGGCACAGGCCCCGGGCTTCACAGTATTCACACGCCTTGCCTTCGCCCATCGCCGGCATGGGTGCACCTTCGGAGATGCGGCGCATGTCGGTCTGGATACTGTCAATCAACTGGTCGCGCTGGTTCACGATGTCTGGCTGGGGGTAGCTGCGGGTGGGCTCTTTTTCACCCAGGTTGACATAACTGGCGCACAGCACGTCGTCACTCAACAGCGCAGCATAAAAAGGCAATTGCGTGTCTTCCTGTGGTTTTTTGATGCGATCTGCAGTCACGTCGCGCGACTCGCTTTTGTAGTCCATCACCAGTGCCCGGCCGTCTGGCAGGCGGTCGATGCGGTCTACTTTACCGATCAATGTGAGAGAGCCCAGCGGCATTTCTTTCCATTGCTCGGCTTCGCTGAAGCTGCCGCCGGCCGCTTCGTGCTCGCTCAGCCAGGCCAGGTAGCCCTCGCGCACCTTGGGCCAAGCCGCGGCAAAGGGTAAAAACTCGCTGTCAGCCAGACCGAGCTCCCGGGTGGCGCGGGCAGCGGCCGCGTCGATCAAGCGTTGGCGGCCCGGCAAATCCGGTGTGGGTGCAGCCAGCAGCGCCACATGAAAGTGGCTTAGTAAGGCGTGCAGCCAGTTGCCGAAATCGCGCTTACTCAACTCGTCTTCGAGCTCATCGACGGGCTGCAGCTTGAGCTGGCGCATGGCAAAAAAACGGTAGGGGCAACGTCGTAAATCCTCGTAGGCACTGGCCGACAAGCGCATCAGCGGCAGCGCCTGACCCGATGCTGCGGGCATGGGAACAATCTGGGCCAGGATCGGGCGGTGGATGCGGGCATCGGCAGCCAGATCCAGCCCGCGGGCCAATTGCAAAGCCTGCACAAAACCACTGGGCATGATCCGCTCGCCGCCTTCACTACAGCGCCAAAGCACATCGGCATATTCAAATTGCAAAGCGTGCGACCAGGCGGCTCTGGCGGCCAGTGCGAGCGTGTCTCTGGAGGGTAAGCCCAGCAACTGGCGCTGCGATGTTGTCCACTGCCCGGGCGGCTCGGGGGAGACTGGCAGGCGTACTTCATCGGCACCCGGAAACACCACAGCCTGCATAGGACGGCCCAGCAACTGGCTCAGAGGCAAGATAACCACCTGCGCTTGCGGCGGATGTTCGGGTGTGAAGCTGGCCGCTTCCAGCACTTGGTTGACCCAGGCGCTGAACTCGCGCAAGTTCATACGATCCCCAGATCCACCAAAAGCAACTTCAATGAGGCTTTCCTGCCCCTCCCGCAGGTGCAAAGCATCGATGCTGGCCTGCCCGGCCGTATCGCTCAACATGCCAGTCCAGAGACCTGCGCTGTCAATCACGCTGCGCAAAGCCTGAAGCCATTGAGTCAGCGCACGGCTGCCCTGCAAGGGCGATAGCAAAGCCGTCATCGCGGCGGCCAGAGCTTGGGCTGCCGGCTGCGACGGGCCAACTTGCCGCCACTGGCGCAAGCCGTCCTTGCGCAGCTCTTTCTCAGCCGAAGTCACGGCGGCGGCGTCAAAAACAGGGGCGTTTTTAAGCCAATCGAGCATGGCATCCGAGGACACATCCCAGGCGGCTGCACGCAGCAAGCTCATGATGCTCGCCGCAGCGCGGGTCGTCGACAGCTTCCAGCCGGTCTCGTCGCGAACGGCCACCCCCAGGT
>JBILIK010000064.1:0-12076 GCA_044350025.1 Polaromonas sp. | reverse complement strand
TTGAGCGTCAAGGCGGCAGCCGGTATCTCGATCATGGCGCCGAGCTTGACCGGCCCGTAAGCCTGTCCTTTGTTGTCCAAGGTGGCACGCGCGTGATCAATCAAGGACATGGTTTGCCGGATTTCTGAGGCATGCGCCAACATGGGCACCAGCAAATTGACCTGTCCATGTGCAGCGGCACGCAAGATGGCGCGCAACTGTGTCAAAAACATGGGCGGGTCGGCCAGGCTCCAGCGGATCGCTCGCAGACCCAGCGCCGGGTTCAGCTGCGCCTCTTGCGCCTTGGTGTGGCGTTCCAAAGGCTTGTCGGCACCAATGTCGACTGTGCGGATGGTCACCGGCAGGCCCTGCATACCTTCAATCGCCTGGCGGTAGGCCAAATATTGCTCTTCCTCGTCTGGTAAGTTACCGATGCGGCCCATGAACAAGAACTCGCTGCGGAACAAGCCCACGCCGACGGCGCCGGCCTGGATCGCGCCGAGTGTGTCTTCGGGCATTTCAATGTTGGCCAGCAGCTCCACTTTTTGACCGTCGAGCGTGACGGCCGGCGTGTTGCGCAAGCGGTTCAGACGCTCGCGCTCGAGTGCACCCTGTCTCTGCTTGAATCCGTACTCGGCCAGGATGATGGGCGAAGGATCAACGATCAGCACACCGGCATCGCCGTCAATGATGACCCAGTCGTCCTGCTTGATCAGCTGACTGGCACTGCGCGCGCCGACAACTGCCGGTATGTCCATGCTGCGCGCAACGATCGCCGTGTGCGAAGTGCGCCCACCTACATCGGTGGCAAAGCCGACGAACAGACTCTGCTTGAACTGCAACATGTCAGCCGGTGACAAATCGTGCGCGACCAGCACCAGCGGAACGTCCAGTTTGTCGTCATGCAACAGCTCTTTCTGCTGTTTGCGCGCCCCTTGATTTTTAAGCTGTACCGGCGAAGCGACGCCCTTCATTGCACGCAGCACCCGCTCGACCACTTGCTCGAGGTCGGCTTTGCGCTCACGCAGGTACTCGTCCTCCATCTCGTCGAACTGGCGCGCGATCATCTCGTACTGCGTTGTCAGGGCCCACTCGGCGTTGTAATGCCGCTCCGAAATCCAACCTTTGACGCCGCTGATAAGTTGCTCGTCTTGCAAAAGCATAAGGTGAACATCCAGCAGGGCAGCGAGTTCATGCGGCGCGTCGGCAGGCAAGTCGCGTTGCAGACGCGAAATCTCTTCAACCACGGTATTGCGCGCATCGCGAACCCGATGAATCTCTGACCGGACATCTGCGTCCTCGACAAAGTAATGCGCCACATCGGCGCGGCTAGACGCCACCAGCACCGCCCGCCCAATGGCAATTCCGCGCGAGACCGCCAGGCCATGAACCGAAAAAGTCATGTCCTACCCTTTGTGTCTTGACTAACCGCGGGGGGCAGCGCAGTACGCGCAGCGACAAGCGTGGGGGCCAACAGTCCCGCCGCCGGGCCGCCCCAAGGCGGGACCGCCCCCTCGGGGGGCAGCGCAGTACGCGCAACGACTAGCGTGGGGACCAACAACTTATTCGCCTTCACCAAACTTGTCCGCCATCATGGCCAGCAAAGCATCCATCGCGGCCTGCTCTTGCGGCCCGTTGGTTTCCAGCTCCACCGTGGCACCCAGGCCGGCGGCCAGCATCATCACGCCCATGATGCTTTTCGCATTAACGCGCCGCTCGCCCCGACTGATCCAGACCTCACAGGGGAAGCTGGCTGCCAGCTTGGTCAGCTTGGCAGAGGCGCGGGCGTGCAGGCCCAATTTATTGCTGATGGTCGCGCTGGTCTTGATCATGATTTCGGCGGTTCTGGTTTTGCGGAGCGGTGATGGCAACCTGCATCACGCCCTGGGTAGCGCCCATCAAGGCGCGCGCGACCAGGGCATCGAGGGACTCATTGCGGTAAGAAAGTGTACGCAGAAGCATGGGCACGTTGACGCCGGTAATAAGCTTGGAGTGCACGCCATCGACCAGTTTTTGCGCCACATTGCAGGGCGTTGCGCCAAAGACATCGGCCAGCACCAAGGCGTGGGAAGTGCCCAGTTGCGCCAGCATGATGCGCGCCTGCGCCAAGGTTTCCTCAGGCGGGGTGTTGGGTTGAACATCCAAAGCGGCGATGGCCTCAGGGTGGTCTGTGAACACATGCGCCACACATTGACGCAGTGCAGAAGCCAGCGGCGCATGGGCGATGATGAGAATGCCGTTCATTGCGGTGAATTATCAGCCTTCACCCAGCGGAAGTAAGCGTATGAGGCAGCGCAGCAACACATAAAGACGCTCATGGCCGCTTGAAAACAGGCCTCTTCGCTCAGGCCGGCCGCCTTGAAGGCGTCTGCCAACAGGCCTATACCCCACTGCACGACAAAAATGCCGGCAAAAATCAAGAGGTTGTAAGCCGACAGCGCACGACCGGCCAGCGCGGGTGCAAAGGCCATGCCCACTGCTGGCTGCGCCAGGCCCATGACACTCGAGCACATGCAAAACAAGGCCCAACCCAGCCAGCCGGTTTGGCTGCCGCCGGCAATATTGACGGCCAGCACCAGCATGCTCAAAGGCACGCCCCAGCTGATCAAGCGGTCGGCGCTCCAGCCTGTGCGCGCCAATACCGGGTTCAGCATGCCCCAGGCCCAAAATGTCACGAGCATGGCTGCGTTGATATAAAACAGTCCGGTGGCTGATTCAAGTGGCGTGTAGCCGGCCACGCGCACCATCCACGGCCCGGCCCATAAAGTCTGAATCGCCACAAAGCCGCCGTAATTGAAGAACGCCAAAAGTGACATTTTTTGAAAATACCGGCTGCGCCAGATCTCAGCGTAGCTCGACGCTGCAGGGACGGCAGGTGCCAGCACAGCCGCGCGCCCACCTTCAGGCGAAGTAAGCCCTTCGGCGAGCGTAGGGGCCCTGTTAGCCCAAGCCGGCACCAGCCACCAGATCAACAGCATCGACAGTCCGATCAACGCAGCCAGAATCCAGAACATAGGTCGCCAACCGGTCAATGGCATGAGCCACTGCACCGGCAGCGTCGAGGCCAGCATGCCCAGCGAGCCGGTCATGAGCATCCAGGAGTTGGCCCGCAACTGCGCACCGCTGCTCAACCAGCGCCGGAAGCCGGTGAGCGGGGCCATCAGGCAAGCACTGACGCCCATGCCAATCAACACCCGGGCGGCCAGCATCCAGGCAAAGCTGCTGGCGAGCGAAAAGGCCAGGCAACCTAAAACTGCCAGCGTTAAAAAATACAGGATCACACGCTTGGGGCCATGGCGGTCCAACAAACTGCCCAGTGGCAATTGCATGGCCGCAAAGCCCAAAAAGTAGCCGCCCGCCAGCAAACCCAGATCGCGCGCCTGCAAACTGAACTCCTGCGTCAGCACCGGCGACAAGGTGGCGGTGATGGCGCGCACCAGCGCCGAGCAAAAGTAAGCCGCGGCAAAAGCCAGAAACACCCAGACGGCGGTCCTGGTCTCAAGCCCTTCGTGCGGGGGGGTCAGCGCTTGGGCGCGAGCGAGCGTCATATTGTTTTGGCGTTGCAGACGCCGTCCAGGTTTATTCGGTGAAAGTTACAGCGGCAGATCATGCGCCATTGACCAGCATCATTCGATTCGCAGGCTGGTGAAAAAGGTGTCCGCTGCATCCGGGTTGATTTTGGGTGCGTACATCACGACCTGGACCACCCGGGCGCCTTTGGCAAAGTAAGCCGCGCGACTGTGCACTGCGCTGCCATCATTTTGCTGACCTTCAGCCTGCAGCCACACCGGCGCCGGGCTTGCATCGGCGCCCGCCACCTTGAACAAAGCGGGCGGCGCTCTCAGAGGCGCCGCTTTCATGTTTTTCAAGGTGATGGCCTGCCACTGGCTCAGCACCTCCGCCACCTGGGCCGGATCCGGCAGTTCGGCCACAGCCACCGCAAAAGTGGCGCCGCCGGCTTCGCAACCGAGCATGTTCAAAGTGGTGGGCTGCGGTCCCAAGGGCACCTGCTTTTGCGCCTTATCGGGCTTGCAGGGCAGCAGCAAGCTCACGCCAGCATCCAAACGCACCTCCCGCCAGTTCAGGGTGGGGCTGCAAGCTGTCGACAACAAGCCGGCCAGCGCCACCAACAGTAAAGGGGCAAGCGCACGCGAACGAAGAAAAATTGCCATGAATTGACTTATTGAAAAAATGGGTGAGCCTTGGCGACCCGGATTTGAGCCTTGATTTAGCCCTGAACTTTACAGGCAATGCATTTTTGAGCCCTGCGCGGCCGAGTCAGGGCCCTCAGAGGGCAAAATGAGGCCTATGAACTCATTAGAAGGCATCCGCATCCTCGACCTCTCACGCGTACTCGCCGGCCCCTGGTGCACCCAGACCCTGGCCGATCTGGGCGCCGATGTCATCAAGATAGAGCGTCCCGGTGCCGGTGATGACACGCGCAGCTGGGGCCCGCCCTTTTTGCATGACAGCAATGGCGCAGAAACGCGCGAAGCCGCCTACTACCTGGGCACCAACCGCAACAAGCGCTCGCTCACCTGTGACATTGCGCAGCCGGCCGGGCAGGCCTTGATTCGCGAACTGGCGCTGCACTGCGATGTGTTTGTGGAGAACTTCAAAGTCGGCGACATGGCGCGTTACGGCCTGGACTACGCCAGCTTGAAGGCCATCAATCCGCGCATCGTTTACTGCTCGGTCACCGGTTTCGGCCAGACCGGCCCCTACGCCGAGCGCGCCGGTTACGACTACGCCATTCAGGGCATGGGCGGGCTGATGAGCGTGACCGGCGAACGAGACGACCTGGGCGGCGGTCCGCAAAAAGTCGGCGTGGCCGTGGCCGACCTGATGACAGGCATGTACGCCACGGTCGGCATTCTGGCGGCGCTGCGCCATGCAGAGAAAACCGGCGAAGGCCAGCAGGTCGACATGGCCTTGCTGGACACCCAGGTGGCCATGCTGGCCAACCTGGGCGCCAACTACCTGGTCAGCGGCAAGGTGCCTGGCCGCGTCGGAAATGCGCACCAGAACATCGTGCCCTACCAGGTGTTTGAAGTGGCGCCCAACGCAGCGGGCGACAAAGACCACCTGATTCTGGCAGTCGGCAATGACTCGCAGTACGCCAAGTTTTGCGCCGTGGCGGGCGTTCCGGAACTCGCCAGCAACCCCTTGTTTGCCAAGAACAGCGACCGCGTGCTCAACCGCACGCAACTGGTGCCGCAGCTTGAGGTGGTGATGAAGTCGCGTGGCAAGGCTGACTGGCTTGCCGCACTGGAAGCAGCCAAAGTGCCTTGCGGCGCCATCAACAATCTGGGCGAGGTATTTGCCGACCCGCAGGTCGAAGCGCGTGCCATGGTCACGAGCTGGCTGCATCCGCTCATGGATTCGCTGCGCCTGGTGGCCAGCCCGCTCAAACTCAGCGCCACGCCTGTGCGAAGTGATATGCCCCCACCCCTGCTGGGCCAGCACACTGAGGAAGTGCTCAGCCAGTTGCTGCACTACAGCGCAGCGCAGATGGCTGATTTGAAAACCAAGCAGGTGATCTGATGGCGAATTTTGTATTGGTTCATGGTGCGTGGCACGGCGCATGGTGCTGGCGGCGTGTGAGCCACGCTCTGCAACAGCAAGGCCAGCGCGTGCATGCCATCACGCTCACCGGATTGGGCGAGCGGGTGCATTTGCTGTCGCCGAGCATCACGCTTGAAACACATATTGAGGACATTCGCCAACTGATAGAGGCCGAAGAGTTGAGCGATGTGGTGCTCGCGGTTCACTCCTATGCCGGCATGTTGGGCACAGCCATTGCCGACCGCATGGGTGAACGGCTCAAGCACCTGGTCTATGTGGATGCCGTGGTGCCCAAGCCCGGCGAAAGCTGGAGCAGCACGCAAGCCAAAGCGACCCAAACGCAACGGCTGGATGCGGCGGCGGCGTGTGCAAATTTCAGTTTCCCAGCGCCAGACCCGGTCGTTTTCGGACTGCATGACGCCGACCATGCCTGGGTGCTGCGCCGTCAAACGCCGCACCCCGGCCACACCTACCGGATGCCTCTGGATTTTGACGTGCTGCGTGTTGCCTCAACGCCCCGCACTTTCATTAACTGCACTGCACCTTCATTGGCAACTATTGAGCCCAGCCGGCTGCGCGTGAAAGACCCTGCCTTTTGGGGGGGCGCCTGGGCGCGTGACGCGCAGGTACTTGAGATGGCCACCGGCCACGATCCGATGATCAGCGCCCCGGCAGAGCTGACCCGCATCTTGCTCGACTGCGCTGCATGAACGCCAACACCATACGCCAGCGCAGTGGCCTTCCCGGCTTGCTTCGCTTGGCCTTGGGGCTGGTGATGCTTGCGGCCCTGGCGGCTGCCTTGCAAGCTTGCACCAATGCGCAAGCTGCGCCCGAATCAACTTTTGTGCTGCTCGACGGCAGCAAAAAAACCACGGCCGACTTCAAGGGCAAGGTCGTGCTGGTGAATTTCTGGGCTACCAGCTGTGTGACTTGCGTGGCTGAAATGCCCAAGTTGATCAGCACGCATCAAAAATATGCCGCCCAGGGTTTCGACACCCTGGCCGTGTCCATGAGCTATGACCCGCCCAGCTATGTCGTTAACTACACCGAGACGCGCCGGCTGCCTTTCAAAGTGGTCATTGACAACACCGGTGAAGTTGCCAAAGCCTGGGGCGATGTCAAGCTCACACCTACTACTTACCTCTTGAATAAACGCGGGGAAATTGTCAAGCAGTACGTCGGTGAGCCGGATTTCGCTGCGCTCCATCTCTTGATTGAGAAGCTGCTGGCCCAGTCTTAAAGCACAACAGTGCGAGCCCCTAGCGCGGGCTACTTATCAAGTATTAGCGGCCGCGGTACACGTCGTGACAGCCTTTGCAACTGGCCGCGGTGGCATTGAAAGCTGTTTTGACAGCTTCCAAGTTGCCGGTTTTGGCTGCAGCCGCCAGCTTGGTGCTTTCAGCGATCAGTTTGTCGCCGGCCTCTTTGAACTTGGCCTGCTCAGTCCAAATTTCAGGATTGGCTTTGTTGGCAGCGCCCTTGTCTGTGCCGGGACCAAATCCAGCCCAAGGCAGCTTGGCCATGCTGGCAACTAGCTCGGCATTGTCAGCCGCTACTTTGGCATCGAAGGGGGCGCGGCCGCTAGCCATGGCCCCGACGCGGCCAAAATGTTGGCCCATCACAAACAAGGCGCTTTGCCGGTATTTGATGGCGTCTTCGGGTTTGGCAAACTGGGCGCTGGCTGGCACGGCCAGAGTCAACAAGCTAGCTGCGGCAGCCGCAAGAATAAATACTTTCATGGTGTTTCCTATTTTTTTACGCTAAAAAAGATTGCTTGGTACATTTATCTTAATTAGTTTATCGAAAATTTAGTTGATGTGCGCTCCCTTTTTAATGCACCCCCACTGATAAGTTCAACCATGCCAGACCCTTCATCGCTGTACCGTGTCCGTATTTGGGACTTGCCTACCCGTGTGTTTCACTGGGCGAGTGCGCTTTGTGTACTGGGTCTGGCAGTGACCGGCACAGTGGGCGGCAGCGCCATGGTCTTTCACTTTCGTTTTGGTTATGCACTGCTGACCTTGCTGTTGTTCCGCCTGGTCTGGGGCCTGATGGGCGGTCACTGGTCGCGCTTTCGCAGCTTTGTGTTCGGGCCTCGTGCTGTGTTTGCTTACTTGCGCGGCCGAGCGCCAGCAAGCCACTCGGTCGGTCACTCACCGATTGGTGCGCTGTCTGTCTGGGCCCTGTTGTTTTTTTTGAGCTTACAAGTAGCCACCGGGCTGATCAGTGATGACGAAATTTCCACTGCCGGCCCTCTGACGCACCTTGTCTCTAATGCTTCAGTTTCTTTGGGCAGCCAATACCATACGGAGCTTGGCAAATGGATTTTGCTGGCGCTGGTCTTGCTTCATGTGGCTGCCATCATTTACCTCGTACGCCGTCGCCAGGGCCTGCTGGCAGCCATGCTGCACGGGGACAAGCAACTGCCAGCACCTGCTGCTGCAGCACGCGATGACGCCCGCAGCCGCATAACGGCCTTTTTGGTGCTTTGTTTGTGTGCTGCCGCTGTATTCTGGTTGTCAGGTTTGGCGCCAGCCGGCCTTTGAAGCTGCGGCGCTAAACTGATCGCCTGCTTTCTTAACGCCGCCTTTTGAGCTCTTCACACTTGCCAAACAAAGTCATTGAATTCAGGACACCCGCATCGCGCGAAGATTTTGACTTGGTGCGTCAAATTTTTTCCGAGTACGCTCAACTGCTTGGCGTGGATCTGTACTTTCAGGACTTCGAATCTGAACTGCTTGAGTTACCAGGCGACTACAGCGCACCTCAAGGCGCTTTGCTGCTGGCCTGGGTTGATGGTGCGCTGGCCGGCTGTTGTGCGCTGCGCCCATTACCTGCCGCGGATTACGCCAATGCGGCCGAGATGAAACGTCTGTTTGTGCGCCCTGAATTCCGTCGCTATGGATTAGGCCGGCAACTGGCTGAGGCGGTGTTGGATGCCGCCCGTGCAGCTGGCTATCACTGCGTGCTGCTGGACACGCTGGACGACATGGAGTCGGCGCGCGCTTTGTACGCCGAGCTTGGTTTTACCGAGATCCCGCCCTATTATCACAACCCGATTGCCGGCGCGCATTACCTCAAGGTTGATCTTTAGCGCCCACAAAAAAGCCACCGCTCAGGGTGGCTTTTTTTCCTGCTTAGGCAGATGCTTGGGACTTAGGCTTTGGCTTGTGACAGCATGGTCGCAGCATCGCTGACTTCAAATTTTCCAGCAGCTTCAATATTGAGGCTTGCAACTTTGCCGTTCTTGATGAGCATCGAGTAACGGTTGCTGCGCAAGCCCATGCCGCGGGCAGTCAGGTCCAGCGTCAGGCCGGTTGCTTTGGTGAAGTCTGCGCTGCCATCGGCCAGCATACGGACTTTACCGTCGGTTTTTTGCTCGCGCGCCCAGGCGCCCATGACGAATGCATCGTTGACGCTCACGCACCAGATTTCATCTACGCCGCTGGCTTTGAGCGCATTGAAGTGCTCCACATAACCGGGCACATGTTTGGCAGAGCAGGTGGGGGTGAAAGCACCCGGCAGCGCAAACAGCGCAATGGTTTTGCCTGCAGTGGCCTTGGCCACCTCGACCGGGTTAGGGCCGATGCTGCAGCCGTTGCCTTCGACTTCTGAAAACTCCATCAGCGTGGCTGAAGGAAGGGTATCGCCAACTTTGATCATGTATTGCTCCTGTTTAGGTGGTCATTGGGGCCCCTGAGGCCGAATCACGTATTTTGTATCAGATGCGCTTGTCTCGCTTGGCATGCACCCAACAGCAATGCTGCCAGCAATGACAAAAGCAGTCTCGCCAATAAAAACGGCCCACAAAGTGGACCGCTTTCACAGACATGCAGGTGTCAGTCGATAAAACTTAAACCACTGCCGCTTTCTGGATCAACTTGGAGACAACCCAGTTCTTGGTTTTCGAAATCGGGCGGCTTTCGGTGATCTCGATGGTGTCGCCCATCTTGTACTCGCCCTTTTCGTCATGGGCGTGGTACTTGCTCGACAGCGATACGATTTTTCCGTACAGCTCGTGCTTGACACGACGCTCGACCAGAACCGTCACGGTCTTGGCGCGCTTGTCGCTCACCACCTTGCCAACCAAGGTGCGCGTGAGGGATTTTTTAGCTTCCGTCATTATTTGGCTCCTTGCTTGACGATGGTTTCGGCCAGGATGGTCTTGGCGCGGGCAATCGCCCTGCGCGTCGAACGCAGCGTGGAGGTGTTGGTCAGTTGCTGTGTGGCTTTTTGCATGCGCAGGCCAAAGTGGGCTTTTTGCAGCTCTTTGACTTCAGCGTGCAGGCCGGCAACGTCTTTTTGGCGCAGTTCAGTAGATTTGGTCATTTCATTTCCCTTTACTGGCCAATCATGCGGCTGACGAAGGTGGTGCGCAGCGGCAGCTTGGCAGAAGCCAGGCGGAACGCTTCACGGGCCAACTCTTCAGGTACGCCAACGATTTCAAAAACGATTTTGCCGGGCTGAATTTCAGCCACGTAGTACTCTGGGTTTCCTTTACCGTTACCCATACGCACTTCAGCAGGCTTTTGGGAGATCGGCTTGTCCGGAAAGACACGGATCCAGATACGGCCGCCACGTTTGACGTGACGGGAAATCGCACGACGTGCGGCTTCAATTTGACGAGCAGTGAGGCGACCGCGGTCGGTGCACTTCAGACCGAAATCACCAAACGCGACCGAGCTACCCCGGGTTGCGATGCCGGTGTTACGGCCTTTTTGCTCTTTGCGGTATTTTCTACGAGCGGGTTGCAGCATGATTTATCTCCGTGATGAGACTGATTACTCAGTCTTTGCACCGTCAGCTGCTGCAGCTGGCGCGGCTTTTCGAACGCGCTTAACGGTGGTTTTCGGGGCTTCGGCGTCAGACGCCTCCGCTGTTTTGTCGCTGCCATCGGCAGGCGCTGTGCTGGTGCTGCCGGCCGGACCGCGTGGTGCGCGGGCACCCCGTGGAGCAGGACGATCGGTACCAGGACGTGCGTCACGGCGTGGGCCGCGTGGCTTGCGTTCTTCTTCGGAAGGCGCTGCGTCCAGCTTGGCGCCAGGCGAGTCGCCACGGCCCAGAGTGTCACCTTTGTAGACCCAGACCTTCACGCCGATCACACCATAGGTGGTCTTGGCTTCAGAGGTGCCATAGTCGATGTCGGCGCGCAGGGTGTGAAGAGGCACGCGACCTTCGCGGTACCACTCGCAACGTGCAATCTCGATGCCGTTAAGGCGGCCGGACGACATGATCTTGATGCCCAGGGCACCCAGACGCATGGCGTTTTGCATGGCGCGCTTCATGGCACGGCGGAACATGATGCGTTTTTCAAGCTGTTGGGTGATGCTGTCAGCGATGAGCTTGGCATCAATTTCAGGCTTGCGAACTTCTTCGATGTTCACGGCGACCGGCACGCCCAGCTGGCGGCTCAGTTCTTTCTTGAGGCTCTCAATGTCCTCGCCTTTTTTGCCGATCACAACGCCAGGGCGCGCCGAGTAAATCGTGATACGGGCATTTTTAGCGGGGCGCTCAATGACAACGCGCGAAACAGCAGCGCTTTTGAGCTTGGCTTTGAGGTACTCGCGAACCTTGATGTCTTCGGCCAGCATGCCGGCAAAGTCTTTGTTGCTTGCATACCAGCGGCTGTTCCAGTTGCGGCTGATTGAAAGGCGGAACCCGGTTGGGTTGATTTTTTGTCCCATGACCTGTCTGCCCTTTAATTGCCAACGACCACGTACACATGGCACGTAGGCTTGCTGATACGGTTACCGCGGCCTTTTGCGCGCGCCGAGAAACGCTTGAGCGTGGTGCCTTGCTCGACGTAAATAGTTTTCACCTTCAACTCGTCGATGTCAGCGCCGTCATTGTGTTCAGCGTTGGCGATAGCAGACTCAACCACCTTCTTGATGATGCCCGCAGCTTTTTTCTGCGTGAATTCCAAGATGTTGAGTGCCTGATCCACTTTTTTACCGCGGATCAGGTCAGCGACCAGACGGCCCTTGTCGACCGACAGACGAACGCCCCGGAGGGTTGCACGTGTTTCCATGGTCTTTCCTTACTTTCTCACAACTTTTTTATCAGCCGGGTGACCTTTGAAAGTCCGGGTGAGTGCGAACTCGCCCAACTTGTGGCCAACCATTTGATCGGTGATGTAGACGGGGACGTGCTGCTTGCCGTTGTGCACGGCGATGGTCAAGCCGATGAACTCGGGCAGGATCATGGAGCGACGCGACCAGGTCTTGATCGGCTTTTTGTCTTTGTTGGTAACAGCCTTGTCGGCCTTGGCTACCAAGTGGTGGTCGACAAAGGGACCTTTTTTGAGTGAACGGGTCATTTGCTGGCCTTACTTCTTGCGACGCGAAACAATCATCACTTGCGTGCGCTTGTTGTTGCGGGTGCGGTAGCCTTTGGTCAGGTTACCCCATGGATCGACTGGATGGCGACCTTCACCGGTCTTGCCTTCACCACCGCCGTGCGGGTGGTCAACCGGGTTCATCACCACACCGCGAACGGTTGGACGAATACCCATCCAGCGCTTGACACCGGCCTT
>JBILIK010000066.1:0-11895 GCA_044350025.1 Polaromonas sp. | reverse complement strand
GTGTACGAAAACGCAAAAAGCTGGTTCTCTGGTTCGGACTGTTCCGGCAGGTAACGCGGCAGGACTTCGCAGGAAAATTGGTAGGTCGGCATGGTATTGAGAATGAAGGCCTGCATGTTAACGCGGCCACTATCCCGGCCAGTTCCTTGCGCTGCTGACCATAGCCTGCGCCCGCGCTTACTGCGACAATCCAGCCATGCCCAAAAACGCCAAACCCGCTTACCAAATCGCCCCTTCCATCTTGTCGGCCGACTTCGCCCGGCTGGGAGAGGAAGTCAAAAACGTCATCGCTGCCGGCGCCGACTGGATTCACTTTGACGTGATGGACAACCACTACGTGCCCAACCTGACTTTCGGCCCCATGATCTGCAGCGCGCTCAAGCCGCATGCCGTCACCGCAGACGGCCGGCCGGTGCCTATCGATGTGCATCTGATGGTGCAGCCGGTCGATGCGCTGGCCGCCGCCTTTGCCGATGCGGGCGCCGACTACATCAGCTTTCACCCCGATGCCAGCGGCCATGTGCACCGCAGCGTGCAGGCCATCAAGGCCAAGGGCTGCAAGGCCGGGCTGGCTTTCAACCCGGCTCAGCCGCTGGATGTGCTGGATTGGGTGATCGACGACATTGACCTGATTTTGATCATGAGCGTCAACCCGGGCTTTGGCGGCCAGAGTTTCATTGACTCGGCGCTGCACAAAATTGAGCAGGTACGCAAGCGTATCGACGCCTCGGGCAAGAACATCCGGCTCGAAGTCGATGGCGGCATCAAGACCGACAACATCGCCCGCGTGGCGGCCGCCGGCGCAGACAGCTTTGTGGCCGGCAGCGCCATTTTCGGCAAGCCCGACTACAAGTCGGTGATCGACGCCATGCGCGTCGAGCTGGCCCGTTGAGCTTGCCCTTGCCTTTTTCGCTCCCCTCTGTGCGTGGCGTGATCGTCGATCTCGACGGCACCATGGTGGACACGCTGGGCGACTTTGAGGCGGCTCTCAACCGCATGCTGGCCGAGCTGGATTTGCCGCCGGTGAGCCGTAAGCTGGTGGAGCGCACGGTGGGCAAGGGCTCTGAGCACCTGATCCGCTCGGTGCTCGAGCACCAACTGGCCTTGCCGCAAGTCAATGCCCTCATGGAACCGGCCTGGCGCATTTACCAACGCCATTACCTGGAGATCAACGGCGCTTTTTCCGACGTGTACCCCGGCGTGCTCGCCGCTTTGCAGCAATGGCAGGGTAGCGGTTTGCAACTGGCCTGCCTGACCAACAAACCGCTGGACTTTGCGCGGCCCCTGCTCAAGGCCAAAGGGCTGGACGTATTTTTTGCGCAGGTGTTCGGCGGCGATAGTTTTGAGCGCAAAAAGCCCGACCCCCTGCCGCTGCACAAGACCTGCGAGGCCTTGGGTACGCTGGCCGCACAGACCTTGATGGTTGGAGACTCGGAAAACGACGGCCTTGCCGCCCGCGCCGCCGGCTGCCCGGTGGTGCTGGTGAGCTACGGATACAACCACGGCCGGCCCATCCGTGAGGTCGATGCCAACGGCTATGTCGATTCGCTGGCCGAGTTGGCCTTTGCTACACTCTGAGCCACATGTTCATTCACCGCATCACACGTACAGGTTGTAGCGACCGGGGAGCCTGGCCCTGGCGTCGCTGCCACTTGCTGCGCGCCTGAGCGCCGGCCCCGCGCGTCTTGCCCAGCGCTGACGTCTGCCCCCTGATGCGCCCGACCTTGCGTCGGTTTCCATAGCCTCCCGGCCCCAGCGCCAGTGCGAGGCGTTTTGAATGAACCGTGTGGTGCTGCCGCTGCGCAGGCCACGCCGAAAGGACATGTTTTGATCTCCGAACTTGAATTCAAAAGCCTGGCGCAGCAAGGCTACAACCGCATTCCCCTGATGGTTGAGGCCTTTGCCGACCTCGAAACCCCGCTCTCGCTCTACCTCAAGCTGGCCTTTTCCAAGGACGGCGGCAAATACAGCTTTCTGCTCGAGTCGGTGGTGGGCGGTGAGCGCTTTGGCCGCTACAGTTTCATCGGCCTGCCGGCGCGCACATTGCTGCGAGCCAGCGGTTTTGGTGCGAACGCCGTCACCGAAGTGGTGACAGACGGCCAGGTGGTCGAGTCTTCGACCTTGAACCCGCTGGACTTCATTGAGGCCTACCAACAGCGCTTCAAGGTGGCGCTGCGTCCGGGCTTGCCGCGTTTTTGCGGCGGACTGGCCGGCTACTTTGGCTATGACACCGTGCGGCACATCGAGAAAAAGCTCCAGGCCTCTTGCCCGCCCGACACCCTGGGCTGCCCCGACATTCTGCTTTTGCAATGCGAGGAGCTGGCCGTCATCGACAACCTGTCTGGCAAGCTGTACTTGATCGTCTACGCCGACCCGGCGCTGCCCGAGGCTTTTGCTAACGCCAAGAAACGACTGCGCGGCCTCAAAGAGCAGTTGCAGTACTCGGTCAGTGCGCCGGTGGTCAAACCCTCACAGGGTTACCCGGCCGAGCGTGAGTTTGCCAAAGCCGATTACATCGCCGCTGTCGAGCGTGCCAAGGAACTGATTGCCGGCGGTGACTTCATGCAGGTGCAGGTTGGCCAGCGCATCAAGAAGCGCTACACCGAGTCACCGCTGTCGCTGTACCGCGCGCTGCGCTCGCTCAACCCCAGCCCTTACATGTATTACTACCACTTCGGTGATTTCCATGTGGTTGGTGCCTCGCCGGAGATTCTGGTGCGCCAGGAAAAAATCGTCATCGACGGCGTGGACAGCGAAAAAATCACCATCCGCCCGCTGGCCGGCACGCGTCCCCGCGCGACCTCGCCCGAGGCCGATAAGGCGGCCGAGCAAGAGCTGATCAACGATCCGAAAGAGCGTGCCGAGCATGTCATGCTGATTGACCTGGCGCGCAATGACATAGGCCGCATCGCACAGACCGGCTCGGTCAAGGTTACCGAGGCTTTTGCGGTGGAGCGTTACAGCCACGTCATGCACATCGTCAGCAATGTCGAGGGTGTTATCCAAGAAGGCATGAGCAACATGGACGTGCTCAAAGCGACCTTCCCGGCCGGCACGCTGACCGGTGCGCCCAAGGTGCATGCGATGGAGCTGATCGACCAGCTCGAGCCCAGCAAGCGCGGCTTGTATGGCGGCGCCTGCGGCTACTTGAGCTTTGCCGGTGACATGGACGTGGCTATTGCGATTCGCACCGGCATCATCAAGGACCAGACCTTGTATGTGCAGGCCGCAGCCGGCGTGGTGGCCGACTCGGTGCCCGAGCTCGAATGGAAAGAAACCGAAGCCAAGGCTCGCGCCTTGCTGCGCGCCAGCGAACTGGTGGAAGAGGGGCTGGAATGAAAGCCAAAATTTTGATGATCGACAATTACGACTCGTTCACCTACAACATCGTGCAGTATTTTGGGGAGTTGGGCGCTGCGGTCACGGTGGCGCGCAACGACGAGGTGTCGCTGGCCGACATCGCCGCGCACGCACCCACTCACCTGGTGATTTCGCCGGGCCCGTGTTCACCGGCTGAAGCCGGTATTTCGGTGGCGGCGATTCAGCACTTTGCCGGCAAGCTGCCGATCCTTGGCGTGTGCCTGGGCCACCAGGCGATTGGCGCGGCCTTCGGCGGCAAGATCGTTCGCGCAAAGCAATTGATGCACGGCAAGACCAGCGTCATCAGCACCACGCAGCAAGGTGTTTTTGCCGGACTGCCTGCGCAGTTCACGGTCAACCGCTACCACTCCCTGGCCATCGAGCGCAGCTCTTGTCCGGCCGAGCTCGAACTCACGGCCTGGACCGAGGACGGTGAAATCATGGGTGTGCGGCACCGCAGCTTGCCCATACAAGGCCTGCAGTTTCACCCCGAGTCCATACTCACTGAGCACGGTCATGCGATGCTCAAGAACTTTTTGCAATAAAGGCGCGCCATGAACGCAACAGTTGACCTGCGCAGCGACACCGTGACCCGGCCAACAACCGCCATGCGTGCGGCCATGTTTGCCGCGCCATTGGGTGATGATGTGTATGGCGATGACCCCTCCGTCAATGCCCTGCAAGAGCGCATTGCCGACATGTTGGGTTTTGAGGCGGCTTTGTTCATGCCCACCGGCACGCAAAGCAATTTGTGCGGCCTGATGGCGCATTGCCAGCGCGGCGACGAATATCTCGTCGGCCAGTCGGCGCACACTTACCGTTATGAGGGCGGCGGTGCGGCGGTGCTGGGCAGCATCCAGCCGCAGCCGCTGGCGCTCAATGCCGCCGGCCAAATGGCGCTGGCTGACATTGCCAATGCCATCAAACCCGACGACTGTCACTTCGCCCGCACCCGGCTTTTATGCCTGGAAAACACCTGGAGCGGCTACCCTCTGCCCATGGACTATCTGGCGCAGACCACGGCCTTGGCACGCGGGCACGGGTTGGCAGTGCACCTGGACGGCGCGCGTCTGTTCAATGCGGCGGCGGCTTTGGCTCAAGCTGAATTGACCGTTCGGGCTGAGCCTGTCGAAGTCGCCGCAGGCACTTCGACCAGCTCAGCGGGAATGGGGCTTTCTGGTGAATTCGTGGCCAGCGCCGCGCGCCGCATTGCCAGCCACTTTGACAGCGTGTCGGTCTGCTTTAGCAAGGGCTTGGGTGCGCCCGTGGGTTCGGCGCTGTGCGGCAGCAAAGAACTCATTGCCCGCGCCCACCGCGTGCGCAAGATGACCGGCGGCGGTATGCGCCAGACGGGCTTGCTGGCGGCGGCAGCGAGCCACGCGCTCGAACACCACCTGGAGCGCCTGGCCGATGACCACGCTCTGGCGCAGCGCCTGGCGCAGGGCTTGCAGGGCATTGAGGGATTACAGGTGCGCTCAGCCCAAACCAACATCGTGTTTGTCGACGTGACCGATGGCCGGGGTCCCGACTTGCTGGCGTTTTTGAAAGCGCGTGGCGTGCTGGCCACCGGCCTCATTGGCCTGCGTTTCGTTACCCACTTGGATGTGGACTCCGCTGGCATTGACCGCGCAGTCGACGCCATCCAGGCTTTTTTCCGCCACGGCGGCGGACCCGCCAGCGTGCCGGCCTGAAGTTTGTCGGATTTGGCCGGTGGCTGGCCATGTCAGACAATCCATCCAGATTCTTTTTCTTTGTCTCTTCAGATCAGCTTCGTACCTGAAAGCGTCCCATGTCCTCTTTATCCAAGATCACACCCCAGGAAGCGCTGCAGCGCACCATCGAGCACCGTGAGATTTTTCATGACGAGATGCTTCACATCATGCGCTTGATCATGAGCGGCGAGATGTCCCCGGTCATGATGGCCGCGCTGATCACCGGCTTGCGCGTAAAAAAAGAAACCATCGGTGAAATAACCGCCGCTGCGCAGGTCATGCGCGAGTTTTCGACCAAGGTCCATGTGGCCGACAAGAACCATTTGGTGGACATCGTCGGCACGGGCGGTGACGGCTCGCACACCTTCAATATCTCGACTTGCTCGATGTTCGTCGCGGCCGCCGCCGGCGCCAAAGTCAGCAAGCACGGCGGGCGCAGCGTCAGCAGCAAGTCGGGCAGCGCCGACGTGCTGGAAGCCTTGGGACTGAACATCAATTTACAACCCGACGCCATTGCCCGTTGCATCGAAGAGGTCGGCGTCGGCTTTATGTTCGCGCCCAACCATCACCCGGCCATGAAAAACGTCGCGCCCATCCGTAAAGAGCTGGGCGTGCGCACCATCTTCAACATCCTGGGCCCGCTGACCAACCCGGCCGGCGCACCCCATATTTTGATGGGCGTTTTTCATTCCGACCTGGTCGGCATTCAGGTGCGCGCTCTGCAAAGGCTGGGCGCTGAGCATGCCCTGGTGGTTTACGGCAAAGACGGCATGGATGAAATCAGCCTGGGTGCCGCAACAGTGATTGGCGAGCTGAAAAACGGCGAGATCATCGAATACGAAATCCACCCCGAGGACTTCGGCTTGCCCATGGCCAGCAACCGCACCTTGCGCGTGGAAACCCCCGAGCAATCCAAGCAGATGCTGATGGGCGTGCTCAACGGCGAGCCCGGCGCCCCCAGTGACATCGTCGCGCTCAATGCAGGCGCTGCGCTGTATGCTGCCGATCTCACTGACAGCCTTCAAGCTGGCCTGGCGCTGGCACGCACTGCCATCAGTTCAGGCGCTGCGCGCCGCAAGCTCGACGAGCTGGTGCTGGCCACGCAGCAGGGCTGAAGCGCTGGCTCGCCCGGCCTTCCCAACAATTTTTTGACCAACCCAACACACCCACGACCATGAGCGACATTCTTGACAAAATCGTTGCAGTCAAACGCCAGGAGGTCGCTGCCGCTTTGGCGCGCAAGCCCCTGAGTGCCATGCGGGCTGATGCCGAATCGCGCGTGCTCACACGCGACTTTGTGGGCGCCATGCGGGCCAAGATCGCTGCCGGTCTGCCGGCGGTGATCGCCGAAGTCAAAAAGGCCAGCCCGTCCAAGGGCATCTTGCGGCCCGATTTCATTCCCGCCGACATCGCCCAGAGCTACGCCGAGCACGGTGCCGCCTGCCTGTCGGTGCTGACTGACCAGCAGTTTTTTCAGGGCAGCGTCGACTATCTCAAGCAGGCCCGCGCGTCTTGCGACCTGCCGGTTTTGCGCAAGGATTTCATGGTCGACCCCTACCAGGTCTATGAAGCGCGCGCCATGGGCGCAGACTGTATTTTGCTGATTGCCGCCTGCCTGGACGATGCCCAAATGCAGAGCCTGGAGGCGCTGGCGATGTCATTGGACATGGCGGTGCTGGTCGAGGTGCACGACGGGCTTGAGCTGCAGCGCGCGCTTCAATTGAAAACACCTTTGCTGGGCATCAACAACCGCAATCTCAAAACCTTCGACGTCTCGCTGGACACCACCCTGGGGCTGATTAAAGACGTTCCTGCCGGCCATTTGCTGGTGACTGAGTCGGGCATCAGCACGGTGGCCGATGTGCAGCGCATGCGAGCGGCCGGTGTGCAAGCCTTTTTGGTCGGCGAGGCGTTTATGCGCGCCGATGAGCCGGGCCAGGCGCTGGCAGAACTCTTTGCCTGATCTGCGCTTGCAAGGTTTGCCGTGGCCCAAAAAAGCAAGGTAGCCGAGACCGGCTCCCAGACAGATTTTGGTTTTGCGCCTGCCCAAGCGCCTGAGGCGCCCAAGCGGCTGACGGGCTGGAACCCCGCCCTTTGGCCGGCGGACCCCAGCTGGATGCCCTTGCTTCAGGCCTTTTGGGTCAGCCCGTCCGGGATGGCGCTAGGCGCCTTTGTGGCGCAGCGACTGGCCGCCGGTGCCGTCATTTACCCCGACCAGCCCTTGCGCGCGCTGGAACTCACGCCCTTGACTGGGGTTCGCGTTGTCATTGTGGGCCAGGATCCGTACCACGGGCCTGATCAGGCCCACGGTCTGGCTTTTTCGGTGCAAGCCGGCCAGCGGGTGCCGCCCAGCTTGCGCAATATCTTCAGTGAAATCGAGAGGGGCTCGCTGCCCCAGCCGGCGCCCGGCGTCCGGGCCCGGGCGCCACGCAGCGGCGCACTGGAGCCCTGGGCCCGGCAGGGCGTGCTCTTGCTCAACACCTGCTTGACTGTCGAATCTGGTGCGCCCGGCAGCCATGCCAAGCAAGGTTGGGAAGCGCTTACTGACGAAATTATTAAGGCAGTTGATTGCTCTGAGACCCCGACGGTGTTCATGCTCTGGGGCGCTCATGCCCAGGCCAAACAGGATTTGATAGTGACCGGCCGGCATCTGGTTCTGACAGCCAACCATCCTTCCCCGCTTTCAGCCCGCCGCCCGCCCCGTCCTTTTGTGGGTTGCGGCCACTTTTCCGCCGCCAACGCCTGGCTGGAACAGCATGGTCGCGGGGCTGTTTTATGGTAGTGCACCCGCCGAAAACCGTGGCATAATCCGAGGTTCACTTGCTGGATGGGTGTCCGAGTGGTTAAAGGAGGCAGACTGTAAATCTGTTCGCTAACGCGTACGCTGGTTCGAATCCAGCCCCATCCACCAAATCTCGGGATGTACCGTGGTTTTTTCCTCGGTTTTGCCTTTGATGAAAGTGGTGAGCGGCGCGCAGCTGGTCTGTGAGTTGGTTCGGGTTAGTGGCAAGTCGGTGAGAAAGAAGCAGAGCTGCGGGAGTAGTTCAATGGTAGAACCCTAGCCTTCCAAGCTAATGACGCGGGTTCGATTCCCGTCTCCCGCTCCAGCCCTGGCTTTTGAGAGGTCTTGGCTTTGAGGGCTTTGCTTTTTTTGCCGGTGTGTTGTTTGGGTTTAAATGTTTTCGCAGTGGCCCATTTGGCTCAGTGGTAGAGCACTCCCTTGGTAAGGGAGAGGTCGCGGGTCCGATTCCCGCAATGGGCACCATATTTTGGAGCTGGCGCAGCGTCAATGTCGTTGTTGCCAGCCGGTTTAACAGGTTTTTTGTAACTTCTCGGAGTTGAAAATGGCAAAAGAAAAATTCACACGAACCAAGCCCCACGTCAACGTTGGCACGATCGGCCACGTCGACCACGGCAAGACCACTTTGACGGCGGCCATCACGACCGTGCTGGCTGCCAAGTTTGGCGGCACCGCCAAGGGCTACGACCAAATTGACGCGGCGCCTGAAGAAAAAGCCCGCGGCATCACGATCAACACCGCCCACGTTGAGTACGAAACGGCCAACCGCCACTACGCGCACGTTGACTGCCCGGGCCACGCTGACTATGTCAAAAACATGATCACGGGCGCCGCTCAAATGGACGGCGCTATTTTGGTGTGCTCTGCCGCTGACGGCCCGATGCCCCAGACACGCGAGCACATCCTGCTGGCGCGCCAGGTGGGTGTTCCTTACATCATCGTGTTCCTGAACAAGTGCGACATGGTGGACGACGCTGAACTGCTCGAATTGGTCGAGATGGAAGTTCGCGAGTTGCTCGACAAGTACGACTTCCCTGGCGACGCCACCCCCATCATCCACGGCTCAGCCAAGCTGGCCATGGAAGGCGACAAGGGCGAGCTCGGCGAAGGCGCCATCATGAAGCTGGCTGACGCACTGGACACCTACATTCCCCTGCCTGAGCGCGCAGTCGACGGCGCCTTCCTGATGCCTGTGGAAGACGTGTTCTCTATTTCCGGTCGCGGCACTGTGGTGACCGGCCGTATCGAGCGCGGCATCATCAAGGTCGGCGAAGAGATCGAGATCGTTGGTATCGCTGACACCCAAAAAACCATCTGCACCGGCGTGGAAATGTTCCGCAAGCTGCTCGACCAGGGCCAGGCCGGTGACAACGTCGGCATCTTGCTGCGCGGCACCAAGCGTGAAGACGTGCAGCGCGGCCAGGTGCTGTGCAAGCCCGGCTCGATCAAGCCGCACACCCACTTCACGGGCGAGATCTATGTCTTGTCCAAAGACGAGGGCGGACGCCACACACCGTTCTTCAACAACTACCGTCCCCAGTTCTACTTCCGCACGACGGACGTGACCGGTGCGATCGAGTTGCCGGAAGGCAAAGAGATGGTGATGCCGGGTGACAACGTGTCGATCACGGTCAAGCTGATCAACCCGATCGCCATGGAAGAAGGTCTGCGCTTTGCGATCCGCGAAGGCGGCCGTACCGTCGGCGCCGGTGTGGTTGCCAAGATCCTTGCTTAATTCCAGAAAAACCAAGGAATTAACATGGCCACCAAACAAAAAATCCGCATTCGCCTCAAGGCGTTTGACTACAAACTGATCGACCAGTCCGCTGCTGAGATCGTTGACACCGCCAAGCGCACCGGCGCGATTGTCAAGGGCCCCGTGCCCTTGCCAACCCGCATGAAGCGTTTTGACATCTTGCGCTCGCCGCACGTCAACAAGACCAGCCGCGACCAGCTCGAAATCCGCACGCACCAGCGCCTGATGGACATCGTTGACCCGACCGACAAGACTGTTGACGCGTTGATGAAGCTCGACTTGCCCGCCGGTGTGGACGTCGAAATCAAGCTGCAGTAAGAAAAACCGGGTTTTCGGCGCAAGCTGACAGCCCGCCGGGACCCAAGAGTGCGGCGCAGGTATTGCCATGAGGCAAAACTGCGCTATACTCGCGGGCTGTCCTGAATGCGTCATGCGCGATCGGGGCGGTTTTATTAACAGTCTTTCACATCAAAACGTCTGCGGCCAATTGAAGTCGCAGCGGTGGAAGTTACGGAGAAAACAATGAGTCTGAGCAACTCCCTCGGGTTGCTGGGCCGCAAGGTGGGCATGATGCGTCTGTTCACTGATGATGGGGATACCGTTCCTGTCACAGTGGTAGATGTGTCTAACAACCGTGTGACCCAGGTTAAAACCGAAGCCCACGACGGCTACGATGCCCTGCAAGTGGCATTCGGCGCACGCAAAGCGTCGCGCGTCACCAAGCCGGCCGCAGGCCACTACGCCAAAGCCGGCGTAGAAGCTGGTGAAATCCTGAAAGAATTCCGCGTGACGTCAGACGTCGCAGGCAAATACGCTGCAGGCTCGGTTGTTCCTGCTGCCGATGTGTTTGCGGTGGGCCAGCTGGTGGATGTGCAAGGCACTTCCATTGGTAAAGGCTATGCCGGCACCATCAAGCGTCACAAGATGAGCTCGCAGCGCGCCTCGCACGGTAACAGCCGTTCGCACAACGTGCCCGGCTCCATCGGTATGGCGCAGGACCCCGGCCGCGTGTTTCCTGGCAAACGCATGACGGGTCACCTGGGTGACGTCACCAAGACCACGCAAAACCTCGACATCGTGCGTATCGATGAAGCCCGTCAACTGCTGATGATCCGCGGCGCTGTGCCTGGTTCCAAGGGCGGTTTCGTGACGGTTCGCGCAGCGATCAAGGTCAAGACCGGCAATGCAGCCAAAGGAGCGAACTGATGCAAGTTGAACTCCTGAACGACCAGGGTCTGGCTTCGTCCAAAGTGGACGTTCCCGATACCGTATTCGGTCGTGAATACAACGAGAGCCTGGTGCACCAGGTGGTCGTAGCCTTCCAGGCCAACGCCCGCCAAGGCACCCGCGCCCAAAAAGACCGTGAGCAGGTTCATCACTCGACCAAAAAGCCCTTCAAGCAAAAAGGTACGGGTCGTGCGCGTGCAGGTATGACGTCTTCGCCTTTGTGGCGCGGCGGCGGTCGGATTTTCCCGAACATGCCTGATGAAAACTTCACGCAGAAAATCAACAAGAAGATGTACCGCGCCGGCATGGCCTCCATCTTCTCGCAGCTGGCCCGCGAAGGCCGCCTGGCTGTGGTTGATTCGCTGACAGTGGACTCGCCCAAGACGAAAGTCCTGGCCGACAAATTCAAAGCCATGAACCTCAAGTCGGTCCTCGTCATCGCTGACGAAGTCGACGAGAACCTGTACCTGGCCTCCCGCAACCTGGTCAATATCCTGATTGTCGAGCCGCGTTACGCCGATCCGGTGTCGTTGGTGCACTACAAGAAGATTTTGGTGACCAAGGCTGCCATGGACAAACTCAAGGAGATGTTCGCATGAGCGCCCTGATTCCATTTTCCAGCAAGGCCAAATTCGACGAAGGTCGATTGATGCAAGTCTTGGTAGCGCCCATCGTGTCTGAAAAAGCCACGCAGATCGCCGAGAAAAGCAACACGGTCACTTTCAAGGTGCTGCAAGACGCCACTAAATATGAAATCAAGGCTGCAGTGCAGCTGATGTTCAAGGTGGAAGTTAAGTCAGTTTCCGTCCTGAACACCAAAGGCAAGACCAAGCGCTTCGGCAAGTCCGTGGGCCGCCGCGACAACGTTCGCAAGGCTTATGTGACCCTGCAAGCCGGTCAAGAGCTGAACATCGGCGGGGAGGCTGCTTAATCATGGCTGTCATTAAAATGAAACCCACTTCACCAGGCCAGCGCGGCATGGTGAAGATCTCCCGTGATCACCTGCACAAAGGTGAAGGTTACGCGCCTCTGCTGGAGCC
>JBILIK010000063.1:0-12262 GCA_044350025.1 Polaromonas sp. | reverse complement strand
GGCTGGAAAAAGAAAGTTTCTTGCGGTGAGTGCCAGGCGCTTTGTTCGCCAATGTGGCTTGCCAGGTCGCGCGCCGGATGGACCGCCGGGTTCAGCAGCACGGCCGGGCAGCCCGTTCGGGCAGCGATCCAGGTGGCATAAAAGCCGCCCAGCGAAGAACCCACCACCGCCATGCTGCCTTGGGGCCAGCCGGCAATGCCGGCCATGAGCATCGCCATAGCTTGGCGCGGCGAGGGCGGCAACTGCGGACACCACCAGTGCACGGCAGGGTGACTGGCTTGCACAGCAGCGGCCATTTTCACGGCCTTGGCAGATAGCGGCGAGGAACGAAAGCCGTGCAAATACAGCAAATGGGTCACGGTCATGCCCGGATGTTAGCGCTTGCCTGACGGATAATTCAGCCATGGCAGCCGTATTTGACAAACCTTCACTGTTGCGCCGCGTCGCCCCTTGGGTAGAGGGTTTTGACGGACCTCTGGCGTTTGCGGTGTTTCTGCTCGCCTCTGCAGGGCTGCTGATCATGTACTCCTCGGGTTATGACCACGGCACCCGCTTTGTGGACCACGGACGCAATATGTTGATTGCCGGCGCCATCATGTTCGTGGTGGCGCAAATACCGCCGCAGCGTTTGATGACTTTTGCTGTGCCTGTGTATGTCGTGGGCGTTGCGCTTTTGGTGGCTGTTGCAGTTTTTGGCCTGACCAAAAAAGGCGCTAAGCGCTGGATCAACCTGGGAGTGGTGATTCAGCCCAGTGAAATCATGAAGATCGCCATGCCGCTGATGCTGGCCTGGTGGTTTCAAAAGCGCGAGGGCCAGCTGCGTCCGCTGGACTTTCTGGCGGCCATTTTTTTCCTGGCCTTGCCGGTCGGTCTCATCATGAAACAGCCCGATCTGGGTACTTCTCTGCTGGTGCTGGCTGCGGGTCTGGCGGTGATCTTTTTTGCCGGCCTGAGCTGGCGACTGATCGTGCCACCGGTTTTGTTGGGACTCGTCGGGGTGGCTTTGCTGGTTTGGTACGAGCCTCAACTGTGCGCTGACGGTATGCGTTGGCCGGTGCTGCATGACTACCAGCAGCAGCGTATTTGCACCTTGCTTGACCCTTCGCGCGACCCTTTGGGCAAGGGTTTTCACATCATTCAGGGCATGATTGCGATCGGCTCCGGCGGGTTTTTCGGCAAGGGCTTCATGGCCGGCACGCAGACCCATCTGGAGTTCATTCCGGAGCGCACCACAGACTTTATATTTGCAGCCTACTCCGAGGAGTTCGGCTTGCTAGGTAATTTGATGCTGATAGGCGCATTTGTCTTTTTGATCCTGCGCGGCCTGGCGATTGCGCTGGAAGCGCCCACGCTGTTTGCCAGGCTGCTGGCCGGCGCGGTGTCCATGATTTTCTTTACCTATGCTTTTGTCAACATGGGCATGGTCAGCGGTATCTTGCCGGTGGTCGGCGTGCCGCTGCCTTTCATCAGTTACGGCGGCACAGCGATGGTGACCTTGGGTCTGGCGCTTGGCATTTTGATGTCGATCGCCAAGTCCAAGCGGCTCATACAGTCCTGAGTTGCGCCGCAGGGCCGGCCCCGGGCGTCTGCCCTTAAGCCCCCAAGGACAAGGGCGACTGCCTACAATGCAGCCATGGTTTCACTCAAATCCTCCCCCCCGTCCCGTGCTCAACATGCTGTGTCAGCTGCAGGCGCCCGTGTGCATGCAGATGCCACGGCTGAGCGCCTGGCAATTGCCGACAAACTCCTGCTGGCGCCTTTCGGTTTGAGCGAGGCTCATCTGCGCCGCGCCCTGGGCGAGATTTCGGCCTACGGCGTGGACGACGCAGACCTTTACTTCCAGTACACCCGCAGCGAAGGCTGGAGCCTGGAAGAGGGCATTGTCAAAACCGGCTCCTTCAGCATCGACCAGGGTGTGGGTGTGCGCGCCGTCAGCGGCGAAAAAACGGCGTTTGCCTACTCGGACGATATTTCCGAAGCCTCCTTGCTCGATGCCGCCCGCACCGTGCGCACCATCTCTGCTGCCAACCGGGCCGGCCGTGTCAAGACCCCGTCGCGCAAGGTCGCCGGCAGCCGCTCGCTTTACCGGGACATTGACCCGATTGCCACGCTGGACAGCACCGCCAAGGTCAAGTTGCTGGAGCGGGTTGAAAAACTCGCCAAGGCCAAGGACCCGCGCATCGTGCAGGTCATGGCCGGCCTGGCCAGTGAATACGACGTGGTGCTGGTGGCGCGTGCCGACGGCACACTGGGCGCCGATGTGCGGCCGCTGGTACGCTTGAATGTGACGGTGATTGCAGAGCAAAAAATTGCTGGTGTGGCCCGCCGGGAGGTCGGCTCTGGCGGCGGCGGCGGCCGCTTCGGTCTGGCTTACTTCGACGAAACGCAGATCAAGGCCTATGTGGATGACGCGGTCAAGGCTGCGCTCACCAACCTCGAAGCCCGGCCCGCGCCGGCCGGCGAGATGAGCGTGGTGCTCGGCCCTGGCTGGCCCGGCATCTTGCTGCACGAAGCCATTGGCCACGGGCTGGAGGGCGATTTCAACCGCAAGGGCTCCAGTGCCTTTGCCGGCCGCATCGGCCAACGCGTTGCGGCCAAAGGCGTGACGGTGCTCGATGACGGCACGCTGGCCGAGCGCCGCGGCTCGCTCAATGTGGACGATGAAGGCAATGCCAGTCAGCGCAATGTGTTGATCGAGGACGGCATTTTGAAGGGCTACATTCAGGACTCGCTCAACGCCCGCCTGATGGGCGTCAAACCCACGGGCAATGGCCGGCGTGAAAGTTATGCCCACATGCCGATGCCGCGCATGACCAACACCTACATGCTGGGCGGTGACAAAGCCCCCGCCGAAATCATCGCCAGCATGAAAAAAGGTTTGTACGCCAGCAATTTCGGCGGTGGTCAGGTGGACATCACTTCGGGTAAGTTCGTGTTTTCGGCCAGCCAGGCTTTCTGGGTTGAAAACGGCAAAATTTTGTACCCTGTCAAAGGCGCGACCATCGTGGGAAGCGGCCCTGAGGCGCTCAAGCGGGTCAGCCTGATCGGCAACGACATGGCACTGGACAGTGGCGTGGGGACCTGCGGCAAAGAAGGCCAGAGCGTGCCGGTGGGCGTTGGCCAGCCGACCTTGCGCATCGATGCTTTGACCGTGGGCGGAACCGCTTGAGTTCCGGCTGTTGAGCTTGTGCTACATTTCCATCCATGCATTCAGCTGTGTTTTATTTTGCTTACTTTAGCTTCTCAAGCGCCACCGGCGGTAGAGAGACACTTGCGTAAGCCCCCTGAACGCAGCTGAATCTTCTAAACCGCCGGACCCCCCGGCGGTTTTTTTTTGTGCATCCGATTCTTTAGTTCAACCCCAAGGAAGTCCGTCATGAATGCCCCCATCCAGACCACCAGCGAGAGCTGGTATGCCCGTCCAGTCGACAAAACCAGCCAGACCGACGACGAACGCATCAAGGACATCACCGTGCTTCCCCCGCCAGAACATCTGATCCGATTTTTCCCGATCAGCGCTACGCCGGTCGAGTCGCTGATCACCCAAACCCGCCAGAGCATCCACAACATCATGGCCGGCACCGACGACCGCTTGTTGCTGGTCATCGGTCCTTGTTCCATCCATGACCCGGCGGCTGCGCTGGAGTATGCGCGCCGCCTGGTCGAGCAAAGGCGCAAGTACGCCGGCACGCTGGAAATCGTGATGCGCGTCTATTTTGAAAAACCGCGTACCACCGTGGGCTGGAAAGGTCTGATCAACGACCCTTACCTCGATGAAAGTTACCGCATTGACGAAGGTCTGCGGATTGCGCGCCAGTTGCTCATTGACATCAACCGGCTGGGCTTGCCTGCGGGCAGCGAGTTTTTGGATGTGATTTCGCCGCAGTACATTGGCGACCTGATTTCCTGGGGCGCCATCGGTGCGCGCACCACCGAAAGCCAGGTGCACCGCGAGCTGGCTTCAGGTATTTCCGCGCCCATCGGTTTTAAAAACGGCACCGATGGCAACATCCGTATTGCCACCGACGCCATTCAGGCGGCAGCGCGCGGCCACCACTTTTTGTCTGTGCACAAAAACGGGCAGGTGGCGATTGTGCAAACCAAGGGCAATCGCGATTGCCACGTGATTTTGCGCGGCGGCAAGGCGCCTAACTATGACGCCGCCAGCGTGGCCGCTGCCTGCAAGGACCTGGACACGGCTCAATTACCAGCCACACTGATGGTCGATTGCAGCCATGCCAACAGCTCTAAGCAACACGAAAAGCAGCTCGAAGTGGCGCGCGACATAGGCGCTCAGGTGGCCGGCGGCTCCAAGCAGGTCTTCGGCCTGATGGTGGAGAGTCACCTCAACGCAGGCGCTCAGAAATTCACACCGGGCAAAGACGATGCGAATGCCTTGATCTACGGCAAGAGCATCACTGACGCTTGCATCAGCTGGGAAGATTCACTCAAGCTGCTCGAAGGTTTGTCGCAAGCCGTTTTGGCACGCCGCGCGCTCTGAGCTTGCCAGCAGGTAAGGGGATGGATCCCCGCAGGCGCGAGGATGACGGGAATTCTGCGGGCATGAGGGATTGAGCCTGCGAGGGCGGCGCATTTTTTCCGTCACTCCTGCGCAAGCAGGAATCCATCTTCAAGCGGCCAGTGTCGCCAGCAGCCTGCTGTGAATGTCGCCGAAGCCGCCGTTGCTCATGCACAGCAAGTGGTCGCCCGGCTGAGCTGCGGCCTTGACTTGCGCAAGAACGGCGGCGATATCGTCAGCCACCTTCGCGCGGGCGCCCATGGGGGCCAGCGCGGCTCTGGCGTCCCAGTCCAGGCCACCGGCATGGCAAAAAGCCAGGTCGGCTTGTTCCAGACTCCAGGGCAGCTGCGCCGTCATGGTGCCCAGCTTCATGGTGTTACTGCGCGGCTCAAAGATCGCCAGGATGCGCGCTGAGCTCTGGCCTTGCGCATTCAATTGCCTCCGCAGGCCGTCAATGGTGGTGTGGATCGCCGTCGGATGGTGTGCAAAGTCGTCATAGACCGTGATGTTGCCGCCTTCGCGCTTTAATACGCCACGCACCTCCATGCGGCGCTTGACATTCTCAAAGCTGGACAGCGCCAAGGCTGCATCGGCCGGACGCACGCCCACATGCTCGGCTGCAGCGATAGCCGCCAATGCATTGAGCTGGTTGTGTACGCCGGTGAGAGACCAGCGAACCCGGGCGACTGTTTCACCGGCCTTGAGGACGGCAAAGTCGTCGGGCTCCCCGTCGGCGCTGAAACCGCTTTGCGCGCCTGCGCCTGGGCCAAAGCCGACTTGCTCGCTCCAGCAGCCCTGGGCCAGCACGCGGGCCAGGCTGTCTTGATCGGCGTTGAAAACCACCCGGCCCTGCGCGGGCACGGTCCGCAGCAAATGATGAAACTGCCGCTCAATCGCCCCCAGGTTGTCAAAAATGTCCGCGTGGTCAAACTCTAAGTTATTCAAAATGGCCGTGCGCGGGCGGTAGTGCACGAACTTGCTGCGCTTGTCGAAAAATGCGGTGTCGTACTCGTCGGCCTCGATCACAAAGCAGCGGCCCTGACCTAGCCTTGCAGAAACGCCAAAGTTCAAAGGCACGCCACCCACCAGGAAGCCCGGTTGCAGCCCGGCTTGCTCCAGAATCCAGGTCAGCATGGCGGTGGTGGTGGTCTTGCCGTGGGTGCCGGCCACGGCCAGCACATGGCGGCCCTGCAGCACATGTTCGGCCAGCCATTGCGGGCCGCTGGTATAGGGCCGGCCCTGGTTCAGGATGGCCTCCATCAGCGGGTAACGCGGGCTGCCATCGGGCAGACGCGCCCGTGAAACCACATTGCCCACGACGAACATATCGGGCGCAAAGCCCGCTTGGCTCAAGATCCCGGCGTCATAGCCTTCGGTCAAGTCAATGCCCAACTGCCGCAGCTGATCGCTCATGGGCGGGTAAACGCCGGTGTCGCAACCGGTGACCCGGTGGCCGGCCTCACGCGCCAAGGCCGCTAAGCCACCCATGAAGCTGCCGCAGATTCCTAATATGTGTATGTGCATGCAGCATTTTAGGCAGCCCAGGGATGCAAAAATGCAGCTATGCACGACTTTGAACCCCACAGCCTGAAGGAGCAGATAGCCGCTGCCGCTGCCACCATGGTGGTAGAAGAGGGGTTGGAGTACGGGCCGGCCAAGCGCCGCGCGCTCAAGCAGCTAGGTTTGCCGGCCCGCACGGCTTTGCCTGACAACGACCTGGTGGAAGCTGCTGTGCGCGAGTACATCGCGCTGTTTTGCGCGGACACGCAGCCCGCCGAGCTCGCTGCGCTGCGCGAACTGGCGCTGGTCTGGATGCAGCGCATGGCCGAATTCAGGCCGTTTTTAGGCGGTGCGGTCTGGCGCGGCACGGCCACGCGTTTGTCTGATATTTACATCCAGCTGTTTTGTGATGACCCCAAGTCGGCTGAGATCGCCTTGATCGAGCACCAGGTGGACTACGAACCGCGTACAGTCACCGGTTTCACAGGCAACAGTGTTGAGGCGCTGAGCATTCGCAGCCTGTGCAAGCCCTTGCAAGAGACCGTCGGCGTGCACCTCATGGTGTATGACCACGATGATTTGCGCGGCGCGCTGCGCCCAGACGCCCAAGGCCAGTCACCGCGCGGCGATCTGGCTTCGGTGGCTCGTTTGCTGGCGGCTTCAGATTGAGCGCCAGCCTGCAGCTTGGGGATAATTTCATTTTTTAAATGGTCAAATTTTTGACTTTAGGAACAAACATGAGCTCACGCAGAAACTTGATGTTCGCCGGTGCAGCGCTCAGCGCGGGTTTGGCTGGAGCCGGGGCTTTCTGGTGGCAGTCCGGTCGCCAGGCCATGAGCTCCGCGGCGCTGGCGGCAGACCCGTTCTGGGGGCTGGCGCTCGAGACGCCTGACGGCGCGCCCTTCAAAATCAGCAGCCTGGCAGGCCAGCCCCTGTTGCTTAATTTCTGGGCCACCTGGTGTCCGCCCTGCGTGGAGGAATTGCCTATGCTCAACCGTTTTCACCTGGCGCAGCAATCGCGTGGCTGGCGCGTGCTGGGCCTGGCGGTCGATCAGCCCAGCGCCGTGCGGGCCTGGCTGGCCAAGTCGCCGCTGGACTTTCCTGTCGCCATGGCTGGCCTGGGCGGCACCGAGCTGAGTAAAAACTTGGGCAATGTGAGCGGCGGCCTGCCCTTTTCGGTGGTTTTTTCGGCAGCGGGTGCCGTCTTGCAGCGGCGCATGGGCAAGCTCTCGGCCGACGATCTGGCCGCTTGGGCTCTTCTGGCTTGAGCTTTGGCTGCCGGGCGGTCATTTCAAAGCAATAGCCAAAAATCATCAATCAGGTTTTAAATTGCGTTAAAGTGCTGACCTTGCTTCAGTTTGCCGGCGCAGTTGCTTGGGTTTTCACCGCCTAAGCGCCGGTTTGTGCGGGAAAAATCCACTTAAATCAATTCTGGTGAATTTTGTAGATCAATAAAATTATTGAAAAATAAGCCACAAAGACAGATAAAGAGCGCAACAAAGCAATTTTAATGCGACATTAGTGGATTCAGTCGGGTGTAGCCGCCGCAGCGTGACTGCCTCAGGGCTTGCCCCCATCACCCATCACTTAACAGGCCGGGCTCACCGCCTGGCTTTTTTCCCCGGAGAACAGACCATGGATTTACGCAAACTCAAGACGCTGATTGACCTGGTTTCAGACTCGAATGTGTCTGAGCTCGAGATCACCGAAGCCGAGGGCAAGGTGCGCATTGTCAAGGCCATGGGGGCTGCCCCCATGGTTATGCAAAGTCCCGTGGTGAACTCAGCGCCGCCGCTTGCTGCCCCCGTGGCGCCCGCGCCCGCTCCTGTGCTTGCTCAGGCTGCTGCGTCAGATGAAGGTGCGCACGCGGTCAAGTCCCCCATGGTGGGAACTTTTTACCGCAGTGCCAGCCCCGGCGCCAAGGCTTTTGTCGAAATCGGCAGCGTGGTCAAGGCCGGCGATACCATTTGCATCATTGAAGCCATGAAAATCCTTAACGAGATCGAGGCCGATAAGTCCGGCACTGTCACAGGCATCCTGTGCGAAAACGGTCAGGCCGTGGAGTACGGACAGCCCATGCTGACGATCGAGTGATGCCCGCACCATGTTCAAAAAGATACTGATTGCCAACCGGGGCGAGATCGCCCTGCGGATCCAGCGCGCCTGCCGTGAGCTGGGCGTCAAGGCCGTGATGGTCTACTCTGAGGCGGACCGCGAAGCCAAGTACATCAAGCTGGCCGACGAGTCCGTCTGCATAGGCCCCGCGCCTTCTGCACTGAGTTACCTCAACATGCCGGCCATCATCGCGGCGGCCGAGGTGACCGACGCCGAAGCCATTCACCCCGGCTACGGTTTTTTGAGCGAGAACGCCGACTTTGCCGAAAGGGTGGAGCGAAGCGGCTTCAAGTTCATCGGCCCCTCGCCGGAGTCGATCCGCATCATGGGTGACAAGGTTTCCGCCAAACAAGCCATGATCAAGGCCGGTGTGCCTTGCGTTCCCGGCTCCGAAGGGGCTTTGCCGGACGATCCCATCATCATCAAACGCACGGCCAAAGCCATTGGCTACCCGGTCATCATCAAGGCGGCGGGCGGCGGCGGCGGGCGTGGCATGCGTGTTGTGCACACCGAAGCGGCTTTGATCCATGCGGTGCAAACCACCAAGGCCGAAGCCGGCGCTGCATTCGGCAACCCCGCCGTTTACATGGAAAAGTACCTGCAGAACCCGCGCCACGTCGAAATTCAAATCATGGCCGATCAGCATAAAAATGCGGTTTGGCTGGGCGAGCGTGACTGCTCTATGCAGCGGCGTCACCAAAAAGTGATTGAAGAGGCGCCGGCGCCTGGCATCCCGCGCAAGCTGATTGAAAAAATTGGAGACCGTTGCGTGGCAGCCGTCAAGAAAATCAGCTACCGCGGTGCCGGCACTTTTGAGTTTTTGTACGAAGACGGTGAGTTTTATTTCATCGAGATGAACACCCGTGTGCAGGTCGAGCACCCGGTCACGGAATGGGTGACAGGCGTGGACATCGTTAAAACCCAGATCCAGGTGGCGGCCGGTGAAAAGTTGCCTTACACGCAGCGCCAGGTCGAAATCAAAGGGCACGCCATTGAGTGCCGCATCAATGCCGAAGACCCTTACAAGTTTGTCCCTTCGCCCGGCCGGGTCACCACCTGGCACATGCCCGGCGGCCCGGGCGTGCGTGTGGATTCGCACATTTACGCCAATTACTTTGTGCCGCCGAACTACGACTCCATGATCGGCAAGATCATCGTGCACGGTGACACGCGTGAACAAGCCCTGGCCCGCATGCGCACGGCTCTGGCAGAAACTGCGGTTGAAGGCATCAACACCAACATTGCATTGCACCGCGAGCTGATGGTCGACCCCAAGTTCATGGATGGCGGCACCAACATTCATTACCTTGAAGAATGGCTGTCCAAGCGCCAGCGCTAAGGGCGCGCTGACTTTCATGCGCTCTGCGTGTACTGCCATGTGTGCGCGACTTTTTTTTACCCTTGGCTTGATCAGGTTGTTCCATGAGTCTTTATGAGTTGGTCTTGCTGGCGCCGGTGGAGACGGTTGAGACACTCAGCGACGCGCTCGATGCCCTGAGTGCTTTGAGTGTGTCGGTTGAAGACGCCGATGCGCAAACCCCGGCCGAGCAGGCTTTGTTTGGCGAACCCGGCATGCCCCCGCCCAAAGCCGGCTGGGAGCGATCGCGTGTCACAGCTTTGTTTGATGACGAGACGGCTGCGCGTGAAGCGGCTGCGCTGCTGCAGGCGCAGGATTTTTTTGAGGGCTGTCACTTGGTCGCCATCAGCCCTGTGGCCGAGCAAGATTGGGTGCGCCTGACACAGTCGCAGTTTGCGCCTGTAGAGATCACGCCGGCGTTCTGGATCGTGCCGACCTGGCATGAGCTGCCGGCCCAGGCCCGGCAGGTGATTCGCTTGGACCCGGGGCTGGCTTTTGGCACCGGTACACACCCGACCACGCGCATGTGCCTGCGTTGGATCGCTGGCGGCCAGGCGCTGGGTCGGGTGCTCGACTACGGCTGCGGCTCCGGCATTTTGGCCATCGGTGCCGCCAAGTTCGGCGCGCTGGACATCGATGCCGTGGACATTGATGAGGCGGCGGTGCAGTCCACCTTGGCCAATGCCGAAGCCAACCACGTGCAACTCAAGGCCGGTCTGCCTGACCGTGCCCACGGGCAATACCAGAGTGTGCTGGCCAACATACTGGCAACACCCTTGAAAGTGCTCGCGCCCCTGCTGTGCGCGCATGTCGCGCCTGGCGGGCATTTGGTGCTGGCCGGTATTTTGGAGCGACAGGCCGAGGAGCTCCAGGCCGCTTATGCACCTTACGCCGACTTGCGCGTGGCGGACAGCCAAGAAGGCTGGATCCTGATGACAGCGCGCTTGTGAGCAAGGCTGTGCCGGCCCTTGTGTAAGCCCTACAATTCGCAGCAATGAGCTTGATTACCTGCTGCCCCACCTGCCGAACCATGTTTCAGGTCGAAACCGACCAGCTCAAGGTTTCCAATGGCTGGGTCCGTTGCGGCCAGTGCGATGGCGTGTTTGACGCTTCTGCCCATTTCCAGGTTCTACCGCAAGCTCCCGCAATCGACGTGGCCCCCAACCCTGAAAGTTTGTACGAGCCCACTGCCGCTGCGCCACAAACCCTGAGCCCTGAGCCACTGCCGGAGCCCACACCCTCTATGGCCGCCGCGCCACGTGCACCCGTGTCGGATGCCTTGTCCAGTTATTTGTCTTCGCCCAATGAAGAAGAATCTCACCAGGCCTTATCTCCGCCGGCCGCGCCGCTTGACAGCGATGCTCGCCGCGCACTTTATGGCCGGGAGCCGAAGAACCTGGTCATCACCGAAGCGCCACGCGGCCGCAAGCCCGAAGTCAGCTTTATCAACCCGGTACAAGCCCGAGTCAGCCGTTCGCGTCCTTGGTTGCGTACTTTGGCCGCCTTGGTGCCACTGGCTTTGCTGCTCTTGCTCCCGGTGCAGTTCATGCCCAATCAACGCGATGCTTTGGCCGCCCGTTACCCGGTCTTATTGCCGGCCGTTGAGACTTTGTGCCTGCCACTGAAATGCCAGGTCAGCCCGCCGCGCATCATTGAGGCCGTTGCCATTGACAGCTCCTCTTTCACCCAGGTCGGCCCCGACAGTTACCGCCTGAATTTTGTTTTGCAAAACAAGCAATCCAGCGCGGTTGCCATGCCCGCGCTGGAGGTGACCCTGACGGGCATTGATGACCAGCCTTTGCTGCGCAAGATCGTGTTGCCCGCCGAGTTTGGTGCCACCAGCGATTGGCTGTACAGCACCAGCACCTTCACAGGCGCTTTCGATGTGCGGGCTGCTGGATCAGGCGCTGCGCCGCCGCCGCTTGACCCACCGGTAGCCGGTGAGCCCGCTGCCAAGGCGCCTGCCGAAGTCGACAAATTAGCGGGTCCGCTGACGATCACCGGTTATCGTCTGTTGGCTTTTTATCCCTGAACCTAGAAAAAAATATGCCCGCCTTGATTTGTGGCTCGCTGGCCTTTGACACCATCATGAGCTTTGAGGGTCGCTTTGCCGAGCAGATCATGCCCGAGCAGTTGCACATCCTTAACGTTTCTTTTCTGGTTCCGACTCTGCGCCGCGAGTTCGGCGGCTGCGCCGGCAACATCGCTTACAGCCTGACCCAGTTGGGTGGTTCAGCCCTGCCAATGGCCACCGTAGGCAACGACGGCCAGGACTATGTGGCGCACCTTCGCAACAAGGGCATCAGCACAGAGTTCATCAGAGAGATCGCCGGCAGCTACACCGCCCAAGCCATGATCATGACGGACCGCGATAACAACCAGATCACCGCCTTTCACCCCGGTGCCATGAGCCATGCGCATGCCAGCGAAATCAAGCCACGCAGCGATATCAAGCTGGGCATTATTTCGCCCGACGGTCGTGACGCCATGCTGCTGCACGCCGCACAGTTCAAGGCGGCTTCTATTCCTTTTGTTTTTGATCCCGGCCAGGGCTTGCCCATGTTCAACGGCGAAGAGCTGACGCACTTCATTGACCAGGCCAGCTGGGTGACTGTCAACGATTACGAGGGGCGCATGCTCAGCGAGCGCTGCGGCTTGAGCAGCAGCGAAATTTCGCGCCGCGTCCAGGGACTCGTTGTGACTTTGGGCGCCCAGGGCTGCGAGGTCTGGGTTGACGGCGTGATGACCCATGTGCC
This sequence comes from Polaromonas sp., assembly GCA_044350025.1. Lineage (GTDB taxonomy): Bacteria > Pseudomonadota > Gammaproteobacteria > Burkholderiales > Burkholderiaceae_C > Polaromonas. Next base: position 15 of record JBILIK010000063.1, on the reverse strand, counting down.
GCCCGTTAAGGCCGT
>JBILIK010000022.1:0-43101 GCA_044350025.1 Polaromonas sp. | reverse complement strand
AAATGCGGCGTTTGTCTTCGTCGATTTCCAGAACCATGACTTCGACTTCGTCACCCAGGGCGACGAGCTTGTTCGGGGCCACGTTCTTGTTGGTCCAGTCCATTTCGGACACGTGGACCAAGCCTTCGATGCCTGGCTCGAGTTCGACAAATGCGCCGTAGTCGGCGATGTTGGTGATCTTGCCGAACAGGCGGGTAGCTTGCGGGTAGCGGCGTGCCACGCCCATCCAAGGATCGTCGCCCATTTGCTTGAGACCCAGCGAGACCCGGTTTTTCTCGGTGTCGAACTTCAGGATCTTGGCCACGATTTCCTGGCCGGCTGTCACCACTTCGCTCGGGTGACGCACGCGGCGCCATGCCATGTCGGTGATGTGCAGCAGGCCGTCAATGCCGCCCAGGTCAACGAAGGCACCGTATTCGGTGATGTTCTTGACGATGCCTTTCACAGCAGTGCCTTCTTTGAGGGTTTCCATCAGCTTGGCGCGTTCTTCGCCCATGCTGGCTTCGACCACAGCGCGACGGCTCAGCACCACGTTGTTGCGTTTGCGGTCGAGCTTGATGACCTTGAACTCCATGGTCTTGTTCTCGTAGGGAGTCAAGTCCTTGATGGGGCGTGTGTCGATCAGTGAACCTGGCAGGAAAGCGCGGATGCCGTTGACCAGAACGGTCAGGCCGCCTTTGACTTTGCCGCTGGTCTGGCCAGTGACAAATTCGCCAGATTCCAGGGCTTTTTCCAGGCTCATCCACGAGGCCAGGCGCTTGGCCTTGTCGCGCGACAGCAAGGTGTCGCCGTAACCATTTTCGACCGAGTCGATGGCCACAGCCACAAAATCGCCGACCTGGACTTCGAGCTCGCCCTGGTCGTTTTTAAATTCTTCGAGAGGCACATAGGCCTCGGACTTCAGACCGGCATTGACCACCACGTGGTTGTGGTCGATGCGGATGACTTCGGCGGTAATAACCTCGCCCGTGCGCATTTCAGAGCGCTTGAGAGATTCTTCAAAAAGGGCGGCAAAAGATTCAGACATTAAAGTTTCCTAATCCCCAGAACAGTGTTCCGACAGCACCATTGCTATCGTTTTTAGAGCTGACTGCGGCGGTTTGGTGCGGCTTGTGAAGGGCCGCGGGTTAAGTTATGAACCCTTTGAGGCGGCGCCGGATTGAAAAGGCGCGCTGCTTCAGAGGGGCCGGTTGCCGCGCCACCAGTCAATCAAAACTGCGATGGATTGCTCAATCGTCAATTCGGAATTGTCCAATGGCTTGGCGTCTTGAGCGGGTTTCAAAGGTGCGCTTTGGCGAAATGAGTCTCGCAAATCGCGCGCTTCCAAATCCTGTTCAATGACGGCCAGTATAGCCGAAATACCCTTTGAAATCAATTGCTTATGCCTGCGCCCGGCGCGGCAGCGGGCGCTGGCCGTCAAAAAGACTTTGAGGGCGGCATCCGGGAAGATGACCGTGCCCATGTCCCGGCCGTCGGCCACCAGGCCGGGCAGTTGCCTAAAGCCGCGCTGCAGCCCCAGCAGGGCCTCGCGCACAGGCGCGTGCACCGACACCTGCGAGGCGGCCATGCCTGCGCTTTCGGTGCGAATAGCGTCGGACACGTCTTCGCCCGCCAGCAGCACCTGCTCGCCTGAAAAGCGCACGGGCAGGGCCGCGGCAACCGCCGCTACGCCAGCCGCGTCGTCCAGCGCCACGCCAGCACGTCCCGCGGCATAGGCCGTGAGCCGGTAGAGTGCGCCCGAGTCCAGGTAGTGGTAGCCCAGCCGCTGCGCCGTGCGCGAGGCCAGCGTGCCCTTGCCTGAAGCCGTCGGCCCGTCGATGCAGATCACCGGGATGTCGGCTGTGCGCGCCTGGGTGAGCGCGAACAGCGCTTCAAAGTAGTCGGGAAAGGTCTTGGCCACGCACTTCGGGTCCAGAATGCGCACCGGCAGGCCAGCCGGGTTGAAGGCCGCCAGCGAAAAACACATGGCCACGCGGTGGTCGTCGTAAGTGTGGATGGCTGCGCTGTGCCACTGCGCGGGCGGGGTGACGCGAATGAAGTCAGCGCCTTCTTCAACCACAGCACCTAGCTTGCGCAACTCGCAGGCCATGGCGGCAATGCGGTCGGTCTCTTTGACGCGCCAGCTGGCAATGTTGCGCAGCGTGGTAGTTCCGTCGGCGTACAGCGCCATCACGGCCAGCGTCATGGCGGCGTCGGGAATGTGGTTGCAGTCCAGGTCAATTGCCTTGAGCGGCCAGGCCCCGCGCGAGACCTTCAGCGAATTGGGGCTGCTTTCGACTTTGGCACCCATCAGCTGCGCAGCTTCAACAAAGCGGATGTCGCCTTGGATCGATGCCGAGCCGATGCCGCGTATGTCAATGCTGTGGCCGGCGCCGGTGGCGATGGCGCCCAGCGCCACAAAGTAGCTGGCAGAAGAAGCGTCGCCTTCAACATGAATTTCACCGGGTGACTGGTAGCGGCTGCCGGCGGGGATGGTGAAGCTTTGCCAGCCTTCGCGCCGCACCTGGATGCCAAAGCGCGCCAGCAAATTCAGCGTGATCTCGATGTAGGGCTTGGAGATCAACTCGCCTGTGACTTCCAGCCGGATGTCTTGCTTGGCCACCAGCGGCAGCGCCATCAGCAATGCCGTCAAAAACTGGCTGGACACGTCGCCTCGAACCGCAATGGGTTTGTTCAGCGCGAGCTTGCCAGGCTTCAGGTGCAAAGGCGGAAATCCTTCGTTACCCAAATAGTCAATGCAGCAGCCGAGCTGGCGCAGCGCGTCAACCAGGTCGCCGATGGGGCGCTCGTGCATGCGCGGCACGCCAGAGAGTTCATAGTCGCCGCCCAGCAGCGCCAACGCGGCCGTCAGTGGGCGCATGGCGGTGCCGGCGTTGCCCATGAACAGCTTGCCTTGTGCGTTCACCAGTTGGCCGCCCAGGCCGCCAATCACAGCGGTTTGGCCAGTCTGCTCGACGCTGCAGCCCATCTGCTTGAGAGCGGCCAGCATCACAGCGGTGTCGTCCGAGGCCAGCAAGTCATGCACCACGGTTTGGCCCTGGCTCAGCGCGGCCAGCAGCAGCACGCGGTTGGAAATGCTTTTGGAGCCCGGCAGGTGCACCGTGCCGTGTGCGCCGGTCAGTGGCGGAATGTCCAGCGACTCGATATCAAACATGAAACTGAATCAATCCTGATGCGGTGAAGAAGGGTCTGAGGACTTTGCCCAGCGTGTGCGCGCTTCGCTGGCTTGGGTGATGGCGCCGTGCAGTTGCGCGGCATCGCCGGCCGAAATAAGTTGCTCCAGCGCTTGCAGGCTTTGTTGAAACAGGTGCGATTGCGCCAGCAACTCGTCGCGGTTGGCCAGCAAAATGTCTCGCCACATGGCCGGCTCGCTGGCGGCGATGCGCGTGAAATCGCGAAAGCCCGAACCCGCCAGCGCCATGAATTGCTCGCCCTGGTCTTGCTGATTGAGGCTGTGCATCATGGCAAAGGCCAGCAAATGCGGCAAGTGGCTGACGGCGGCGTAAGCCGCGTCATGAGCTTCGGGGCTCATCTGGCTGACATGCGAGCCCAGCGCTTGCCACAGCTGGCGCGCCAGTGCGAGTTGCGCGGGGTCTGTTTCAAACAGCGGCGTGAGGATGACTTTTTTGCCCGTGTACAAATCAACATCAGCGTGTTGTACGCCCGACACTTCTTTGCCGCAGATCGGGTGCGCGGGCACAAAGCAGGGCAGCCGCTGACCCAGTGTTTCGCGGGCCGCCAGCACCACATCTTGTTTGGTCGAGCCCACGTCCATCACCAGCGTGTGGCTGTCGATGACACCCGCAATCGCTTGCAGCGCAACCCGGGTGGCGGCTACCGGCACGGCCAGCAGTACCAGGTCGGCGCCTTCGGCTGCGTTGGCTGCCGAGCTGGCGATGCTGTCAATCACTCCCATCTTCAGGGCCAGCGCAGTGGTGGCCGGCGAGGGGCTGAAGCCGCGCACATGCTCGACCCAGCCGGCTCGCTTCAGCGCCAGCGCAAAAGAGCTGCCCATCAGGCCGCAGCCAATCAGGCCGAGTTGTTTGAACACCAGCGTGCCCGCCTCAATCGCCGGCGGGGTAGGTACCCAGCACTTTGAAGAAGGCGCACATCTGCTGCAGTTCTGCCAGCGCAGCGCCCACATGCGACTGCGAAGGATGGCCTTGCAGGTCGATGTAAAAGTAGTATTCCCACTGGCCGGAGCGGGCCGGGCGGGATTCAAAACGCGTCATCGACACGCCGTGCGTTTTGAGCGGCCCCAGAATGTCATGCACCGCGCCAGGCCGGTTGGGCACTGAAACGATCAGGCTGATGCAGTCCTTGCCCGAAGCTGCCGGTGCGGGCAGGGTTTGCGGCAGGCAAACCACGGCAAAGCGCGTGCGGTTGAAAGCGTCGTCTTGAATAGCGAGCGCGGCATTGTGCAGACCAAACTGCCCGCCAGCACGCTCGCTGGCAATACCGGCCCAAGCCGGGTTGGTAGCGGCCAGGCGCGCGCCTTCGGCATTGCTGGAGGCGGTGCGTCGCTCGGCCTGGGGCAGGTGTGCGGTCAGCCAACCCTGGCATTGCGCCAGTGCCTGCGGGTGTGCGTAAACCGCCTCAATGCCTTCGAGCGAGTCAGACATGCGCAGCAGGTTGTGGCGCACCATCAAACTGGTTTCGCCCACGATATGCAGCGGTGAATTCAAAAATAAATCGAGCGAGCGTGAGACCACGCCTTCGGTCGAGTTTTCAACCGGCACCACGCCGTAACCTGCGCTGCCGCCAGCAGTGGCGCGAAATACTTCGTCGATGCTGGTGCAAGGCACATGCTCGATGCTGGCACCAAAAAACTGCAGTGCCGCTTGTTCGCTGAAAGTGCCGGCAGGGCCCAGGTAGGCCACGCGCACAGGCGTCTCTAGCGCCAGGCAGGCCGACATGATTTCGCGCCAGATGGCCTCAACGTGCTCGCCCTTCAGGGGCCCGGTGTTGGCTTGCTTTATTTTTTCGATGACGGCGGCTACGCGGTCTGGCCTGAAGAAGGGCGAGCCTTCGCGGCGCTTGACCTCGCCCACTTCTTCAGCCACGCGGGCGCGCTGGTTCAGCAGCGCCAGAAGTTCCCGGTCGAGCTTGTCAATTTGAATGCGCAGTTCAGGCAAGTTGGTTGTCATGGTTTTGTCCCGGCTCAGGCTTGTTTTTTTTCAAATTCTCGCATGTGACTCACCAGCGCCTCGACGCCGGCCAGCGGCATGGCGTTGTACAGGCTGGCGCGCATGCCGCCCAGGGTTTTGTGGCCCTTGAGTTGCAGCAGGCCGCGCGCTTTGGCCTGGGCTAAAAAGACATCGTTGCGCGATTCGTCGGCCAGAAAGAAAGGGATGTTCATGCGCGAGCGGCAATCCGGGGCGACGCGGCTGACATAAAAATTTGAGCTGTCGATGAAGTCATACAGCAGTTTGGCTTTGGCGATGTTGCGCTGCTCGATGGCGGCCACGCCACCTTGTTTCTTAAGCCATTGAAAAGTCAGGCCGGCGATGTAGATGCCGTAGGTGGGCGGTGTGTTGTACATCGACTGGTTGTCTGAAACGATCTTGTAATCGAAGGCCGAAGGGCAGTGCGCCATGGCGTGCCCTAGCAAATCCTGGCGCACAAACACCAGGGTCACGCCGGCAGGGCCTACATTTTTTTGCGCGCCGCCAAAGGCCAGGCCCACGCGCGACCAGTCCATCGGCCGCGACAACATGTGTGAGGAAATGTCGGCCACCAGCGGCGCATTGCTGCCCAGCGCTTTAAGGTCGGGCAGCTCGTGCATTTCAACGCCGTGCACGGTCTCGTTACTGCATACATGCACGTAGCGGGCGTTGGTGCTGAGCTGCCAGGTGCCGGCGGCGGGCAAAGTGGTGTGGCCAGTGTCTGCATTGCTGGCGGACACATTGACATCGCAGTACCTGCGTGCTTCTTTTTGCGAACGCTCGCTCCAGGCGCCTGTGACTACAAAGTCAGCGCGCTCGCCACGTGAGAGGTTCAGCGGCACGATGGCGTTTTCTGCGATACCACCGCCCTGCATGAAGAGAATTTTGAAGTCCACGGGCACCGCCAGCAGCTCGCGCAAGTCGGCTTCGGCAGCTTCGTAAATCGCTATGAATTCTTTGCCGCGGTGGCTCATCTCCATGACGCTCATGCCGCTGCCGTGCCAGTTCAGCATCTCTGCGGCGGCGCGCTCCAGCACCTCTTCAGGCAGCACGGCCGGGCCGGCCGAAAAATTAAAGGGCCGGCTCATCGCGGCAGCGCCGGGGCGCGGTGCTGTACAAGCATGGTCAGTCGGCAGAACCTGTCGCGCCGTCAGTGTCTTCGTCGCCCTCGGTGTCTGCAGCCGGATCTGCGGCGTCCAGGCTGGCGTCGTTTTCAACGATGCGCTGCAAGCCGCTGAGCTTGGAACCGTCATCCAGTCCGATCAGCGTCACGCCCTGAGTGGCGCGGCCCATTTCGCGGATTTCGCTGACGCGCGTGCGCACCAGCACGCCACGGTCGGTGATCAGCATGATCTCGTCGTCGGTGTGCACCAGCGTGGCGGCCACGACTTTGCCGTTGCGCTCGCTTTGCTGAATGGCGATCATGCCCTTGGTACCGCGGCCATGGCGCGTGTACTCGTCGATCGATGTGCGCTTGCCATAACCGTTTTGCGTGGCGGTCAGCACGCTTTGCTGCTCGTCCTCTGCCACCAGCATGGCAATCACGTTCTGGCCTTCTTCAAGCATCATGCCGCGCACGCCGCGCGCTGTGCGGCCCATGGGACGCACGTCGTTTTCGTCAAAGCGCACGGCTTTGCCGCCGTCCGAAAACAGCATCACGTCGTGCTTGCCGTCGGTCAGCGCCGCGCCAATCAAAAAGTCACCATCGTCCAAGTCGACCGCAATGATGCCGGCCTTGCGCGGGTTGTTGAAGTCGTCCAGCGGCGTCTTCTTGACGGTGCCCATGGAGGTGGACATGAAAACGTAATGGTCGGCCGGAAAGCTGCGGTTATCGCCTGTGAGCGGCAGCACCACCGTGACTTTTTCGCCTTCTTGCAGGGGGAACATGTTGACGATGGGGCGGCCGCGCGAGCCGCGCGAACCGGCCGGCACTTCCCAGACCTTGAGCCAGTACAGACGGCCGCGGTTGGAAAAGCACAAGATGTAGTCGTGTGTGTTGGCAATGAAGAGCTGGTCCACCCAGTCGTCTTCTTTGGTGGCTGTGGCTTGCTTGCCCCTGCCACCGCGTTTTTGCGCACGGTATTCGCTCAAAGGCTGGCTCTTGATATAGCCCAGGTGCGACAAGGTCACCACCATGTCGGTGGGTGTGATCAGGTCTTCGGTGCTCAGGTCAAAAGAGCTGTGCTCAATCAGGCTGCGGCGCGCGCCCAGCTTGGTCTGGCCGAATTCGTTTTTAATGACCGTGAGCTCGTCGCCAATGATGGTGGCAACCCGCTCGGGCCGCCCCAGGATGTCCAGCAGATCATCGATCTCGGCCATCACTTCCTTGTACTCGACAACGATCTTGTCTTGCTCCAGACCGGTCAGGCGTTGCAAACGCATCTGCAAAATTTCTTGCGCCTGGGTTTCAGACAGGCGGTAGAGGCCGTCGGCGCCCATGCCGAATTCTTTTTCCAAGCCGTCAGGGCGGTAATCGTCGGCGTTGACCACGCCGCCATCGGCGCGTGTGCGGGTGAGCATTTCGCGCACCAGTTTGCTGTCCCAGGGCTTGAGCATCAGCTCGGCCTTGGCCACTGGCGGGGTGGGCGCATTGCGGATGATGGCAATGAACTCGTCAATATTGGCCAGCGCAACCGCCAGGCCTTCCAGCACATGGCCGCGTTCACGCGCTTTGCGCAGCGTGAAAACGGTGCGCCGCGTCACCACCTCGCGGCGGTGCGACAGGAACACCTGGATCAGATCTTTCAGGTTGCACAGCTTGGGCTGGCCGTTGACCAGCGCCACCATGTTGATGCCGAAGTTGTCTTGCAACTGCGTCTGCTTGTACAAATTGTTCAGCACCACCTCAGGCACTTCGCCGCGCTTGAGCTCGATGACCAAGCGCATGCCGGACTTGTCACTCTCGTCCTGAATGTGGCTGATGCCTTCGATCTTCTTTTCATGGACCAGCTCGGCCATGCGTTCTTGCAGCGTCTTTTTGTTGACCTGGTAGGGCAGCTCGTCCACGATGATGGACTGGCGCTGGCCCTTGTCGATGTCTTCAAAGTGGCACTTGGCGCGCATCACCACGCGCCCGCGCCCGGTGCGGTAACCGTCACGCACGCCGTTGATGCCGTAAATGATGCCGCCTGTCGGAAAGTCAGGGCCTGGGATGATCTCCATCAGGTCTTCAATGCTGGCCTCGGGGTTTTTGAGCATGTGCAGGCAGGCATCCACCACTTCATTCAGGTTGTGCGGCGGAATGTTGGTCGCCATGCCCACGGCAATGCCGCCGGAGCCGTTGATTAGCAAGTTGGGTATGCGCGAAGGCAGCACCAGCGGCTCTTTTTCGCTGCCGTCGTAGTTGGGCCCGAAATCAACCGTTTCCTTGTCGATGTCGGCCAGCATTTCCTGGGCGATCTTGGACAGCCGGATTTCGGTGTAACGCATGGCGGCTGCGTTATCGCCGTCCACCGAGCCGAAGTTACCCTGGCCGTCGACCAGCAGGTGGCGCAAAGAGAAATCTTGCGCCATCCGGACGATGGCGTCATACACCGACTGGTCGCCGTGAGGATGGTACTTACCAATCACGTCACCGACGATACGGGCCGACTTCTTGTATGGACGGTTCCAGTCGTTGTTGAGCTCGTGCATGGCGAACAGCACGCGCCGGTGCACCGGCTTGAGGCCGTCCCGGGCGTCCGGCAGTGCGCGGCCTACGATCACGCTCATGGCGTAATCGAGGTAACTGCGCCGCATTTCCTCTTCCAGGCTGATGGGGAGGGTTTCTTTGGCAAACTGGGTCATGAGGGGCCTGAGAGAAGTCGCAAATAAGCGCAATGCTTGAAATTGGGCGCCAATGCAGCCCGGGGGCTGAATTTGACTAACCCGTCATTTTAAGGCCTTGTGTCAACTGAGCCGTTGTGGCTCACCCGCAACACAAAAAGAAGCCGCGCAAGCCTCCTGGGCTTTTTGCTGTTGCTAAATTGGGTTGAGGCCTGAATGAGGTATGGCACAATAGTCGTAACGCTTGGGGTGGTGGTCATTTCAGGCGTATCGATCAGTAATCGCGGCCTAGCTGCTGTATTTCTCTAGAGGACTACCATGAACAAACTCAATAAAGTGGCCTTGTTGCTTGCTTCTGCAGCGCTTGTGACCTCTGCCGGCGCACAAACAGTTGACAACTGGAGGAACGGCAATGGCGAGCTGGCCTGGAAAAACGGCGCTGGCGACCTGTGCTGGCGCAACAGCAGCTGGACACCTGCAACCGCTGCCAAAGGCTGCGATGGCGCGATAGTTCCAAAGCCTGAAGTTCCTGCTCCAGCCCCGGCACCGGCTCCGGCCCCAGCACCACGTGCTGCAGCACCTGCGCCAGCACCAGCACCAGCACCAGCACCAGCACCAGCACCTGTTGCCCGACCTGCTGCTCCTGCTGCCCCAGCTGTAGCTGCCACCAAGGTGACATACGCATCCGATGCTTTCTTTGACTTCAACAAATCTGCCTTGAAAGCAGAAGGTCGCGCCAAGCTCGACGATCTGGTCGGCAAGATCAAAGGCATCAGCCTCGAAGTCATCATCGCCGTCGGTCACACCGACTCCGTGGGCAGCGACGCTTACAACCAGAAGCTGTCTGTCAAGCGCGCTGAGGCCGTCAAGGCTTACCTCGTGACCAAAGGTATCGAGAAAAACCGCGTTTACACCGAAGGCAAAGGCGAGAAACAGCCCGTTGCTGACAACAAGACCCCTGAAGGCCGCGCTAAAAACCGCCGCGTCGAGATCGAAGTGGTTGGTACACGCCCTAATTAATCCTTCCGGACTGGTTTAATTAAACCGCGCTCCGGCGCGGTTTTTTTATGCCTCAACGATAATCACCTTTATGCACCCTACTGAAAACGCTGACCCCGCCGAGCTCGCTAAATTCTCCGAACTGGCCCACCGCTGGTGGGACACCGAAAGCGAATTCCGTCCCCTGCACCAGATCAATCCCTTGCGCCTGGCCTGGATCGACGACATCGTGCCCTTGGCCGGCAAGCGCGTACTCGACATCGGCTGCGGCGGTGGCATTTTGGCTGACGCCATGGCGCGCAAAGGCGCCGAGGTGCTGGGCATTGACCTGGCAGGCAAAGCCTTGAAAGTGGCGCAGCTCCACGCACTGGAGGCTCAAACCCAGGGCGTGAGCTACCGTGAAGTCAGCGCCGAAACCCTGGCCGCCGAGCAGCCCGAAAGCTTTGACGTAGTGACCTGCATGGAAATGCTAGAGCACGTGCCCGACCCTTCTTCGGTGGTGCGTGCCTGCGCCACTTTGGTCAAGCCGGGCGGCCATGTTTTTTTCTCCACCATCAACCGCAATGCCAAGGCCTTTGTATTTGCCATCGTCGGGGCTGAGTACATCCTTAATTTGCTGCCGCGCGGCACGCACGAATTCGCCAAGTTCATCAAGCCCAGCGAACTGGCGGCTTATGCCCGCGCCGCCGGCCTGGACCTTGAACACACCCGCGGCATGGAATACAACCCCCTGACGCGTCACTACTGGCTCAGCGCCAACACCAGCGTCAACTACATGTTGGGCATGCGCAAAGCATGAGCCGGCCTTTGTTTGAAGGCATCAAAGCAGTGCTGTTTGACCTGGACGGCACCTTGATTGACAGCGCGCCCGACCTGGGCGCCGCCGCCAACAAGATGCGCACAGACCGCGGCCTGCCATCATTTCCCCTGCTGAACTACCGGCACATGTCCGGTGCCGGGGCGCGGGGCCTGATCGGTGTGGCCTTGGGTTTGAGCCCTGAGCATCCGGATTACGCTGTGCTCAAGGAAGAGTTTTTGCTGAACTACGAAGCCTGCATGACCGAGCGCACCTACGCCTTTGAGGGCGTTGAAGAGCTCATACGCCAGATCGACCGAGCCGGTTTGAAATGGGGCGTTGTCACCAACAAGGCCGAGCGCTTTGCCTTGCCGCTAACCCGCACCATGCCCTTGTTTGCCACGGCCGCCACCGTGGTCTGCGGCGACACCACGCCACACCCCAAGCCGCACCCTGCACCCCTGCTCGAAGCCGCCCGTCAATTGCAGCTTGATCCCCGGCACTGCATTTATGTGGGCGACGACGAACGAGATATCATCGCTGGCCGCGCTGCCGGCATGCCCACCGTGGCCGCTGCTTACGGTTACCTGGGTGCCAGCGGCGAAACAGCCGCCTGGAACGCAGACGCCACCATCGGCTCTGCCCGCGATCTATTGACCTTTTTGCAAATGCCCTAAGATAGTCTTCTTGGGGCTGCATTGGTTTCGACGTGGGTTCGGACGCGGTGTGGTGCATGTCGAGCTGAATGTGCTCGTAAAACTGATTCAAAAAAACTAACTGCAAACGACGAACGTTTCGCACTCGCAGCTTAATTGCCTGTGAGCTTTACAACAGCAGGCCGATGGGCTGGGCAAGGGGTCTTTAGCGCAAGTTAAAGGCTCCCGGCTGTAAAGATAATTTCATCGGCTGGCTCCGGGCTGGGTACCTTAACCCGGGGCAAGACAATAGGGTGCTGGCGCCCTGTGTAGCGTGCGACTGCGCGACACAGGGGGTAAGACTCAAATCAGACCGCTAAACATGTAGATCTGCCCGAAAAAGGCTTGCGGACGGGGGTTCAAATCCCCCCAGCTCCACCATACCGCATGACAAAGGCCGCTAACGACATACAGTTAGCGGCTTTTTTCATTGGTAAATCAATGATTTAGATTGCATTGATGTACAAAGCCGGACATTGACAGCCCTTACCGCATGAGCGATGATTTCGCTCAGGCTTCCATCGCAACTGTACTGCTCAGAGATCAAACTTTTATCAAACGTCACATTGAATCCAGGTGTAAAACGATCCGAGCAAGTAGCTGATCAAAATCAGGCTGTCCTTGGTAGTAGAGCGCAGAGGATTTTTTGTATTCCCGCGTAAAAAGATCACGCTGCTCAGAATCGGTCAGGGTGAAGGCTGGATTCTTGGCGATCACCAATTCATCACCAGATCTAAAGCGTTGCACTTTTCGGTCCTGATACGCCTGCTCTTGCATGAAAGCCTGAACTTCGGGTAGATCTAGCAAGCAATAAACGTCGTAGTAGTGACGCAGAAAGTTGCCTGGGAATTTTTGAGCCTCAGCCAAGCGGCGGTACTTCGTCGAGATGGTCTGGAGCTTCTCGACGAACGTGTGAGTCGGGGCGTAGCAAGGCACATCGGCTGCACGGTTGTCGAAAACTTCAACGCCCCGGCTTATCGCGAAATCTAAAGCCCAAGATGAGATGGTGACAGGTCGGTTGGGTGCGGTATCGTCGAACCCCAGTTCCAGCAGGATGCCGTCTTTCAAACCTGTGACGGTGGCTGCGCGGGGTGAGTAGACGAGCCGAATGCCTGCGCTGCGCATTTTTTCATCGTCAAAGAAGGTGTCCCGCTCAACACTGTCGATACCCGGGATGCGGATGCGTTTTGACAACTCGTCGTAATAAGCACGCCGCGAATCGATGTGCGCAGGTTTGTCCTGGTTGCGCCCTGTTTTGACATCCATGTCAGCAGGTGGCTCGATGCGGATGTCAATGTCTTCTGAGAAACGATGGATGACCCCGAAGCCTTTGGACAGCGAGGTGCCGCCCTTTAACTCGAACACAAAGCCTTGAGCCTGGAGTCCCCAAAGGCTGTGCATGATCCAGTAGTCTTTTTCGACCAACATGGGGTCTAGCGCGCGCTCGTTAGCGACAACCGCAAGCAATTGATCGAAGTCACGTCGTTCGTGAAGAAAGTCAGCCACCGACCCACTCCGTAACGCGTTTGCGAGTGGCCATGTTGCCGTAGCTGTCCAATGCCTGTTGGAGTCGGGGTTGATTAAAAGACATCAGCTTGGTGCGGGCCTGGCTGAGCACCGCGTCGCGGTCTTCGGCCAATTCCTCCAAGTTGTTCAGCAGGTCCACATACAGGAATTCGGAAGTTAGTTTTTTAGGGAAGCGAGGTTTTACTCGGAAATTAAACTGTCGGTTGCCCAGTTTGAAAACGCCATGACGTTTGTAGTTGTAGACCAGTGTGCTGTTGTAGAGCTGGGTGGTGCCCAGGCCCACCGTGTTGTATGCCGATGGAGAAAACACCAAAAAATCCTTGTCACGCAGAAACACGCTCACCACCTGCTCGTCAGTGGGTGGCAAGGGACCAAAGTTCGATTGCTTGGGTGCGTAGTAAATCCCCTGAGCCAGCTTTTTGAGCACCCCAGTGGACACCAGTTCGTTCAGATGCCGATCAACTGCATTACTCAGGCGAGCAAGATCTTCGCGCCGATAGACACGGCCAGCTTGCAGCTCGTGCGCAAGCTGCGCTGTGGCACCCCTTAGGGGAGGCGTAAATAGTGTGACAGCGGCTGGCATGGGGGTTTTTTCATTGAAGTTTCATGCATTTTAGCGCTTCTTACCCGACGTGTCACCCCCCTTGATTAGAGTGCATTGTTGGGCGGCGGACGCAGGTTCAAGGGTAATTCACCCATACCGCATGACCAAGGCCGCTAACGACATACAGTTAGCGGCTTTTTTCATGGGTAAACCGGTCTGGAGTGTGGAAAAAAGAGCGCCACAAGCCCAGTCACTAATTTGGCACCAGCGTCAAACTCTATGGCCTTTGGTGTCTGCGCTATATTTCAAGAACTACAGGAGATCTCATGCCTACCGTTTTCACGCCCGCCCAGCGCCAGGCCTATGACAGGGATGGCTTTGTCTTGATTCCGTCCCTATTCGATGCCGAAGAGATCGCACTTATGCGCCAGGCCATGGAGCAAGACCCGGCGCTCAAAAAAAGCCTTTACGAGCGTCGCGACGCTCAGGGCAAGGCCACCCGAATTGCCCTGTGGAACGAGCCCGGGGACAGTGTCTATGGTTTGGCGGCGCGCAGCGAACGGGTGGTGGACACCATCGAAGACATGTTGGGTGCCGAGGTCTACCATTACCACTCCAAGCTCACCGCCAAAGAGCCGTTTGACGGCGGCGCCTGGGAATGGCACCAAGACTACGGCTACTGGTACCACAACGGCTGCTTGTACCCGCACATGGCCAGCGTGATGGTGGCGATTGATCGCGCAGATCGTCACAACGGTTGCCTGCAGGTGATTCGCGGCTCGCACCAGGCGGGCCGCATCAACCACAGCACCGGACCGGGCGAGCAGGTGGGTGCCGACATGGAGCGCGTGGATCAGATGCTCAAAGAGATGGATCTGGTCTATGCCGAGATGGCGCCGGGTGACGGTTTGTTCTTTCACAGCAATGTGATGCACCGATCCGACCAGAACCGATCGCCCAACCGGCGCTGGACTGTGCTTTTTTGCTACAACGCGGCCCATAACACCCCCTACAAAGCGCAGGTCCACGCCAGCTATAACAAGCTGGACAAAGTGCCAGACCATGCCGTCAAAGCCGCCGGCATACGCTTGAGTGATCCAGCCCAGTCCCAGTTTCAAATCAAGAAAGAGCATGTGGCGCCCGTCAAGCTATGAATGCATGTTTAGCTACAAGCTTAAAAGCCAACCCCAGCGGTTGGCTTTTTTACTGCTAACGAGTGCAGACCATGCACGCAAGCGAGGTTTTGCCCGCGATTGAAAAGGTATTTCAGGGCAATCGATACACTTCCAGCCAAATGAAGGAATGCGCGTAAATCATGAAGAAATGTATTTGGATGCTCTGCTTTGGCGTCGTTTTTAGCAGTTTTGCCCTGGCGGCTGAAGAAAAAAACAAAGCGGTGCAGCCCGCCCGGCCAAGCCTCACGGTTGTTTTGGTCAAGCCGCAACAGGCGTCTATGGTGGAGTCGGTTTTAGCCAACGGGTCTCTGGCTGCATGGCAAGAAGCCATCATCGGCGCCGAGGCCAATGGCCTGAAGATCACCGAAGTGCGTGTCAATGTGGGCGATCGGGTCCAGCGTGGGGACGTGTTGGCCACCTTGCAAGCCGACAGCCTTCGCGCTGAACTGGCACAGGCAGAAGGTACTTTGGCCGAGGCCGCTGCCAGCGCGCAAGAGGCTAAGGCCCAAGCCGAGCGTGCCCGCAGTTTGCAGCAGCAAGGCTTTTACAGCAGCGCACAGTTGAGCCAGGCCTTGGCCTCGGACGCATCGGCCCAAGCGCGCGTGCAGTCAGCGCGTGCCTTGGTTCAACTGCAAAATGTTCGACTTTCGCAAACCCAGGTCCGCGCGCCTGATGCGGGTGTGATTTCGGCCCGCCAGGCCACTGAGGGAAGCGTGGTGAGTGCCGGGACCGAATTGTTCCGGCTGATTCGTCAAGGCCGTATTGAATGGCGCGCCGAGGTGATGGCTGCTGATCTGGGGCGTGTGAAAGTGGGCGCACCCGTTCAAATCACCGCTGCCAGCGGGCAGCGGCTGAAGGGCAAAGTGCGGATGCTGGCCCCCTCGGTGGATTCACAAACCCGCAACGCGCTGGTGTATGTCGACCTGACCGGCCCCACCGGCAGTGCCCGCGCAGGTATGTACGCCAAGGGCGAGATCACCCTGGGTCAAAGCCAGGCGCTGACCGTGCCGCAAAGTGCGGTGGTGGTGCGCGATGGTTTCAGTTACGTCTACACCGTGGGCGCTGACAACAAGGCCAAGCAGGTCAAGGTGCAAACGGGCCGTCAAAGTGGTGAGCGTATCGAAATTGTCCTGGGGCTGTTGGCCGATGCCCGCGTGGTGACCGCTGGTGCTGCTTTTCTGAACCATGGCGATACGGTACGCGTGGTCGATGCAGCGCCACCCGCCCTGACAGCCAAATAAGGGGACGCCGTGTTGAACGTCTCTTCTTGGTCGATCCGCAACCCGATTCCGGCGGTCATGCTCTTTGTGCTGCTGACTGTGGCCGGCTTCGTTGCGTTCGGCTCCATGAAAGTGCAAAACTTTCCCGACCTGGACGTGCCCACCATCACGGTCACCGCCAGCTTGCCGGGTGCTGCGCCTTCGCAGCTGGAAACCGATGTCGCCCGCAAGCTTGAAAACGCGTTGGCGCCGCTGCAAGGTCTCAAGCACATCACCACCAAAGTGCAAGACGGCACGGTCTCACTCACCGCCGAGTTCCGCATGGAAAAGCCGGTGCAAGAAGCGGTGGACGATGTGCGCTCAGCCATTCAAGGCGTGCGTGCCGATTTGCCCGGGGACCTGCGTGACCCTTTGGTGCAAAAACTCAATTTGGCGGGTTCACCCGTGCTGGCTTACACCGTTCGCTCAGCGCGCATGGACGACGAAGCCCTGTCTTGGCTGGTCGACAACGACATCAGCCGCAAGCTTTTGTCTTTGCGCGGTGTCGGCGCGGTCAGCCGCGTCGGCGGTGTGACCCGCGAGGTACAGATCGCGCTGAATGTCAACCAACTGCAATCACTGGGCATCACGGCAGCCGAAGTTTCCCGTCAGCTCAAGCAGGTTCAGCAAGAGGGCTCAGGTGGCCGCATGGACCTGGGTGCTGGTGAGCAACCCGTGCGTACCTTGGCCACGGTCAAGACAGCGCAGGAAGTCGGCAGGATAGAGCTGGCCACTTCACGTGGCAACCGTGTGCGTTTGGACCAGGTCGCTTCTGTCAAAGACACCTTGGCCGAGCCACGTTCCGCCGCCAGCTTGAATGGTCAAGCTGTGGTGGGTTTTGAGGTGGTGCGCAGCAAAGGTGAGAGCGAAGTGGCCGTGGGTCGCCTGGTGCGCCAAGCCTTGGCAGACTACCGCCTGCAAAACCCCGATATTGAGATCACAGAGTCTTTTGATTTTGTGACACCTGTTGAAGAAGAATACAAAGGCTCATTGGTGCTGCTGTACGAGGGTGCGGCTTTGGCGGTGCTGGTGGTCTGGTTGTTTTTGCGCGATTTTCGCGCCACCTTTGTGTCTGCTGTGGCGCTGCCCCTGTCGGTCATTCCGGCATTCATCGGCATGGCGTACCTGGGTTTTTCAATCAACGTGGTGACCTTGCTGGCGCTCTCGCTGGTGATTGGTATTTTGGTGGACGACGCCATTGTGGAGGTTGAAAACATTGTTCGCCACCTGCGCATGGGCAAAACACCTTACCAGGCCGCCATGGAAGCTGCCGATGAAATTGGCCTGGCGGTGATCGCCACCACCTTCACCCTGATCGCTGTATTTTTGCCCACCGCCTTCATGAGCGGCATACCCGGTAAGTTTTTTAAACAGTTCGGCTGGACAGCGTCGCTGGCGGTGTTTGCTTCGCTGGTGGTGGCCCGGGTGCTCACGCCCATGATGGCGGCTTACCTCATGAAACCCATCGTCACCGCTGAGCGTGAACCCCGATGGCTGCAGCGTTACATGGTGTGGGTGGCTTGGTGCATGAAGCACCGAGTCACCACCATGCTGCTGGCGACCTTGTTTTTCATTGGCTCCATCATGCTGGTGCCGCTGCTGCCCAAAGGTTTTATTCCGCCGGACGACAACTCACAAACGCAGGTGTATGTCGAGTTGCCTCCGGGGGCTACGCTGTCACAAACAAAGGCAAGCGCCGAACAGGCCCGCCAGTTGCTGATGCAGGTCAGCGACGTTCAAAGCGTCTACACCACCATTGGTGGCGGCAGCGCCGGCAGCGATCCTTTTGCCGGCAGCGGCGCTGCCGAAGTGCGTAAAGCCACTTTGACCATCCAGCTGAGCCAACGCGGTACCCGCCCCCGCAAGCAGGCCATTGAGCAAGACATCCGTACCGCCTTGCAGCCCTTGCCCGGCGTGCGCTTTAAAGTCGGCTTGGGAGGATCGGGCGAGAAATATGTTCTGGTGCTCACGGGGGAAGACCCGCAGGCATTGCAAAGTGCGGCCATGGCTGTTGAGCGCGATCTGCGCACCATCGACGGTCTGGGCTCTATTGCCTCCACCGCCAGCCTGGTGCGCCCCGAAATAGCGGTACGCCCCGACTTCACCAAGGCCGCCGATCTGGGCGTGACCAGCGCTGCGATCAGCGACACGCTGCGCGTGGCCACTTTGGGCGATTACGACGCTGCCCTGCCCAAGCTCAATCTGTCGCAGCGCCAAGTGCCCATTGTCGTCAAGCTCGATGCCGATGCTCGCAAAGACCTGGGCACGCTAGAGCGTTTGATGGTGCCTGGCAGTCGTGGCCCGGTCATGCTGGGCCAAGTGGCCAGCATCGAGGTAGCGGGCGGCCCCGCCGTGATCGACCGCTATGACCGTCAGCGCAACATCAACTTTGAAATTGAATTGTCCGGCTTGCCCTTGGGCGATGTGACGCAGGCTGTGCAAAAACTCCCTGCGCTGCAAAACTTACCGCCCGGCGTGAAAGTGATAGAGATCGGCGACGCCGAAGTCATGGGCGAACTCTTTGCCAGCTTTGGCCTGGCCATGATGATTGGCGTGCTGTGCATCTACATCGTGCTGGTGCTGCTGTTCAAAGGCTTTTTGCACCCGGTCACCATTTTGGCGGCTTTGCCGCTGTCTCTGGGCGGCGCGTTCGTGGGTTTGCTGATGGCCCAAAAAAGTTTCTCAATGCCTTCGCTGATTGGCCTGATCATGCTGATGGGCATCGCCACCAAAAACTCGATTTTGTTGGTGGAGTACGCCATTGAAGCGCGGCGCGGCAAACCGGCGCAAGCAGACCAAGCCGCAGTGCCCGGCATGAGCCGATGGGACGCTTTGCTTGATGCGTGCCACAAACGTGCGCGTCCGATTGTGATGACCACCATCGCCATGGGCGCGGGCATGCTGCCGATTGCCGTGGGCTGGGGTGCGTCTGACACCAGTTTTCGCTCGCCCATGGCCATTGCGGTGATCGGTGGTTTGATCACCAGCACGGTGCTCAGCCTGCTGGTGATTCCGGTGGTCTTCACGTACCTGGACGATATGGGCTTGTGGGCGGGGCGGATGTTTCGCCGGCTCACCGCCCGTCGTTGAACAAGTCGGCGGCTCGCAAATTCAAAGCGGGTCGCGCTTTTCTGCCCCACTGTGGCCGGCAATCCCTATACTTTGAGCGCTGATTCAACCCACTTTTTCGCCACTTGCCTGGCGCTCTGACCCATGGAATTTCTATCTGACCCGAATGTCTGGATCGCCTTTGCGATGCTCACCGCCCTTGAAATTGTGCTGGGCATTGACAACATCATCTTCATCTCGATTCTGGTGGGGCGCTTGCCGCCGCATCTGCGTGACCAGGCGCGCCGGCTGGGGCTGGGCTTTGCCATGGTCTCGCGTTTGCTGCTGTTGTTCACGCTGGGCTGGGTCATGGGCCTGACGGCTGATTTGTTCAGCCTGCTGGGGCAGGGCATCAGCGGGCGCGACCTGGTCTTGTTGTTCGGCGGTTTGTTTCTGCTGTACAAGGCTTCGCATGAAATTTTTGTCGAGGTAGAGGCCCGCGAGCAGCATGCGCCACCCGAGACTGATCAGGCCGTGCTCAAGGCGGCCGGTAATCGGCTCTTCTGGGGCGTGATCGGGCAGATCGCCATCATTGACATTGTGTTTTCACTGGACTCGGTGATCACAGCGGTGGGCATGGTGGACCACATCAGCGTCATGGTGGCGGCCGTGGTCGTCTCTGTGCTGGTGATGCTGGTGGCCGCCAAACCGATCGGTGAATTTGTCGATCGCCATCCCTCGGTCAAGGTGCTTGCGCTGGCGTTTTTGATCATGGTCGGCATGGCGCTGACCGCCGAGGCTTTTGACCAGGAAGTGCCCAAGGGCTACATTTATGCGGCCATGGCTTTTTCGCTGGCGGTCGAGGCCTTGAACATCCGTGCCCGCAGCCGACGCCAGGCCAAGGCCGCCAGACAGCCTTAATCCAGCGCTGGCCTGATGGACACACCCCCCAAAGCGAAGCAGGACGCATGAAACGCATCGTTTCAGCGCTGCTGGCCCTTGCCGCCGGCGCCGCCCTACAAGCCGCCGAGGTCAGCGTGGCAGTGGCGGCTAACTTCGCAGCGCCTATGCGCGAGATTGCCCAAGCCTTTGAGCGTGACACGGGGCAGAAGGCTGTTGTTGCTGTGGGCTCGACCGGCAAGCTGTACGCTCAAATCAAGCAGGGCGCACCCTTTGAGGTGCTGTTGTCTGCAGACGCTCAAACACCGGCCCGACTGGAAGCGGAAGGCCTGGGCGTGGCCGGCTCGCGCTGGACCTACGCCACCGGGCATTTGGTGCTTTGGAGTCCTCAGCCCGGCTTGGTCGACGCGCAAGGCGCGGTGCTGCGCAGTGGGCAGTTCAAGCGCCTGGCGATGGCCGACCCCAAACTCGCGCCCTATGGCGCTGCAGCTTTGCAAACTTTGCAGCACCTGGGTTTGCAGCAGACGCTGGAGGGCAAGCTGGTGCAAGGCGACAGCATTGCGCAGACCTACCAGTTCGTGGCCACCGGCAACGCAGAGCTGGGTTTTTTGGCGCTGTCCCAGTTGCTGGTCGATGGCCGCCTGCGTGCCGGCTCGGTCTGGCAAGTACCGGCGCACATGCATGCACCGCTGCGCCAAGACGCTTTGCTGCTGGTCAAAGGCCGCCAGCAGCCCGCTGCGCTGGCGCTGATGGCGTATTTGCGCAGTGAGCCGGCGCGCAGCATCATCATGCGCCACGGCTACTCCTTGTAAATACCATGCTGAACGCAGTTTCGCTCAGTCCTGAAGCCTGGAAAGCCATCGTCTTAACGGTGGAGTTGGCCGGCTTGACCACGGTGCTGCTGCTCCTGCTGGCCACGCCCTTGGCCTGGTGGCTGGCGCACACGGCTTCTCGTTGGCGCGCCCCTGTCGTTGCGCTGGTGACTTTGCCCTTGGTGCTGCCGCCCACGGTTCTGGGGTTTTATTTGCTGGTGCTCATGGGCCCGCAGGGGCCCGTCGGTCAGCTCACGCAGGCGCTGGGTTGGGGTACTTTGACATTTACTTTCAGCGGGCTGCTGATTGGCTCCATGATCTTTTCATTGCCGTTTGCGGTGCAGCCCCTGCAGCATGCTTTTGAGTCTATAGGCCCCAGGCCGATGGAAGTCGCTGCCACCCTGGGCGCCAGGCCTGTCGATGCTTTTTTCACCGTCGCCCTGCCCATGGCCAGCGGCGGGCTGGCCACAGCGGGCATTTTGACTTTTGCGCACACGGTGGGCGAGTTTGGTTTGGTGCTGATGCTGGGCGGCAACATTGAGGGTAAAACACGCGTGGTTTCAACGCAGATTTACGGGCACGTGGAAGCCATGGAGTACGCGCAAGCCCATGGGCTGGCGGCTCTGATGGTGGTTTTTTCCTTTGTTGTTTTACTCGGGCTGGCTTTGCTTAAACGCCGCCATGTGCGGCTCTTGCCATGACCGGGCAGCAGATCCGCCTGAGACTGCCGCGTGCCGGCTTTGACCTGGATGTCGATTTGCACCTGCCAGCCCAAGGCATCACGGTGCTTTTCGGGCCTTCGGGCTCGGGCAAGACCAGCGTGTTGCGCTGCTTGGCCGGGCTGGAGCGTGCGCAAACTGCCTTTGTCAGCATCGACGGGCAAATCTGGCAAGACGATGCAGCCGGTGTGTTTGTGCCCACCTGGCAGCGCTCGCTGGGTTATGTGTTCCAGGAGTCCAGTTTGTTTGAGCACTTGAACGTGCAGGCCAACTTGAGCTACGGGCTGCGTCGCAGCAACGGGCCGGCTTCGGCGCGGGCCTTGCAAGAGGCTATTGATTTGCTGGGCATTGGCGAGTTGCTGAGCCGCCGGCCACAGGCCTTGTCGGGTGGGGAGCGTCAGCGCGTGGCCATTGCCCGCGCGCTGGCCGCACAGCCGCGGGTCTTGCTGCTGGACGAGCCGCTGGCTTCGCTTGATCTTGCGCGGCGGCTTGACATCATGCCTTGGATAGAGCGCCTGCGCGACGAGTCGCGCACCCCCATGATCTACGTCACCCACTCGGCCCAGGAAGTGACCCGGCTGGCCGACCACCTGGTGGTGCTGGAGCGCGGCAGGGTGAAAGCAGCCGGTCCGGTGGCAGAGGTTTTGTCAGCTGTGACGCCGGCACTGTCTTTGGGTGACGATGCGGGCGCTTTACTTGAAGGCCATGTGGCGGAAAACGACGCCCGGTGGCACTTGATCCGCGTGGCCTTTGCGGGTGGTAGCGTCTGGTTGCGCGACACCGGCCTGAGCGTTGGACGCAAAGTACGTATCCGCATTTTGGCGCGTGATGTCAGTGTGGCCACGCAGGAGCCGCGACATACCAGCATTCAAAACCTGCTGGCTTGTGTGGTCGACAGCCTGAGCGCCGACACCCACCCTTCGCAGGCGCTTGTACGTTTGCGCTGTGGCCCCTCAATGCTGTTGGCGCGCATCACGCAGCGGGCGGCACAAGAGCTGGCCCTGCAGCCCGGCCAGGCGGTCTGGGCGCAGGTTAAGTCGGTGGCTCTGATCGACTGATCAGCCCGGCAACGGGGCGGGCTCTTGACGGCTCAGCTTGTCAGCGCAACTTCAGCTTGAGGTTTGACTGTCCGGCGCAGGCACAGACCCAGTTGGGTGAAAAATTGCTCCGTCTTTTCGCTGGGCTCCACGTACTTGACGCGGGTATCGCGCTCTTCGCTCAGCAGCGTGATGAAGCCTTTGAGCCTGAGGCTTTTAAGCAGGCGGTGCGAGGTGCTGTGCGAAATATCAGGGTCCAGCCCCATGGCTTTGAGCACAGTAATCTTTGTGTCCGAGGACCATGAAGGCGCCAACATGTTCAGCAGCTTTTCCTCGGCCGAGTTAAGTTCGCAAAACAGGGGGCACAAATGAACTTCCTTGACGCGGGTAAGGAAATTCAAATAGTTCTTCGACTCAATGGTTCTCACGATCATGATGGCTTCCTGTTTTAGTTAGATTGAAAGCTCTTTGACTCATCGTTTCAAGGTCAAAGCGGGAGCATGGTGTTGGCGAACCGAAAAACGATATAAAAGTTAAAACTGGTAATAATTAAATATATACCTCTTTAAGATTTTTTATTCTTTTTTCTTCCTAAAATTTCTTAATGTGGAATTTGGCCTTGTTTAGGTCCCTGTTCCATCTGCAGCTCTCAGCCCTTTGGGGGGTGGCACCAAGCCCTTGCATGGGCCGGCGACAATAGGCCCATGGCACGCATGCAACTTCAGGACATTTTGTTTTCTCAGGGTTTTGGCACCCGCCGGGTCTGTGCCGGTTTGGTGCAGCAGGGATTTGTGGCCGTCGCTGGCAGCGTTTGCGAGGACGCTGGCGCCTTGTTCGAGGCCGAGGGCCTGGCTTTCCAAGTGCAGGGCGAGCCCTGGCTTTACCACGCCAAAGCTTATTTGATGTTGCACAAACCGGCCGGCTATGAGTGCTCGCAAAAGCCCAGCACCTATCCCAGCATCTACACATTGTTGCCGGCACCCATTCGCCAGCGTGGCGGCGGCGCAGCGGCAGGTGTGCAGGCCGTCGGGCGCCTGGACCAGGACACCACCGGTTTGTTGCTGCTGTCTGATGACGGCAAGTTCATTCACCGAATGAGCTCGCCCAAGCACCATGTGCCCAAGGTCTATGAGGTCACGGCCAAGCACCCGGTGGATGCCGCGCAGGTGCAAAAGCTGCTGGCCGGCGTGGTGCTGGACGACGACCCCAAGCCGGTGTGTGCTGCCGGCTGCGAGCAGACCGGCGAGCTGACGCTCAGCTTGGTGCTCACCGAAGGCAAGTACCACCAGGTCAAGCGCATGATTGCGGCCGTGGGCAACCGGGTCGAGGGCTTGCACCGCTCGCGCATCGGCAGTTTGCTGCTGCCGCCTGAACTTGCGCCCGGCCAATGGCGCTGGCTGACTGCGCAAGATCTCCATAGCATTTCGTCGCCGAACGCTACACTGAAGTACTGATCAAACAAGGTGTTTTTTGTGATTTCTGCCTTCCGCTTTCTTTCCTTTGCTTTTGTCCTTTTTTCTGCGGCCGCTGCAGCCGCGCCGGGTACAGCGCCGGCGCCTTTGTTTGTGCTCAATTCCTTGGACAACAGCGTCAGCGTGATTGACGTCACTTCCTGGAAAGAAACACGCCGTATTGCCACCGGCAAAGAGCCGCATCACCTGTACCTCACTCCGGACGAAAAGTCAGTGATCGTTGCCAACGCGCTGTCGGACTCGCTGACCTTCATTGATCCGCGCACGGCCGCAGTCCAGCGCACCGTGCGCAATGTGCTCGACCCCTACCATTTGCGCTTTTCCCCCGACATGAAATGGTTCGTCACAGCGGCGAACCGCCTCAACCACATCGATATCTTCAGCTGGGACGGCAGCAACATGACGCTGGCCAAGCGCATTGCCACCGGCAAGACCCCCAGCCACCTCTGGATAGACAGCAAGAGCAGCACCGTTTACTCCACCATGCAAGACAGCGACGAGCTGATTGCGCTGGACTTGAAGACGCAGCTCATCAAATGGCGCATCAAGACCGGGCCTATGCCGGCAGACCTGTACGGCACGGCCGACGACAAACGCATTCTGGTGGCGCTGACCGGTGGCGACGCGGTCGAGGTGTATGACGTATCCGGCCCGGCGCCGGTGCGCAGCAAAGTCATCAGGACCGGCAAGGGCGCACACGCTTTCAGGGCCCTGGGTGACGGCCGGCATGCACTGGTGAGTAACCGCGTGGCCAACACCATCAGCAAGATTGATTTGCAGACGCTGGACGTGGTGGGGAACTTTGATGTGCCCGGCGGGCCGGACTGCATGGATGTCTCGCGCGACGGCAAGCAGCTTTTTGTGAGCTCCCGCTGGGCCGGCAAGCTCAGTGTGCTGGACCTGACCAGCGGCAAGATGGTGCGACAGATCAAAGTTGGAAAGAGCCCGCATGGCGTCTGGACCCTGGACCACGCGCCGCGCTGAAATCTCGCGCGCACTTGCGCTGCTCGTCTTCGCAGCAGCCGGCTCGGCCCTGCACGCCGGCACTTGCGCGGCAAGGACTGGCGCTGCTGCGGTCAAACCTGTTTACTTAAGTTTTGACACCGGCCACATGGCGGTCGCCCCCCTGATTGCCGACGTGCTGAAAAAGCATGATGTCAAAGTCACCTTTTTTGCCGCCAACGAAGCCACCCAGACCGGCAACGGCAGCCTGGGCAGCGACTGGGCCGCCTGGTGGCAGGCGCGCGCTGCAGAGGGCCATGAATTTGCCTCGCACACTTATGACCACAGCTACTGGCGTGCCGACGTAGCAGAGCCCGGGCAGGCGCTGCGGTTTCGAATCCGCGCCTCGGCCGGGCCGCTGGCTGGCAAAGACCAGCTTTGGACGGCCGCACAGTACTGCGCAGAAATTCAGAAAGCCGCCACCCGCTTACAAACTTTGACAGGCCGTGCACCGCTACCGCTGTTTCGCGCCCCGGGCGGCAAGACCTCGCCTGCCTTGCTGCAGGCTGCGCGCAATTGCGGCTGGGCCCATGTTGCCTGGGCGCCAGCCGGATTTTTAGGCGACGAGTTGCCCAGCGAGCGCTTTCCCAATGCACAGCTTTTGCAGACAGCGCTGCGAGACATACGCGCCGGTGATATTTTGGTGGCGCACCTGGGTATCTGGTCACGCCGCGATCCCTGGGCGCCGGCCGTGCTTGAGCCCTTGATTGTGGGTTTGCAGGCGCGCGGTTTTTGCTTTGCTACCTTGCGCGAGCATCCGCAGTTCAAGCCCTGGATTGCGCAACATGGCGCGGCCCCAGCGCTGCCCTCGGCGGGGGGGCGGTCATGAACCTTTGGGTTTGGTTGACCGACAGTTTCATCGCCTTGCAGGAGGCGATGTTTGCTTTGGCGGCTCCCGTGCTGTTCAGCCTGGGCATGGGTAATTTGCTTGAAGACGCTTATGCCGCCAGTGCCTGGCTGCTGGCCGGTGTGCTGCAAATCCTTGTGATCCTGCTCATCTTCGGGCCCTTGCAGCGTTGGCGACCGGTCGAGGCGGTGACGGACCGCGCCACCATCCGCACCGACATGATTTACACATTCATTCACCGCCTCGGCTTGTTTCGTGTGGCGCTTTTCTTTTTGCTCGGCCCTTTGCTCAACGATGCATTCGGGCAGCTGCGCGTGGCTGGTTTAGGCACCTTTCATTTAGACCAGCTGTGGCCCGGCGTGACCGATGGCGCACTGGTCAGCCTGCTGATTTACCTGGTGGTGTTTGATTTCTTCGCCTATTGGCTGCACCGCGGCCAGCACGGTATTGGGCTGTGGTGGCGCTTGCATTCCTTGCACCATGCGCAGCGCCAGATGAGCATGTGGAGCGACAACCGCAACCATTTTCTTGACGATATGCTGCTGGACGTCTTGCTGGTGTTGCTGGCCCAGCTCATCGGCGTGGCGCCCGAGCAGTTCATTGCCATCGTGGCCTTGACCCAGCTCAGCGAAAGCTTGCAGCATGCCAATGTGCGTCTGAGCTTTGGCCGTGTCGGTGAGCGGCTGTGGGTCAGCCCGCGCTTTCATCGCCTGCACCACAGCATTCATTGCAGCGAGCAGAACTACGGTGTGTTGCTGCCCTGGTGGGATCAGATTTTCGGCACCGCCAATTTTCAGCACAAGCTCGAACCCACGGGCGTACCCGATCAAATA
Organism: Polaromonas sp.; assembly: GCA_044350025.1. Lineage (GTDB taxonomy): Bacteria > Pseudomonadota > Gammaproteobacteria > Burkholderiales > Burkholderiaceae_C > Polaromonas. Next base: position 16,506 of record JBILIK010000022.1, on the reverse strand, counting down.
GCGCAGCAACGCGACTACGGCCGCGGCCTGTGGTCACAGCAATGGCAGGGGCTCAAGCGCCTGCTGGGACGGGCATGAGCCGGCTGATCGATTCTTTCTGGCGTGCAGCGGTGTATTGCCTGCATCCGCGGGTGATCGCCCTGTCTTTTTTACCGCTGATCATCATGACGGTGGCGTCGCTGGGCCTGGGTTTCTTGTACTGGAATGACGCAGTCGATATGCTGCGCACCCAGCTCGACAGCTACCAGCTGGTCAGCAGCATGAGCCAGTGGCTGGAAGGCCTGGGGCTGGGGAATTTACGGCTGGTGCTGGCGCCGGCCTTGTTACTCTTCCTGGCCATTCCGGTGATTGTGATCACGTCGTTGTTGTTTGTGGCCGTGTTGATGACGCCGGCCATGGTCTCTTTGGTGGGGCAGCGGCGCTTTGCATCGCTGGAGCGTCGTCAGGGTGGCTCACTGGCGGCCAGCATGTTGTGGAGTTTGGCCTCGACCCTGCTGGCCTGTATCGCCCTGGTCTTGTCATTTCCTTTGTGGCTGGTGCCGCCTCTGGTGCTGGTTTTGCCACCCTTGATATGGGGTTGGCTGACTTACCGCGTGATGGCTTATGACGCGCTGGCCGAACATGCCAGCGCCGACGAGCGCCGGCAGATTTTCAAGGAACACCGTTGGAGTCTGTTGAGCATCGGTGTGCTCAGCGGCTACCTGGGCGCAGTGCCCAGCGTGATCTGGGCCTCAGGCGCCATGTTTGTGGCCATGGCGCCTATCCTGGTACCCGTGGCCCTGTGGATTTACACCCTGGTGTTTGCCTTTTCCTCACTGTGGTTTGCGCACTTTGCTTTGTCGGCTTTGCAGCAACTGCGCTCGCGCGATGAGTTCATGTCAACGGCCGGCACTGCAGTTGAAGCACCTGTTTTGCCGCCTGCGCCCGCCACCGAGCCCTTGCGTCCCTTACCCTGAGCGTCCAGCGCCTTTCATTTTTCATGACCCCTCATTTCGGCATCATCATCGTTGGCGATGAAATACTCTCCGGCAAGCGTGCCGACAAGCACATGCCCAAAGCCATTGAGCTGCTGGCCGCACGCGGACTGCAACTGAGTTACGCAGATTACGTGGGCGATGACCCGGAGCGCATCACCGCCACGCTGGCCAGAGCTTTTGCAGCCGCGCGTACGCGCGGTGATGTGGTGTTTTCGTTCGGCGGTATTGGCGCCACACCCGACGACCATACCCGCCACTGCGCAGCCCGTGCCCTGGGCGTAGCGCTGGAACTGCACCCCCAGGCCAAAGTGCTGATCCGCGAGCGCATGCAAGACGTCGCACGCGAACAAGGCCTGCCCTTTGAGCCCGACCGCGAGGACAACATCCACCGTCTCAACATGGGCACCTTTCCCGTGGGCGCCTCCATCATCCCCAACCCCTACAACAAAATACCCGGTTTCTTTTGCGCCCCCCCGGGGGGCAGCGAACCACTCGCATTGGGTGAGCGTGGGGGCATTGAACTGAGCGGCGCCGGGCCGTCCCAAGCCGCGAGCGCCCCCTCGGGGGGCAGCGAACCACACGCAGTGGGTGAGCGTGGGGGCATCTATTTCGTTCCCGGCTTTCCGGTCATGGCTTGGCCCATGGTCGAGTGGGTGCTGGACACGCATTTCAGCCACCTGCACCAAGTCCAGGCCTACATGGAAAAATCCGTGATTGTGATGGGCTCCATGGAGGCCATGCTCACGCCGCTCATGCTCGACATTGAAGCGCGCCACCCGGGCGTCAAGGTGTTCAGTCTGCCCAGCATGGACCATGTGGAGTACGGCCGCCACATTGAGCTTGGCGTCAAAGGCGCGCCCGCCGACGTGAATGCAGCTTTTCCGGGCGTGTTGGCCGGCTTGCATCTGTTTAATCTCAAGCTGGGCCCTCAATTGGTGCGCTGATAAAATCCCTGTTTTGGTGCAAAAATGTGCACCAAAATGGTTCAAGCATGCGGCCTCAGTCTCGGTTCTCAAAAATGGTCAATCTCCAGTGCCTGTCCTGAGCACTGGCAATTTAGGCCCCAAGCCGCCAAAAACGGTCTCAGTTGACGGCACAATCTATGGTTCTGCTTTCAGCGGGGGAATCGCCCCCTTGGCATAAAAAGTGCATTCGGCTGCACTGAACAGATTTTTAACCACCATCCAGCAACAGGAGATTCTGATGGCAAAGACCGTCGCAGACGTCATGAAAATGGTCAAGGAAAACGAAGTCAAGTTTGTTGACTTCCGTTTTACTGACACCCGGGGCAAAGAGCAGCACGTGACCGTGCCTGTTTCGCATTTTGACGAAGACAAATTCACGTCGGGCCATGCCTTCGACGGTTCATCGATTGCCGGCTGGAAAGGCATCGAAGCCTCCGACATGCAACTGATGCCAGACCCCAACACGGCCAACATTGACCCGTTCTTTGAAGAAACCACGCTCTTCATGAGCTGCAACGTCATCGAGCCGAGCGACGGCAAGGCCTACGACCGTGACCCGCGCTCCATCGCGCAGCGCGCCGAGGCTTACCTCAAGGCCTCCGGCCTGGGCGACACCGCCTATTTCGGTCCTGAGCCAGAATTCTTCATCTTTGACGACGTGCGCTGGAACACCGACATGTCGGGCACTTTCTTCAAGATCGAAGAATACGAAGCGCCCTGGAATTCAGGCGCCAAGCTCGAAGGCGGCAACCGTGGCCATCGTCCCACCGTCAAAGGCGGCTACTTCCCGGTGCCACCGGTGGACAGCACGCAAGACATGCGCGCCGAAATGTCGCTGATTCTCGAAGGCCTTGGCATTCCCGTTGAAGTGTTTCACCATGAAGTCGCTGGCGCTGGCCAAAACGAAATCGGCACCCGTTTCAGCACGCTGGTTCAGCGCGCCGACTGGACGCAGATACTCAAGTACGTGGTGCAAAACGTGGCCAACGCTTACGGCAAAACTGCCACCTTCATGCCCAAGCCCATCGTTGGCGACAACGGCTCAGGCATGCACGTACACCAGTCGATCTGGAAAGACGGCAAGAACCTGTTCGCCGGCGACGGCTACGCCGGTCTGTCTGACTTCGCCCTCTATTACGTTGGCGGCATCATCAAGCACGCTCGTGCCCTGAACGCCATCACCAACCCCGGCACCAACAGCTACAAGCGTCTGGTCCCTGGCTACGAGGCACCGGTCAAGCTGGCTTACTCGGCTAAAAACCGTTCCGCATCGATCCGCATTCCTTACGTGGCCAACCCCAAAGGCCGCCGCATCGAGGCACGCTTTCCCGATCCACTGATGAACCCTTACCTCGGCTTTGCAGCCTTGATGATGGCCGGTCTCGATGGCGTGGAAAACAAGATCCATCCGGGCGAAGCTGCCACCAAAGATTTGTACCATCTGCCGCCGGAAGAAGACGCCTTGGTGCCAACCGTTTGCCACAGCTTGGACCAGGCGCTCGACTGCCTGAATGCAGACCGCAGCTTCCTGACCAAGGGCGGCGTGTTCTCCGACAGCATGCTCGACGCGTACATCGATCTCAAAATGGGCGAAGTCACGCGGCTGCGTCAGGCGACTCACCCGATCGAGTTCGACATGTACTACTCGCTGTAATCCGGCCAGGCAGGTCAGGGCTCAGGCCCTCCCTCCAATCAAAGGACGGCCCCGGCCGTCCTTTTTTTCGCCCTGACTTTCAGCACCCTTTTTCCGTGATGCGGCAGCCGGAGATGGATTCCTGCCTGCGCAGGAATGACGGCACATTTCCGTCATCCTCGCGAATGCGGGGATCCATCCCCGGGCCGTCTTCCCTCGGCTGTATTGGCGGTTTGTCGTTTACGGGGCTTTGCCGCATACTTTCGGCCATGCATCCTGTTCTTTTCCGGTTCATCGCGGCGGCAGTGCTTGGCGTGTTCGGGCTGGCCCCGGCGGTCGCCCAAAGCACGCCGGGCGGCGGCGTCGCCACACAGGTTTACCGCTGCGGCAATGAATACCTCAACGACCAGGCGCTGGCCCTGTCCCGAGGCTGCCAGCCCGTGGTGGGCGGCTACATCAGCGTGGTGCCGGGCATGCCCGTGCAGCCGGCAAGCCGCAACCCCCCACCGGCGCTTGCACAGCCAGTTCAGAGCGCTGTGAACGATGCCCGCAGTATCTTGCTGGCCGAACTCAAAACCGCCCGCGACCGTTTGGCCGAGCAGGAAAGGCTTTACAACAAGGGCGAGCCCGACAAGCTCGGCCCTGAGACGCGCAACCATCAGCTTTACCTGGACCGCTTGACCGAGCTGCGCGCGGGTATACAGCGTTACACCAATGACGTTGCCGGGCTGGAGCGTGAAATTTCGCGCCTGCCAGCGCAGTAAGCTCAGGCACAGGCTTCTTAGCCCAAAATAGAGCCCTTGAAAAAGCCAGACACCACATCGCACAAACCGGGCAGCGCCGCCGTTCGCTACCATGCCTTTGACTTGCTCGCAACGCTCGTTGCCGTGGTGGGCAATGACGGCCTTGTGGTTTTTGCCAATGCCGCCCTTGAAGACGCACTGGGCATCTCGCGCCGGACCATCGAAGGCTCGCAATTACCCGAATGCTTTACCGAGCCGCAGATCCTGCGCAACGCACTCGAAGGCGCCGGCAGCAACGAGTTTGCGGCCTTGCGCTATGACGCCTGGCTCAAACGTGCCAACCCCGAGCCCTTTCCGGTGCATGTGGTGGTGGCCCAAACAGATGTTCCCGGCGAGGTTATTGTCGAGCTGCTGCCCTTGGAGCAGCAAGCCAAGCAAGACCGCGAAGAGCGCCTGATGGACCAGGCCCAGGCCAACAAGGAGCTGATCCGCAATCTGGCGCACGAGATCAAAAACCCCTTGGGCGGCATCCGTGGTGCTGCGCAGCTGCTGGAAATGGAAATCGAGTCCAAAGGCCTGACCGAATACACCCAGGTCATCATCCATGAGGCCGACCGCCTGCAAACCCTGGTCGACCGATTGCTGGCGCCGCACCGTCGCCCGCACCTGGTGGGCGATGTCAACATCCATGAGGTTTGCGAACGCGTGCGCTCACTCATCCTGGCCGAGTTCCCCAAAGGGCTCAAGGTGACGCGCGACTACGACATCTCGATTCCTGATTTCCGTGGCGACCGCGAGCAGCTTATCCAGGCGGTGCTCAATATCGCCCATAACGCTTCACAGGCACTGGCCGAGCGCGTGGCAGCGGGTGAGGCGCAGATCATTTTCAAGACCCGGATCGCCCGACAAGTGACTTTTGGCAAGCAGCGTTACCGCTTGGCATTGGAATTGCATGTCATTGACAATGGACCGGGCGTGCCGGACTCCATCAAAGACCGCATCTTCTATCCACTGGTGTCAGGGCGGGAGGGCGGGTCGGGGCTGGGGCTGACGTTGGCGCAAACTTTCGTTCAGCAACACCACGGTTTGATCGAGTGCGACAGTGGGCCGGGCCGTACAGACTTCAAGATCCTGATTCCTCTGCCTTGATCTCTGCCCCATCCATTTTGAGCAAGTAACAAGGGACAACACCGTATGAAACCGATTTGGCTCGTTGACGATGACCAGTCCATCCGGTTCGTTCTGGAAAAAGCGTTGCTGCGTGAAGGCCTGCCCACCCGCAGCTTCACCAACCCGCGCGAAGTGTTGGCTGCGCTGGCCATTGCCACAGACGAAGATGGCCCGCAAATTCTGGTGAGCGACATTCGAATGCCCGGCGGCTCGGGGCTTGAGCTGCTCGAAAGCGTCAAAGAAAAACTGCCGGGACTGCCGGTCATCATCATGACGGCATTCTCTGACCTGGACAGCGCTGTCTCGGCCTTTCAGGGCGGCGCTTTTGAATACCTGCCCAAGCCCTTTGACCTGCCCAAGGCTGTCGAGCTGATTCGCCGCGCGGTTGAAGAAAGCCAGCGCGAAGAGGTTTCTGAAGAGGGGCTTTCCGACACGCCTGAAATGCTGGGCCAAGCGCCTGCCATGCAAGACGTGTTTCGCGCCATTGGCCGGCTTAGCCAGAGCCAGGTCACGGTCATGATCACCGGTGAGTCGGGCTCCGGCAAAGAGCTGGTGGCGCGCGCTCTGCACAAGCATTCGCAGCGCGCCGCCGGGCCCTTCATTGCCATCAATACCGCAGCCATACCCAAAGATCTGCTGGAATCCGAGCTCTTCGGCCACGAGCGCGGCGCCTTCACGGGTGCCCAGACCATGCGCCGTGGCCGCTTTGAGCAGGCCGATGGCGGCACGCTGTTTTTAGATGAAATCGGCGACATGCCCTTTGATCTGCAAACGCGCTTGCTGCGCGTGCTCAGCGACGGTCATTTTTACCGCGTCGGCGGTCATAACGCGGTCAAGGCCAATGTGCGCGTCATCGCTGCCACCCACCAGGACCTGGAGCAGCGCGTCAAAGACGGCGCCTTCCGCGAAGACCTTTTTCACCGCCTGAACGTGATCCGCCTGCGCCTGCCTGCGCTGCGCGAGCGCCGTGAAGACGTGTTCATGCTGACGCGCCATTTTCTGCAGCAAAGCGCCAAGCAACTGGGCGTTGAGCCCAAGCGAATCACAGATCAGGCGCTGCAGCTGCTCAGCACCTTTAACTTTCCCGGCAATGTGCGGCAGCTTGAAAACATCTGTCACTGGCTCACCGTCATGGCGCCATCGCATGTTGTAGAAGCCAAAGATTTGCCACCCGAAGTGCTGCAAGCATCGCCTGCAGCCCTGGACGCAGCCTTGCCATCTATTGATACAAGTTCAAGCACCGTGGAAGTCCTGGAGTCAGGCCCGATTGAAACCGCCGTCACATCCAACGCTCTGAGCCACGCGCTGCATGCTTTGCCGGTGATGGCCGGCCCGCAAGCGCCAGGCTTGGTCAGTGGCTGGGAAAACGGCCTGGAAACCGAGGCGCTGGCTTTGCTGCTCGCTGGCCAAACCGATGTGTGGGACGTGCTGACGCGTCGTTTTGAGTCCAAGCTGATTCAGACCGCCCTGGGCAACACCCGTGGGCGCCGCATTGAAGCCGCTCAAAAGCTGGGCATTGGTCGCAACACCATCACCCGCAAGATTCAGGAACTGGGTTTGGAATAAGCCCGTCAGTCGCGCCACTACTGCCTCATTCCTGCGAAGCCTGCCCTCGACCTGATCGGGGGGCAGGAATCCATCCCCGCCTTCGAGCGGATGACCAGCGCGGGCTTTCAGCCCAATTCCACCACCACCGGAACGTGGTCGCTGGGGCGTTCGTTTTTGCGGGGCAGCTTGTCAATGACGCAACCCGCCACCAGGGGCTTGAGCGGCTCGCTGACCAAAATATAGTCAATGCGCAGCCCGCGGTTGCGCCTGAAAGCAAACTCGCGGTAATCCCACCATGAATAGCTTTTGTCGGGCTGATCAAACAGCCGGAAGGCATCGACCAGCCCCAGGTTCAGCAGCGCCTTGAACTGCTCGCGCTCCTGGGTGGTGTGGTGAATCGTCTCGTACAGACCCTGCGGGTCATGGCTGTCGCGGTCGTCCAAAGTGATGTTGAAGTCGCCCACCAGCACCAGGCGCGGCGTGCGCTTGATTTCCCGAGACAACCAGACACGCAGGCTGTCCAGCCACTGCATTTTGTAGGCAAACTTATCGCTGTCTGGCGCCTGACCGTTCACAAAATAGCCATTGACCAGGCGCAGCGGGCCTTGTGCTGTCTCTATGGTGGCGGCGATCACACGCGACTGCTCGTCGGCAAAACCGTCTATGTTTTTAGTGACGTCGTGCAGCGGCAGGCGGCTGATCAGGGCCACGCCGTTGTAAGTTTTCTGACCGAACACCGCGCAATGCCCGTAGCCGGCGTCGTGAAGGGCTTGCAGCGGAAATTTTTCATCTGGAATTTTCAGCTCTTGCAAACACAGCACTTCAACCGGGTTGGCGGCCAGCCAGTCGAGCACCTGAGGCAGCCGCACGGCCAGCGAGTTGACGTTCCAGGTGGCAATTTTCACGATGCTGTGTCCCCGTGTTTGAGGTAAGTCACAAAACTAAAAGCCAAGCCACTGGCCGACAGTTGTGCGCTGCGCGCGGCCTCTTGCCAGGCCGCACCCAGCACGGGCGCATAGGCGTCGCCCTCAAAGTCCTGCGCGATCTCGGTGACTTCGGCGCGCACGGCCATGGGTTCGGCCTGGCGGTAAATCTCGGCACCGCCTATGACCCAGATGTCGGGCGCATCGCCGCAAAGACTCAGCGCCTCGGGCAGACCGGCCGCTCGCAGCGCGCCTTCGGCCTGCCAGTCATTCTGGCGCGTGACAACGATGTTGCTGCGCCCCGGCAGCGGCCGAAAGCGCGGCGGCAGCGAGTCCCATGTCTTGCGGCCCATGACCACCGGGCAGCCTTGCGTCAGGCGCTTGAAGTGCGCCAGGTCTTCGGGCAGATGCCAGGGCATGGTGTTGTCTTTGCCGATGACGCCGTTGGCGGCGCGGGCAAAGATCAGGTTGATACGGGGCATGACAGTGGGTAGGCTCAGACCGCCACCGGCGCTTTGATGGCCGGGTGGTGCTGGTAGTCGAGAAACTCAAAGTCTTCGAACTCGTAGTCAAAGATAGAAGCCGGCTGGCGCTTGATGTGCAGCGTCGGGTAGGGCAGGGGCGTGCGGCTCAGTTGCAGCGCCACTTGCTCGTGGTGGTTGCTGTAAATGTGGCAGTCGCCACCGGTCCAGATAAAGTCGCCCACCGCCAGGCCGCATTGCTGCGCCACCATGTGCGTGAGCAGCGCATAGCTGGCGATGTTGAAGGGCACACCCAGAAAAATATCAGCACTGCGCTGGTACAGCTGGCAACTGAGCTTGCCGGGCTGGCCGGGCACATCAGACGGCGCCACATAAAACTGGAAGAAAGCGTGACAGGGCATCAGCGCCATCTTGGACAGGTCGGCCACGTTCCAGGCGCTGACGATGATGCGCCGCGAGTCCGGGTTGGTCTTGAGCGTCTTGATGACTTCGGCGATCTGGTCAATGTGGCCGCCCTCGGGGGTGGGCCAGCTGCGCCACTGCACGCCATACACAGGTCCCAGGTCACCGTCTTCGCGCGCCCATTCGTCCCAGATGCTGACGCCGCGCGCCTTGAGCCAGTTGTTATCGCTCGAGCCCTGCAAAAACCACAGAAGTTCATGCACGATGGATTTGAGGTGAACTTTTTTGGTGGTGACCAGCGGAAAACCTTCGTTCAGGTCAAAGCGCATCTGGTAACCAAACACACTCTTGGTGCCGGTGCCGGTGCGGTCGGCCTTGAAGACACCGTGCGTGTCAACATGGCGCATGAAGTCTTCGTACTGGGAGCGCAGAGGGTTTGGCGATGAGGTCATGTCAATAAGATCCAAAAATACAGTCGAGTGCAGCGACTATTTCTTCTTGATGGCTTTGGAGATTTGCAACGCACTTGTTCAGTTCGCGCGTCGGTAAAGCTGCCATGGCCGCAGTGTCCAGTACAACTTGTTTGCCCAAAATTTCAAATCCAGGATTTAAATCCCGCAGACGGGTTTTGTACAAGGCAGCTGCCCGCAGAGGGATGACGATTCGCGACTCTAAGCTGTCGATGTATTCGTTTTGAACATCCAGCAGGAACGGTGTGTTTTTACGGGCCAGAGCATCGGGGTGTGGATAGACATCAAAGCGGGCCAAGATTAGAAGGTCCTGTACTTGGTCAGTGGCAAGCCTTCGCTTGCAATGCGAGCGTTGTATTCCGCCACGGCGTCCTTGTTTTCTTCGTTCCACTTTTGCCAATAGCAGCGGCGGACTTCAGCGGCCAGCAGGGTGTCTACGGTCTGCGACACATTCATCCCCAACTCGCGCGCTTTCTCCAGCACTTTCGAATTAAGTGAAAGGTTGGTCGGCTTCTTGGGAGCGTTGTTGAAATTGAGCATTATTTCAATCCATTGTTTATGCGCATATTATATGCGCAGCAATTTGCCCGGGTTCATCAGCTTGTGCGGGTCGAGGGCAGTCTTGATGGAGCGCATCAGGCCGAGGGCGACGGGGGATTTGTGCTGCTCCAGCTTGCTGACCTTGAGGGTCCCCACGCCGTGCTCGGCCGAAATCGAACCACCAAAGCGCTGCACCGTGTCAAAGACCAGGTTGTTGACCTCGTCTTCGTGTTCGCGCAAGAAGGCTTGCGCATCGACGCCCGCCGGGGCTTGCACGTTGTAGTGCAAATTACCGTCGCCCAGATGGCCGAAGTTGACCAGCCGTACGCCGGGGATTTCTTTTTGCAAGAGGGCGTCGGTATTGCGCACGAACTCTGGAATGCGCGAGACCGGCACTGAAATGTCGTGTTTGATGTTCAGGCCTTCTTCGGCTTGCGCCAGTGGAATGCTTTCGCGCACATGCCAGAGCTGCCTGGCCTGGGCCAGGCTTTCGGCCACCACGGCGTCGCTTATGCAGCCCTTGGCCAGTGCGGCTTCCAGCAGGCGCTCAAACAGCGCACGCGCATGCGTTTCGGACTCCTGGTCCGAGCATTCGAGCAGCACGCCAAAGGCGGCGCTGTCATGAAAAGGAACCTTGAGCTGGGCAAAGTGCTTGACCACCAGACTCAGCGCAAACTGGCCCATCACTTCAAAGCCGGTCAGGTTGGCGCCCAGGTGCTGCTGCGCCAAACCGAGCACTGCCACGGCCTCGTCCATCGAAGCGACAGCAGCCCAGGCGGTCAGGCGCGCAGCCGGCAGCGGGTACAACTTGAGCGTGGCGGCGGTGATCACGCCCAGCGTGCCTTCACTGCCGATGTACAGGTCGCGCAGGTCATAGCCTGTGTTGTCTTTGCGCAAGCCCGACAGGCCGTGCCAGACTTCGCCGGCGGCGGTGACCACTTCGAGGCCCAGGCAGAGCTCGCGTGCATTGCCGTAGCGCAGCACCTGGGTGCCGCCGGCGTTGGTGGCCAGGTTGCCGCCAATCGTGCAGCTGCCTTCAGCGGCCAGACTCAGCGGAAACAAAAAACCAGCTTGCAGCGCCGCCTCTTGAAGGTGTTGCAGCACGCAACCAGCTTCAACGGTGATGGTCAGGTTGGCGGCGTCGATCTCGCGCACGGCGCGCAAGCGTTGCAGGCTCAGCACCAACTGGCTGCCGCTGTCGTCTGGCGTGGAGCCGACCACCAGACCGGTGTTGCCGCCTTGCGGCACCAGGCTGACCCTGGCGGCCAGGCAAGCTTTGACGACCTGCGCCACCTCCTCTGTGTTGCCCGGGCGCACCACGGCCAGGGCTTTGCCGTAAGAGCGTTTACGCCAATCGACTTCCCAGGCACTCAGGTCGCCCTCTGTGAGCACATGCGCCTGGCCGCAAATGTTGCGCAGTTGTTCTAAAAAAGGCAGGCTCATGCTTGCTTCAGCCGCACCCGCACATGCATGGCGCAAGCCGCAAACAGCAAGAGACACAAAACAATTTCTATCATGGCCAGGTAGTTGCCGGGTGCGGCGTCGCTCCAGGCGCGCACCGTGCCCTCAATGAAGTAGAGCCAAACCAAGAGGCTCAGCCATCGGTAGGTGTACATGCGGTTTTTGAGTACGCCGGCCAGCGGCAGCACCAGCGGCAGCACCTTGAGCGCCAGCAGCGAGCCGCCCGGACGCACAGGTGCCAGCCATAACTCCCAGGCCAGGCCAAGGGCAATCAGCCCGGTGAGGCTGGCGGTGGCCAGCCAGCGTGTGGTGTCGATTTGGCGGGTTTTATTCATGCTGATGGCATGATACCGGCATGAATTTGCAGCAGCTCCTGGCCGACCTTTCAAAATTTCCCTGGCGTGACACGGCGATCACCCTGCGACAACGCTTCAGGGATGACCGTTTGGGCTTGACGGCCAGCAGCTTGACGTTCACCACATCGATCGCGCTGGTGCCTTTTTTCACGGTGGCGCTGGCCATCTTCACGGCTTTCCCGATGTTTGCCAAGTTGCAGGGGACGCTGCAAATCTGGCTGGTCGAAAGCCTGATCCCCGACAACATCGCACGCCAGGTGTTGGGTTACCTGACGCAGTTCACGCGCCAGGCCAGCCGGCTCGGTGTGGCGGGTCTGGCGGTGCTGGTTGTGACCGCCATCGCCCTGGTGCTGACCATAGACCGCACGCTCAACAACATATGGCGCGTGCGCAAGCCCCGTCCTTTCGGGCAGCGGGTGCTGATTTACTGGGCCGCTGTCACCCTGGGCCCTTTGCTGCTGGCCGCCAGCCTGGCCGCCACCTCTTACTTGCTGCCTTTCGTTCGCAACGGGGCCGCTGCGCCTGCGGCGCTGCTGCAATTTCTGGTGGACACGCTGGAATTTGTTTGCCTGGCTGGCAGCCTGGCCGCGCTTTACCACTACATGCCCAACACCTTCGTGAAGTGGGCCCATGCTTGGGTGGGCGGTGGCTTTGTGGCTGTCGGTATTGCTGCCGCTAAAAAGCTGCTGACTTTTTACCTGGGGCTGGTGCCTACTTACTCAGCTGTTTACGGCGCCTTTGCCACGCTGCCAATCTTGCTGGTGTGGATTTACCTGGCCTGGATCATCGTGCTCATGGGCGCGGTGATCACGGCTTATTTGCCCAGCTTGCTGGCGGGTGTGAGCCGGCGTGGCGGGGCGCATGGCTGGCAGTTTCAGCTGGCACTGGAGACTTTGCAGAGCCTGGAGCACAGCCGGGGCAGCACGCCGCGTGGCATGCCAGCCTCGGCACTGGCCCAGCAGCTGCGGGTGGATGCTCTTGCGCTTGAGCCCGTGTTGGACACCTTGATGCAGCTTGACTGGGTCGGGCAGCTGGTCGACACCGACAGTGACAAGGCGTCGAACTTTGTGCTGCTGGTGAATCCGGACAGCACCACCATCGAGCCCTTGGTCGATGCACTTTTGCTCGACAGAACGCTGGCCACGGACAAGCTGCGGGCTCGTGCCGGCTGGGCCGAAACGCGGCTGCGCGAAGTGCTCTGAGGGGCTGGGCGCCCCGGCTTCAGGCCTGGCGGGTGTGGCTGGCGCGGTGGCGCGTGACCTCAGGGCTGCGCAGCGCGTCGTGCTTGGTGGCCCGGCCGCTCACGCGTTCACGCCACATCTTGAAAGAACTGCGCTTGAGCTCGCGCCGCATCAGCGCGATCACGGCGGCTTCGTTCAAGCCGAACTGCTGCTCGATCGCCTCAAAGCTGGTGCGGTCTTCCCAGGCCATTTCGATCACGCGCGAGATGTCGGCCGCGTCCAGGGCGACGCGGGCAGGTTTAGCAGCTTCAGCTTTGCGGGCAGGATTCATGGCTGCAAAAAATCGCGGATGGCTTGCAGCGTAGGCTCGGGTGCCTCGCTCATTGGGTGGTGACCGACGGGCAGCGCAATCACTTTGCAGGCTTTGCCGCTGGCATTGGCACTGGCAATCAATGTCTGGGCGGCCTTCGGATGTGTCATCTGGTCTTGCGCGCCCAGCAGCATCAGCACCGGGCAGCTCACTGCGGCCATGGCTTCTTCGCCGTTGGCGTAGCTGTCGCAAGCCACAAAGCCGCGGTGAAACACATTGACCGCCGGGTTGCTGGCCAGCACCCGCCGGCCCAGCGCCAGGCTGCTGCCATAGACCCAGGTGCCAGGCCCCAGCACCGAGGGCGGCGGCGCCAGTGTGCTGCGTGAAAAGACATTGATCATTTTCAGCGCTTTCATCGGCTCGTTGAGGGACGCGTCGAGTAGCGCTGCAGAGACCTTCATGGGGTAGGCCGTGCCCACCATCACCAAGTGGCTGATGCGCTCGCCCAAGCGGGCCGCCGCTTCGAGCGCGATCAAAGAGCCCCAGCTGTGGCCTATCAAGGCGGCGCGCGCTACGCCGGCGGCATCCAGCAGTGCGGCGATGAAATCAGCCGCCGCCTCAACACTGGCCGGCGCTTCCCCGCCGCTGCGGCAATGGCCGGGCAAATCGACGGCCAGCACGTTCCAGCCGTGGTGCGCCAGAAAGCGGCTTTGCAAGATCCAAACGCTGTGGTCATTGAGCACACCGTGGATGAAGACGGCCGTCGGCTTGGCCGCGTCAAAGGCCTTGCCGCCGGTGTAGCAGTAGGTGGGTGCGCCCAGAACGCTGAGCTTCATGTGGCGGCTCCGGTCGTTGCTTTTTCGGCGGCTTTTAAAGCGCGCTTGAGGTCCTCAATCAAATCGTCCGGGTCTTCCAGGCCGATGCTCAGGCGGATGGTGCCCTGGGTGATGCCGCCGGCGGCCAGCGCTTCGTCGCTCATGCGGAAGTGTGTGGTGCTGGCCGGGTGAATCACCAGGCTGCGGCAGTCGCCAACGTTGGCCAGGTGGCTGAAGACCTTGAGTGCCTCGACAAAAGCCTGGCCTTGGGCGCGGCTGCCGCGAATGTCAAAGCTGAACACCGAGCCGGCGCCGCGCGGCAGCAATTTTTTCGCCAACGCATGGCTGGGGTGACCGGGCAGCATCGGGTGGCCGACGCGCGACACCAGCGGGTGTGCGGCCAGAAACTCGACCACTTTCTCGGTGTTGCTCATGTGGCGGGCCATGCGCAGCGGCAAGGTTTCGATGCCTTGCAGGATGAGCCAGGCGGTATGCGGGCTCATGCAGGCGCCGAAGTCGCGAAGGCCTTCGCGGCGCGCGCGCAGCAAGAAAGCGCCCACAGTGCTTTCTTCGCTGAAGACCATGTTGTGAAAGCCGGCGTAGGGTTCGGTCAGCTCGGCAAACTTGCCCGATGCTTCCCAGTCAAACGAGCCGCCATCAACGACCAGCCCGCCGATCACCGTGCCGTGACCGCTGAGGAACTTGGTGGCCGAGTGATAGACCAGGTCAGCGCCCAGATCGAAGGGTTTGATCAGCCAAGGCGAGGTCAGGGTCGAGTCCACCAGCAGCGGCACCTTGGCCGCATGGGCGATGGCGGCCACGGCCTCGATGTCGAGCACGTCCAGGCCGGGGTTGCCGACGGTTTCGCCAAAAAAGAGCTTGGTGTTGGGACGCACGGCCGCGCGCCAGGCGTCATGGTCGCCGGGCGGCACAAACGTGGTGTCAATGCCGAAGCGGCGCAGCGTGAAGTGCAGCAGATTGTGCGAGCCGCCGTACAGCGCGCTGCTGGCCACCATGTGCGAGCCTGCGCCCATCAGCGTGGCAATGCTCAGGTGGAGCGCTGCCTGGCCGCTGGCAGTGGCAATCGCGCCTATGCCGCCTTCGAGCGCCGAGATGCGCTGCTCAAGCACGGCATTGGTCGGGTTGCTGATGCGTGAGTAAACATGGCCTGCACGCTCCAGGTTGAACAGGCTGGCCGCGTGCTCGCTGGACTCAAAGACAAAGGAGGTCGTTAAATGGATGGGCACGGCCCGCGCGCCGGTGCCAGGGTCGGGTTGCGCGCCCGCGTGCAAGGCCAGTGTGTCAAAGCCGGGGTCTGAGTAACCAGGCATGCTGTCTCCTGAAGAAGTCTTAAAACCCCGCCGCAGCCGGCGGATTGAGCCCGATTGTGGGCTATATTGGCACTGTGCCCCGCCGGTCTTGCGCTCAGTGCCAAAGGTCATGCGGGTGGCAACAACATTCAGGAGACCGGAAATGAAAGTCGCAGACATATTGCGTGTCAAGGGCAGCACTCTTTTTACCGTGCAGCCTGACGAACCCTTGTCCCGGGCCACCCAAACCATGGCCGACAAAGACATCGGCTCTTTGGTGGTGATGTCACAGGGCGCGCTGGCGGGCATGTTGACTTTTCGCGAGGTGATCAAGAGCATTGTCAAAAACGGCGGAGAGATCGGCAGTACGCTGGTAGACCAGGCCATGGACAGCCAGCCCCTGACCTGCACTCCGGACACCGAAATTGACGATGTGCGGCGCATGATGCTTGAAAGCCATGCACGCTACATGCCGGTGGTGGAACACAAGGTGTTGATGGGTGTGATCAGTTTTTACGATGTGGCCAAAGCCGTGGTGGACAGTCAGAACTTCGAAAACCAGATGCTCAAGGCCTACATCCGTGACTGGCCGTCCGAAGACGAGGCCAAGCCAAGCTAAGCCGGGGCTCCCCTTGGCCGGTGGATAATCAGCGCCCATGAGCGGCAACACCTTCGGACAACTCTTCGCGGTCACCAACTTCGGTGAATCCCACGGCCCGGCCATTGGCTGCGTGATCGACGGCTGCCCGCCAGGGATGGATTTGTCGGAAGCCGACATTCAGCACGACCTGGACCGCCGCCGGCCCGGCACCAGCCGGCACGTGACGCAGCGCAACGAGCCCGATGCGGTCGAGATACTCTCCGGCGTTTACGAAGGCAAGACCACCGGCACGCCGATCTGCCTGCTGATCAAAAACACCGACCAGCGCAGCAAGGACTACGGCAACATCCTGGACACTTTTCGCCCCGGTCACGCCGACTACACCTACCTGCACAAATACGGCCTGCGCGACCCGCGCGGCGGCGGCCGGTCATCGGCCCGCTTGACGGCCCCCATGGTGGCCGCTGGCGCTGTCGCCAAAAAATGGCTGGCGGCGCAGTACGGCACACGCTTTATGGGCTGTATGACGCAGATTGGCGACCTCGCCGTTCCCTTCGAGTCCTGGGCGCATGTGTCCCACAACCCGTTTTTTGCAGCGACGGCCGATGTGTCGGCGCTG